>CAZUCA010000032.1:0-37084 GCA_964619125.1 uncultured Owenweeksia sp. | reverse complement strand
ATCATTGCCAAGATTGATTCTATCACCAACACTATGGAAGATGCTTCAATCTCACTGATTGACCTGCTGATCAAGTACGATCACACCCACCCACGCAACAACCCTACAGTATAAAACGCGACATACAATGGTAGAATTCGGATTATATTTAACATACGCGCTTATTGGTATCTGCGTGATTGGGATCCTGATCTTTGCTGTTGCGAGGATCGTTTCTCACCCCGGAGCTGCCAAGAATTCCCTCATTGGTATCGTAGGCCTGATCGTACTGGCCGTATTGGCCTACCTGTTGTCTACCGGCGATGATGCCAACGGCATATTTGCCGATCTCAATGTGGAAGAGGGCACCTCGCACCGTGTTGGTGCTGGCCTGGTTACCCTTTACCTGCTGATGGGTCTGGCAGTAATTTCCATACTTTATAATGAGGTAACTCGTTTATTTAAGTAAGATGGCAAGAAACAAAAGAGCAATACCGGAAATCAATGCGGGCTCCATGGCTGACATTGCCTTCCTTCTTTTGATCTTCTTCCTGGTTACTACAACCATGGACGTTGATGAAGGAATCAGCACTAAACTTCCGCCCTGGCAGCCGCCACAAGAAGAGCCACCACCCCCCATTAAGCAGAAAAACCTGTTTGTGGTGCTGGTGAATGCCAACGACCAGTTGCTGGTTGAGGATGAGTATATGGAAATCGAGGATCTGCGTGACGCAGCCAAGCGCTTCCTGGACAACAACGGCAGCGGTGAGTGCGATTACTGCCAGGGCCGCCAGGATCCCACTTCATCTGATAGTCCGGGCAAGGCAATTATCTCCCTGCAGAATGACCGTGGTACCTCCTACAAGATGTACATCTCGGTGCAGAATGAGCTGGTTGCGGCCTACAATGAGTTGAGAAATGAATTGGCAGAGCGCCAGTACGGTGTGAGCTATGAAGATCTCGGCCCCAATCAGATGGAACAAGTGCAGGACGCTTATCCACAGAAGATTTCGGAAGCTGAACCTATAGATCTATAAGACTATGTCTAAATTCAAGAAAAAAACAGGAGGAGGTACTCCCGCTATTTCTACGGCATCGCTGCCCGATATTGTGTTCATGCTTCTCTTCTTCTTTATGGTAACCACCGTAATGCGTGAGGTAACCTTATTGGTGGCCAACACCAAGCCTAAGGCTACCGAGGTGAAAAAACTGGAAAAGAAGAGCCTGGTAACCTACATCTATGTAGGTAAACCCAAGAAAGCCCTGCGCTCACAATTCGGAACCGAGCCTCGTGTGCAGCTCAATGACGCTTTTGCACGCATCGGCGAAATTCAGCAGTTTGTAATTGAGGAACGCCAAAATATCAACGAAGCCGAGCGCCCGCTGATGACGGTTTCCATCAAAGCTGATGAAGATGTAAAGATGGGCCTGGTAAGTGATATCAAACAGGAACTACGCAAAGCGGAAGCCCTTAAAATCAATTACTCTACCCGTAAAGGAGAGGTTTTTGGTGATTAGGATCCCTCTGATAAATTGAAAGTGCTAAAAGCCCCGACGAAGGTCGGGGCTTTTTTATTCCCTTTGCCTGAGCTGGTAGAGGGCAAACAAGGCGCCCATAAATACTGCCATACCAGGAATAGCATACCAATAATTCCAGCCACTGCTCAGGTCATTAATCTCCTCATAGCGCATATCAAAAAAGTATATCGCCACCACAATACTGCTATTGTTGATCAGGTGCATTACAATGCTCGGCCAAAGTGAGTTGGTCCACTCCCGCAGGTAGCCCATAGCGGCTCCCAGAATAAAAATGGAGAGGAAGGTGTAAAACTGCAGATGTAGCATGGCAAAGGCAAAGGCACTTAGCCAAACGGCCAGATGCCGGCGGCCCGTGCCCCGCTTAATTAGCGGCTGCAATACCCCCCTGAAGAAGCTCTCTTCACACACCGCTGGCAACACGGCCATTACCAGCCATACACTGAGGAAGGCACCCATACTATCCATCACCAGTATATCCTCCATCTGCCCCATCATACTCACCTCTGCCGCTTCCACTATCTCCTTTAGCCACTCCAGGCCATCAGGCCATATAAAGTTGCGGCTGATGCGGTACAAAGCATCGCTAAGGGTTGTACTGCTAAAGGTGAGTAAAATGACCAGTCCGAAAATCAGCCAGGGACGACGGGGCCAACGTTGTACCTTAAGCAGTTGATCGGGTTCGTCCGCGAAAAGATATGCCGCAAAAAGCGCCGGCGCTAAAAAAGTACCCAAAGTAGAAAAGCCCTGCATGAACTGAATGACCGCCGTGTTGCCAGCCTGGAGAAAATCCTGAACCTGCTTAAGGGGCATATCAAAAATCAACATTCCCAAGAGCAGCCCCACAGAGGTGAAAAGAACCGCGCCCCCCAGTGCCAGGAAAAGAAGCATTAATAACTGGGTCCATAAGCCACTGGCACTAAAACTTCCTTTCATCATTGAGTACTAGCTATTTCGTAATTTTGCCACAAAAATAGAGCTCTTGGTCAAGATTGGAGATATAGAGGTAGGAGAGTTTCCCTTATTGTTGGCGCCGATGGAAGATGTGAGTGATCCCCCCTTCCGGGCACTTTGCAAAAAACACGGGGCAGATGTAATGTACACGGAGTTTATCTCCAGCGAAGGGCTTATTCGCGATGCCGCCAAAAGTGTTCAAAAGCTCGACATTTTCGAATACGAGCGCCCGGTGGGTATCCAGATATTCGGCTACGACATCGACTCTATGCGCGAAGCGGCTGCCATCACTGAGCAGGCCAATCCTGATATTATCGACATCAACTACGGCTGCCCGGTAAAGAATGTGGCCTGTAAGGGCGCTGGTGCCGGCATTCTGAAGGACATTCCCAAGATGGTGAGCATGACTGCCGAGATTGTTAAGGCGGTTAATAAGCCGGTAACGGTAAAAACCCGCCTCGGCTGGGACGAAAACAGCAAGTATATTGTAGAAGTAGCCGAGCGCCTGCAGGACGTGGGCATTAAGGCTATTTCCATTCACGGCCGTACCCGTAAGCAGATGTATAAGGGCGAGGCTGACTGGAGCCTGATTTCGGCCGTAAAGAATAACCCCCGCATGCAGATCCCGGTTTTTGGCAATGGCGATGTGGATTCACCCGAAAAAGCGCTCGAAATGAAACAGCGTTTCGCTGTGGATGGCATTATGATCGGACGGGCCAGCATTGGCTACCCCTGGATCTTCAACGAAATAAAACACTTCTTAAAAACAGGTGAAAAGCTCAGCCCCCCTACCCTGGAAGAACGGGTGGCCGCTGCCAGCCAGCATTTTGAAATGGCAGTGGAGTGGAAAGGTGAGCGCACCGGTATCCATGAAACCCGCCGTCACTACACCAACTACTTTAAGGGTATTCGCAATTTCAAACCTTACCGCATGAAGCTGGTCACTTCCGAGAGTGCAGAGGAGATCCGTGAAACGCTGAGGAATATTCCCCGGGAATTTGCCGATGCCGAAATAATGATCTAAGTTGCCTGCATAGCGAGCAAGGCCGGACTGAGCCTCCTTGAGGTGAGCCAGCTGGCCGTTGCACTGAGGGTGGCAACCGTAAGTAATACCAGCACAATGTCCCGCAGCCTGAGCTCTACCGGGTAGGCATCCACCACATATCCCTGTCCCAGCCCGATCAGGTTATAGTGTTGCTGCAAAAATACCAGCACGGTACCCAACAACAAGCCCAGGAGGGCACCGGCAGCACTAATCAGCAAGCCCTCTTTAAAAAAGATATTGCGCAGCCGCCCCAGGTCCGCGCCCAGTGCATTGAGGGTACGCAGGTGTTCACGCTTATCGAGCATCATCATACTCAGGCTTCCCATAATAGTGAAGGTGGCAATACTTAGGATCAGCGCAAATACCAGGAAGGTAAAGAGGCTTTCACTCTTCATCACCTTCATAAAAGCTTCCTGCTGTTCCTGCCGGTTTTTAACGCTGTAATCGTCGCCCAGGATTGACTGCAATCGCTCCTTTAGCTCCTTAATACTGCTGCCGGCAGCTGCCTTGATTTCTATGGCACTGATAGCCTTTTCCTGGTTGAGCAGGCGACGGGCAAAGGCCAGCGAGCTCAAAACGTACTTTTCATCAAATTCAGGCTGAACCTGAAAAATTCCCTGGGGATAGATTTTCAGGGAATTAAAGGCATCATTAAAATTTGCCGCTGACACCCCGGGCCGGGGCACAAATACTTCAACGGGTTCCCCAAGAGCCATCGCTCCGTAGCCGAGAAAATAACTTACGCCCACTCCCAGTACCGCTCCGGCAAACTCCTGCTTTTGCTCCAGTCTGAATTCGCCATTCCTCAGTGCCTTTTCCATGGGGTTTACCTTAAGGTAATTTTCATCCACCCCCTTAATAGTGGCAATGTATTCCTTCCCATTAAAGTTAAGCAACACCCGGTCTTCGAGCACCGATGAAACAGCTTCCACCGCGGCTTCTTCCCTTATTTGCTGCCAGCTGTCCTGCGGCAGCTCAAAATACTTGCCCTTGCGCGCCTCCACTTTCAGGGCCGGGTCAAAGGTGTTGTAAAAACTCCCTACCAGCGTTTCGAGGCCGTTGAAGGCACTAAGGACGATGATAAGGGCTGCGCTGCCTACCAGTATACCGAGAATACTGATAGCCGATATGATATTAACCGCATTGCCGGAAGTACGGGCAAAGAAATAACGCCGCGCTATGTATGAGCTGATATTCATTTAATAGGGCTCTCCCCTTCCCCCCTTAGCAGGCGGTCAATCTCCTCTTCCCGCTCCAGTGAGTCGTCGAGGTAAAAAATAAGATCCGGCATTTTGCGCAGGCCACCCTTGAGCTTTTGTACCAGGCTGTTTTTAATGGCCCCCTTTTGCTCGTTGAGCTGCTTGATTACCGCTTCGGGATTTTTGGCCGGAAAGATGCTCACATACACCCTGGCCAGCGAAAGGTCAGAAGTGATGCGTACTGTGCTTACAGTCAGCAACAGTCCCCGGTACTCTGCCTGTGCCAGTTCGCGAAATATATCGGCCAGGTCCTTTTGAAACTGACCTTCCAGTTTTTTTAATCTGTTTGAATCCATGCTGCAAAGTTAGCTTTACCGCCTGACTTCGAAACCCTCAAAGCTACTTAAACCCGCTTCGCTACTTTGCACCTCCTCTACCCGCGCCTGCGGGGGTCCCTGCCGCAGCCACTGTTCTAATTTTTCCAATGCTTCCGGCTCACCCTCAGCCTCCAGGTGTACGCTGCCATCTGCTTCATTGCGCACAAAGCCATTTAAACCTAAGGCCAGTGCTTTTTCATGGCTGCTTTGCCGGAAAAACACCCCCTGGACCTTACCGATGATTTTATAGTTCCTGTGTATCATAATTTTTTCAAAGTGAAAATAAAAACTCTGTCAAAGTGAAACAGCTGGCGGTGTAAGATAAATCTCTCAGGGCCAGATATATTGAGGAGCTTCTGATTTTCAGTGTTTTAACTCCAATTACCCTAATCAGGCATGGATCTTCCATGAAGATAAGCGCCTTTTTAAGATTACTACAAACACACACCTGAAAATAAGTTCTAACCACAAAATATGTACGATGGAAAAAGTAGAGTTACAAGAAGTAGACTTCCCAAATTCACAGCGTAAAATAAAACTGCATACCGGTTTGAGTGAGCAATCGCGCGATGAGGTAGCGGAGGGGCTGAAGGGTATTTTGGCTGACAGCTACCTGTTGATGCTCAAAACTCACTTTTACCATTGGAACGTGAAAGGTAGTCTGTTTAAGGCCCTGCACGATCTCTCAGAAGAGCAGTACACTGAATTATTCGAGGCCATTGACGACATCGCCGAGCGCATCCGTGCCCTGGGTCATGAAGCTCCGGGCAGCTTTAAGCGCTATGCCGAGCTCAGCTCCATTCAGGACGCACAAAGCGGCCTTACTGACCTCGAAATGGCGGCTGATCTTTTGGAAACCCACGAAATGTTGATTCTCAATTTGCGCAAAACCCTGAGAACTGCTGACGAAGTAGAGGATGAAGTTACCGTTGATATGATGGTAAGTCGTCTTACAATTCATGAGAAAAACGCCTGGATGCTGCGAAGTCTCCTTGAGCGATAGAAGAAAATTGAATTATGATTATTAACTTTAAAAGAATTAAAAAGCTGATGATCTGCGGCGCCCTCGGCGGCCTGTTTGCGGCCTGCAACCAGGTATCTAACGAGGCAGCCGGATCCAGCATAAGTGCGGCAAACACCCGCCTTGAACAACCGTCGGTGCAAACCCTCAATGCCCGTCTTGATCTTACGGAGCGCAGGGTAAACGAATTAATGCAAACGGTACGGCTACGGCGTGAAAAATTAGCACGCTGGGAACGCGAAAATGTGAACATTTCTCCCGCTGCAAAGTTAGAAGCACAGCGTCTGAAAGATGATCTGAAAAGAGTTAAAAAAGATTTAGACACTAGCCTGCATTCTATCCAGTCACTTACCGAAGACAACGTGTACCAGGTAGAGAAAGAACTGTCGGCCCGCCTGGCCCGAACCCAGGACGAGCTGGCACAGATACAGGAAGAACTGCGGGAATGGTACGACAGCAATAACTGATGATTCGCAATAAATGGAATTAAGATCGCCCCACTCAGATCCCTACTCCGACTTTAACCAAACCATTGACAAACTCAAAGAGGAAGGTTATACCCGTGAATTTACGGTTGAGGATGAGGGCTCGGCCCGTGCCGGTGGCCAAAGTTACCAGCCCGATGATCTGGTAATTAACGGTATCTACCGCTTTAAGGGCCGCAAGGATTGGTTTACCACCCGCAAGACGGTGGTAGAGCACCGGGTGGTTTATGCCCTCGATGCCAATGACGGGCAGCGGGGTTATCTCACCGCTGATTATGATGAAAGTGGTAATGAGATCGTCGATAAATTCCTGCAAAATGTTGATCGACACGACAAACTGCATTCCAACTATAATTAATTAACCTAAAAACAGAAGAACATGAGTAATTCAAATGGAGGAAATGTAATACTGGGAACTTTGATTGGCGCTGCGGTAGGTTTTGCGGCTGGTATCCTGCTGGCTCCCGCCAAAGGAGCTGAAACCCGGGACAGCCTGATGGATAAATCTGAAGACCTTAAAGATTCCCTGGGAAAAGTAGCCCGTCAGGCTATGGATTCCCTGAATGAATTGAAAGAGACCGCCGAGCGTACCATTCGCGGTGAGAGCGCAAAAGTAGCTTCCACCACCAAGCGCGAAAAGGACAAACTGGAGGCCGACATTCAGAATATTTAGGAGAACAATCTTCCTTTAAAGCACCTTTATTAATTTAAAGGTGCTTTTTTTTATACCATGAAATTACTAGACCAACTAAAAAACCTGGGGGCAAATTTTCGTGAATACCTCGAAAGCGAAAAAGAGCTGGTAAAGCTCAAAATCGTAAAACACCTCAGCCAAGGTGCCGCCCAATTAATTTCGGTGCTCTTTATCATCATACTTTTTCATATCATGCTGGCCATTTTCGGAATATGGCTGGGGGTATATCTAGGTGGAGTACTGGATAGCTATCCACTGGGCTTCGGCATCTCCACCCTGGTATTTGTAGCCTGGATGATCATAGTGATTGTTTTCCGCAAGCAAATTTTGATCAGGCCACTGACAAATGCCGCCATTAACATGATGATTAATGAGGACAAACTACCTGACCATGATAAAGAACCAAAGGGATCTGGAAAAGAGACTGCGGGAGCTGACCCACAGCACTAATGAAAAACGTGCGATGATCCTGGCTACCAGTGATCATACCCGCGATATCGCCGGATCGGTACAGCAAGGCCTCTACGCCAGCCAGTTGGCCCTGAGCCTGTTTCGCAACCTTACCAATTATCACTTACCGCTCAAAACCCGGGTTAAGAAAATAACAATTTCCCTCCTCACCCTTATCGTAATCAATGCCTTGCGGAAGCGCCTTACTCCTAAACGCTAATCCACAAAGCCCTCACCATGGAGAAGATATCTTTCGACCCCAATAAAGCTTATGACCTGGTAACAGATCGCCTGCAGGAATGGCTGAACACCGCCATTAAAATGCTGCCTAACCTGGTGATGGCCATTCTGATTTTACTGGCCTTTGTGCTCATCGGAAAAGTTATCCGCCGCTTCACTGACCGCTTGCTGGGCCGCGTTACCGACAATCAAAGCCTGCAGTCACTAGCCAGCTCGGTGATGTATGTGATTGTAATTGCCATTGGCACCTTTATAGCCCTTAGCGTACTGAACCTCGATGGTGCGGTGACCTCCTTGCTGGCCGGTGCCGGGGTAATAGGCCTGGCGCTGGGGTTTGCTTTCCAGGATATTGCGGCCAACTTTATTTCGGGTACCATGATGAGTGTGCGCAAGCCCTTTAACGAGCAGGATCTCATAGAAACCAAGGACTATTTTGGGGTGGTACAAAAAATCCACCTCCGTACCACTGAACTGAAAACCCTGCAGGGTCAGCAAATTTTGATTCCCAATTCGGAGGTTTTTAAAAATCCCATTATCAATTATACCCGCTGGGGCAAACGCCGGGTAGATCTGAGCGTAGGAGTAACCTACGATACCGACCTGCCCTTTGCCAAGAAAATAGCCAAGGAAGCGGTGGAGGCTCTGGAAGGTATTGACTCAGACAATATCACTATTTTCTACACTGAGTTTGGAGGCAGTTCCATCAACTTTACCATTCGTTACTGGATCAACTTTTCCAATAGTCAGGCGGTTTATTTTGAGGCGCTCGATAAGGGCGTCATTGCCATCAAAAAAGCCTTTGACGAAAATGATATTACTATCCCCTTCCCCATACGCACCCTCGACGTTGGCGATGTGGATTTTGCCGGCATCTTCGAATCCTACCGCCATGCCACCCCCAGCAGTGATAAACAACTCAGGGATTCCGGTGGCGGACCGGTCGACACGGCCCCAGACGATAACTAAGTACCATGGGTAAGCGCAGCCGCCTTAAAAAGAAAAGGTACTGGCTGATCTTCCTGATCATAGCCACCGTGGCCGTTTTATACCTCTGCCTTGAGCTCATAGTAGAACATTACGTCAATAAGCAACTCCGAAATCTCAAAGGCTACACCGGCCAGGTGGAGGATGTTGACATTCAATTGTGGCGGGGTGCCTACAGCATAGATGAGCTGGTAATAGACAAAGTAGGCGAGGACGGCTCAACCGAGCCTTTTTTCTATGTCCACTTAATTGATCTCTCTATTGAATGGCCAGCCATTTGGGAGGGTGAAATTGTAGGTAGCATCACCATGGAATCGCCACGTCTGAATTTTATCAAAGTAGGCGACACGGTACAATCAGGCGGTGGCAACGATTATGTAGAAGTACTGGAGAGCCTTATACCGATTGAAATAAACCGTTTTGAAATAAGGAAGGGGGAGCTGCATTACCTTGAGCCGCAGAGCTCACCCCCCATTGACCTCGCACTTCACAGCATTGACCTGCTGGCCACCAACATCAGTAATGCCACCGAAAGCAGTGAGTTGCTCCCCTCCCGCCTGGAAGTTTCGGCACACAGTTTCCAAGAGGGTGTCTTAACCGGCTCTGCCACTTTCAATGTGCTTAAAAACCCCCTGGTGGCCGATATTAATGCAGAGCTAAAATCGGTACCCCTTACCGAGCTCAACGCCTTTTCAGAAAGCTATGCCAACTTCACCTTTGAAGAGGGAAGCCTGTACATCGGAACTGAAATTGCCATGAACGAGGGGCGCATGCAAGGCTATCTGAAACCGATACTTTCTGATGTAAAGATAGTTGACCTCTCCAGTGAGGAGGATAGTTTTTGGCGCAAGGTATGGGAGGTGGCCCTGGGTACCGTGCTGGAACTATTTGAAAACCACCCCCACGACCAGATTGCCACCGAGGTACCCATATCGGGGAACATCGAAGGTAAATCGGGGGCAGATATTACCCGCAGCCTGATCAACATTCTCAAAAATGCCTTTATATCGGCCTTCGAAAAAAATGTGGATCAAAGTATCAGCATAGAGGATGTAAGTGGACGAGAGGAAAGTAAAAAGGAAAAAGAAGGTTTTTTTGAATCCATCTTTGGAGGGGATGATGACGAAAAAAATAAGACAGAATGACGGAATGCGATGCACTAATTCTCGGCTCGGGACAGGGTGGCAATGCCCTGGCTGGATATTTGGCCAAAAAGGGAAAAAAAGTGGTATTGGTTGAAAAAGTACAGTTGGGCGGCACTTGTGTTAACACCGGTTGTACCCCCTCTAAGGCCCTTTACGAGGCAGTACGAAAAATTCACCATGGTCGGAATGTGCAATACGCCGGCTTTACTATCAACAAATCAGAGCTGGACTTTAAAAAACTTATGCGCTATGCCCGCGGACTGGCCCGTGACTCCCGCCAGTCGATGGAAGAGAGTTTTGCCGACTTAGGCAACCTTAACGTAGTGTATGGCCACGGCCGCTTTATCGACAATAAAACTTTAAGGGTAAGCTATCCGGACGCGAAGAGCAGCGATTTCAGGGCGGAACAAATCTTTATCAATACCGGTGCAGAACCACGTATTCCGCCAATTAAGGGCCTGGAAAAACTAAGCTATTACACTAGTCTCAACATCTGGGAACTTGAGCAGCTGCCCAAAAAGCTTTTGATACTGGGTGGTGGATACGTCGGACTGGAATTCGCCCAGAACTTTGCCCGCCTCGGCAGCCAGGTAACCGTAATCGGTGACAGTGCTAAAATCATAGGCCGTGAAGATGACGATATTATTGCAGCCGTGCAGGAGATGCTGGAGGGGGAGGGAATTACTTTTGCTTTAAATGCAGAGGTGAGCGAAGCCCGTCAGTCCGGCGATGGGGTGTTGCTGAAATTATCTGATGGCAGAGAAATTAAGGGCGATGCATTGTTGCTGGCCACCGGCCGCCGTCCTACTACGAAAGACATCGGACTGGAAAACACCTCCATCAATCAAGATGAAAAAGGGGCAATAGTGGTAAATGACTGGCTTGAAACCGGGGTTGAAGGAGTGTTTGCCCTGGGGGAAGTGGCCGGCAGTCCCCAGTTTACTCATATTTCTTACGACGATTTTCGCATTATTCGCGACCGGCTCTTCGAAAATGGACAGCGCTCCCGAAAAGGACGCCAAGTACCCTATACCTTATTTATTGACCCCGAGCTTGCCGCCTTTGGCATTAAGGAAAAGGAAGCCAAAGAACAAGGGCTGAATTATAAGTGCCATGAGTTGAACATGAGTAGTTTTTCGCGGGCCTCCGAAAAAAATGAAGTGCACGGTAAAGCCAAGGTAATATGTGACCAGGAAGGCTATATAATGGGCGCCACCGTTTTTGGGGTGGAAGGTGGCGAACTGCTGTCACTGCTGCAAGTTGCCGCCAGCGGCGGTGTAAAAGCCAGTGACCTGCGCGAGTTTATTTTTGCCCATCCCTTGCTGGCGGAAGGTATCAATAATCTTTTTGCCTAACTCATAACCCTTTTTACCAGTTTATAACCCAGGCCGCTGTAAGGTGGATACTTCTGATCGAGGTCAAACCAGGTGGCCGTTTTCATAATGGCCTTTTGATGAGAAAAAGTCAGGAAGCCACTTTTGCCGTGGTAATTACCAAAACCACTGGTACCAATACCTCCAAAAGGCAAATGGGGATTAGATAGGTGGACAATGGTATTATTAACCATTCCACCCCCGAATTGCACTTCGTTGATTAAGTTGTTTTCCACTTCCTCATCGTGGGTGAAAATATAGAGGGCCAGCGGGTAGGGATTCCGCGCAATGATGCGCTTGGCCTCGGCAATCGTACTATAGCTGAGAATGGGCAGCAGCGGCCCGAAAATCTCCTCCTTCATAATATCATCCTCCAGTTCCACCCCATCCATCAGGGTGGGCTCAATGCGCAGGGCATGTTCGTCGTACTTGCCACCGAACACGATATTGCCCTGGCCCAGGTACTTTTTCAGGCGGTCAAATTGCTTTGCATCAATGATGCTGGCATAATCCTCACTTTCCAGCGCCCGCCGGTCATAAAAACTATCAAGGGTAGCAATAAGGGTTTCGGTAAATTCGTCCTTTACCTCGTCGTGCACCAGCAGATAATCGGGGGCCACACAGGTCTGGCCAGCATTGAGCCACTTTCCGAAGGCCAGGCGCCGGGCTGCCACCTTGAGGTTGGCCGATTTGTCAACTATAGCGGGGCTCTTTCCGCCCAGTTCCAGCGTAAGGGGGGTTAAGTGAGGCGCCGCCAGCTCGGCAATTTTTTTACCTACTGCGATACTGCCGGTGAAAAATACATGATCGAAACGATGCCGTTTCATCAGCGCTGGTACTACCTCATGACCAGCACCCTGCACCACCGCCAGGTAGCGGGAATCAAAATTCTCAGAAATTATTTTCCCTACCAGCTGGGATACATGCGGGGTTTGCTCGGGTGGCTTTATCACCACGGTATTGCCGGCCGCCATAGCTGCCACCACCGGTGCCATCAGCAGCTGAAAAGGATAATTCCAGGGTCCTATCACCAGGCATATCCCTTTCGGCTCATAATATATATAGCTTTGGGAGGGAAAGCTGGTAATAGGCGTTTTCACCTTTTTACGGCTCATCCACTTTTTGAGCTTTTTAAGCTTTACATCTATCTCCTCAAAGAGAAAGCCCACCTCTGACACATAACTTTCAAAGTTGGGCTTATCAAAATCTTCTTTTAAGGCCTTCAGGATGTCCTCCTGGTGGTTGCGAATAATCTCCTTGAGCTTTTGAAGTTGCGCCTTTCTGAAGGCATAGGGTCGGGTGGCACAACTGTCAAAAAATTCGCGTTGCTGCCTATAAAGCTCATCAATAGTGCCATTGCTTGTATTTTCCATCTTCATAGCCAAAACTTTTATCTCGATCCGAAGCCTTACAGCACCAAGCTTTCTGACCCTTATTCAGGACCAGCTAAACCAGCTTGGCGATCTTACCCAGGATAACCCCATAAGGGCCTCGCTTGTGCGCTGGGCCAATGACCTATTTTGCCAAATATCTATCCCGTTATTGAAGCGCTAAAGGGGGCCTGCCAGCCTTGGGCGGCTAAGGATAAAACCAGCGATCAGGCCTAAAAAAACTTGGCAAAGCGTGGGTAATTTACCATTCCCGATTTTTTCTTCTCCGGTGGCCTTTTCCTGGTAAGCTTCCAGCGATCACGGTTTTTACTTACATCCTTACGGCGCAAATTGCGCGTAACCAAATAGATGCGATCATCCCTGGTGAGGTCGCGCTTCTTGAGATACCGCTTCACCAGTTTA
The DNA here is from genome assembly GCA_964619125.1 of uncultured Owenweeksia sp. Taxonomy (GTDB): domain Bacteria; phylum Bacteroidota; class Bacteroidia; order Flavobacteriales; family Schleiferiaceae; genus Owenweeksia. Next base: position 23,809 of record CAZUCA010000032.1, on the reverse strand, counting down.
CCCGGAGCATGGCCATCATCGGCGGTGATGATATTTACCTTCCGGCTAAACATGCCACAGCTGTCGAGCATAAAACGTGTATCCTCCTCCCAGAAGTCGCTGACAATAATGTAATCCCAGCTCTTCTTCTTTTCGATGGTTTTCAGCAGGTTCTGTATTCCCGGCCATACATCGAAGCTCTCTTCATTGTCGAGAAAGTAACTCTTCAAGCACTTGAGGAGCTCTTCCCTTACCCTGGCATATTCATGGGGGTGTATTTCGCGTCCCTTCTGATGGCGCCAAATGTGGGCCAGCACCCCCTCGCAGTTGAGCTTCCAATTAATATCCTCGGCTGTAAGCGGTGCCTCAAACACCATGGCTATAGTGTCAACAACACATTGCCGGAGCGCCTTTGGGTCATAATTAAGTACAGCGGGCAAATCCAGCACCACCAGTTTGGCATTTTTCAAGACTGATCAAATTGGTCGAACACAAAGTTAGCTAAATATCACACTCACTTGAGACAGTAGAACCGGGCCTCACTCGCTGAGCCTGGTTTCCACCTTCACCCCGCCAGCCAGGGTCTTGTGAACCGGGCAGCGATTGGCAATCTCAAGCAGTCGTTGACGCTGAGCAGCATCGAGATCGCCACTTATTTTAATACTGCGGTTAAAGCGCCCGAGGCTATAGCCATCATCTTCACAGTGAGCACAATCATCCTTATAGTCATTGTCATAACTCAGCTGCACCTCAACCTCCTTCAGCGGCCACTTTTTACCTGCGGCATACATTTTAAGCGTCATCGCCGTACAGGCACCCAGCCCAGAAGCCACCAACTGATAGGGAGTAGGACCCTGCTCATCACCGCCCATTTCTTGGGGTTCATCCGACAGCAGATGATATTTACCGGCCAGTATCTGAGTGAGGAAGGGACCTTCATCAATACGGGCGCGCACATCACCTTCCGCTACTGATGATAGCTCCGGTGGAGCTGACAAATAGCGCTTCACCCAGCTCCCGATCAATTCACCCACATAACATGAATCGTTGGGCTTGCTCAGGAGGTGATCTGCGCCTTCAAGACCGATAAAACTCTTGGGGTGCCGGGCACTCTCATACAAATCACGCGCGTTGGATACTGACACCAGTTCATCCTGGGGTGAATGCATAATAAGCAGGGCTTTGCCCCGCATACCTTCGCTCTGTAATACCGCTTTCATCCCCTGGTTTCCGAGGTCCTCCACAAACTGACTGCGAATGTTAAAACTGCGTCCGGCCAGGGTTACAGTAGCCTTGCCCTGCTCCTTAATCTCTGCCAGGTCCTCCTTTAGCAGGCCCAACACATGGCTGGGGTCACAGGGTGCGGCTACGGTGGCGATGGCCTTTACTGAATCAATCTGGCTCCCGGCCATGAGTACCGCTGCTCCTCCCAGTGAATGGCCGACCAACAGTTCTGGTGCCTGGTATTGCTCGGCGAGAAACTTCACCGCCGAATTGATATCCTCCACATTTGAACTGAAATTGGTATCAGAGAAATCGCCCTCAGACCTCCCCAAACCGGTAAAGTCAAAGCGCAAGACTCCAAAGCCCTGCTGAGATAAGGCCAGGGTGAGATTTTTCACTGCCTTAAGGTCTTTACCGCAAGTGAAACAATGGGCAAATACAGCGTAGTGAGCAGGCTTTCGGTCAAGGGGCAAGTCGAGATAACCACTGAGATTATCGCCTTCTTTATTCTTAAAGTTTATGCGCTCTGATTTCATATTTTAAAGACTTAATGCTTAAAGAAACAAAAAGCCCCTGAGTCTACCTCACACAGCAATTTCAAGGCATAATGGCCGTAAGGGTGTAACCTTCCTTTTGCAGGAGGGCAATAAGGCCATCCTCGCCGCTGAGGTGTAAGGCTCCTACCGCTATAAAAACCCCACCGCCGGGCAAAAGATCCCGCAGCTTTTTGAGCCAGGCCCGGTTGCGGTCACCCACCAGCCTGCTCATGCTTACACGGTCTTCCCCGCTTTCGGCAGCCAGCCGTGCTATGGTCCTCAGTTCCTCCTCCCGGTAAGCCTCAATAAGGGCTATTGTCACTTTCAGAGCCTCCTCCTTTTCCCTAATCATTTCCACCAGATCATCGGCCTGTCCTTCTTCATCCTGACTGTCAAACAAAAGCGCAGCCTGCTCTTCCATACTTTCCAGCGCCACCACCAGCTTGCCTCCCGACCTGGCATCTGCCGCAAAAAACAAATCTATTGGCTGCCCTTCAAACTGCAGGGCGGCCGGCATATTCTGTTCAGCCAGGGTGGCGGCGTACATAGTACTAATAGCGATGGGTTTCAAGGTACCCAATAACCCCAGGCCCATACCCAGTGTATTACGCAGCTCCTGATCCACAAGGGCATATTCAGCGCTGTCCAGCAAATCACGCATATTCTTTCCCCTCAGCATCATCTCCATTGATACAGCCATCAATTTACTGGAGTCTACCACAGTTTCTACCACCACTGTGGAGGCCTTCTCAAAGGCCGTGGCTACTCGCTGATGTTCATCAAGAAAGCCACTGTTTATGAGGTGATATGTTCCAAAAAGCCAGGAGCTATGACCGTCAGGACTACGGATTTCCCACAACAGGGAGTTTTCAGATTGTGCCTGTAACCCCAGCAGGCAACTGAGGCAAAAGAGGATACAAAGCGCGGTTTTTTTCATCAGCAACTATTTTTATGGCAGCGGTATCGGCTTTTAGTGCAGCCAATGCCGCCAGCTCCGTACCATCTTGCCGTGGGCCCAGTTTTTTATCACCGCCAGGTTAGCCAGGCCTATAAAAGAATTCATGGCCCAGGGATAACGGAGGCTCTTTTGCAGGCGATAGCCGGTTTTCATTTCATTTTTATAATAGCGATATACATGCCTGCCGTAATCGCTCAAGTCGGTGGAGCCATTTTTTAGCTTAGCGGCAATATGTTCGGCGCATAAGCGGGCACTTACCATGCCAGGTCCGATACCCTTGCCGGTAAAGGGTTCAATCATACCGGCGGCATCCCCCACCAGGGCATAACCCTCACCTCCAATAACGCGGTCAGAACTTATCAGGGGCAAGCCCCAGCCCCGCGGTGGCTCCAGCGCCTCCGCCCGTGAAAACATACTTCTGACCTGAGGGTGCTCTGTGATTAGCCGCGCCATGCGCTTCTTAAGATTTATCTTTTCCTTACTCACCCTGGTGCTCAGCATACCCACACCACTATTGGCGCGATTAGCAGCCATAGGGAAAGCCCAGAAATAACCCGGAAGCAGGCTGCGATCAAAAAAGAATTCGAGGTGATTATTTTCATGAAAGCCCTGAACCCCTTCGTGATATATGCGCAGGCCCGCCATCAGCTTGCCCTTCTCCCGATAGTGGGGTAGCTCCAGGTAACGCGTTACCACCGGCTTTTCCCCTTCAGCGCCAATAATAAAACGGCAATGGATTTCTTCTTCTCCCGTAACGGCCCCTTGAATTTTTATCAGCATGCCTTTTGTCTGGCGCTTAATATCCGTTACCCGGGTTTGCGGAAGAAAACGACCATGGCTGGCGGGAAGATTAGCCACCAAAAAATTATCGAGACTGATACGATTGGCAGTGTAAAAAGGAGCAATTGCAAAACCGTCGTTTTTAAAATCATGCCGTACTTCCCGGCCGTTGGCCGCGTGAAACCCAAACCCCCAGCAGGGTAAAATTTCACTTTGGCCGGCAAATTTTTGCAGGAGCTCCGGGTCAATGCGCTTCAGGGCATTCAGCACGTCCACCGTAAGACCGTCACCACAGATCTTATCGCGGGGAAATTGGGCCTTGTCCAGCAGAATATGATCAATTTTATGCTTCTCCAGGAAATAGGAGAGGCTGGCCCCTGCTGGTCCGGCTCCAACTATACAAACGGGGGTTCTTATCATCCTTTACAGATTAGGACCTAAAATACTAAAGGATTTTGAAGAGCGGCTTTTAGCTTATCTTTATAAAAACCAAGCCTTTAAGACATGGCCTATACGCTCAGCAACCGCCCGCAAGCTCTCAACCGCAACCTTCCGGGAGCCGGAGAGCTCTATCAACTGGAGTCCGACTTTGTGCTGCGACATACTGACGATAGTGGTGACCCGCTCGAAATCAGGATTCCGGCCGGGTTCATCTGCGATGGCTCCAGCATACCACGCGCCCTCTGGACCCTCATCGGTTTGCATAAGGATGGCAAAAACCGCGAGCCTTCATTGGTACATGACTGGTTGTACATGCACCAGGGACGCATACCCGAACGCAAATACAGCCGCCAGGAGGCCGATCGCCTCTATTACGATATGCTCATCGCCTATGGGGTTCCCAATAAGTCGGCCTGGCGTTCTTACAAAGGTGTACGTTGGTTTGGCAAAAAGCATTGGAAAAGCAAGGATAAAGAATTATTACAGCGCAATGCGCAAATCCCCAGCCTGCAATCCTTGCTTGATTAGGTGCAACTAATATACCCCTAAGCTGGCTGAGACATGGGCGGTAACTGTCCCCGGCAATTTCCTTTAAGCTGAAGTAACTGGCGGCTAAGCTGCGAAAGGGTAAGATTTAAACCAGTAGGACTGGTAGCAAGCTTTTCAAAACAACGGCGATCCACAAAGAGGGCTTCGGTACGCTCACGGCTAACCCAATGGCTATGGTGTGTGCGTTGCTCTATAAATTCCTCGAGGCCCACCATAGCTCCGGCTCCCACCGTTACCGTTATCATCTCGCATACAATTTGCTGCACCTCACCGGTCAGCACCCAATAAAATCCTTTGGGGGCATCGCCGGTACGGAATAGTGTTTCGCCTGGCTGATCAAAAACCAGGTAACTACTTTGCAGGGCCAGTTCCTCCAGCAACACAGGGTCGGCTGGGGAAGGCAGCAGTTGCTGCAACACTTTTAAGGTTTCTTCAAAATTCACGATAATAGTCCTCAAATACGGAGACCAAATTACCGCGGCTTTGCAAAGTGAAAAATGATTTTTGTCAGCGTAGGAAAAAAGTTAGGCGCCTGCTAGTCAAACACCTGAGCTACCTGCCGGAGCGCCGGACGATTTTCGAGCTTGATACGCCTTCCCTGGGTGGTTATGTAGCCTTCATCCTTCATTTCTGACAACAAGCGAATGGCTGACTCGGTAGCGGTGCCCACCATATTGGCAATCTCCTCACGCGTAAGCTTGATATCTACAAAACCCTCGTCATCCTCACCGAAGGTGGAACGCAAGATCAAAAGTATCTCTGCCAGGCGCTCGCGCACATTTTTCTGGGCCAGGCTGGTAATCATCTTACCCGCTTCTCCCAGTTCATGGCAGGAGAGCTTCAATACATTAAGCGAAAACTTGGGGCTTTCCTCGATAACCTGGAAAAAGGAAGACTTGGGAATATAACAGGCGTAGGTATCTTCCAAAGCGGCAATACTGGCACTGATGGGCTCATCACTTAAAATACTGCGGTAGCCTATCAGGTCACCATTGGTAATAAAGCGAATAATCTGTTCCTTGCCCTCAGTACCCATTTTATAGAGTTTACACTTACCTTTATGGATACAGTACACCCCCTGCGGGCGGGCACCCTCATGCATTATTACCTGTCCTTTCCTGAAGTATACGCAGGTCTTAAGCTGACTGATTTTATCCAGCTCATCGGTACCCAGATTCTGAAAGGCACTTTCGGTGCGCTTTTGGCAGAATTGGCAATGCAGTGGTGGCTGATGAATCTCTTTGGTGTCTTTCATGGCAATTCAAAATTATGACATTTGTCATTTCATCCCATGGCTATTAAGGACATTTTTGTCGCATGAAACATAAAACCCTTGTCAACCAGGATTGTGCGCACTGCCAGCAGCCCATCACCGAGCCTGTAATGGGCGCGGATGGCGATAAGCTGTATTGTTGCTACGGTTGCAAGGTGGTGGATGAACTTCTGCATGGAAGCGGCAACCGCTTAAGCGGCACTGATCTGAAAACCGGCAGGTACGCCTACCTGGATGAGCCCAAAATCCGCAAAGGCCTGTTACACTTTGAAGATGAGGGTCATGCCAGCATTAATCTTCACCTACCCCAAATCCACTGTTCCAGTTGCATTTACCTGCTCGAGAACCTGCGTGATCTCGACGAGGGCATCTTGGATGTAAAAGTGCACTTCAGTAAAAAAGAAGCCCATATTGCCTTTCGCAGCGATGTCATCAAGCTATCACAGTTAGCGGCATTACTAGATTATATTGGTTATGCGCCCGATTTTCAAACCCGCCTTCAGGCAGGCAAAAGCCGCCGCAATACCCTCCTCATTCAGCTGGGGGTAGCGGGATTCTTTTTTGGCAACACCATGTTGCTGGCCCTACCCGAATACCTGCACGGTAGTCTTAGTGAAGATGCCAATTTGCAGCTCTTTTTCCGTTACCTGATGATGGCCTTCAGCCTGCCGGTTATTAGCTACAGTGGCAGGGATTATTTTGTAAATGCAGCCAAGGCCCTGCGTGCGGGAGTTTTAGGGATCGACCTTCCTATTGCCCTCGGTATTGCGGTACTGTTTCTGCGTTCCTCCTATGAGGTTATCAGTGGTGTGGGCACCGGTTATTTCGACAGCCTCAACGGACTGGTCTTTTTCCTCCTTATCGGGAAATGGTATCAGCAAAAAACCTATGAAAATTTCACCTTCGACCGTGACTTTCGCTCCTTTCTTCCCCTCGCCGCCAACCTGCTGCTAAAAAATGGTAAGGAAAAGCCTATCGCAGTTGAGGATATTGAAGCCGGGGACCTTATTGTAGTGCGCCAGGGAGAGGTGGTACCTGCCGACGCACGTCTGGAAAGCCCTGCCATCGATGCCGATTACAGCTACATTACCGGCGAATCACTTCCGGTGAGCAAAAAGCAGGGCGACACCATTTTTGCGGGCGCCCGGATAAAAGGCAAAGCTGCCCGGCTCCTGGTAACAGCAGGGGTTGATCAATCTTACCTCTCCTCCCTTTGGGGCCGGGAGGTATTCCAGGAAAATATCCGCAAAAGCGATCATGCACTAACCGATAAGATCAGTCAGTATTTCACCCCGGCCATCCTGCTTATCGCCACCCTGGCCACCCTCGGCTGGTCGTTTATAGATATTGAAAAAGGACTGAGTGTATTTGCGGCGGTGCTGATTGTGGCTTGTCCCTGTGCCCTGGCCCTGGCTGAGCCCTTCGCAGCGGGCAGCATGATGCGCTGGTTCGGACGCCACGGCTTTTTTCTTAAAAACAGTAAGGTGCTCAACCGCTTGGCCACAGTTAGCCATATCGTTTTCGACAAAACCGGCACCCTGACCAAACAGGAGGGCATTGAGATAAAGTGGCAGGGCTGTAGCCTTAGCGATGATGATAAAAAATCACTTGCCACCATTGTCAGCAATGCCCAGCATCCGCTGGCCAGGCCACTCCTTAATTACCTGGCCGTATCAGCGTATAGGGACGCGCCCCTGTTTTTTTCAGAAAGCACTGGTGAAGGTGTAGTGGCAGAGCTGAATGGCGACTATTTCCGCCTGGGTAAGGCCAGCTTTCTGTCAATTACAGGCGACCAGGCCCCCACCACGGCAGTATACCTTGAGAAAAATGACCAGGTATTGGGCTACTTCAGTTTCTACCAGCAAACCCGGGAGCAAACCTCATCGGTGCTCCGCCAGTTAGAAAAGCATTACCAAGCCTCCTTGCTCAGTGGCGACAATGAAGCCGAGCGGCAGCGCTTTGCCGTCATTTTTGGCTCCAAAGCCCAGCTGCGCTTCAATCAGTCACCACATCAAAAGCTTGCCTACCTCGAACAGTTGCAAAGTGAAAATGAGCGGGTACTGATGATAGGCGACGGTCTCAATGATGCCGGTGCCCTGCAGCAGAGCGAAGTAGGCATCAGCTTGTGTGAAAGGCAGGTCAACTTTTTCCCGGCCAGCGATGGCCTGCTGCAGGCCGATGCCTTCGGAAAACTACCAGCCTTTATGGCCTTGAGCCAGCTAAACCGCCGGGTGATCTACCTGGCCTTTGGCCTCTCGCTCCTTTATAACCTCCTGGGCCTGAGCTTTGCCGTGGCTGGTATTCTCAGTCCTTTGGTTTGTGCTGTACTGATGCCCCTCAGTTCCGTTAGCGTGGTGATATTTACCACTCTTAGCAACCGCTATCTCTGCAAACGGGCGCTATCTACCCCGGGGGAGGCGGCAGCCGTAAAAACCCACTGACCTCGGCTTAATCCCGGCTGCCTCAGCTGATCTTTGTCATATTATTCCTGCCGGCTGCCTCCTACTTTTAGGAAAATTTTCAATGCCATGGATAAATTTGCCGATCGCAGCCTAAGCGATATTATTACTGAAGATTTCCGACGGGCAGAAGTGCTCGATCACTTTCAACTCAATTATTGCTGCCAGGGAGAGCAAAGTCTGAGAGAGGCCTGCGAGGCCAGCGACCAGGATTTTGCCACGGTGTCTGCCCGGCTGGCCCAACTCCCTCCCCAATTTGGCGGCCTGGTGGATGTGGGTTATCTCGACCCCATTCAGCTTTGTGACTACATTGAGCGACGTCATCACCAGCAGGTAAGGGAACAAACCCCCTTGATCCTCGCCTATCTCGACAATGTAATATATAACCATCGCAAGCAACACCCCGAACTTCGCACCGTGCGCAGTTTATTTGGTAGTATGGCCCGTGATTTACTACAGCAGATAGAGAAAGAGGAAACAGTACTATTCCCGATCATAAGGGAACTCTACCAGTTACATCGGGAAAGCGGAGAGTTTAATGAGCCTGCCCTTCCCTTCGATCTGGAAAAGCCCCTGGCCGAAACCCTGGCCGAACATCAACAGCTATACCTGAAGTTGCGGGAAATTGCCCTTATTACCAACAATTATATAGCCCCGGCCGAGGCCTCAGTAACTTATCGTGAATTGCTGAAAAAGCTGCGGGCTTTTGAAAGGGATTTCCAGATCCACAGCCACCTTGAGCACAACGTACTGTTTCCGCGCAGTAAGAAGCTCATTATTTCAAGCGACTATGCGTTTTGAAAAGGCTTAAAAAAGCTATTTTTAGTTAAAAGGAATTTCCGCCATGCCTGATCAGTTATCGCTTCGCTTTATGGGTGGAGCCGGTACCGTTACCGGCTCCAAAACCTTGCTTAATTTTAATGGCCAAAAGCTGCTGATCGATTGCGGACTATTTCAGGGGGTAAAGCGTCTGCGGCAGCAAAACTGGGAAGACCTTTCAGAGGCCTCCGAAATCAGCGACGTAGTGCTCACCCATGCCCACCTCGATCACTGTGGCTACCTGCCCCGGCTGCTGAAGTGTGGTTTTGACGGATTGATCCATTGCACCCCTATTACGGCCCGCCTGGCAGAAATAATATTGCTCGACAGCGCCAAGATTCAGGAGGAAGATGCCGAAGAAGCTAACCGGCGCCATTTCAGTAAACATCAGCCCGCCCGCCCACTATACGACACCCATGATGTGAAGGAGTGCCTGAAACGCTTTCGCACCCATGAGTTTGGCGAGTGGATGGTGCCGGGCGCTAACCTGCGCTTCGTATTTCACGCCAATGGCCATATACCGGGCAGTGCCATGGTGGAGCTGCATGCCGGGGAAAAAGTACTGGTATTCTCGGGTGATGTAGGTCGACCGGCCCCGCTCATTATGACAAAGCCAAAACCTTTGCCTGATTGCGATCTGCTGATCCTGGAGTCTACTTACGGCAACCGTCTTCACAACACTATTTCGCCTTTTGACCAGCTGGAGGCATTGGTAAACAAGGCCTATGCCCGCCGGGGCCAGATACTGATCCCCAGCTTTGCCGTGGAGCGTAGTCAGGAAATAATTTTCCTGCTGATCAGTTTGATGCAACAGAAGCGCATCCCCAAGCTTAAAATATATCTCGACAGCCCTATGGCCGCCGCTGTAACTGCCGTGCTCACTGACTTTTACCAGTTTTTGAGAGACCCCAGGCTCCAAAACTTGCTGTTATCGCAACTGGAGGTGGTCTCCGACTATCGCGCATCGCAAAGTATTGTGCATATGAGCGAGGCCAAAATAGTAATTGCCGGCAGTGGTATGATTACCGGTGGCCGCATCTTACACCACCTCGAAACCCACATTAGCAACCCCGATACCCTGGTGATCCTACCCGGCTTTCAATCACCCGGCACCAGGGGGCACAGTCTTGCTAATAAGGCTCCGGAGGTGAAGTTTTTTGGTCGCTTTTATAAAGTAAAGGCCGAAATCCAACAGCTACATGGCCTATCGGCCCATGCCGACCGCGAAGAGCTGGTTGAATGGATACGCACAGCCAGCAATAAGCCGGCAAGAATAATTCTCAACCATGGCGAGGCAGAAGCCTCTGACAGCCTGCGGGTAAAACTCGAACACGAATTCCGGATTCCGGTAAGGGTTGCCAGCCAGGGTATGGAACTGGTGCTTGATTTCTAAAACCGGAACCCAAAAAAAAGCTGATAAATATCACTTCCTGGGCTGATAAGCGTCATAGACCAGCTAGGCATCCGGAAGCACCTTTGTAATATAAAATTAAAAGCCATGAAATTCTTAGTCACAAGTCTGGTCATAATGATCGCCAGCTACACCAGCGGACCACTGGCAACCTATAAAACGGATGAGGCAAAATCAAGCCTGAAAATTGAAGGTACTTCTACCATGCACGATTGGGAAATTAAGGCCGATGGCATGGACGGTACCATGGAGGTAGACATCTATGATGACTCTATCGACATCAAGGCCCTCAAACTACGAGTACCAGTGAAAAGTCTTAAAAGTGGCAAAGGACCGATGGACGCCAATACCCACAAGGCCCTTAAGGCAAATGATCATCCTTACATCACCTATGAGCTGAGCAAAATCAATAAAATGACAGCTGCCGGAAACGGCATCATTAACCTGGTTACTGAAGGAAGACTAACGGTAGCGGGACAAACCCGCACCCTCTCTATCCCCATCAAAGCAAAAGTGCTCCAGCATGGCATAGAATTGAGCGGCACTACCAGCTTCCGCATGACCCAATTTAAGGTAGAACCCCCCAGCTTCATGTTTGGCAGTGTTACTACCGGCGACGACATCACTATTCACTTTAACATCAACTACCATTAATTAGAATACCATGAGACACTTAGTTAAATCCATCGCCCTTTGTGGAGCAATGCTTACAGCGGGCCTAAGCTTCGGTCAGGAAACTAATGACCGCGACTTACAACAGTTCCGTTTCCCCGATCAACGTGGCATCAACCAGTTTGAAGCCCTCGGCAACAACGGAGTAGAATTTGACGGCGTAAAAGTGAGAGTGGGTGGCGCCTTTGCCCTCCAGTTTCAAGCCCTGGACCACACTACCGGTATGCCAGACACTTCCTTGAGCGCTATCGGTTCTAACTTTAACCTGCCTACTGCCAACTTCGATCTCGATGTGGCCCTGGCTGATGGTATGCGTCTCCATATTCGCACCTACCTCTCTGCCCGTCACCACCGCGAAGCCTGGGTAAAGGGCGGTTATATGCAAATCGACAACCTCAACTTTATCAGTGAAGATCTGCTGAAAAACGTGATGGATGTAGTGACTGTAAAAGTAGGTATGATGGAAGTGAACTACGGCGACTATCACTTCCGCCGTAGCGATAATGCCCGTGCCATCTATAACCCCTTTGTTGGTAACCTGATTATGGATGCCTTCACTACCGAACCCGGATTGGAAATTTACATTACCCCTGGTGACTTCCTGTTTATGGGTGGGCTTACCAACGGCAAACTCAACCAGAGTGTGGCCGTGAGCGACAACCCTGATATTACCAACCAGCCCGCGCTTTTAGGTAAACTGGGTTATGACAAGCAGATTGACGATGACCTGCGAATCCGCCTTACCTCTTCTGTGTACACCCTTAAGGGTGCCAGCCGCAACACCCTCTTTGGCGGTGACCGTGCCGGTGGCCGCTTCTACGGTGTGATGGATGAAGGCGACTTCTCTGGCCGCTTCAACCCCGGTTTCAGCCGCGAAGTAACTACCATAATGATTAACCCCTTCGTGAAATTTCACGGACTGGAAGTGCTGGGTGTAATTGAAATGGCCAAAGGCAAAGGCGCCGGTGAAGAAGAAACCCGCAGCTGGAACCAATACGCCGGCGAATTACTTTATCGCCTTGGTAACAACGAACAGTTTTACGTAGGTGGTAAATACAATGTGGCCAGCGGTGAAATGGCCGGCGGCGTGGATGCCAGCATTACCCGCCTCGAAGTAGGCGCCGGCTGGTACATGACCAAAAATGTAATGGTGAAGGCCGAGTACCTGAGCCAACAGTATGACGAAGGGTTTGGCGTAAACAGCCTCCTTTATAATGGCGAGTTTAACGGCGCCATGCTCGAAGCAGTAATTAGCTTCTAAGTCTAAAATTCTGTTAGACGTTCCCCGAACCCCGCTGAAAGGCGGGGTTTTTTGTTGCGCAGAACTCAGCTTACAGCCACTTTCACAATCTCTATTTTATTATTTTGGCCCCATTAGCCCAAACCGCGATCATCTGAGCGCGGAAAAAACCCTTTTAATGAAGTCACTAAAGTTACTTTTGACCTGCCTTGGTCTCAGTGTTGCCCTAAGTTCCTGTATTAAAGAAAACGAAGAAGTAGCCTACCTCCCTACAGAGAATAATTTACCCGGGTATACGCTGTTTGGCGAAAAGCTACTCAGTACTTCCGGCTATAGCCTGAAACTGTTCATGCGGGAGGATCCCTTTGTGGGATATAATGAGGTGGCGGTGCGCTTATTACATGCAGATTCCATGGTGGCCGTAAATAGTGCCACCGTTGATTTTATCCCTCAGATTTCCGTTCCGGGTCCCGATCAGGGCACCCCCCACGAAAGCCCCAGGGAATTCACTGCAAGCTCAGCGGCCTATTTTGGCAGTATCACTTTTATCGAAGCCAGTGGCCCCGACCGGCAATGGTATTTAAAAATCGCCGCCGGACCTGCCGGAGGCACCCTTGATACCGTGAGCTTCGATATTTCGGTGGAGGAGCAACCCAATCCGCTTCTTTACGGCTTTATATCGCAAGCGGATAACAGCACTCCTTACTTTGTGGCGCTGCGTCAGCCTCGCAACCCCAGCCAGGGCATTAACCCGTTAGAATTGATGATCTATAAGCAACAGGGGAATGAATTTGTAGGAGCAACCGACCTGATGATTGATATGACTACCGAGTTTAATGGTGTGCTGCAAAATTCTGCTGCCAATCTTAATCCTATCAATGAAAGCGAAGCACACTATGCCGGCCAGGTGGAATTTTCACCTAAAGGGAACTGGGAGGTGAAGCTGGCACTACGCAACCCGGACAGTACTTTGATCGATGATGAGGGCTCTTTCAGTATTTCATTTTAAACGCTTGCCTGCCCCTTATTTTAAGACATTAGCCGCCAGCACCTGCTGCACCTCGTAAATATTCACCTTGCGGTTAAATTTCTGGCAGATGCTGGGCTGGCTTTCGCTGGAGATCCAGATCTTCAGCTCGGCATCCAGGTCAAAGGTACCGGCCGACTCAATGCTGAAGCGGCTGATACTCTTATAGGGCACCGATTTGTATTCCACCTTACTGCCGGTCACCCCCTGCTTGTCCACTAAAATCAGGCGCTTGCTGGTAAAAATAAAAGTGTCGCGCACCAGCTTAAAACCGATCTGGATTTCCTCCCCTTCGGTGAGGAGGCGGTTGTAATCGTTGTTGAGCTTATCGGGCGCCACCACACCGGCGTTGCCCAGAAGGGAAGAAAAGAGGCCCATAATAAAAAGTTTTGAGGAAATATAGGGCTATTTCTCCACTCCTATCAGCAGCTAATCCAGCGTCAGCAAGGCTCTCGCCCAAAAGCTGATAAATATCATTTTGCACCCCCCCCTCTCCCTCTACTTTTGACTGATCAAAATTTAGGAACATGTCTGCCATTTACATTCTCATCTCGGTGAGCTTCATCGTAGCCGTAGGCTTTCTGGCCGCTTTTATCTGGAGCATCAAAAACGGCCAGTACGACGATGATTACTCCCCCAGTGTGCGGATGCTGAAAGACGACCACAAACCCAAAAGCGCTAAAGACAACTAGTATGCAACGCGAAACTTTTCATTACGACAACCGGTGGGTACGGGCCTTTTTGGTAGCCACCATTGCCTGGGGTGTGATTGCCCTGTTAGTGGGGATCACCATTGCCCTGCAACTCGTATATCCCGATCTTAACCTTGCCTCCTGGCTTAGCTTCGGACGCCTGCGGGCTTTGCACACCAACGGGGCTATTTTTGCCTTTGTCGGCAACTCCATTTTTGCCGGGGTGTACTATGCCCTGCCGCGCTTGCTGAAAACACCAATGGCCAGCCAGGCCCTGAGCCGTATTCACTTCTGGGGTTGGCAGCTCATCATCCTTTCCGCGGTAATTACCCTCCCAATGGGCCTTACTTCCTCGAAGGAGTACGCCGAGCTGGAATGGCCTATCGATATTGCCATCGCCGCCATCTGGGTCGCCTTTGGGGTGAATATGTTCTGGACCATTCTCCGTCGTCGGGAGCGCCATCTCTACGTGGCCATCTGGTTCTTTATCGCCACTTTCGTAACGGTGGCGGTGCTCCACATCGTTAACAATATTGAATTGCCGGTTTCGGCCTTTAAATCCTACTCTGTATTTGCCGGAGTGCAGGATGCCCTGGTGCAGTGGTGGTATGGCCACAACGCGGTAGCCTTCTTCCTCACCACGCCGGTGCTGGGATTGATGTACTACTTCGTTCCCAAGGCCGCCAACCGCCCGGTATACTCTTACCGCCTGTCCATCATTCACTTCTGGGCGCTGATTTTTATCTACATCTGGGCTGGCCCTCACCACCTGCTTTACACCAGTTTACCCGCCTGGGCGCAAAGCCTCGGTACCGTATTTTCCATCATGCTGATTTTCCCCAGCTGGGGTGGTATGCTCAACGGTCTGCTTACCCTGCGTGGCGCCTGGGATAAGGTGCGCGACAGTGCTGTGCTTAAATTCTTTGTGGTGGCCATTACCTGCTACGGTATGGCCACCCTGGAAGGACCACTGCTGAGCCTTAAGAATCTCAACGCTATTGCCCACTACACCGACTGGATTCCTGCTCACGTGCACATCGGCACCCTGGGTTGGAACGGCTTTATGATCTTCGGGATGGTGTACTTCCTGATGCCCAAGCTTTACAGCACCAGCCTTTACTCTGAAAAGATGGCCAACGCCCACTTCTGGATCGGTACCCTCGGTATTATTTTCTGGGCCCTACCCATGTACGTGGCCGGCTTTACCCAAAGCCTGATGTGGAAAGAGTTTAACCCTGATGGTACCCTGGTGTACGGCAACTTCCTTGAAACCGTAACCCAGATCGTACCCATGTACTTGCTCCGTGCCGTAGGTGGTATTCTCTACGTAGCAGGGATGCTGATTATGGTGGTGAACGTGGTACGCACTGTGAAGAGTGGCAGATTCCTGGCCACCGAGGAAGACAGCGCCATGGCCCTGGCCAAGACCTACAAAAAGCACAAAGGCGAGTACTGGCACCGCTGGATTGAAAGACGTCCCGTACAACTGATGGTATGGAGCACGGTGGTAATCCTTATCGGTGGGGTGCTCGAAATTGTTCCCACCATGATGGTGGAAAGCAATGTCCCCACCATCGCCAGCGTAAAGCCTTACACCGCCCTTGAACTGGAAGGTCGTGACATCTACATCCGTGAAGGCTGTAATGCCTGCCACAGCCAGATGGTGCGCCCCTTCCGCTCTGAAACCGCCCGCTACGGAGAATACTCCAAGGCCGGTGAATTTGTGTACGATCACCCCTTCCTTTGGGGTAGTAAGCGTACCGGTCCGGATCTGCACCGCGTGGGCGGCAAGTACCCGCATAGCTGGCACTACAATCATATGCTCGACCCGGAAAGCATGAGCCCCGGCTCTATTATGCCGCGCTACCCCTGGCTGTTTACCAATAGCCTCGACACCAGCGACACCGAAGCCAAACTGGCAGCGATGGTACAACTGGGCGTTCCCTACGAGGATGACTATGTGCAGAATGGCACTTTCTACCTCCATCAACAGGCCAGTGTTATCGCTGAGGAACTGGAAGGACAGCTTGATGGGGTTGAGGTAAGTGCCGACGAGGAAATTGTTGCCCTCATCGCCTATCTGCAGCGCCTGGGCATAGACATTAAGGCCAGCACTGAAGTTGCCGAAAAATAAGATCAGCCATGTTGAAATTTGTAAAACATACCATGGAAAATATAGAGGGGATAGAGATCTACCCTATCCTCTCTTTCATCATCTTCTTTAGTGTTTTCGTGATTGCCACCGTGTGGGTAATCCGGAAGGACAAAACCACCATTGATGAAATCAGCCGCATTCCCTTAAACACTGAAAACCACGCGCAAAATGAAAAGTCTTAACAAATATTTTATCGCCCTGGGCCTGGTATTAATGGGTGGTGCCCTGGCCGTAAGTCTTATTGATCAGGAAACAGCCGGAAACTTTTTGTCAAGCCCGGTAAACTGGGTGGCCATTGTGGCGGCAGTATTCCTCATTATTGCTTTTGGAGCAACCTTCAGCGCCCTGGAAGCCATGAAGATTATGATTGCGGCCCGCGAAGGCCGGCTAAAAACAGAGGAAGATGAAGTGGTTGCCGAAGAGCGTAAACCGAGTTGGGCAAGTGCCTTGTTGGCCAAGTTGCAAGACTCCAAGCCAGTGCAGGAAGAAGAGGAAATTGAGCTGGATCACGAATATGATGGCATTCGTGAGCTCGACAACAACCTGCCACCCTGGTGGCTCTATGGTTTTTACGCTACTATAATTTTCTCGGTAATTTACCTGGTACGCTACCACGTTACCCAATCTGCTCCCCTCCCTGAGGAGGAGTATCAGATGGAAATGGCCGCGGCGGCGGCGCAAAAAGAGGAATACTTAAAGAATGCAGCTAATTTGGTAGACGAGACTAACGTAACCGCCGTTACAGAAGGACCTCGTATCCTGAATGGCGAGGCCATTTTTAAGAAGAACTGTGGCGTATGCCATGCCAACGATGGTGGCGGTGGCGTAGGCCCTAACCTCACCGATGCCTACTGGCTGCACGGCGGCAGTATTAATGATGTTTTTGAAACCATTAAATACGGTGTTCCTTCCAAGGGCATGATTGCCTGGCAGGATCAGCTTAGCCCAAAAGACATTCAGGATGTGGCTACCTTTATTATGACCCTGCAGGGAACCACCCCCGGCGATCCTAAAGAGCCGCAGGGTGATATGTATGAGGCCAGTGAGGTGCCTGACAGCATACAGGAACGCACTATTGAAACCGAAGAAGCAGACGCTGGTGAAGGCCAGTCTGCGGAAACGGCGGAACTTTAATTCGCATTTATTTGGATACTTCGGAAGACATACGAAAAGAGCTTGGGTTGGATGAAAGCTTCCGTGATTCCATTGCCACTGTAAACCAGGAAGGTAAGCGCAATCGCATTTACCCCAAAAAGCCACAGGGGAAATACACCAATTACCGCCAGTATGTAAGCTACTTTCTGCTGGCGGTATTCTTTAGCCTTCCCTTTATACGTATTGGCGGTCAGCCTTTTTTGATGCTCAATGTGATAGAGCGGAAGTTTGTGATTTTCGGCCAGATCTTCTGGCCGGCTGACTTCCTGATCTTCCTGGTGGCATTGCTGATCGGGGTGATTTTTATTGCCGTTTTTACGGTGGCCTTTGGGCGACTTTTCTGCGGCTGGGTCTGCCCGCAGACCATTTTTATGGAGCATGTGTTTCGCCGCATTGAATACTGGATTGAGGGTGATCGTGGGCAGCAGCTCAAGCTGTCGAAAATGAAATGGAATGCAGAGAAAATCCGCAAACGGGGCCTGAAGAACCTCATTTTCTACGGCATCAGTTTCCTTATTTCCAATTTCTTTTTGATGTACGTGATCGGCACCGGCGAATGGTGGTCGATTGTAAGTGATCCCCCCAGGCAACACCTGGCCGGACTGAGCTCTATGCTGATCTTCTCCGCCATTTTTTTCTTTGTCTTTGCCTGGTTTCGTGAGCAGGTCTGCATTATGGTGTGCCCCTACGGCCGCCTGCAGGGTGCCATGCTCGATCGCAACTCCATTGTAATTGCCTACGACTACCTGCGTGGTGAGAAGCGGGCGAAATTTAAAAAGAGTGAAGACCGCGCCGCCGTTGGCAAGGGCGACTGCATCGATTGCCACCAATGCGTGGATGTGTGCCCCACCGGTATCGACATCCGCAACGGTACCCAGCTGGAGTGTATCAATTGCACCGCCTGTATGGACGCCTGTGATGCCATAATGCACAAGATCAACCGTCCGGAAGGGTTGATACGCTACGACAGCGAAAACAATATCGCCAGTGGTGAAAAGAAGATCTTTACCCCCCGCGTGTGGGCTTATACCGGCGTGTTGGTAGTACTGATGGTAATCTTTATGGCGCTGCTTTTCAGTCGCAGCGAGGTGGAGGCCATCATTCTGCGCACCCCGGGCCAGACTTACCAAAAAGTAGACGATTACACCTACAGTAATATTTACAATTATAAATTGATCAATAAAACGGCCGACGACCACCGCTACCAACTGAAGCTGATCAGTCCCGCTGGTGGTCGCCTGGAAATGGCCGGTAACAAAGAGGTTAAAACCCCCGGTAGTGAACTGGCGGAAGGAGCCTTTGTGATTTACCTGAGTCGGGATTTGCTGGAAGGTACTTCCACCGAAATCCAGGTCGGGGTATATGATGGCGAACGCCTGATAGAAACGGTGGAAAGTGGATTTAACGGACCGCTGGTTAAGCCGAAACGCTAAAGCCTTTGGTTAAAACCCTGCCCGACAGACTGACGTCAGACATTCAGGCGGGGCTCAAAGTTCAAGGTTCAAAGTCGCAATACTGACTACTTAATACTAAATACCCACTACTAAAACCTCACGACTATGAAATTAAATTGGGGAACCGGAATAGCGATGGTGCTGGGAGCATTTGCCATCAGCATGGGCTATGCCGTTTATAAGGCGGTGCAGCAGGATTATGATCTGGTGACTACCGATTACTACGCCGAGGAACTGGTTTACCAGGATCGCATCGACCAAATGAACAACGCCAACGCTTTGGGCGAAAAACTGGAGCTGAAGCTGAGTGAAGCGGGCCTGCTGCTACAGATGCCCTCCGGCCTGAAGGGAAAGACTGCCGAAGCCCGGGTGGAAATGTACTGTGTAACCGAGGCCGATAATGATTTCACCCTCGAAAAAGATGACTGGCAGGTTGCCGACCTGGCCATCCCCCGTGAAAAACTGGCCAGCGGCCGCTGGACCGCCAAGGTCACTTTGAAAATAGATGGCAAGGGCTATTACTTTGACCCCCAAATCCTGGTCCCATGATTTGGATAGCCCTCAGCTTCGGCCTGGTTTCTTCATTGCACTGCGCGCTGATGTGCGCGCCGCTGCAGGCCGTAGTAATGGGGCAATGGCTGCGCAACGGCCAGCGCAGCAACTGGCTGCTGTATCACGCCGGCCGCATTACAACCTATATCCTGTTGGGTTTAGTGGCCGGAACCCTGGGAGCGGCGCTGGGGCTTTCCAATTGGCAGCAGGAGTTCAGCTTGGTGGCGGGACTGATTCTACTACTGGGTTACTTTGGCCTCAAAGCGCTTAATTGGGATAGAAGGCTAAATCAGATTGTAACGCCCTTTATCCTGCGCCTGCAGCCTAAGGTAAAAAACGGTAAAGGCAAGGCCTGGTATTATCTCAGCGGTAACCTCAACGGACTGCTCCCCTGCGGCATGGTTTACGCCGCTCTGATTCCGGTGGCCGGAGCCGCCAGTGTAGCCGAAGCCGGGCTAAGCATGCTCTTCTTCGGATTGGGTACTTTACCCCTGCTGTTGAGCCTTAACCTGGTCGGTAATGCGCTGATGCTCCGCTTTAGCCGCCATGTACAGAAGCTCATTCCCCTTAGCGTAATTCTCATTGCCGGCATCCTTATTCTCCGCGGCGTAAACCTGGATATCCCCTACCTCAGCCCGGCTGCTCCCCTCGAAGCGGCCTCAACTGCCTCCTGTCAATAAAACCTTCTGATTTCAGGTGGGTTAGCTCTTTATGAGCCTGAAGAATGCAGTAGGATTTTCGTTTTTGTTTATTACCGGCTATGGCCTGTCCATCCTCTTTAACTGGACCATTGCCGCCCTTTTCCTGGTCAGCCTTTCCCCAATATTGATAATCTGGTTAGCGGTAAAAACCCTCAAGGATCCCTATACCACCGACAACACTTTTGAGGATAGCTTTTACGAGGATTACAACTACCGGCGAAACCATTAGGACACTCTAAACCGCCTTACTAAAGATCACTTTCTTTTCATGCCTATTCATGCGGGCATCCAGCACGCGACAGATATTGCGGATAAAATTCTTACCCAGGTCGGTCACCTTCACCTGATGGGGGAAGATCTTTACCAGGCCATCCTTCTCCAATTCCCTGAAGGCGGCCTGTAAGGCAAAACTAAAATGCTCCTTATCGCTGAACCAGTTGGTTTCGTAATGACAGATCAGGTTGAGGATCTGTCGGCGCAGGCGCTGGTCCTCCCCGGTGAGAAAGTGAGTTTTGATGACCGGCGGCAGGTCCTCTTCCCTAATCCGGCGCAGATAATCTTTTAAAGTCTTTTCATTTTGGGCATAGGCGGTCCAACTGTCGCTGATACTGCTGGCGCCCAGCGCAATGCAAAGCTCCGTATGATAGGGGGTGTAACCCATAAAATTGCGATGCAGTTTCTGTTCTTCCAGCGAGCGGTAAAGCTCATCGCCCGGGAGGGCAAAGTGATCCATACCGATGTTTTTATAGCCTATCTTTTCCAAACCTTCCTTCCCTTGCAGGTAGAGATTGAGCTTATCGGTACCCATGGGCAGATCCTTTTCGGAGTAAGCCCGCTGTGCCTTTTTCACCTCGGGGATATGGGCATAGCTGTAAAAGGCGAGGCGATCGGGTTTCATCTCGGCCAGTAGCTCCAGATTGCGCTCAATATGAGCGGGGGTTTGTAGGGGCAGGCCATAAATGAGGTCAAAATTAATTGATTTATAACCCAGGGCACGAGCCTGTTCGCTTACCTCCCGCACCTGCTCCACTGTTTGATAACGGTTGATGATGCGCATAATTTCATCGTCAAAGTCCTGCACACCCACGCTGATACGGTTGAAACCCAGTTCGCGTAGCGTTTTCAGATGTTCGAAAGTAGTACTGGCGGGATGGGCCTCAAAGCTAAAATCATAAGCAGGTGGCAGGACTGACTCTTCAAGCAGGCCTTCTATGAGAAGGCGGAGATTTTCGGGTGAAAAAAAAGTGGGGGTACCGCCGCCCAAGTGGATTTCGCGTACGACAGGCTTTTCCGGCAGGCGACTGGTGTACATCCGCCACTCTTTTAACACCGCTTTTATATAGGGCACTTCCACCAGGTGATTTTTGGTGATGTGCTTATTACAACCACAGTAGGTACACAAGGCCTCACAGTAAGGCAGGTGTATATATAAACTGATCTCCTTATTGCGGGCAAAGCTCAGCTGCACGTGCTCCATCCACTTTTCGGCACTGGTTTGGGCAGTATCCCACAGCGGTACGGTAGGGTAACTGGTATAGCGGGGCACGGGCACATCGTATTTCTGCAACAGCTTTACATCCATCTTCTTAGCTCATTTATGTTGGGCTCAAAAGTAGCAGAGGGGGCAGGGTTGGGAAATGATATATATCAGTAACCAGTATTGAGTACAGAGTATTAAGACCAGAAAGCACCCAGCCTAATACTTAATATTCTGTACACATTCTTCCCTACTCCCTACTTTTGCCTCATGTTATACCTCTTTTTCAAAGCGCTGCACATCATTGGCTTCGTAAGCTGGTTTGCCGGCATCTTCTATATCGTACGCCTGTTTGTGTATCACCGTGAAGCCTGGGATCGCCGCGATGAGGCCGGCAAAGTGCTGCGAGCTCAATATGAAATTATGGAGGGGCGGCTACTGAATATCATTCAAACCCCGGCCCTGTTTATGACGCTTATTGGAGGGATAGGCATGCTTATACTGAATAGCAGCTGGCTACTACAACCCTGGATGCACCTAAAGCTTACCCTGGTGGCAGGACTGATTGTGTACCACATCAGCAACTACCGGCAAATGAAAAAGCTGAAAACTGAACCCACTATCTTAAGCAGTTTTGGTTTCCGCCTTTACAATGAATTACCTACCCTGGCCCTGATTGCCATTGTGATGCTGGCGGTGTGGAAAAACCTGCAGGGGCTATGGCTGGGCCTCGGCCTGCTGCTGGCGCTGGGGGTATTGTTCTTTATTGTCGCCAAAATCTATAAGCGGCGACGGGAGCAATAAAAAAGACAATCCCCTTAAGCAGGTTTCGACTCTCCTTCGACATGCTCAGGACTATCGGCTCTACCTGGCCTTAAGGGGACCATCAATAAAATTGCGAAAAACCTAGTATTTAATCACCACCTTGCGATTGAGGAATTGATTCTCAAGGCCCAGTTTAGGGGCCTCCGCTTTGGCAATCGTGATCTGATCGGCATTGAAGCCAAGGGTTTCCACCAGAAAGCCCTTCACGCTTTCGGCGCGCTTTTGCTTGAGCTTTTGGTTGTAATCGTTGCTGCCATAATTATCGGCATAAGCGGTAAGCTCCAGGGCAAGGGCCTTATCCACTGGCAGGCTTTCAGCCAGCTTCATTTTCCCTTCACGGCTCAGCTGGGCTGAATCAAAGTCAAAGTAAATGCTCATACTGCCTTTTGCGGTGCTTATGGCTTCTTTCAGTACTTTGATTTCACGGTCCTGCTCGTTGAGCTTTCGCTCATTCTGGACCAGGCGTGCGTCCTGCTCTTCCATCCTCTTTTTCAGCGCGGCAATCTCGCTGGCATTGGCTGCTGCCAATTCCTCAGCCGCGATATTGTCGGCCGCCGGCACATAGCTTTCGCCAAAGTAATTGGTGGCATACATGGCTTTATGCTCTTTAGGACCAAAGGTGTAAGCTATACCCAGGGCGGTGGTAAGATAAGGGTCGCTGCCGCTGCCATAGTTGTAACCATCAAAGCCATCGGTGTAGGCAATGTTGTAATTGCTTTCCAGCTCCAGTCGCAGGTAGGAGTTCAGCTCATACTGCACGCCGGCACCCAGGTGGCTTTCCCAAAAGCTTCCCTTGTTTACATCATCCGCAGCGTCATCGGAAATCAAAAACTGCTCCGCCTGGTAATTGCCATAACCCAATCCGGCCTTGGCGTAAAAGTTCCAGGCAGTGTTGGCATGAAAGAGATCCAGGTTGCTGAGGCTGAAAACTCCGTCAAGGTACACCTCACTGAAGCGGTTGCGATAATACTCCAGGTCATTAGCACCACTGAGGCGGGCGTAACGAAAACCCAGTTGCAGGCCCAGCAGGGGCGTAAACTGCTTCTCACCATACAGGTCAACGCCAAAGTCGAGTTGAGTTTTATCGCCGTTGAGCCCGCGCATGTCCTGGCTCATCTCATTGTCAAAACGAGAAGCAGGCAGGTCAAACAAATGCAGTACGTGGATACCGGCGCTGTAGGTTTTAAGACTGGTATCAGCGGCGGTGGGCTGCTGACCTGCCGCCCCGAATACGGGGCCCAGGAAAGCAACTATCAATAAGATTCTGAATTTTTTAGTCATGATTATTCAGCTGTTGAGTAGTTTTTAATAAAGGATCAGTTTGCGTACGGCCAGGTCACCATCTCTGCTAATGTGCATGAAATAGGTGGCGTCGGGCAGGTGGCCCAGGTCGAGCTGCAGCTTACCCTGTACACCGGTACGGAAGTGCT
>CAZUCA010000031.1:35283-38765 GCA_964619125.1 uncultured Owenweeksia sp. | reverse complement strand
CCATTGCCATTATCCTGATGGCAACCGGAACGGTAACAGGTCATTTCGCCGGGAGCGCCGGTGTTTTCAGGCAGGGGGCCATTTTGATAGGCAAGAAATAAAACGGGAAGGCACAGAACGGCCAGATAGTAGATTTTTTTCATAGTGCTGAGGAAATGGGATTTATCGAAACAAGGGTGAAGTTAAGCTTTTTGTTGATGGGGTGTAATGGGCCTGACAGCTGAAAGTTGCCAAAAACAAGGAGGCAGAGCTGACAAAAGTCATTTTACACCCCCGGGGAAGCCGCTAGTTTTACTACCATGGGAAAATGGAAACATATCTTAAAAAGCAAGGCTGCAGACAGTCCGCTGATTTGGGCGGGCTTGAAGCAAATGCAGGCGGCGCAATATGAAGTGGGATACCAGCGCTTTTATGGTCCCTTATCGGCAACAGTGGCTTCCACCACCGAGATTAACCTGGAGTTTTGCAGTGGCTGCAACCTGCGCTGCAGCTTTTGTGCCCTTGATCACAGCCGTCCCAATACTTATATGAGCCTCGAGGTGCTGGATCGGGTTTTTGACACCCTGCTCAATGATGACCGCTTTCGGCGGGTGAAGACCATCAACCTCCACAATGGCGGCGAAACCCTGCTACACCCACGGCGGCTGGATCTTTTTGCCCGTATCAAATATTATCAGATTCTCTTTCGCAGTTGTGGGCGGCCCTTCCCCAAAATAATATTACTGACCAATGGCATGCTACTGCGGGAAAAGCTGGCGCGGGAAATTCTCAAGTTGCAGGTGTTGGACGAAATTGGCTTCAGCCTCGATGGCGGTACCCCGGAGGAATTTGAGAAGCTGCGGGTCAACGCCAAGTGGGATAAGTTTACCGCCAATCTCCATGCCTTCTTCCGGCTGAAGGAAGAGTTGCAGCCTGCTTTGAAAACCTTTGGGATTACCATCGTCCCTAAGCCGCTGGCCCTAAACAACTCCTGGATGCACCCCGACTTCAGAGCCATAACTGAGCAGCTTGATTCGGTGGAATACCGGCGCCTGCATGACTGGGGAGGGCAGGTGGACATCGGTGAGAGCAGCCCGGTGAATAAAAAGGGCTGTACCATGTTGCTCAGGCAACTGATTGTACTGCCTACAGGCGAGGTGAGTGTGTGTTGTAACGATCTTAACCGCCAGGGGGTAGTGGGTAATATCCTGGAGGAAGAGCTTTACGCGATCTATAAGGGCAAAGAGCGGATGCGCTATGTTGACCTCTTAAAACAAGGCCGTAAGCAAGAGCTGGAATTGTGTAAGGACTGTGTTAGCTTTTAAATGAAAAAAGCCCCTTGAGCGGGGCTTTATGCTTAGTCAGCTTATTGCAATTTTAGAGTAAGTGGAAGGGTAAATTTAACCGCTGTTTCCTTACTATCTTTCTGGGCCGGGGTAAGTTCCGGCAAAGCCTCAACTAATTTGATGGCTTGATCGAGGGCCTCCTGGGCAGCCGGTTCCAGTTTTACCCCATAACGGGTTTCTGCGGTTTCATAATCCTCAGTTTGAGTCCTAGTCGTCACGTCATCATTAGTGAATTTCCATCTCACCACTTTGGCATCGTTTACCTTGCCTGCTCTATCAATAGTGAATTCCACAAAGATCTTTCCTTCCAGGCCCTCATTTTCAGCCATGGGAGGATATTTAAAATTGCTCATTACATGCTTCATAATTCCTTGCTGAAAGCAGTCAAGCTGTTCCACTTTAGCAGCTGCCGGGTCGCAGTCTGGAAATAAGGGCGGTTGATCGGCTTCTGCAAAACCAATGATCTGAGCCTTTGCCTCCGCCGGAGCGACGGTTTGAGGTTCATTTTTCTGGCAACTCCATACACTCATGGTCAGAATGACTGGTAGCAGGATGAGGTAAAGTCCTTTCATTTTTCTGTTTGTTTTCGTTTTGTACAGCATGGTAATACGGGTTTTAATTAAACTGGTATTGAAAAAGGGGCTGGCGGCCAGGGAATTGATCTCACCACCCATGGCGCTGCTCAGCAGCAGGCGGGCGTAGCTTTCACGATCCGAATCAGCCAATGCATTTTGGTCGGCCTGGCATTCGTGTACTTGCCGCAGTTCTCGGAAAAGCAGGTGAAAGAAGGGGTTGAACCAAAGCAGGCAACACAGTAATCCATAAAAGGCATTGTCATAGCTGTGCCCTTTGCTCAGGTGGGTTTGCTCGTGGCGGATAATGCTGTCGAGCTGCCGGCTGCTTTGAAGATGGCTGGGAATAATGATTTTATGGAAAAAGGCAAAGGGACCCGCGGCTTTTTCACTGATAAGTATGGGGTGATGCCAGGGTTGCGCATCACGAACCAGGCGATAGGCTTTTAGCAAACCAGCGATCATCAGCATTAGGAAAATGCCGGCCCCGATAAGATATACTGCCATTAGCCAGTTGATATCTTGGGAAGCACTGTCTACTGCTTGTACGGCCTGCGGCCCGATTTGTATGTCCGCTAGGCTGAAATTCGGACCGGTAGAGGGCAGGGGGGAGTTAAAGCGGGGCGCGAAGGCCGGAATGAGAAGACTAACGATAGGGATAGCCAGCAGCAGCACCCGGTTGATCCGGAAAAAACTCATCCGGCGGAATAAGAGCAGATAACTGAGGTAAAGCAGCCCACTATAGGTCAGGCTTTGCAGTATAAACTCTTTCATCACTTTTCTTTTTTATCTTCAATCATCTTGAGTATGTCATCCAGCTCCTGGGTATCCAGTTTTTTGCGGTTCACAAAGAAGCTCACCATCTTACTGAAGCTACCATCGAAATAGCCACTCATCAGGTTTTCCATTTTGTATTTGGAATAGTCGTCCTTGCTGATCAACGGGAAGTAGCGGTGGCTCTTGCCAATGGCGTGGTGATCCACCAGCCCTTTGTCCTGGAGAATACGGACAATGGTGCTGACGGTATTATAAGCCGGGCGGGGCTCCGGCATTTCCGCCACAATATCCTTAACAAAGGCCTTGTTGAGTTGCCAAAGGATTTGCATTACCTCTTCTTCGGCCTTGGTGAGTTCCTTCACTCTCATGTTTTAGTTCTTTTGTAAGAGCTAATATAACTAAAAAAATAGTTATAACTAAACATTTAGTTGTTGAAATTGATTGGGCTCCAGCCGGGTCTCAGTCAAAAACTATTTCACTAAGCTTCTCCCAGAGGCCCAAAGAAGCTCAAAGCTGTCTAAAAGCCCGCTTGCTAAAGCTTATTTCACAGAGCTCCACAGAGGAAAAGGAGCTTCACTGAGCTTGAAATGGGGCGTACCTTCATTTATGGTTGTGGTTACTCCTTCAACTTTTACCATTGACTATTGAACCAGACAGGTTTCGCCCATACAGGGCTCAGTGGAAACAGGATAATATCAGCTTTGGTTATGTCACCCCTTTGGGGCTCGGTAGAGCACTGGCCACAAAGGCACTAAGGCTCAAAGTAACACTAAGGTCCTTTCTTTGTGTGTCTTCCTGTCTTGGTGCC
>CAZUCA010000031.1:0-35183 GCA_964619125.1 uncultured Owenweeksia sp. | reverse complement strand
AAGGCTCAAAGTAACACTAAGGTCCTTTCTTTGTGTGTCTTCCTGTCTTGGTGTCCTGGTGGTACTTTTACTTTCAACCATTGAACTTTGAACTTTGAACCCTAGCTGCCGCAAGGCAGGTTTCCACATTGAACTAATTGCCCTCCAGCCAGCTCTTAAAATCGCTGGTACGGTCGCGACTTACCAGCACATCGTGGTCGTCGCAGTGGCGAAGCTGCAGCTTTAGTCGACTGCTACTGTAACTGCGTACGTCCTCAATGGACTTCAGGTTTACCAGGTACTTGCGGTTGATGCGGTAGAACTGGGCCGGATTGATCATTTCTGCGAGCTGGTCGAGGCTGTGATCGAGTGGGTATTGTTTGCCGGCCGAGGTCTGGAGAAATGTGCTTTTGCTTTCGCTGAAAAAGAAGTCAATTTCGCCGGTAGGCACCATACTCAGCTTATCGCCCACTTTTATAACAAAACGACTTTTAAACTCTTTAGGCGTTTGCAGGGCCTCACGCAGCGAACTGATATCCAGTGGTGGTGAGTCATTGCGATGCCACTGCCGGTATTTCCCGAGGGCGCGTGTCAGTTCAGCAGGGTCCACCGGTTTTAACAGGTAGTCAACACTGTTGAGTTTAAAGGCGCGTAAAGCGTACTGGTCGTAGGCAGTGCAAAAGATTATCGGGGAGCTTATCTTAATCTGATCAAAGATTTCGAAGCTATGGCCATCGGCCAGTTGAATATCGAGGAAGATCAGGTCAGGGGCAGGGTTTTCCTTAAGCCACACAATGCACTCGGCTGTGCTTTGCAGGGGACCATGGACAAAGGCTTCCGGGACAGCTCGTTTCAAAAGGCGCTTTAACTGCTCGGCCGCCGGTTTTTCGTCTTCTACAATAAGGATGTTCATGCTTAGAGCTGCTTAAGTTGAAGTTGAGGTAGACTTACCTTAAAGGAATCCTGGCTATGTTCCACCTGTACTTCCTCTTCGCTGAGGAGGCGGTAGCGCTCACGCACGTTGTTGAGGCCAATGCCGGTGCCCTCCTCCTTACTTTCTTTTGGGTTGCAATTGTTCCAAACTACCAGTGATCCTTTTTCCTCGTACACCCGAATGCGGAGTGGTGCAGCCTCGCTGATGGCATTGTGCTTAATGGCGTTTTCAAGCAGCAGTTGTAATACCAGTGGGGGGATAACGCCTTTGTGCTTTGTAATCTCATTACTGAATTCTAGAGCCGGGCCAAAGCGCTGCTGCTGCAGGCTGGCGTATCGCCTGGCAAAATCGAGTTCCCGCGACAGCGGTACTACTTCCTCATCCTGAACTTCCAGCACATAGCGGTAAAACTTGCTGAGCTCCCGGATAAAGTGGGCCGCCTTATCGGCATCTTCATAAACTACATTGGTCAGTACATTTAGACTGTTGAAGAGGAAGTGGGGGTTGAGCTGATCCTTGAGAAAGCGTACCTGCCCCTTATAACGTTCGCTGCGTAGCTTTTCCGCTTTTACGGCGGCATTACGCCAGGCGTATAAAAAGTGGCGGCTCACAAAAAAGGTGGTAATGCCATAGCCTATAAAGAGGGGGATCCAGCTGCGAGCTATCAGGGCCTGCCAGGGAATGTCGCTAAAGGAGATATCGCCAAAGAGACTGAAAAAAAGCAGGTTCACCAACATCGCTGCCGTAAAGGCAAAAACCGTAACCGAGGCAATTTCAAGGAAAAAGCGTAAGCCCGGTTTCTTCAACCACGGCACCCGGGCATTAAGGTTGCGCTCTATCAGCCCCACTGAGCCGCTGATGGCCATCGACATAACGAAACTATAAATTACGTCATCCCAAATCACCTTCCATCCTTCCAGGCTGATGTATCCCTGCGGATAGTAAAACAAGGGAATCGAAAAGCCAATGACCAGGTTGATAAGAGTCCACCTCCCCAGCGAGGACCAGGTGAGGAGAGGATAGGAAACTATGGAGGGTTTATTAGCCATTGGCATCACATGCTTTGATTACTCCCCGGGCCTGGTTGGCACCCCAATGCGGGTAAATACCACCTTCTGATTCCCGCTCGAATTGCTCGAGACTTTTACGTGCCATCTGACAAGCGTCGTCGGTGGAAGATCTGAAAAATTGGGCCGTACCATATTTCATACGGGCGAACATAATTAATGCCCGCGGATTGTTGGGGTCCATGGCCAATGCTTTTTCAAACAGGCTATTCACCTGGGGCGTCATATACATACCCCGTAAGGCAGGATTAACACTCAGTTTGGCCATTTTTACGTAACCCTTTAAAACTACAATTTCCACATTTTCAGGAGAGAGTGTCTCCGCCTGCTCCGTGTATTCAGCGGCTACTGCCAGTAATTCGTCGCGGCGGTCACCGTCGAGCCCCTTTTCAAAACTCATATAAACATAGGTAAGTCCCAGGTTATATTGCGGTAACCACTCATCGGGATTCATCTCCGCAATGCGCTTAAACTGGTTGGCCGTTTGCTGGTAATCCGCCATGTTTTCGATCTGCTGGTAGCTATTGACAGCTTTTTCCATGGCGGAGATAAAGGCATTGTTTTGGGCCTGGGTGGCGAAGCTGAGTGCCACCATAAATGTGAGGGTTGCAATTAATTTTTTCATGATTGCTGATTTAAAAGGGTTTATAAATTATTTAGTTGGTTTGCTTTTTTGTCGTCGCTGAGAGTGAGAAACACCCCAATAAAGAAAAAGCGATCGGCCACCTGTCCCACCGCTAACTCACTGAAACTACCGTTGCCCCCTGGAGTTAGGCTGTAGCGGTAACCAAACACATTGTCGGTGCCCAGTACGTTGCTTACCGATGCATGAATAATGAGATTGGGGCGCGGCAGGTAGCTCCAGTTAAGATTAAGGCTGTGGTACATTCTCGTTTTCGACTCCTGCTCGCCCGGCAGATTGGGATTGTCATAGGCATAGCCATCGTTCAGGCTAAAGCCAAGGCCCAGTTGGCTGTTGAGTTTATCAAGCCAGTGCTTGGCCACTACCGAGGCGTTGTGACGGGGGGCGAAACCGGGTTGGACCTTGCCGGAAAAGCCCGCGTATTGCCGTTTGCTGTCAACAAAAGAATAGCTGATCCAGTAGTCGGTGTTTTTAAAAGTTTTGCGGTCGCGGTAAAATAGGTCGAAGCCCTTGGCATAGCCCTCGCCGCTGGCCTCTATGTCTCCATTCCACTCGCGCAGCAAGTGGCTGTATTCCTTATGAAATAATTCCAGCCTGAAGGTGTGATATTCCTTGGTCCATTGGTAACTGGCAATGTAGTGAGTGCTGAGTGCTGGTGCCAGAGTGGAATGTAGCAGCAGTTTTTCAGCAGGTTGTTGCTGGTAAAACTTACCGTAGGCCAACGAAAGCTGCTGTTGGTTACTGAGCTGATAAGCGCTGGATAAGCGGGGCATGAAGTAAAGCACTTCCTGGAATAATTCGCTGCGCAGTCCTGCTCTCAGGGCCAGCTTTTCACTAAGGTGATATTGTCCTTCGGCAAAGGCAGCACTAAGGGGGAGGTCTCCTTCACGGCTGGCACCTTCCATGCTCTCCTGGTAATTCTGCCGGAAGTGCTCCAGGCCGGCCTCCACTTGCAGGCGGCTGCCACTGTAGTAGCTTAGTTTACTCTTGGCGTGTATGAGGTCTTCACGGCGATTGAGTTGTAGGCTATCGAAGCCGGTATCATCAGAATTGAAACTGTAGGACAGGCCGGTGTAAAGCTTTAGATACTTGTTAAAAGCATGGTCCCAGTTGGCATTAGCGTAGTGAAACTGGTTGGCCAGATCAATACTCTCTTTGTTCACTTCGCCGGGATTGGCCCGCTCAATGGACATACCGCCTTGCTGATTGCTGTAAAAGGCCTTTACCAGCGAACGCTTGCTGAGTTGCTGACGAAAGAGGAATTCACCGGTGAAATTGTGGGGAGCCCGGTCAAACTCAATATTATGGGGCACCAGGGCCTGGTAGGGACTAAGGTCGATATAGGAGAGGGTGGCGGTTATTGCGGTTTTATCCCACAGCTGGGTATGGGCACCACTGCCCCCCACGCTCATCAGGCTGAGGTCGCTTTGGCTGCGCAGCGGCATATCCACCGTGCTTAATACCAAAGCCGAAGAAAGTGCCTGCCCGTATTCGGCCGAATAGCCACCGGTAGAAAAGAAGGTGCCGGTAAAAAGCTGCGGACTAAAGCGGCTACGGGAAGGAATGCCACCCAGGCTGCTGCCATAGGCACTGTTTACTTTCAGACCATCAAAGAAAATAGCGGTTTCGCTGGCATCACCGCCCCGTACAAAAAGGCGGCCATCATCACCAATGGTAGCGGTGCCGGGCAGGGTGTTGAGAGCACTGGTAATATCACCCACGGCCGCGCCGGCAGTGGTTACGATGTCGATAGGCTTAAAAACCACCGATCGCTTTTCATCACTGGCCTCCATTACCCCGGCGGTAATATTTACGGCATTGAGACTGTTGAATGCCTCTTTCAGGCGTATTTCCACCTTGATGTTTCTACCCTGGCAGTCCACGGCCAGCTCCCGGGCTTCAAAGCCCAGAACCGAAAGTACCAATAGCTGACTGCCATTGGCAGTAGTGGTAAAGCTGAACTCTCCTTTTTCATTGCTACTAGTACCGTCGTAGCTATCCTTAATATAGATGTTGGCCCCGGGCAGGGGATTTTGTTTGGTATCGGTTACCAAGCCCGCAATAGTGGTTTGGGCTTGCGTACTTAGGTTGAAAATGCTGAGTACAAAAAGTAGTCGATAAAGCATGGCAGCTGGTATTTGCCCGCTAAACTACCGGTGATACCGCCCCACGAAAATTGAATGATGACCAGTGGTTGACTATTGCTGACGAACCGCAGCTGGGAGTGACGAACCGAATACAAGGAAACTAAAAAGCCCCGGCATTAACCGGGGCCTGGTAATTATAAAAATTACTCTGTAGGTCTTAATCGCGCATGCCGGCCAGCATCATCACATAGTAGGCCAGTTGAGTGATAGAAGCCAAAGCAGCTACCAGGTAGGTATTGGCAGCGGCATTAAGGGCATCCTTGGCATTGCCGTATTCGCTGTGAGAGGCAGTGCCGGTTTCCTGCAGCCAAACCAGGGCACGCTTACTGGCATCATATTCCACCGGCAGGGTAACCACGGTAAATAAGGTAACCGATCCCTGCAGGATGATCATGGTCCAAAGTACGGTTTCCAGTGGGAAGAGGCTGGTGGCAAAAGCACCGAAAATCATCAGCATAAAAATGATGCCCATGGCGCGGCTGCTGAAGTTCACAATCGGTACCAGGGTACTGCGGAACTGTAACCAGCTGTAGTTGGTGGCATGCTGTACGGCGTGTCCACATTCGTGGGCCGCTACTGATGCCGCAGCTATTGAGCGGTTGTTGTAAACCGCTTCGCTGAGATTTACCGTTTTATCAGCCGGGTTGTAGTGATCAGTCAGGCGCCCGGGGGTGCTGATCACTTTTACATCGTGGATATTGTTGTCCTGCAGCATCTTTTCGGCCACTTCGCGGCCGCTAAGGCCAGCCTGTAATGACACCTGGCTGTATTTCTTGAATTTGCGCTTGAGGTTGGCCTGTACAATAAAGCCAACGATCATAAAAAGAATCAATATTGCAAAAAGCATCGTTCAGTTCAAATTTTGATTTCAGTTCAAAATAACAAAAGCTGTGCCCCTCAGGTTGCTATAAGTTAATAGTTTTACCAAAATTTTTGAGAATGGCTAAACGCAAACCCCTTATTCTGGTGTGTAACGACGACGGTATTACCGCACCCGGCATTCGTAAGCTGATTGAAGTGATGCACGAACTGGGTGAGGTTGTGGTAGTTGCGCCTGATAGTCCGCAAAGCGGCAAGGGGCATGGTATTACCATCGACGGTATTCTGCGCCGCAGTACCCGCAAACTGGATGATGGTCCTCAGGTAGAACACGCAGTAAGCGGTACCCCGGTTGATTGTGTCAAGCTGGCAGTGAATGTGATCCTCAAGCAAAAACCTGACTTGATCGTGTCAGGTATTAACCACGGCAGCAATTCCAGTATTAACGTTATTTACTCTGGCACCATGTCGGCGGCCGTGGAGGGCTCACTCGAAAATATCCCCAGCATTGGCTATTCACTCTGCGATTTTAGCTGGGAAGCTGACTTTGAGCCCGCCAAAAAACACATCAAGGCCATTGCTGAAAATGTACTCGAAAAAGGGCTTCCCCATGGCGTTTGCCTGAATGTAAATATCCCCAGGTATACTGGTGAGCCCTATAAAGGCGTTAAAATCTGCCGTCAGGCCAAAGGCAACTGGGTGGAGGAGTTTGACGAGCGCCATGATCCACGTGGTCGCGATTACTATTGGCTTACCGGTAGATTTGTAAATTATGATGAAGGTGATGATACCGATGAGTGGGCCCTGGATAATTACTACATCTCGGTGGTGCCTGTAAATAGTGATATCACCGCGCATCACCTGATGGGCGACCTTAAAAACTGGAAACTCTGACAAAGCAGGGAAGTAAAAAAGAGGGAACAATATGTTGAGAAGAATAGGCCCGAAATGGTGGCTGGGATTTGTGCTGGGCGCAATGATGCCTTTGCTGGGAATTTTTATTGTGCTGGAGGCACGCCCTGAATTAATGGGGATTCAGCGATTTGAAGGAGAGATAGTGAAACACATCAATACCCAGATTATTACCCTGGGCATGATTATTAATGCTGCACTCTTTTTCCTCTTCCTGCGCTTCAACCGCGAAGAGGTAAGTCAGGGCATTCTCTTTATCAGTGTAATTTACCTCATTGCCATTTTTATCTACAGGTTCCTGTTATAAAATCCTTATGGCCACCTCGGCGGCACCTTAGCTTATAGCTTAGTTTTACCACAAACCTTTTACACTTGAGATATTACCTGATAGCCGGTGAGGCCAGTGGCGATTTGCACGGCGCCAATCTGATGCGGGCGTTGAGCCACAGTGATGGCGATGCCCACTTCAGGCTATGGGGAGGCGATCGCATGGAGGGGGCCGGTGGACAACTGGTTAAACACTACCGCGAACTGGCCTTTATGGGCTTTGCGGAGGTATTGATGAACCTGCGCACCATTCTCCGCAACATAAGCTTCTGTAAAGACGATATTGAGCAGTATCAACCAGATGCGTTAATTCTTATCGATTACCCTGGTTTTAATATGCGTATTGCAGAGTGGGCCAAAAAGAAGGGTATTAAGGTTATTTATTATATCTCGCCTCAGGTATGGGCCTGGAAACAAAAAAGGGTACATAAACTCAAACGCGATACTGATCGCATTTTGTGCATCCTTCCTTTTGAGAAGGAGTTTTACCAGCGCTTCGGGATGAAAGTGGATTTCGTGGGGCATCCGCTGCTCGATGCCATTGACCGCCGTCCTCATTTTGAGGTGGCTGAGCGCAAGAAGGCCCTGGGGCTCGACCCCCAAAAACCGGTGTTGTCCCTATTACCGGGAAGCCGCAAGCAGGAAATTTCCTCCATGCTGCCAGTGATGCTGAAGGCAGCCCGTAATTTTAAGGACCACCAACTGGCCCTGGCCATGGCGCCCTCCCAGGAGGAGGCTTTTTATCGCGAAATAGCAAACCTGGATGGGGTAACCCTGGTGAACAACCTTACCTATGATTTATTAGAGGTAACTGAGGCAGCAGCAGTAACCTCCGGCACCGCCACCCTCGAAACAGCCCTCTTTGAAGTGCCTGAGGTGGTATGTTACAAGGGCAACTGGATTAGTTATGGCATTGCCCGTCAGCTGGTAAAGGTTAATTATATCTCGCTGGTCAACCTTATCGCCGATCGCCTGATGGTAACGGAGTTGATACAGTCTGAAATGAATGAAAAGCGGCTGACCGTTGAGCTGACGAAATGCCTTGAGCAGCGGGAGCGCTTTAACGGCGACTACCGTGAACTCAAGGCACGCCTGGGCGGTGGGGGAGCCTCCCAAAAGGCAGCAAAGCTTATCTTAGAGGAATTGAAACAGTGAAGAAACTACCAATCATATTATTGCTATGCTGGGCCGGTCAGGCCTGGAGCCTCGATATCAGGGTGCGGCTTTTTTCTACCGACAACTTTGATCGCACTACGGTGGTAGCTGATACCGGCGACTATTTCCTCATTGCCCTTGATGAAAAACTGCGTCCCATTGACACCATTCTCGATATTTTTGATGAGGAGGAGCATAAGACCTTTCACTTTGCCCGCCGTGGCAGCCGGGTAAGCCCTGTGCGTGGCGATTTGCCCCTGGGCAGTTACCATGGCCTGCTTTTACTGAATGGACAATCATACAGTGAGTTTAAAATTGAAGCGGCCGGTAAAAAGCGCATCTATTATGGGGGGCTGCAAATACGTTCTTACGATGGCAGCCTGCAGGTAGTGAATGTGGTAGACATGGAGCACTATGTGGCGGGAGTGGTAGAAAGCGAGGGTGGACATAAGAATTCACCAGAGTTCTTTAAGGCCCAGGCGGTGCTGGCTCGCACCTTTGCCTTAAAAAACTGGCAAAAGCACCTTGACGAAGGCTATAATCTTAAGGATGACGTTACCAGCCAGGTGTACTTTTCCAAAGCCAGGTATCAATACGCGGATGAAATTCTGGCAGCGGTGGAAGCTACCCGTGATACGGTGGTGGTAACCTCCGAATGCGACCCTATTTTGGGGGTTTTTCACGCCAACAGTGGGGGTTATTGTACCAATGCCGAGGATGTATGGCTCAAACCCATTCCGTACCTGAAGGCCAAGGTGGACACCTTCAGCCTCAATACCGGTAGTTATGAATGGGAGCGCAAAGTGTCTAAGCGGGCCTTTTTTGAATACTATGCCCAGAGTCTTAATATTCCCAATGATGCCTTTTTGCAGAAAGCGATTCTCAACTTTTCACACCACCCCCGTGCCGCCTATTTTGAATACAAGGGCCGCAAACTAAAGCTAACCCGGGTAAGAAGACATTTCAATCTTCGCAGTACCTTTTTTGACGTGGAGGATGCCGGTGGTGGCCTGCTCTTGTTAAAAGGGCATGGCTATGGCCATGGCGTGGGCCTCTCGCAGGACGGGGCCATTGAGATGAGTAACCGTGGCTATAATTACCGGCAGATTATTAATTATTACTACGATGGGGTGGAACTCGAATCTATTGAGCGCCTCAGGGTAGAAAGTTAGAACTGCAATTGCTGAAGCAGGCTCTTCAGTTCCTGGTATTCTACCGGCTTGGAGAGCACCGCATCTAATCCATGGTAGATTCCTCGTCCTCTTAGGTCGTGAGCGCTAAGACCAATTATCGGCACCTGCACATCCATTTGCTGCCGCAACATCTGGGTAAACTCGAGTGCATTAACATTATCCATGCTGGTATCCAGAATTATAAGGTCAGTCTTTTGCTGACGGATAATGTCTACCACCTTCTCCTGCCTGGCCTCCACGGTAAGATTCGCACCCTGATCGGTAATCATATATCCGATAAGCATGCGGTTTACCTCGTCGCTTTCAATCAGCAGTACATTTTTGTCCTTAAGCAGTTCGCTGGTATCACTTATCATCATAGGTAGAAGCGAAAGTTTTTGCAAAGGTGCAAAGATTAGGAGAAAGGGAGCTTAAGTTAATAGGAAAGATATCGCTCCAGTTCCTGGCGCAGATCGCTGAGGCTTAGTTTGTTTTCAAACTCATCGTCTACTGCCAGGGAAATGTCACCCGTCTCTTCACTTACTACAATGGCGAGGGCATCGGTTTTTTCGGCGATGCCTATAGCCGCGCGATGGCGCAGGCCAAAGCGGCGGGGCAGGGTGGTTTTTTCGGTTACGGGCAGGATACAGCTTGCAGCTACCGCTTTATCACCACTGATAATTACCGCCCCATCGTGCAGGGGACTGTATTTATTAAAAATGCTCTCCAGCAGGCGGCTGTTTATACTGGCATTGATAATGGTACCGGTATCAGAGTAAGAGCCCAGGCCACTTTTCCTTTCAATCACGATAAGGGCGCCGGTTTTATGGGCGCTCATATGACGGCAGGCATTTATAACCTCATCGAGGTCAAGGGGATTTTCATCATCATCACGCAACAACTTCAGTTGTTTTAAAAACCGCCGCCGTCTGGTAAAGCTGGTAGATCCCAGCAGCAGGAGAAATTTGCGAATCTCCTGCTGGAATACAATTACCAGGGCGATAAAACCCACCCCCATAAAATTGCCCAGGATTTCGGTGAGCAATTCCATTTGCAGGGCTTCCACCAGTTTCCAGAAAAGGTAAATAGCGGCTACCCCAATAAAAATATTGATAGCCACCGTGCCCCTTATCAGGCGGTAGAGCTGGTACAGTAAAAAGGCCACCAGGATAATGTCAAGCGCATCCCAGATACTGAAGTCAATAAACGACATCAAGCAAATTTTTGGGTGAATGTAAGGATTTTGACTACTTCCCTGGCCTCGCGTACGTCGTGTACTCTTACAATGTCGGCGCCTTTTTGCAGGGCCAGGGTATGCAGCACCGTACTGCCATTAAGGGCCTGTTCGGCTTTTGTTTCCAAAACCTTGTTGACCATCGACTTACGACTTAAGCCCACCAGCAAGGGGTAGCCCCAGGCCTTGAAGAGCTCAAGTTGCTGCAGGAGCTGGTAATTGTGCTCCAGTGTTTTTCCAAAGCCAAAGCCGGGGTCGAGAATTATGTCATTTACGCCGGCATCGAGGAAGCGTGTCAGTTGGCTGCTAAAAAAATGCATCACCTCTTTAAACACGTTTTCGTACTGAGGTTCATCCTGCATGGTGGCAGGAGTACCCTGCATATGCATTAAAACATAGGGAACCCTCAACTCCGCAATTGTGGCCGGCATGTTTTGGTCAAAACTGCCACCCGAGATGTCGTTGATGATATCGGCCCCCATATCCACTGCGGCGCGCGCCACTTCACTGTGGTAGGTGTCAACCGACAGTACCGCTTCGGGAAACTCCTTGCGAATTTTTTTCAGGGGCTGCAGGCGTTCTATCTCCTCCCCGGCTTCAATGGGGCTGGCCCCGGGGCGGCTGCTGGCGGCACCAATGTCAATCATATCAGCACCTTCCTCCAGCATCTCGCGGCAGCGGTTCAGCGCTGGTTCTTCCCCCTGGTATCGGCCTCCGTCGAAAAATGAATCGGGGGTGAGGTTGAGGATTCCCATAACCTGGGGACGCTCAATTTTGTAGAGCCGGCCGCCGAGGTTCAATAAGTGTTTCTGCCTAAAATTGGTATCTTTCGCCACTGTTTTTTCGCGCATTTTAGCGATTAAGGAAGCACTGGAAACTAAGAACGGCTAAAGTATTAAATGACCCACACATCGCAGCAATACGATGAAGTAGCCTCGCACTGTCGCGAGCTTTTCATTAATAAAACCAAGGACTACGGAACCGCCTGGCGCATTCTGCGCCTCAGCTCTCTCACCGATCAGATTTACATAAAGGCTCAGCGCCTGCGCAGTATAGAAGAAAAGGGTACCCAGCTGGTGGAGGATGATTTGCAAGGTGAATTTATCGGCATATTCAATTATAGTCTGATGGCCCTGGTGCAGCTCGAGCTGGGAGTGGCCAGTCAGCCCGACCTGGCTGAAGAGGCGGCCATAAAACATTATGACCGTGCACTGGCTGAGGCAAAGTCTTTGATGGAGCGCAAGAATCATGATTATGGCGAGGCCTGGCGCGAAATGCGCATCAGTTCCTTGACTGATCTTATTCTGCAGAAATTGCTGCGGGTAAAGCAAATTGAGGATAACCGCGGCAATACCCTGGTATCAGAAGGACTGGCCGCCAATTATTATGATATGGTCAATTACGCTGCTTTTGCATTAATTAAAATGAAAGAAAACTCTTAAGCAACATGAAGTTTATCACTCAACTTTCACGGGTACTGGTAGGCGCTCTCTTTATATTTTCAGGTCTCATTAAACTCAATGACCCCAAGGGCTTTAGCTATAAGCTCGACGAGTACTTCGCTCCCGACGTGCTCAACCTGAGCTTTCTGCAGCCTGTCGCCCTGGAGCTGGCCGTGTTTATTGTAATACTGGAGGTGCTGCTGGGTGTGGCCCTGCTCATCGGCAGCTGGAAAAAACTAACCAGTTGGCTGCTCTTGTTGATGATAGCATTCTTCACCTTCCTCACTTTTTACTCGGCCTATTTCAATAAAGTTACTGACTGTGGTTGCTTTGGTGACGCTATTCCGCTTACCCCCTGGCAGTCATTCGGCAAGGATGTTATACTGCTTGTTTTAATCCTGATTGTGTTTTTCCACCGGCAATACATCAACCCGGTTTTTAGCCGCAAAGGTCGTTTGGCGGTGATGGCCTGCAGCCTGGCGGGCTGTATTTTCCTGGGGGTATATGTGCTCAATCATTTGCCGGTTAAGGACTTCAGGCCCTATGCCGTGGGTAAAAGCATTGTGGAAGGACGTAAGCCGGCAGAAGAGGTGGGAAAAAAACCTACCGTGTACGGCACTATTTATTACCTGAAAAACCAAGACAACGGTGAGGAAGTGAAAGTAAGCAGTCAGGCTTATGTGGATGAGAAGTGGTACCAAAAAAAGGAGTACAATATGCTATCGGATAAAACCGAAACAGTTGTACTTGAAAAGGGCTATGAGCCCCCCATCCATGATTTTGTGATGCTGCTTGATGATGAGGATAAAACCGAGGAACTGCTCAGTGAGGAGGCGGTTTTCATATTGGTGAGCTACGATATTACTGAAACTGCTCCGGAAGCCTATCCGGCTATTAACAAGTTTGCGGATCAGGCTCAGGAAAGTGGCATACCGTTCTACGGGCTGAGTGCCAGCCTGCCCACGGTGGTGGAGCAGTGGCGTCATGAACTGCAAACGCCTTTTCCTTTCGCCACCATGGACGAAACCACTCTGAAGACTATCGTCCGTGCTAACCCGGGGGTGGTACTGCTCAAAGAAGGTGTGGTGGCCGGCAAGTGGCACCACCAGGACCTGCCCGCTTTTGAGGACGTGGAAAAGGAATTGCTCTAGAATTTGGGGCGCTATATTTTAAATAAAATCGGTTACAGCCTGCTGGTAATGCTGGGGGTGGTAACGGCGGTGTTTTTCCTCTTTAATGTTTTGCCCGGCGATCCGGCCCGAATGATGCTGGATCAGCGGGAAGACAGTGAGCAACTGGCGGCCATCAAGGCTAAGTACGGTTTTGATAAGCCGGTGCACGAGCAGTACCTGCTTTACCTGAACGATGTTTCACCGCTCTCCCTCCATAGCACCAACCCCAATGCCTATACCTACCTGAGTCGTTACGAAGGCAACTACAGCGAACTGCTGGGGACCAAAGAATATAAGCTGGTACTGAAGTGGCCATATCTGCGCGAAAGCTTCAGCAGTCAGGGAAAAAATGTAGGTGAGATTATTAGCGAAACCCTGCCCAATACCATTGTACTGGCTCTTGCTTCTATTGGCATAGCCATGCTACTGGGAGTGTTGCTGGGGATTGCGGCGGCCCTCAGTCACGGCAGCTGGCTCGATAAGTTGATAACGGTAGTAGGTACCATAGGGATGTCCGTTCCCTCTTTCTTTTCGGCTATACTCTTTGCCTGGATCTTCGGCTTTATCCTGGCTGAATATACCGGCCTCAATATGACCGGTAGCCTTTATGAGGTGGATGACATGGGCGAAGGGGTGTACCTGCAGCTTAAAAATCTGATCTTACCGGCCATTGTATTGGGTATCCGCCCCCTGGGTGTTATTATTCAGCTCACTCGTAGCAGTTTGTTGGAGGAATTGAGTCAGAACTACATCGTTACCGCGCGGGCCAAGGGCCTGGCCATGGGTAAAATTGTACGCAGGCATGCTCTTCGCAATGCCCTTAATCCGGTGGTAACTGCGGCTTCGGGCTGGTTTGCTTCTATGTTGGCCGGGGCCGTTTTCGTAGAATATATCTTTGGCTGGAACGGCCTGGGCAAGCAGATTGTAGAGGCCTTGAATCAGCTTGATTTACCAGTGGTGATGGGCGCGGTGCTGGTAATAGGCTTTACCTTTGTGCTCATCAATATTTTAGTGGATATTATTTACGCGTGGCTCGATCCCCGGGTGCGCGTTTGAACATTATAAACGGGTTTTGAATAAGATGGCGAGAAAAATTGTAGCCGGAAACTGGAAGATGAATCTCAATGTGCAGGAAGGCCTGGCGTTGATGAAGGATATTGTGGAATGCCTGCATTCTGCTGAGCTCAATGGGGTAGAAGTAGTAGCGGCGCCGCCAATGCTCTACCTCAGTAAGGCGGCAGAAGCAACGGAAAACTCTTCCCTGCAGGTGGCGGCCCAAAACTGCAGTGATCAGCAGGAAGGGGCATTTACCGGTGAGGTAAGTGCAGCAATGCTCAGGGCCAGCGCGGTTAACTGGGTAATATTGGGCCACTCTGAGCGCCGTCAGTTTTATTACGATACCGATGCCTTTGTAAATGGTAAATTGAAACAGGCGGTGGAGCAGGACCTAAATCCCATTTTATGTGTGGGTGAATCACTGGAAGAGCGCAAGAGCAATCGCCAGGAAGAGGTGGTGGAAGCCCAGCTGCGCAACGCACTGGAGGGGCTGGAGGCCGGCGCCCTGCAAAAGCTGGTGGTGGCTTATGAGCCGGTGTGGGCTATCGGCACTGGCGAAACGGCCAGCCCTGAACAAGCCCAGCAAATGCATGCCTTTATCCGTAACTATCTGAAGCGTGAATTTGGTAGCGATTTTGCAAACTCTGTGAGTATCCTTTACGGCGGCTCGGTAAAACCGGCCAACGCCGGCGAAATTTTTTCCCAGGCTGATGTGGATGGTGGTCTCATTGGTGGCGCGTCCCTCAAAGCGGATTCCTTTTGTGAACTAATTAAAATTGGAGCTGAAGTATTGTAATGAAAGAGTATCTGGTAGTTGATTTTACAATTGATCCGGTTGATGAAGGCCGCGATATTTTGCTGGCCTTGCTCGATAACCTCGGTTACGACAGCTTTGAGGAAACTAACTATGGCCTCAAAGCCTATATTTTTGAGCGCGATTTTGATGCCGAAGCCCTGGAGCAATTATTCGTATTTCAGTCTAAGGCCTTTGAATTAAGCTATACCACTGATAAGCTTGAGAACAAAAACTGGAACGAGGAATGGGAAACCAATTATGAGCCGATCATGATCGATGATGCGGTTTATATCCGGGCTCCTTTTCATAGTGCCCGGCCCGAATTTCCCCGCGAAATCCTGATAGTACCCAAAATGTCATTCGGCACCGGGCACCACCAAACCACCCGCCTGATGGTGAAGCTTATGCTAAAAACAGAACTGAAGGGTAAAAAGGTACTGGACATGGGAACCGGCACTGGCATCCTGGCTATCCTGGCCGAGATGATGGAAGCGGAAAAGGTGGTGGCCATCGATAATTTTGACTGGGCGGTAGAAAATACGGCTGAAAACGCCGCCGCCAATGGCTGTAGAAAAATTGAAGCAGTGCATGGTGATGCCACCGCTCTTGCCGGTCGTGAGTTTGACGTGGTGATTGCCAATATCAACCGCAATGTGCTGCTGGAGGATATGCAGGCCTATGTGGATACCTTAAACCCCAAAGGACAGTTATTAATAAGTGGCTTCTTTGAGCAGGACTTTGAACTACTCAACCAGGAGGCAACTAAATACGGCCTGAGGCTTGTCGGTAAAATACAGGAAGACCGCTGGACGGCCTGTCACTATCAACGATAATAGTTAATACTCTCTCTTATGATGCTCAAACTCCGCTTTCTCTCCCTACTTCTCTTTAGTGCCACGCTTGGCCTGGCCCAGGGTATCAAGAAGTTTACCCCTGATCGCCAGGCTTTCCTTAGCGAATTGGCGGAGGTGCTGAAGGAGACCAACTTTGAGGAAAAAACGGAGATGGAAGGGGAGCTAAATCAGTTTGCCACGGTGTGGAACAGCGGGGGGATCTCAGACGAGGAAGCGGAGCAGGTTTATAAGATCAGCAACCACTTGTTGCGTAAGCGCATGAATAGCTTTATTGGCTGGCGCGACTTTTTAGGGAGCATAAGCCATCTTGAAACCAATGAGGAGGAAAAATATCTGCTCTTGTGGTTGGAGGATCTGGAAGAACTGAGCAAAAGCAGACCCGCCCGCTATTCGGAAGATTACCTGCACACTTCATTTCTCACCTTTACTGAGAGCACTCTCTTTAACGACGGTCGCAGCCGTTGGATGGTCCTCAACGGTGATTATAAGTTTGAATTTGATGGAGAGCCCGTCTTTACTTATGAAATGGCCGATGTATGGGGGTATTTTAAGGATGATAGCACCCTGATAGAAGGTACCAGCCTTCAATTTTATCCCCGGCAGTACCGCCTGGTGGGCAAAGGGGGGATTACCTATTTTACCCGGGCCGGCTTAAGTGCCGATTCAGCCTATGTGGAGCTGAGCCAGTATGAGATTGATGTGCGCAAGGCCGATTTTGAGGCGGACAGTGCTAAACTGGTAACCAAGATGTTTTTTACCGAACCCACCCTGGGTTATTACCAGGAAAAGCTCACCAGCCGCAGTGGCCGCGATGCCAGCTTTCCCCGTTTCTTTTCTTACCGTAAGGATATCGAAGTGCCCAACCTGTTACCGGGAGCCAACTATGTGGGCGGCTTTAGTATGATCGGCTCCAAGTTTTATGGCAGTGGCTCGGAAAATAAAAAAGCCGAGCTCAGCTTTGCCTATGAGGGTAAGGAAGTGGTGTTGGCCCGGGCCGACCGTTTTCTACTGCGCCCTGATAAGCTGGAGTCGAATGAGGTACAGCTGACCATGAAACTGAAGGAAGACAGCATCTTTCACCCCAAGGTGACCATGCGCTACCTGGCCGAACTGCAGCAACTCAATATTTTCAGGGAGAAAGAAGGAGTGGGGCAAACGCCATTTTCCGATAGCTACCACGAGATGGATATGTTTATCGAGCGCATTAGCTGGAAGTTGGGTGACCCCCAGATGTACATTGGCAACCTCAATATGGGAGCCGAAAACCCGGTGATATTCGAGTCGAAGCAATACTACCGGGGCAGTCGCTTCTCGGCCTTA
Source organism: uncultured Owenweeksia sp. (assembly GCA_964619125.1). GTDB lineage: Bacteria > Bacteroidota > Bacteroidia > Flavobacteriales > Schleiferiaceae > Owenweeksia. The sequence goes on along the minus strand of CAZUCA010000031.1, from coordinate 18,154 downwards.
TCCGGACTTGATAATCAGAATCCTCTTTATCGCCTCAAGCAGATGGTAGACGTTTACGGCAAGCGCGAATTTACCTCGGCTGAGGTAGGGCAGGCCCTGCGAATGACCGAGCAGAATGCTCATATCTTTATGATGCAGATGTCTGTAATGGGTTTTGTGGAATACAATGTAGACCGCCGGGAAGCCATCATTGGTGATAAGGTTTTTGCCTACATCAACAACCATGAAAAAAAGCGCGATTACGATGTAATCCGCTTTGTATCCAATCTCTCCCAGGGTAGTAATGCCCGCCTGAGCCTGCTCAACTATGATCTTGAAATTGACGGCGTAAACTCCATCGCCCTGAGTGACTCCCAAAAAGTAGGTTTGTTTCCCACCAACGGCCAGATTATTATTCATGAGGATCTGAACTTTGACTTTGACGGCCGTATTACTGCCGGTCGTTTCACTTATTGGGGGGAGACCTTTAAATTCAATTACGATCAGTTTCGCATTAACATGAATGAGATCGATTCCATGCGCTTTAAGGTGCTGAGCTTCGATCAGAACGCGCTGGGTCAGCGGCACCTTGTGAGCGTTAAAACGGTACTGCAGGGACTTACGGGTGAATTGTTGATCGATGATCCCAATAATAAATCGGGCAAAGACGTGTATTCAGAGTACCCCATTTTTAAAAGTGCCAAGGATTCATACGTCTACTACGACAAGAAAAATATCTTTAATGGGGTGTATGACCGCACCGAGTTTTACGTACAGTTGGAACCCTTTACCATTGACAGCCTGGATAATACCACTACCGAGGGTTTGGTATTTGACGGCACCTTTACCAGTGCCGGCATTTTCCCTGATATGGATCAAACCCTTAAGGTGCAGCGCGACTATTCACTGGGCTTTACCACCGAAACGCCGCCTGCCGGCCTGGCCGCCTATGGCGGTAAGGGTACTTATACCAGTACCATTAGTTTGAGCAATGAAGGTTTGCGCGGCAATGGTCGTATCGATTATCTCAACAGTTATGCTACCTCCGAGGAGTTTTTCTTTTTCCCCGACAGCACCAATGGGCAAACTACCGCCTATGAAATTACCGCTCAGGCTACCGGTACCGAATATCCGCATGTACTGGCCGATCAGGTGGCCCTGCACTGGGAACCTAAAAATGATGTGCTCTACACCACCAGTGCTGAGAGCGGACCATTCCAGATGTATGACGATATAGGCATGCTGGGTACCGGCACCCTGGCGCATGGCCCTTCAGCTTTGCGTGGCAAAGGGCTGATGCAATTCCTCAATGCCGAAACCCGCAGTAAGGATTACCTCTTTAAGAACCGCAAATTCAGCTCGGGCGCCCTGGCCTTCCAGGTAAGGGCTAATGAGGAGGCCGAGTGGGGCTTCGCCATGGAAAATGCCCGCGGTGAGGTGGACTTTAACCGCGAAAAGGGAGACTTCACCCTCAATGACCCGGCCGGCTTCTTCAGTTTCCCCGATAATATGTACATCTGCTACATGGATCACGCCAAGTGGAATATTCCTGAGAAATCAGTTAGCGTGGATAAAACCGGGGCCCAGGCTTCATCCCTCATGGTGTCAGTGCATCCCCAGCAGGACTCCCTGCGCTTCCAGGCCGGACGTACTAAGTTCTTCCTTGAAAATTCGCTGCTTGAGTCCTTTGAGGTGCCCAATATCGAAGTGGCCGATGCCAGTATTTTCCCTGATACCGGTTATGTGGCTATCGAACGGAAAGCTGATATGCGCACCCTCAACAATGCGGCCATTACCGCCAATCGTGAAACCCAGCACCACTCATTCTATGGTGGTGTGATTGACATTGAATCACGTCGTTATTACGAGGGATCGGCAGACTATGAATATCTCGATCAGGACGGGACACCCTGGCCAATTCACTTTGAGAACGTGCATGTGGATGATAGCATTATGACCACCGTGGGTAAGGCCCAGGTGAAGCAGGAGGATGATTTTTACATGAGTCCCTATTTTGCTTTTTACGGCAGGGTGGCGCTGAAGGCTGACCGCAAGGCCCTCGATTTTAAAGGCTTTACCCATATCCTGGCTGATTGCCCCTCAGTGTCTACCGATTGGTTTGCCTTCAACAGTATTGTCGATCCCGATAACATTGTTATTGATCTGCCTGAGGTGGATCCCGATGACAAAACCAAAACCCTCGCTAACGGCATTTATCTTTCGGCCGACACCATTGGTGGTTATGCCGCCTTCCTCAGTACTGAGGTGCGGCCGGTAGATAAGCAAATGTTTTTTGCCAACGGCAAGCTCTATTTTGACGAGGACGAGGCCAGTTACGTAATTACCACCGAGGAACGCCTTTATGACCCCAGCGCCGCCGGTAACTACCTCGCTTTTAATACCGTTTCATGTACCATGAAGGGCGAGGGTAATATGAGCCTGGGTGATGGTCGCAGTCAGCTTAGCCTAAACTCCTGGGGCACAATTGACTATAATTTGAATAACGACAATATGGTGCTCGACCTGGTATTGGGCATTGACTTCCCCTTCAATAAATCTTTGAGTGAGGCCCTGGCGGCTTCCCTCAATAAGAAGACAGCATTGGAAGGGGCAGATATGGGACGTCCGGCCTTTAAGGCAGCTTTAACCGCAGAACTTGACGATAAGGATCGCAAGAAATTTATGGACGACATCAGTAATTATGGTGCCCCGCAAAAATTACCTGCGGAACTGGAAAACACCATTCTGCTCACCGATGTCAAAATAAAATGGACACCAACGGCTGTTTCATTTCTGAGTGAAGGAAAAATCGGGGTTGGTGCCTTCGGCGAGAATATTGTCAACAAGAAAATGGAGGGATATCTAGAGATCCAGCGTCGCCGTCGCGGTGATGAGATTTACCTTTATCTCGATGCCGGCAATACCTATCACTATGTGGAGTATAAACGCAATCAGCTCAGTATTTTCAGTAGTGAGGATGAGGTGATGACCCCGCTTAAGGAGCTTGATATCAAGGACCGTCGCTCGGAAGCTAAAGGGCTGCCTGTATTTACTTACCTTATTGGTACGAAAGGAAAGATGAACCGTTTCCTGAACCGTTTCGAGAAATTTGAGTAATAAATAATGCCTGGGCTATTAGTCAGGAATTTTTTTTGTAGGTTTTTTCTTTCAATAAACGGTAGTAATTTTGTGCCATGCAGCTAAAAGAAATAGAGAAGCGTGAGAATTTGAGTGCCGAGGAGTTCAGGGAGGAATATCTTAAGCCTCTCAGGCCGGTAGTGTTTAAGGACCTGATCAAGGACTGGCCCGCTACCGGGAAGTGGACTTTTGAATGGTTGCGAAATAACTATGGTCATCTCGAGGTGCCCCTTTATGGCAATGATTTTCACCAGGCCGGTAAGTATTACATGACTTCCAAGCGGAAGATGAAGTTTGGGGATTACCTTACGCTTATTGAAAATGAGCCTACCGAGCTTCGCATGTTCCTCTATAACATCTTTGACCATGCCCCGGAGCTGGCCAATGATTTTAGCATGCCCGATATTATGAAGGGCTGGAATCAGCGCTATTATTTCATGTTTTTCGGTGGGCAGGGCAGCACCGTAAACCTGCATTACGATATTGACTGCAGCCATGTGTTCTTATCGCAGTTTCAGACCCGTAAAAAAGTCTATCTCTTTGCCCCCGACCAGAGTAAGTATCTCTATCATGAGCCCTTTACGGTAAAGAGTCAGATGGATGTGGAACATCCCGACTTTGAGAAGTACCCTGCCTTTAAAAAAGCCTCTGGCTACACCACCATTCTTGAACATGGCGAAACCCTTTTTATGCCCAGCCGCTACTGGCACCATATGGAGTATATCGAAGGCGGCTTTGGCCTGGCGCTGCGCTCTTACACTGATTGGAAGATGAAACTTGATGCTCTGAGCAATATTGCCACCCATTTTGTGGTGGATAAAGGTATGAACCGTTTGATGGGTCAAAAGTGGAGTGACTGGAAGCGTACTAAAGCCAGGGAACGGGCTGAGGCGGTGTTGTAACTTTTAATAAGGATGAAGGCGGCCCCGCCGGGTCCAGGCACCCATTTCGTGGGTGTTGTAATAAGCTACGGTATTATCTTTGGCCCATTGTCGCCATTTATTTTGATAAAGGCGGGAAACCGCTCCCCCCACAATTACCTGCTGCGGCAAATTGTTACAGTAATCGGGCGGAAGCGCCTTGCCGGTAATAATCCAGTGTTGCCCTGGTGGAGACAGCAGTGGTGTTTTGTCGATCAGGCTGTAACTGCTACCGCCCACTCCCAGTTGATTTTGACGGTAATATAACTGTCTGCTTTGCCAGCTGTCCTCCACAAATAAAAGCTGCGGATAGCCGGCTTCGCGTGCCCACCAATGTTGCTCAACATGGAAACTCAGTTTTTTGCTGTCTGCCGCCAACAGGCTATCACAAATAAAGTAGCTTTCTCCCGGCAGATAGATACCAATGGCGGTATGACGGTTAATCTGATACACCACCAATTCTGGCTCATTAGCCAGCTTCCGGGCCTCTAAATATTGGCTGATGCTGAGAAGCAAAAGGCTGACGGTTGCAAAGCAGATTTTTCGGTATCCACCGTATAGGGCCCAGGCGAAGAAGCACAATATGAAAATATAGCAGAGGGCCATCTCCACTTGATTCAGGTGGATCTGTTCAATAAGAAAGTTATCCTGATTTTCAAACCAGCCAATTCCCTTGTTCATTATTTGCAGCAGCCCCTGGTAAATCTGCAAAATGAGGGTTATGGAGAGACCAAATGCACTGAGTAGGAGATTGATGAGGCCGAGATACATCACTACTGTTACAATGGGTATCACCAGTAAATTGGCCAGCAGAAATAAGGAAGGGAACTGGTGGAAATAGTACAGGCTAAGTGGGAAAGTGGCCAGTTGTGCGGCCAGCGACACAGTAGAGATTGCCCATAATTGCCGCAGGAGCCAATTTGAAGGTGACCAAAGGGCCTGGAAGCGGGGCTGGAGCCACACAATGCCGAGCACGGCCGCATAGCTAAGCTGGAAGCCCAACTCAAAAAGGTAAGCCGGCTTTATTACCAGCAATAACATGGCCGAAGCCAGAATGGTATTGTATACCGAGGTATAGCGCCTGAAGCTACTGCCAAAGGCCACAAAGCTAAACATGGTGGCAGCCCTTACCACTGAGGCCGACAGGCCTGTTAACAGGGCGAAGACCCAAAGCAAGACAATCAATAGTATGCTGCGCAGAGTATTGCCATACGGTACTTTACTTAAAAAGAACAGAGCATTATAGGCCAGCAGGTAAAGGATGCCTACATGCAAACCACTTACTGCCAGCACATGCATGGCACCGGCGGCAGCATAGGCCTCCAGTTGATCATCGTCGATTTCATAGCGGTAACCCAGTAATAAGGCCTTGCTAATGGCTGCTTCATTTGCAGGAAGCTGCCAATTGTCAATATTAGTCATCAGTTTTTCGCGCCAATCTTTGGCGGTAGCCAGTAAAGGATTCGAGTCTCTTAAATCGCTGAGATAGTAACTGCCTGAATCGAGGAAAAGACGATAGTAAACTGACTTTAAAGCAAGGTGGTTTTTGTAATCAAATTCATAGGGGTTTTGGGGAGCTTTGAGTGAGTGGGGCCGGATGCCGGTAATTAATACACTGCCGTAATTTATTTGCGAAATGGCACTGCTTTTTTGAAAGTAAACCATGGCTTTGGCCGTGCGGTAGTTGTTAAGGCTGGAATCGTATTGCTCTATGCTGGCAAGCGCACTGAAACTGTTGGTTTTTTCGCGGGGCTTTTCGAGCAAAATGAGGCGGTAGGCATGCGGCCGGAGTGACTCAGGGCTAAGGTGAAGCTGGAAATGCAGCTGGGAGTGCCACTGACTAAGCAGTACACCAAGGTTTAAAAAGAACAGCGACAGCAAAATGCCGAAAAATATCCTTCGCCTGCGGCTGTGAAATAAGGCAGGGGTAAAGGAGGAAATAACACTGAGAAGCAATAGCCCCATGCTGCTCGCATAGGCCAGTTTGTGAGGTATTGGAAAGTATCTGGCCAGTATAATTCCGGAGCAGAAAAAAAGGAAAATCCGGAAGATGGGATAGCGCTGCAAAATCATCACTATAAGTTAGCGATTTCCATGGTTTTATCTATTGGCATTGCTCGTTAAGAAAAATGCAGTGATTTGGCTGCAATGCTTTTATGGAAACCGGCTTAAAAGGTTTCCCTGTTGAGAAATTATCAGCCTGTTCCGGTGGTGGATACTGGCGGCGCTTTGTAATTTTACGCTAATGATTAAGAGCCACGCCACTAAGCCCAACTCAGAAGTTAGCATCCGCGACTGGGAACTTCTTCGTAGCGATACGACGGAATATTGCTGTGTGGAAGTAGAGGGAGTGCTCAAGATTTATTCGGAGGAAGGATATGAAGAATGCCTCCGGCTCTTGCGGGCTATTGTCAATACCTTTATCAATATTCGCATCTACCGCGATGGCATGCAGGCCCATTACCGCCGCGAACGCCGGTTGTGGATCAATTACTATAAGCAGCAGCAATGGGAGTGGCGCTGCGAGCTCGAAGATCTGGCCCACCTTTATTACCGCTACGAGGGGCGTCCTCAGCACCCCGCCCAGGTAGTCTTTTATGACTCACCCCTGCGCTTTGATTCTAAATTGCGGTCATCTCAACTGTAAACACCGCCTTGGTCCTTCGTGGGGAGCCAAAAGGGGCATAGGGTCCTGAAAGGGAAGAAAGGAAAGCAATCCGGCCTCAATAATATGTGGCCGGTGCTTGTGTGGTCGTGTTGATAGCTATCAATAAATTGATGTTACAACATTACATAATTCTGTTCAAGTAAACTAAGTTCACTACTAAATGAAAATTTGTCAATTAATTTCAATTTTGACTCAGGGGAGGCCTACGGCAATTTTTCAAGGGCGCGCGAATTTCCGGACAGAATCACCTATTGAAAAAAACGGTGATAGAACTGTGGGGTTTGGTGGCGTACTGCGGAGAAATAGGTTGAGTATGGCGGCGGTAGCGCTGTCCGAGTAGAGCAAGAACAACCAGGGCAATCACAAAGCGGCCCAGAAATTTGAGCTGGGTATTATGAAAGGGAGGATTCGAATCAAATAGGGCTTAATATAGATAGGCTCAGATGATCAGCAGGATTGTCTAGAATTAAAGTGCTCAGGATTTTTACGGTAGGCATTAGGGGGAAAATGCAAGACACAAAAAAAGGGTCCCGATTGCTCGGAACCCTCTGCTACTACTATCGTGACCTTGGAAGGAGTCGAACCCTCAACCTTCTGATCCGTAGTCAGACGCTCTATCCAATTGAGCTACAAGGCCATTTGTCCCCCGGTTTGATTAATGAGAAACCGGACTCTCAACCCTATTTCGAGGTGATCCCGCGCTCTATCGAGTGCCGGTACTTCGTTTTTGGGGCTGCAAATATAAAGGCAATATTTGAAACACCTAATCTTTTTCTAAGAAATTTCGGCACTGAGTCCTCTTTCCTGCAAACTGCTGCAGCGGGGCTCCAATTCCTTATAGCTACCCGACTTTACAGAGCACTTTCCTTTGTAGTGTACAATGATACTGCATTGCTCAGCCTGTTCGGCGGTATGGTCACACACGTCAATCAGGCTTTCTATTACCCAGTCAAAGGTGTTGACGTCGTCATTGTACAAAACGATCTCATGTAGCCGCTCCGTTTGAATACCCGTTTTGGGTTGCTGAAGCGTTTCCGTTTTTTCCAATCTAATTGCGTTCATTTCTACGGATTTTAATTTTCCGTTCCTCTCCATTTAACAGTCTTTCCAGATTCTTCTGATGGGTAATCAATACCAACATCACTAATGCAAAGCTAAAGATTACCAGGATGTTGGAGGCCTCATGATAGCGAAAAATAAGCCAGCAGGGAAATGAGAGGCTGGCCAGAATGGAGCTTAAGGATACAATGCGAAAGCTCAAAAAGAACACCAAAAAAGTGACAATAGCCATCAGGGCCGCACCACTGTGGATCGCGATGATCATTCCCAGGAGGGTGGCTATACCCTTGCCTCCTTTAAACTGGGCAAATACCGGGAAAATGTGCCCGATAACAGCACATAATCCTAACACCACCATCATCCTGATATCGCCGGCAAAGGGTGGTAAAAGGAACACCAGTTTTACGGCGGCAAATCCTTTCAGCGCATCGATCAGCAACACCGCTAAACCTGGCTTGGTGCCCAGCACCCGCATGGTATTAGTGGCCCCGGCATTGCCGCTACCGTACTCACGTACGTCAGTATTAAAAAGACTCTTCCCAATCCATACGGCGGTGGGAATGGATCCTATTAAATATGCTATAATTACTAACAATAATTTCATGGCCGGCAAATATAAGGCTATTAAGAAAATGTTACTAAATCGCCTGTACAGGAAGGTGTTTGCCTAAGCGGTTGGTTTACAGAGCGAGGCCAGAAAATACCAGCTGATGTTGATGGCGTTCAACGCAAAAAGCTTAAATGCCGGAGTTTTTCTGACAGAAGCAAATGTGCCGACCTATATTATTATTTAGGGTAGCATTATTTGCTTGAAGCTCAGTTGTTCAACGCCAATATTGCTTAAAAGTTTGAATGAATTTACTTACAACAACTGTCCCGAAAAAAACTCCCCACTCTCCTCCGGCAAGGGTTTGATGCCTGGCCCGAAAGAAAGTGGGGAAGGCTTAAATTATTGCTGCAGAACCTCTTCTATAGCAGTGTCGTAAATTTTGCGATAATCATCAACGTGGCCCCAGTTTTCATCATCGATGCGGAGTGAACCTTTGGTAACATGACCGAGCAGGTCAAATTCCACCCCATTGAGCATCATCATATCAATAAAGGCCTCTTCTTTATCAGGTGAAACGGTTACCACCACCCGGCTCTGGCTTTCACCAAAGAGGTAGGCATCGCGGCGGATGGCCGAATCAGAGGTAATATCGAAACCGAGATCTGAGCTCATGGCCTGTTCCAGCAGAGCCACAAAGAGTCCTCCTTCCGACACATCGTGGGCCGAATTAATAAGTCCTTTACGGATAATCATGCGGATTTGCTCCTGTAGTGCATGCTCTTCTTCCAGGCTGAAAAAGGGCGTGGGAGAAGCTTCAATGCCGTGGATATTCACCAGGTACTGCGAGGAGGAAATATCATTGCGATTCTCACCCAGCATGAAAATCAGGTCACCCTTACTCTTAAAGGGAATGCTGGTGATATGACTCTTGTCTTCCACAATGCCGATCATGCCGATAGTAGGGGTAGGGAACACCGGTTCGGTGCGGTCAGCCAACACCGTTTGATTGTAGAAGCTCACATTACCTCCGGTAACCGGAGTTTGAAAGCGTTCACAGGCCTTACCCATTCCTTTAATGGCATTTACAAATTGCCAGTAAACCTCGGGGTTATAAGGGTTGCCAAAGTTCAGGCAGTTGGTCACCGCACTGGGTACACCACCACTTACGGTAATATTGCGGGCGGCTTCAGCCACGGCAATCATGGTACCTTGCTCAGGGTCGGCATTAACGTAGCGTGCATTACAATCTACCGACATGGCCAGGGCACGCTTAGTGTCTTTAAGGTTTACAATGGGAGCATCGGTAGGGCCATTGGTGCTCATATTTACCGTGCCCACCATACTGTCGTATTGGTTATAAATAAAGCGCTTACTGGCAATATTGGGCAGTGCCACCATCTTTTTGGCTACTTCCTGCAAATCGGCAGGTACGGTAACCGAGTTTATATCAAATTGCTTGTATTCCTGATAGTAGGCAGGTTCGCGATGTTCGCGGTAATAAACCGGGGCGCCACCACCTAAAACCAAAGGTTCGGCAGGGGTTTCGGCCACCAGTTCGCCGTGCCAGAAATATTGAAGTTTATCTTCAGCTATCACCTCGCCAATTTGCTCACAGGGTAAATCCCATTTGTCAAAGATGGCTTTTACTTCATCCTCCCTTCCTTTTTCAATAACGGCGAGCATGCGCTCCTGGCTTTCAGAAAGCAGAATCTCCCAGGGCTGCATATCATCCTGACGCAGAGGTACCAGGTCCAGGTTGATTTTCATACCAACGCCACCGCCGGCGCTCATTTCTGAGGTAGAGCAGGTGATACCGGCCGCCCCCATGTCTTGCATACCTACAACGGCACCGGTATTGGCCAGTTCCATAGTAGCCTCCAGCAGGAGCTTTTCCTGAAAGGGGTCGCCCACCTGTACTGAGGGAATATCTTCCGCGGAAGCTTCGGTAAGGTCTTTAGAGGCGAAGGCTGCCCCTGCAATGCCATCCTTGCCGGTACGTGAGCCGATAATAAAAACGGGATTGCCGGGGCCGGCAGCTTTGGCACTCAGCATTTTTGATTTTCTGGTATCGAGGATACCGGCCGAAAAAGCATTTACCAACGGGTTCTGCTCATAGCAGCTCTCAAAATAGGTTTCGCCACCAACGGTGGGTACTCCAAAGGAGTTGCCGTAATCGCCAATACCTTTTACCACTCCCTTAAGCAGCCATTTGGTGCGCTCGGAAGTGAGCTTCCCAAAGCGTAAGGAGTTGAGTTGGGCCACCGGGCGGGCACCCATGGTGAAAATATCCCTATTGATACCTCCTACGCCGGTTGCGGCACCCTGGTATGGCTCCAGAGCCGAGGGGTGGTTGTGACTTTCGATTTTAAAGGCACAAGCCAGGCCGTCACCAATATCCACCAGGCCAGCGTTTTCCTCACCTGCTTTAACCAACATATGCGGGCCTTCCTTAGGGAGGGTTTTCAGCCACACTATTGAGTTTTTATACGAGCAGTGTTCACTCCACATAACGGAGTAAATACTCAGCTCATTGAAATTGGGTTCACGGCCCAGTATTTCTTTGATTTTGTCGTATTCTTCAGGCAGTAATCCAAGGTCTTTGGCGGTTTCAACCGTGGTGGGTTCCAACGTCAGGTTACTCATAATTTCAGGATATTTTGATGAGGCAAAGGTAAAGGATAAACAGGGCACTACCAGTTATTTTTAAGACAAAAGAAGTGCGGGTTGTTGAGGTAAGCTGCTTTATTCAGCCGGTGCTTTTACCTTGTCCATTGGCAAGGTAAAATGGAAGGTACTGCCTTGGCCGGGAGTGCTTTCCACCCATATTTCACCACCGTGTAGTTCCACAATGCGCTTGGCATTGGCCAGGCCTATACCCGATCCTTCGAATGCCGTCTTTTTATTCAGCCGTCTGAAAATCAGGAAGATCTTTTGCTGGTCTTCCTTTTTTATGCCAATGCCGTTATCTTCAATCTCAAAGTGGCAGATATCGTTTTTTTCCACCCGCCAGCGAATCTGAATAAGTGGGGACGAATCAATAGGAATGAACTTCAGCGCATTGCCTATCAGGTTTTGGAAGAGCATCCTTAATTCGGTGGGGTAACCGGTAATGGTAGGAAGCTCGCCATATTCGATGCTGGCCTTGGTCTCTTCAATGGCCCCTTTGAGATCGGCAACAATATGGTCTAGCGTTTTATTGAGATTTACCTTAGCTACTGTTTTTTTGCTTCCCAGCCGCGAATGATCAAGCAGGTCTACTATCACGCTCTGCATCCGCTCGGTTGATTCATTGAGGAACTGAAACAACTCCTTGCCTTCACTATCCAGATCGTCACGGTACTTGCGGTGGAGCAGGTCGGTGGTGGTAGCGAAGGACTGCAGCGGTGCCTTAAGATCGTGCGAAACTATAGAGGCAAATTGCTGCAGTTCGCGGTTGCGGGTACTTAGAATCAGATTTTTCTTTTTAAGCTCGGCCTGGGCTTCCAAAAGCCGTTCCTCGATATGTCGCCGCCGGCTCAATTCCTCCTCATATTCTTCAGAGGTGCGGAGCGCTAAAGCATGGGGCAGGATTCGAAACAGAGCAATTACCGTCCCAACGGAGGCCAAGGCTGTAAAAAAGCGGATTAAGGCGCTAAGCCGGTAAGCCGGCCACCAAAATATGACGGCATCCATCAGGTGGGTGAGCCCGCAAAGAAGGATGAATACGCCAAATAACCAGAAGACGCGGTGGAGCGGAACTTTATCCTTTTTAAATATAAAGGCCAGGAGAAAAAAGGGAATGAAGAAGTAGGAGAGCCAGATGAATAAATCAGAAATGATGTACAGCCAGCCGTGAAATTCACTCCATTCTCCACAAAACCACCTTGGTGGCCAGGATTCAACCTCAAATAGCTTCTCAAAAAAGTCCCTTACCTCATTCATCGAGTAGTATTTTCCTTACAGGCAAAGGTAAAAAAGGAATTGAACTGCTAAAGTTCAGCCTTATTGCTAACAAAACGCCTAGACCAGTGTCAACTCTTTTGGTCCCGTTCCTTGCGGTATTCGGTTGCGAGGGCGGTTTTCTGATTTTCGCTCAGCGCTTTACCCGCCAATTGAAACACTTCCTGTTCCTCCTCATCAAGGTGGTGGATTACCTGTTCTTTTAATTTTTTAGCAACCGCCACCCAGTGGGGTGAACTCATGTCGGTATTTTCCAGCTCTTCAATCAGCTCGTCGATGTCGTGATGCTCGGCCACACTGTGGCGGGCCTTATCCTGGGTGAGGTCATGCTTCATCAGGGGAACGTAAAAATGGCGCTCCTCCACTTCAGCGTGCACCCGTAACTCCTGCTTCAATTTTTCAAAAATTTCGTTACGACCTTCACTGTCGCCATGGGTCTTTGCTAAAATGTCAACTAATGTCCTTTGCTTTTGGTGATCCTCCCGGATTGCTTCAAAAATATTCATGGTAGATTGGATTTGCTATAGCCAACCGCCTATCTCCCGAGAGGTTTAAGATTAGGCAAAATTGACTGTGGCCGATGGCCCTTGTCACTGCTTATTATTGGCAGCAGGAAGCCAGCTGCTTCAGTATTTAGCCAACTGAATGAGCTGGGGGCGTTGATGTTTGCCATAAAAATTGTCTTCCCATTCCCCCTCCGTGGCCAACCATACCAATAAAATAAGGCTGCCAAACAGTGGAATGAAAAAGAGGAGGAGATTCCAGCCACTCCGCCCCAGGTCATGCAAGCGGCGCACGGTGATGGTAATAGTGGGTACTAATACCAGCAGGCTATAGAGGAAGTAAATTGCTATCAACACCAGACTAAGGGTTTCGCTGGTAGCGGCAACCATATTACTCAAACTCCATAAGCCGGCCGAAATGATGAAATGTATCATCATAAAATACCAATATTCTAGCCGGGAAGACCGGCCTTCTAAAACCAGGTATTTTTGCAGAGCGGTTAGGTAATATTTCATGAGACCATCGATTACACAGGTTAACCAAATTTAACCTTTAGATCGCTTGAAAAAACATAGCGCTATGAAAATACCCTAAAGTGGGTAGCGGCGAAATGTTATAATTTACCAAAGTAATTCATTGGTATTCAGTGCCTGTTGTGCCAGTTGGTGATAAAATAGCTACCGCAAAAATCATTGCCTTTTCTAACCCAAATCATGGGGCTTTTTCCATGGTTTTGCCAAACTTTGAGCTGCTGCCAGGCCTGATCAAAAGTCATCCATTCGGTATTGTCATCCGGTGTTGCCAGCCATTCTGTTTTGGGAGGAATATAAAAAGACTGCTGCTTGTTGAAGGTGACAGCAAAAGCTTCAAGGGGTAGGTAATAGCCCCCCAGGCTGGCCGGATTAATTAGCGGCAGCGACGGTAAGGAACTGCCAAGGGGGATGAAAATCCGGCCCGGCAGATACAGTTTCTGGCTGATCGCCCCTGGGTTGAATCCTTTAGCGAGCAATAGTGAATGGGTGGCCGGCTGGTGAAGAATTTTGAATTGTTGCTCCTTCAGCTTTGCCAATTTGGCATCGAGGGAATCTTTGCGGTTTGGCCCAATCAACTGATAGTTTTTCAGGCCGGCGCCGGGTTGATACAGATAAAACTTTATTGCCATTTCCAGCTGAAAGACCTCGTCATTTTCAAGGTCCTTCAGGATAAAATCAAGCTCGCCCAGGGTGATCTTTGCTCTTATAAGCTGTAAGCCGAACGCCAGTACTTCATACTGCGGGCTCGCCTGCAAAAAGTGGTGAAGCAAATGTTCGGCCTGTTTGCCAAACACCTGCCTGCCGGGCAGTGCTGGGGTGTTAATGGAGGCTGCCGGCCGGGGCAGGTCAAAGAGTTCTACTCCCTCAAGGGGGGAGGTGGTAAACAGCGCCGGGCATTTTATTAATTCGCTTATGGTCAGATCCTCGCCTTTGGGGCAAATTTCTTAAAAAAGTAGCCGCGGGAACGGGCCAGCTCGGTTTTACAATATCCGAAAATGGCATCCTGGATACTCCGGTCTGACAGGAAACCCGGATCGGTCCATACCTTGGTGTGAGTAGAGCTTATGTTTTTTACTTCCCCCAATTTGGCCAGGCCAAGCGCCATATAACCATCTTCACCCCGGCCACGGTAGGGAGCTTTAAAGCCGATTTCACGCGCATGCTTGGTGGCGAAGCCCATTGACAGACCCCGACAATTGAGATAGGGACGGTTAAACTTACGCGCAAAGCGCGCTACTCCCCTCAGTAATTCGAATAAGGCCAGCGACTGGCGATTGGCCTGGGGTCCGGGTAAATAAGAAAATGAGGAATAAACACAGGATACCCCATCATTAAGAATGAGCTCGTGATGCATACACTGAAGCCAGGTAGGGGGGTAAATGCTGTCGGCGTCTACCGAAAAATAATACTTGCCCCGTGCCTTCTCCAGCCCGGTTTGCCGTGCGTGTTCCACCCCCTGCTCAAAACAGCGGAAGCGACGAATTGGCTGACATTGCGAAAGGTATTCCCATGAATTATCGCGGCTGTTATTGTCCACCACAATAATTTCATATTCAATGGCCACCTTTTGCATCAGAAGTGAAAGGATGCAACGCAAGACATTCTTCTCCTCATTATAGCAGGGAATAATGATGGAGGCTACCGGATTTTCACTGCGATCCGGACGTTCAAAAGTGTTGATTTTTCGTATGAGCGACTGCGAATGTTGCTGGCCGAATATTTCCTTCAACCAGCTATTGTTTTGAGCTTTCATAAGTTGGTAAATTGGTTAAGGTTATGTGAATATAGCTTAAAACTTTTTCATTCAAAATTTACCTAAATAACTGGTAGCCAATTTTCGATAAGTGGTAATTTTCCGTTGTCGCTCAGGAGAAAGAGACCAAAATCTCAGGCCGCCACGAGTCCGGGCCGATCTGGAGTAATCAAGCGGCAGAAACCACCAGGCTTGTGATGATGGTAAGCGGATATATATTACCGTATTTAAAGGGCGATGCTTACGTTGTGATCTCGTAACTGCTCCAAAAAATCTTCCGACCTGAAATTGCTGGCATCAAAGCGCTTAGAGCGATCTTCCTTGTGTTGCCGACGGTTTATGGCTTCTACAAAGCGGCGGACTTCCTGATCAGTTTTAAGGCTCAGCCCCGGGATATTGCGGGCAGTACTACCGTCGTCATTCTTAGCTACCATGGTGAAATATGAAGAATTGCAATGCTTACTTTTTCCACTGCGGATATTTTCCGAATCCACGCGGATCCCAACTACCATAGAACTGCTGCCCACATAGTTAATAGAGGCTTTCATGGTAACCAGTTCACCAATTTCAATGGGATTGAGAAAGTCTACTGAGCCCACCGAGGCGGTAACGCAATAATGACCTGAATGCTTGGAGGCACAGGCGAAGGCGATTTGGTCCATGAGATTGAGGATATAGCCGCCGTGAATTTTACCCCCGAAATTGGAGTGGGAGGGAAGCATAAGCTCGGAGAAAACAACTTTGGATTCAGAGTGGTGTTTAAATTGATGATTTGACACGGTGTAAATTTTCAGGCTTTAAAAATCAGGCTTTCTGGACTTTTCAAGAAATTCAGTTCGCAGTACAACGGTGTTTTGGCCAATACGTGCTTCTACCTCATTGTCCCGGTTTATGGTGCGGATATTCCGGATCAGCTCACCTTGTTTTATTTGGATGTCGCTGCCCTTTACCCGCAGGCTTTGGGTGGCTATCACATTGTCACCATCCTGGAGCAGCTGTCCCTGGCTATCGGTAGTTTTCATTAGCTGAATAATTGATAAAATTAGCTGAATTAATACAATGACTACTCACAGAATGCAGATAGGGCCTCCTAGGTTCGAAGGCCCACCAGCACTTGAGCCATAGTGTAATTACTTTAGGGTGGCATACCCCTGCCTTGGCCCTCTGTAGATGGAGTCATACCATCCCTTACTTAACATTGGCCTTTTGACAATTACACTTAGTAGCGCTGTGGAAGGCTTGCTAAGGCTGGTGAGATAGGAAAGAGCAAAAAGTCGCAAGTTGCCCTGACTAAAGGGGAAAATAGCGCAATGCTTCTGTTTACTCGATAATAATATGATAGTGCCGCAGGAGCCCACTAATATTATTGTGTGTAAAGCGGGCTTCCCTTAACCGGTTTTTGGCCGGATCAATGGCAAAGTTGTGAGCAGTGCGCAGATCGGCTTTTTCGAGATTGCTATTTTCAAATTTGGCAGCGCTAAGATCACAGTCGTTAAAGACCACTCCGCTAAGCTTGCTGTTGCTAAAGTCAACTTCCTGCAGTTGGCAATTCTTAAAGTAGGTATTACTCAGGTTGCAGCCGTAAAAAGAGCTGAAATTAAACTGGCAACCCTCCGGTGAGATGGCAAATAGAAAATCGTTACACACCGAGAAATCGATACCGCTGAGCTTGCAATTTAGCAGCTTTACTCCCTTAAACGAGGTGTTTTTGACCCTGGCCAGGCTGAGGTCACAATCAATGAACTCGCAATCCATAAAGCTGATGTTGGACAGGTGAAGCTTGTGAAAGTTGCAATTACGGAAGGTGCATTCTTCGTATTCGGCTTTTTGCAAATTTTCCTTGATGAAATCAATGCCTTCAAAAAATTCCTCGTGTATGATGGGGAGGGACATGTGAGCCGGGTTTAGGTGGACTAAGATAGTGTTATATGCTTTAAACACTCTCAGCCCTATCCTCCCCAAATCCTTTGCCACAGGCGCCTTAGCATCTCCCGGCCCGCGCCGGTGGAGGTGGTTTCCCATTCGCGAATGTTAATCTCCCCATCGACGGTGGCAGTGATTTCGTAGGAAAAGACAAAATCAGCCTGCTCGCCCTGGTAGCCACCTATTTGTCCAAAGCGGAAGTCATTTAAAAGCCAGCGGTTTTCTCCCAATCGCTCCAGGTTATACCAGTCCTTAGTAAGGCTTATCAACTGCTGCACTTTGGGGTCATTGGCTACTGCTGGCGGCAGAGTTTGATTTTTGGGGTAGCGCTGAAAGTCAATTTCACGGTCTTCATCCCTAAAACTGTAAAAGCCTATATAAAAGGCCTCTTCGGTTTCGGCATTGGCCGTCCACAACACATTCTGTAATGGGGTGGGGCGGCTCTCATAGCGGATGACGTTAATTTGCTCATTATAGAAGCCCTGTTCAAATACCCGGTTTGCGCGCCATTTATTTAACAGGGTTAAACCGAGATAGGCGGAGCTGATCAGCAATCCGGCCAAGGCTATTTTTTTACGGATGGCACTTTTACGCGGTTTAAACATCAACCAGATCAGGCATACCAGAAAAGGTAAAGTGTAGAGCGGATCAATCACGAAAATGCTCTTCCAGGCAATGCGCTGTGGCAGGGGCCAGAAGAGTTGCACGCCCCAGGTGGTAAAGCAGTCGAGAAGGGCGTGAGTGAAAAGGGCCAGAAAGAAAAGCAGCGCCCATTCCCTGAAGTTACCCCGCTGCTGGTGGTAAAGACGTGACACCAGCCATCCCAGTAAAGGAGCTAAAGCCACGGAGAAGAGCAACGAATGACTGATACCCCGATGAAAGGCCAGGGCACTCACGGTGTCCATCCCCTGGGCGGGGATCACATCCAGATCGGGGATGGTACCGGCAATAGCGCCCCAAAGCGGTGCCCGGTTACCGGCCTTGCGCCCCAGCACCACTTCGGCCACCCCGGCTCCCAGTACTATTTGTGTTAGTGAATCCATCGTAGGTAATTGTGCCCGGGCGAAATTAGCCACAATCTGTAACTAGCCAGGTCTGCTCACCGGAATTTACCTCAACGCCGATGCATTGAGTACGCGGAGTTGCGCTGAGAGTATAGTAATTGGTGGTTATTTGAGTTGAAGCTTT
>CAZUCA010000030.1:13042-39241 GCA_964619125.1 uncultured Owenweeksia sp. | reverse complement strand
TACACGATCCTTTCTAATCCGAATTCCGAAAGCAAAGCCCCGCCAGCCTCCGGCTCACTGCCATTTTTATTGCCCCTGCCGCTACTGAGCAAGCTCAGGCGGGGGGAAATAAAAAAGCCCCGGCGAATGCCGGGGCTTTGCTTTCTTAGTGATCGCGGCAGGATTCGAACCTGCGACCGTCTGCTTAGAAGGCAGATGCTCTATCCAGCTGAGCTACGCGACCTTATATTTTTTCCACATTAGCCGGACACTTTAACCAGCTCTCCTGATGACTATCGGAAACGCGAAAAACTAAATCCTTAACGAAAAAATAACTGCCAGTTTTTAAAAGAAGACCTTTATCTATCTTTAGCCCAGATTAGCATCTCCTCTCAAAAAGGGCTGCAAATTTAAAGCTATTTTTTAAAAACCACAGTCAAACCTGTCCATAATGCTACCAGCTGCAATAATTAAAAATATCTTCCCTTGGCTTTTACTGGCAGCTTTCATAAGCTGTAAGCCAGAGGCAACAGTACAAAGCGGTGAGCAATACCCTGCCATTAAGCGCGTATTTGCCGGCAAACTCAACCCGCAGGCACTTCCTGATTACGGCGGTCAGGAAATACCTGATTATATATTTCGGTTCAACGATTCAAAGCTACTGCTTAGCAATACCGCTGCTACCCTCGGCAGGGTTTTATTCTATGACAAGAAGTTATCCGTTAACAATCAAATCAGTTGTGCCAGTTGTCATCAACAGGAATTTGCCTTTAGCGACACCGCACGACAAAGCGTCGGCGTCAATGGCCTTACCGGCAGGCATTCTATGCGGCTGATAAATGCCCGCTTTGGCGATGAAGATCACTTTTTCTGGGATGAAAGAGCTCCCTCATTGGAGCATCAAACCACCCAGCCTATTCAGGATCACAAGGAAATGGGCTTTAGTGGTATGGACGGTGCTCCGGATCTTGACAGTCTTATCGATAAACTAGCGGCGGAGGACTATTACCAGGAGCTCTTCACCTTGGCCTTCGGTGATTCCACCATCACCGAGGAGCGTTTACAATGGGCATTGGGCCAGTTTGTACGCAGTTTGTATAGCTTCGACAGCCGCTACGACGAAGGGCGTAGTGCCGGCCATATCGACGGAAACCACTTTCCCAATTTCAGTGCTCTCGAAAATGAAGGTAAAAGACTATTTGTCTTCCCAGTAGGAGCCGGTGGGGCAGGCTGTGCTGCCTGCCACTTGCCCCCGGAATTTTCAATTGCCTATGGATCCGGAAACAATGGAGTAACCGGGATTGCCGGTGATCCAAACGGTAAAGACTATAGCATTACGCGTGCTCCTACGCTCCGTGATCTGCTGGGCCCCTCTGGCACTCCCAATGGACCTTTTATGCACGACGGAAGCTTTTCAGAACTTAAAGATGTGTTAGCACATTATGCCGATGTACCTCAGGATCCAATGAACAACAGGCTCGATCAACGACTTCGAAAAGACCCAAACTCAACCAATTCACGCATTCTGACAGCATCAGAACAAGAGGCTATTATCGCTTTTTTAAAGACGTTGACCGGTGATAATATCTACAGCGATGAAAAATTTTCCAATCCTTTTCCTGAATAGCGCAAACTAATACCGGCTCAAAAAGTAATGATGAAGGTTGAGCCTTCTCCTTCCCTACTTTCAACCCGAATCTTTGCTCCCATCGCCTCCAATTGTGTCCGGGTCATAAACAGGCCCAGGCCCTCACCGGCCTTATCACTGTGAAAGGTTTTATACATACCGAAAACACTGTCTTTGTGCCAGTCGAGGTTAATACCACGGCCATTATCCTTAAAATATAAGACCTGCCGGCCATCCTCCCAGGCCGTTTTGATCTCAATCTCCAGCGATCGCCCTTGAGCACGGAAATCCAGCGCATTACTCATTAAATTGAGGATGATGCTATCGAGATAGGCTTTGTGAAACTCCAATTCATCCCATGCTTCCAGATCAATATGCAGTTTGGGCGAAATTTTTATTATCTGATCTATCAAGATATTGCGTGCCTTATCAATAGAATCGCGCAACTTCAAAGTCCTGGTAGGCACCTGGTCGTGCTCCAGTACCCGTACGGTTTCCAGCAGGTGATCAGACAGTTTAGTTAAAACCTGGGTAGAATACTCCAGTTTTGCTGTCAGCTCCCCGATTTCTTTTTCCGAAAACACCTCACCATGATCCCGCATATAGGCCACCAGAACTGCTAGACCGGCAATAGGGCTGCGGATGTTATGGGAGATTATATGACTGAACTCTTTCAACTGCATATTGCGGCGACTTAATTTCACCACCAAATCCTCCAGTCGTTCCCTGTCCGTATTCAGTTCATACTGTGATTTTATCAGAGCATCGTTAAGTTCAGCAATTTTACTGAACATGTTCTGTTCCCGCGCATCCCTGTGACCAAGTATCGCCGATAAAATAATCACCAGAAGTAGTAAGATCAGTAAAAAGCCTTTGGCTTCTGATGAGAGCCCACGGAAGCCGGGCCAATCAGTTTCAGGCACAAATTTCACCAGACTGAGATCAAAGTCTTCGGCGTGTAAAAAATCGTAACGGGCCAGTGACTTTCTCTTATGCAGTTCATCCGGGAGTTTGGTACGCCTGAAAACATAAACCCCATTTTGCACCGCTACCCTACCCTTGTCCTTCAACTTAAGCTCCTCCCATACTCCGGGCAAGCTATCCTTGAAAAGAGCTGTAGCAGGCACTTCAGAGAAGTGATAGCTGAAACCATGGTCAGTAATACTTACCGCCCCGCCATAATTGTTAACCAGGGTGAGATTATCTTCACCGCCGCTGGCCATAAAAGCTTGAAAGAGATTTTCAACCGAGATGTTCGTCACAAAATAAGCTCTTCCTTCAATTGAATCCCGCCTGCTAACGGCCCTGACCACCCGCATTACAGCCCGATAAGGAATTTCTACCTCCCCGAATTCCAAATTGAGATTGAGGGGAGAAATGTAAATTTCATTCTCCTTAAGGTCTCGGGCCTGACTAAAATAATCGCGATCACCCTTAAACTGAAGTGCGGCATCCGCAACAATCTGTCCCTCTCCTTCATATTCGTTTACCCGCAGCAACTCACGACCATCCTGGCCAATGATACGAACCTGCTCAAAATAGACATGGGTTTCCGCAAAAAGAAGCATCTCCTCCAGCAATGCCTTTCGTCCGAGCGGAGTTTCCCAGTTTAGCTCCAGTAGTTTACTCTTACTGAAATAGGCCGTAGAGGTAACCAGGGGAGCGAAGAGATTTACCACCGTATTCTTTCTGCTCTCTAAAATCTTTTCCGCCCTGATGATATCATTCTCGTAGTTATGACGTTGACTAAGCCAACTTACCCCCAGGAATATAATCCCCAGCAACAACAGCATCGGGAGTAGATATTTCAAATAGGATCTGACCATAACCAATTTATAGTTTAGATATGGGTGAACGAATCGGCGCCGCAGAGGTTTACATAGCTACCTCAACTTGGCCTTCCTCACTAATAACTTTAAGCACTTCAAATGAATCGCGCTAACGTTTGTGTGGTAGACGACGATCTTGTTTATCAATTCACTGCCAAAAAAATCCTGTCAGAAATGAGGAATGTAAATGAGGTCATGATTTTTTCTGACGGTGAAAAGGCTTCTCAATACCTGAGGGAGCATCTTCATTCCGCCCAGGAGCTGCCATCGGTGATCTTCCTCGACATTAATATGCCCTTTATGGATGGCTGGACATTTCTGAAGGTATTCAGGGAACTGAAGGCGGAAATTCCCAGGCACATTAGTATCTATATGGTCAGTTCATCCCCGGCTGTAGAAGACATTGAACGGGCCAGGAATTTCCCTGAAGTAGCCGGCTATATCGTCAAGCCCATGTCCGCCACAAAATTCAGGGAAATGATCAGTGAGCACCTCCACAATTAAAAAAAAGCGCCCCGGTAATTTACCAGGGCGCTTATCGGTTCTGTAGTCTTTAGCTGTATTAACCGCCAAAGTCGTCGAAGCTCACGTTTTCGGGAGGCACACCCCAATCGTCGCACATCTTCAGTACGGCCGCGTTCATAAGGGGCGGTCCACAGAAGTAGAACTCGATTTCCTCGGGTTCAGAGTGCTTGCTCAGGTACTGGTCAATCACCGCCTGGTGAACGAAGCCCAGGAAGCCATCGCCTTCTTTATCATCAACGTCTTTCTTCTCTTTCCAGTTATCTTCCTCAGTAGGCTCTGAAAGCACTACGTGGAACTGGAAGTTCGGGAATTCCTTCTCAATCTGACGGAAGTCATCAAGGTAGAACAGTTCGCGTTTAGAACGTCCACCGTACCAGTAAGTCACCTTGCGGTTAGTTTTAAGGGTGTGGAAGAGGTGGAAAAGATGCGAACGCATGGGAGCCATACCGGCACCACCACCGATGTAAAGCATCTCGGCGTCCGTTTCCTTGATAAAGAATTCACCGTAAGGCCCTGAAATGGTAACCTTATCACCGGGTTTGCGGCTGAAAACGTAGGAAGAGCAGATACCGGGATTTACATCCATCCACTGGTTTTTAGCACGATCCCAGGGTGGAGTGGCAATACGGATGTTCAGCATCACGATATTACCTTCGGCAGGGTGGTTAGCCATTGAGTAAGCCCGGAAAATGGGCTCGTCATTCTTCATCTTCAGTGGCCACAGGTTAAACTTGTCCCACTCCGATTTAAAGTCCATCGGGTCACGGCCCAGCTTGGGGTGTGAAGTAATATCGATGTCTTTAAAGTCGACTTCCACCTCAGGTACATCAATCTGGATGTAACCCCCGGCTTCAAAGTCAAGGTTTTCACCCTCGGGCAGCTTTACCACAAACTCCTTGATAAAGGAGGCTACGTTGTAGTTTGACACCACTTCACACTCCCACTTCTTGATGCCGAAGATCTCCTCGGGCACCTTAATTTTCATATCGTTCTTCACCTTCACCTGGCAACCAAGGCGCCAGTTCTCCTGCACCTCCTTGCGGGTAAAGTAACCTACCTCGGTGGGGAGGATTTCACCACCCCCTTCAAGCACCTGGCACTTGCACATGGCACAGGTACCACCGCCACCACAGGCAGAAGGCAGGAAGATCTTCTCATTGGAAAGGGTGTTCAACAGGGTTGCTCCTGACTCTACCTCGCGTGGATCGCCATTGATGTCAAGGGTAACCGGTCCGCTGGGAGCCAGCTTGGCCTTGGCTCCCAAGAGGATGCCCACCAGCAGGAAGATCACAATAAAAAATACTATGATGCTGGTAATAATGATTGTCGATGTTGCTAATAATACCATCTTACAGTCTTGCTTAAATCAATTACAACTTAATTCCCATAAAGGCCATGAAGGCGATACCCATCAGTCCGGTAACGATAAAGGTGATACCGAGGCCGCGCAGGGGACCAGGAACATTAGAATAGCGGATCTTTTCGCGGATAGCAGCAATCGCCACAATAGCCAGGAACCAGCCTACACCACTACCAAGCCCGAATACTGAGGCTTCGGCGATTGAGTTGTAGTTGCGCTCCTGCATAAAGAGTGAACCACCCAGGATAGAGCAGTTTACCGCAATCAGGGGAAGGAAGATACCCAGGGCGCCGTAAAGGGCCGGGGCAAATTTCTCCACTACCATCTCCACCAGTTGTACCATCGAAGCGATAACAGCAATAAACATGATGAAGGACAGGAAGCTCAGGTCAACCTCGGCAAATTGCGGTCCCAACCAGCTCAGGGCTCCTTCTTTCAGTACGTAATTTTCAAGCAGGTAGTTAACGGGTACTGTAATTCCCAATACGAAGATTACGGCGGCACCCAGACCTACACCGGTACTAACTTTCTTAGATACGGCCAGGTAGGAGCACATCCCCAGGAAGTAGGCGAAGATCATGTTCTCAACGAAAACCGCCTTTACGAATATGTTGATCAAATCTTGCATCTTACTACTTTTCTTCGATTAGTTTAGTGTTGCGAGAGCGCTGTACCCAAATGATGATACCCACGGTAATAAGGGCCATCGGAGGTAAGAGCATCATACCGTTGTCTGAATAATAGCCACCGTTTTCGATGTACCAGCTGTCAGGGATCACCTGCACGCCAAAGAGGGTACCTGAACCGAGCAGCTCACGGAAAAAGGCCACCGCCATCAGGATCCAGGCATAACCAAAGGCATTACCCAATCCGTCGAGGAATGATTTCCAGGGCGTATTACCCAAGGCAAAGGCCTCAAAACGTCCCATGATGATACAGTTAGTGATAATAAGTCCAACGAATACTGACAGTTCCTTACTTACGTCGTAAGCAAAGGCCTTCAGTACCTGGTCTACCAAAATTACCAGTGAAGCCACTACTACCAGCTGCACGATAATACGGATCCGGTTAGGGATCATATTACGCATTAATGAGATGATAACGTTACCAGTGGCCAGTACAAAGAGTACTGAAATTGACATTACCAATGCCGGGTAAAGCTTTACGGTAATCGCCAGCGCCGAACAAATACCCAACACCTGCACGGTGATGGGGTTGTCATCATTCAGCGGATCTGACATCAGCTTCCGGTTCTTCTTACTGAAGAGCGGCTCGCGCTGTTTTTTCTGTTTTTCTAAAGCTTCCGTTACTTCTTCAGCCATAATCGCTTTGTTAATTTTTTAGCAAAATTCTTTTTGGTCTGTACTTAGTTCTTTACCGCACCCTGCTCTTTGCTATAGCTCAGCAGGAAAGGATAATAGGCCTGTACGTTCTCTTCGATCATTTCTTCAACGCCTACCGAGGTAATAGTACCGCCGCTGATACCATCAACCTGGTAATCGCCACTGGCAGTTCCCTTCATCACCTGGATGCTAACAAACTCCTTGTCGGCATCAAGGATCTTCTTCTCTACGAACTGCTCGGTAAACATAGGTGTAACGATCTCCGCACCGAGGCCCGGAGTTTCGCCCTTGTGATCGAATACAGTACCGTACACGGTATTGGCATCGCCCTGAAGCGACATATAGCCCCAGATCGGACCCCAGAGACCTTTTCCACGCAGGGGAATGATATAAAAAGTCTGACCGTCTTTTTCGGCGATATAAAGTGGTGCATTGCGCTGGTCAACCGGCTTTTCAACCTCTTTTGACATTTCCACGGTAAAGGCATCCACGCCCTCTTTAAGTTCGCCACCGCTAACCACCAGCTCCTGTTTCACATACTGGCTATAGAGGTCGGCCGCTTTATCGCGATCCACGTCAACGCGGATAGACCGAAGGATGCTCTGCATTTTTTCCTGCTCCACGTTTTTGTCCTGCATAGGCTTCAGTGAGGTAGCGGCAAATGACAGGATTGCAGCTACCACAACCACCATAACAGCGGCAAAAGTGAAGGTGTAACTATTTTTATTTACGTCCATTCTTAAGCAGTTTTTACAGCTAAACGTTTCTTTCTCTTCTTGATATTGGCCTCAACAACGTAGTGGTCAATCAATGGTGCCATTACATTCATAAAGAGGATAGCCATCATGATACCTTCGGGATAGGCGGGGTTAAACACCCTGATCATCACCCCCAGAAAACCGATAAGGAAGCCATAGATCCACTTGCCTTTAAAGGTCTGTGAGGCCGATACCGGATCGGTAGCCATGAACACGATACCGAAAGCAAAGCTTCCCATAATCAGGTGTTGCCAGAATGGAGTCTGCATAAAGGCTTGTTGTTCAGGAGAAATGGCGTACTGCCCGAAAATATTGAAGATCAGCCCCATGGTGATACCACCGAGGATGGCCGAAACCACAATACGCCAGCTACAAACGCCCGTCCAAAGCAGGATGGCCAAACCAATGAGCACTGCAATTACCGAAGTCTCGCCAATGGAACCCGGAATAACACCGGTAAACATATCCATGGCCTCAAAGCGGGTAGTGCCGGTAGTGGCCAGCTCACCCAGAGGAGTAGCGCCAGAATAACCATCAACCTCATCTACCTTGCCGGCAATCCACACCTTATCACCGCTCATCCAGGTAGGATAAGCAAAGAAGGCAAAGGCACGGGCGGTAAGGGCCGGGTTAAGGATGTTCATACCGGTTCCACCAAATACTTCCTTACCGATAACCACGGCAAAGGCAGTAGAAATTGCGATCATCCACAGGGGAATATCTACGGGCATAATCAATGGGATCAACATCCCACTAACCAGGAAGCCCTCGTTGATCTGGTGTTTTTTAATCACACAAAAGGCAAATTCTATCCCCAAACCAACGGCGTACGACACCACCACCATGGGAATAACCTTAAGGGCACCAAAGCCAAACTTCTCCATTAAAGTGGCTGATTCACCCAGGCCATCATAATGCCAGTGACCAACGTTCCACATACCAAACAACAGGGCTGGTACCAGGGCCAAAACCACAGTAATCATGGTGCGCTTCAGGTCTACGCCATCGCGCACGTGTGCACCACTGTGAGTAGTGTGACCGGGTACAAATAAAAATGTAGCGAAGCCATCATAAACCGGATAAAGCTTTTCCAGTTTACCCCCTTCTTCAAAGTGGGGCTTTACGCTTTCTAAAAGATTCTTGAATACTTTCATTTCCTTGATCTCTTATTAATCACCTAACTCCTTCAACATCAAATCCAATCCTTCTCTAACCTTGGCCTGAACCGGGATTTTTGAGGTACAGGTAACTTCGCACAGGGCAAAGTCTTCCTCGGCCACCTCATAAATACCCAGGTTTTCCATGGCTTCGATATCGCCAATCATGATAGCTTTAATCAGCTGCATGGGATAGATATCAAAGGGGAATACCTTTTCATACTCGCCGGTTACCACAAAGGCGCGCTCCTCTCCGTTCATAGAAGTATCGAGGTTATAGCGCTTATTGGGCTGCATCCAGGAGAAAAGGGTACGGTGGGTACTGAACTTATTGAGATTAGGAGCGATCCAACCGAAGAATTCATCTTTATCGCCTTCGGGAATCACGGTTAGCTGGTGCTCATAAAAACCCAGATAACCTTCGGTATCAATTTTTTCGCCGGTCAGCACATTACCGCTGATGATCCGGTTATTATCGCCTTTAAGGTTGCCAGACAGCATATTCTTCACCGAAGTACCCAGCAACACCTTGTGATAACGGGGCTTCTCTACCTGGGCACCGGTAACTGCTACATTGCGACCTGCGTCAAACTTCCCGCTAAGGAAAAGACGACCGATAATAATCACGTCCTGAGGAGCGATGGTCCACACTACCTCTCCCTTATTAATAGGATTGAGGTGATGGATTTGGGTGCCCACATTACCGGCCGGGTGAGGTCCTTTAAAATAAGTAATCTCCACCCCTTTGGCATTAGTAAATACCGCTGAGGGTTTACTCTGGGCATTTAAACCCAGATGAATTTTACCTTCGGTGAGTTGTGACAAGGCATCAATTCCGGTCTGAAATTCCTTTTCCTGACCATGCACCACAAAGTCCATATCAGGAGCCAGGGGGGCCGAGTCGAAACCAGAGATATAAATGGCCCTGGGAGCGCGCTCGGGGTTGGCTACGATGTTGTAAGGACGCTGCTTGATGAAAGGCCAGCAACCTGATGACAGGAGCTTGCTTTTCACCGCCTCTCCATCGAGTGACTTGGGGTCAGCTGAGCCAAAGTCCTCGTAGCGAATCTCCTTGTCGGCAAGAACCTTTACGGCCAGCAGCTTGCGTTTGGCACCGCGGATAACCTCCACCACTTCGCCACTTACCGGCGATGTGAACTTGATGGCCTCACGATCCTTATTAAACAACAAAGGGGTTCCGGCTTTTACCTCGTCCCCCTCACGTACCGCAAGTTTACAACGTACCCCAGGAAAATCAGTAGGCTTAATTGCAAATGTTTCGGGAAAATCTACGTTAGCGTATAACTGCTCGGCTTTGCCCTGCAGTTTGATGTCAACGCCACGCTTAATTTTGATTGTGTCTGACATTATAGTAGAATCAAAAAATTCTATCCTAAATTAGGCGGCAAAATTAGTAAGAGCCGCCAGTTTTACTATTGGGTAGGGCTTATTTAGAGCCTTTCTAAACAGCGTGCAAAGTTATTGATTTATCGCTTTTAAAAAAGATTAAGCAATCTTTAATTCCATTCATGAAGAACTCATTGTTTCCAGGCCTCATTCTCGTCTTGCTCCTCTCTAACTTTCAATCACTTACTGCCCAATACGTACTTGATGAGTATTATCAACAGGGCGAACTGAAGTACGAAGATCACATTTACAAAGCCGGTATACGCACCGCCTATTTCAAATCTACAGACGAGGAATTATCACTGCCCATAATCAGGCTCAACAGTGGCGAACGCCTTACTCTCAGCTTTGATGACCTCTTTTCGGACTATATGGAAATGAGCTACTCCATTATTCACTGCAATGCCGACTGGCAACCCTCCAGCCTGCTCCCCCAGGAGTACCTCTCCAACTTTCAGGATCTCTATATCACCGAATACGCTTACTCGCTCAATGCCCTGATACCCTACACCAATTACCAACTCTCCTTTCCCAATGAAAATCTCCGGATTCTTAAATCGGGTAACTATATATTAAAGGTGTTTGTGGCCGGCGATCAGGATGACCTGGTACTCAGCCGCCGCTTTATGGTTTATGAAGACCGCGTTTCGGTAAGCGGGGTGGTAAAACGCCCCACCCGGGTGGAGTACATGAACGACCGCCAGGAGGTTGATTTCACTATTAATCATCCTTCCTACAATATACAGAACCCCTTTCAGGACCTTACAGTACACCTGATGCAGAACAACCGCTATGACAATGCCATTACCACCCTCAAGCCCCAGTTCCTGCAAAACTCCCAACTGATTTATCAGTACGACAAGGAAAACACCTTTCAGGGAGGCAACGAGTTTCGCTTTTTTGACCTCAAGAATCTGCTCAGCCTTACCCTCAATGTACGTAAGGTAAACCGCGACAGTGTGTATACCGCCTTTCTTAAAAGCGACCAGCCGCGGCCCATTGACAAGTATACCGTGCTCTTTGATATCAACGGCGGTTTTGTGATCCGCCGCCTCGATGCCAGTGATTCGGAAACAGAAGCCGACTACGCCTATGTGGATTTTTTGCTGGAAGCACCGGCCCCTTATGAAGAAAGCGATGTTTATTTATACGGGCGCTTTACCGACTGGAAGTTACTGCCTGAATACAAACTCAAATATGACTATATACGCAATGCCTATCACACCAGGGTATTGCTGAAGCAGGGTTATTACAACTTTATGTATGCACTCTACGACCGCCAGGGCCGGCAGGCCGATCTCGAAACCATTGAAGGCAGCCACTGGGAAACCGAAAACACCTACCAGGTATTGGTGTACAACCGCGAGGTGGGGATCCGCTACGACCGCCTGGTTGGTTTTGGACAACTCAGCTCTGAAGACCTATATTAGTCTTCAATGAAAAACTACGCCGTAAAAGCGGAGCAATGCCCCAACTGCCACCAATCCTTAAACGGTGAAAACTATTGCCCCACTTGCGGGCAAAAAAACGATGTACGCCGCATCACCCTCTGGCAGTTTGTAAGCGAAAGCCTTAGCAACACCTTTGCCTTTGACGGCCGAGTTTTCCACACTCTCAATCTCCTTTTTCGCTTTCCGGGCCGGGTTCCCGATGAATTTAGCAGGGGTAAGCGGGTGCGCTATATGAACCCTATCCGCATCTACTTCCTCAGTTCGCTGCTACTCCTTTTTATTATTGAAATAAGTCAGGAGGAAAGTAGCAGCCCCCCTAAAACAGTCATTAGCGAAGAGGCTGCCAATAAAATTGAAGAGCAAAAACTGAGCTTCACTTTAGCTGAAGAGTCTGAATCAGCTTCGCCACAAACTAATGGCGATTCGGCTGACAATGCCATCCAAATCAAAGCTGACGATGGCCTGGTCCACAAAGTGGAGGCCCTTACTGAGTTTTACATCCTACATCCGGATACCGGCATGACGGCCACTCTTGACCACTTTGGACTTGAACATTCTAAATGGAACCAGTTTCTTTGGCATCAGTCCGAAAAAATTGCCACTTATGATGAGAAAGAGTTTAACAATTACCTGCTATCCAAAATGTTTTGGGTGCTCTTTCTTTTCCTTCCCATCCTGGCCTTCCTGCTGAAGTTGCTTTACATCAGGCGCGATTTCTACTATCCTGAGCATCTGTTTTTCACCTTTTACAACCAGGCGGTATTTTTCCTGCTCATTTCCATCGCTTTGGCCATTCCGGCTGGTAATACCCCAATTGTTATTGCGGTGATCATTTACGGTATTTACCTCTTTATGGCTATGCGGCGTTTTTACAGGCAAGGTGTTTTTAAAACTCTCATAAAATTTATTACCCTTAATTCCCTATCGCTTTTCCTTTTTGCCATCTTCCTCTTTGTATCGGTGTTGGTGGTGTTTATTTTAAAGTAAACCCTACCCGCCAGGCCGGATGGCTTAGGCTGCAGCTAGCAGAAAACTTTTAATTTTCGGGCCAATCTGCCTTACTTTTGCCGTCCATGGCGCAAATCGGAACTGATACACAGCGGGCTATTGAGCTCTTGAAAGCGGGAAAACTGGTGGCTATCCCAACGGAAACTGTGTATGGCCTGGCCGCCAATGCCCTTAATGAGCAGGCCGTTGCGGCGATATTTGCCGCCAAGGAAAGACCCCATTTTGACCCGCTTATTGTTCACCTGCACGACCGTAAGCAATTAGAGCAATACTGCCTTGAGATTCCGGAAATTTTCAACGCACTATACCGTGCCTTTTGTCCGGGACCGGTCACCTTTATTCTTAAACGGAAAGAGATAATCCCCGACCTGGTGTGTGCCGGGCATCCTACGGTAGGCATTCGCTTTCCACGCCACCCTCTCACCCGCGACCTTTTGTTGCAATCCCAGTTACCACTGGCCGCACCCAGTGCCAATCCTTTTGGCTATGTAAGCCCTACCACCGCTCAGCACGTTCAGGATCAACTTGGTGACCGCATTGAGTACATTCTTGATGGCGGTCCTGCAGCCGTAGGCCTTGAATCAACCATTATTGATCTCAGCAGTGTTGCACCCCGCATCCTGCGGCTGGGAGGCCTGGCCCTGGAAGCCATCGAACGGATCACCGGCCCCCTGGCAGTAGAGACCAGCTCAAGTAACCCATCGGCTCCCGGTATGCTCAGTGCCCACTACTCCCCTGGTAAAAAAGTGCTTATTGGCGATGTGGAGAAAATGCTAACTGAGTACCAGCAGCAGAAAGTAGCCGTAGTCAGTTTTTCCAAGACCTATAGTAAGGAGATTCACCATGAGGTGCTCTCACCCAGCGGCGACCTCAATGAAGCAGCTACCAGGCTTTTCGCCGCATTACGGCGTCTGGACGCCCACGAAGCTGAAGTAATTTTAGCGGAGAAGTTTCCTGATCAGGGTTTGGGGAAGGCTATCAATGATCGATTGAAGCGGGCTGCGGCCGGCTAGCTGTAGATGCCTAATGGCGCCGGAATAGCAAACAATCTCTCACTGGGCCCATTCTAATATTGTGGGTGATTGCTATGAAGCACCTTGCTTATGGGAGCTCACCCATATCTTTCTTTAACCTAAGCTATTCAATATGGAAAAGTGGTTTATCTCACCCCTGGATACTTTATGGGCTCTAAGTCTATCCGCTCTCGGT
Organism: uncultured Owenweeksia sp.; assembly: GCA_964619125.1. Taxonomy (GTDB): domain Bacteria; phylum Bacteroidota; class Bacteroidia; order Flavobacteriales; family Schleiferiaceae; genus Owenweeksia. The sequence continues at coordinate 25,588 of CAZUCA010000030.1, read as the reverse complement.
ATTTATGTATCGCTAATAATTTTTACCCGCCTCGCCGGCAAGCGCAGTTTCTCCAAAATGTCGAGCTTCGATTTTGCCATGACGGTAGCGGTGGGATCGGTGCTGGCTACCACCATCTTATCGGCCTCGGTGAGCCTTATGCAAGGTATTACCGGCCTTGCTGCGCTTTATCTCATTCAAATGGGAGCCGCGGTAATGCGCCGCTTTGCCTGGTTTAAACAGCTGATCGACAATACCCCGCTATTACTTATGGAGGGGCCACAGATACTGCATGATAATCTCAGAAAAGCGCAGGTAACCGAGGGAGACTTACGTTCGAAACTGCGCGAAGCCAATGTGTTACAGCTGGATCAGGTAAGAGCGGTGGTCTTCGAAACCACCGGCGATATTTCAGTTTTACACAGTAAAGATGAGCAGCAAGAATTAGAATCCTGGTTGCTCAAAGACGTGAAGGCCTGATTTTAGTCCGGCCAGGCCAGCTTGATTTGAGCTTATTTGCTACTGCCGAGAATATCTGCCCTCTTCTTGCGCAGCTCAAAATTCTTACCCAGATACACCTTGCGTACCTGCTCATCGTTGGCCAGCTCTTCGGCACTGCCACTCTTAAGAATGCGGCCTTCAAACATCAGGTAAGTTCGGTCGGTAATAGCAAGGGTTTCCTGCACATTGTGATCGGTAATAAGAATACCGATATTTTTATCCTTAAGTGAAGCTACTATCTCCTGGATATCCTCCACCGCAATCGGATCTACACCGGCGAAAGGCTCGTCGAGGAGGATAAACTTAGGGTCTACCGCCAGAGCGCGGGCGATTTCGGTACGACGGCGCTCCCCACCTGACAGGAGGTCGCCCCGGTTAGTGCGGATATGTTGCAGGCCAAATTCATCCAGGAGCAACTCCAGTTTTTCATCCTGCTCCTGCTTGCTCTTGCCCGTCATCTGCAGCACCCCCCTGATATTGTCCTCTACCGAAAGCTTGCGAAACACCGATGCTTCCTGCGCGAGGTAACCAATACCATTCTGCGCGCGCTTGTACATGGGAAACTTGGTTATTTCACGCCCATCGAGGTACACATGGCCTTCATTGGGTTTAATAAGACCTACCACCATGTAAAAGCTGGTGGTCTTTCCGGCCCCGTTTGGCCCCAGCAAACCCACAATCTCTCCCTGATTAACGTCGAAGCTCACTCCTTTCACCACCGTGCGGTTGCGATACTTCTTAACAATATTTTCAGCACTCAATTTCATAGATCAGCTTTTAGCAAATTCAATACCTAAGTTTTGAGAAGGGCTCGCTCCTGACGACGCACCACCCGGGCACAGATCTTTATACTCACTTCGTACAAAAGTACAATCGGAATAGTAACCAGGATTTGACTGGAAATATCGGGAGGGGTTATGATGGCCGAGAGCACCAGGGTTACCACGAATGCGTGCTTGCGATATTGTCTCATGCCCTGGGGAGTAATCAAACCCATGCGGGCCAGGAAATAAGCAATAACCGGCAACTCAAAAATAAGGCCGGTGGCCAAAGTAACCGTACTAACGGTAGTGATATAGGAATTGAGGTCGATGAAATTGGTAATTTCACTACTGATGTTGTAGGTTCCCAAAAACTGCACCGACAGCGGCACAATCAGGTAATAGCCAAACAACACCCCCATTAAAAACAAAAAGGCGGCAAAAATGAGAATCAGCCGTGAGTACTTACGCTCCTGCACATGCAGGCCCGGTTTCACAAAGCGCCATATTTCCCAGATCAGATAGGGAAAAGCGAGAATGAAACCCGCGATCAGCGACACCCATATATGTGTACTGAACTGCCCGGCCATGCGGGTATTGAGAATTTGAAACGGCATCTCATCCAGGCAAAACAACTCGGGAGTACCAAGCCAGCGCGAGGCCTCACAAAAGGCCCGGTAGGTGAAAAAATCAGCTTGCTTGGGCCCGAAAATAACCAGGTCAAAGAGAATGGATTTACCCACGAAAGCCAGTATAGCAAAGAGAATAATGGCAATACTGCTACGCACCAGGTGCCAACGCAACACTTCCAGGTGTTGCAAAAAAGTCATCTCGCCCGATTCTTTATCTGACATCGCCTCTTTTTAAATTCGCGCAAAGGTCTAAGATTTTCCGAAACAGCACCCAAAATATTAGGTACAATAATTGCTAAGCAATGAATTAGTTACGATATTCGCGCCACAATTGAAAAGCTCTAAGACCCAGGCTTTCCTATTCGGGAAAAGTTAGTTTCATACGCATAAAACATTTCTTTCAAATTGCCGTTTCTCGCTGATAATGAGGGAAGGTAAACCGGTCCACCAGGAAAGCGTTCTTCAATAGGAGCATCAAAAAATATTAAGTTGAACTCACACACTACATTAAACACACAGCAACAACTCAAGAAGTTTTTTGGCTTCGATCAGTTTAAGGGCAATCAACAAGCCGTGGTTGAAAGTGTGCTCAATGGAAATGACACCTTCGTTATTATGCCTACCGGAGGCGGTAAATCGCTGTGCTACCAGCTACCCGCCCTGATAGAACCCGGTACCGCCATTGTGGTATCGCCGCTGATAGCCCTGATGAAAAACCAGGTAGACAGCCTGCGTGGTATCTCCGAAGAAAGTGGCATTGCCCATGTGTTGAATTCATCCCTTACCAAAGGACAGACTGATCAGGTTAAATCCGATATGGTAGCCGGCAAAACCAAGTTGCTGTACGTGGCGCCGGAATCGCTCACCAAGGAAGAAAACATTGAGTTTTTGAAAAGTGTGCCCATTTCCTTTTTCGCTATTGACGAGGCGCACTGTATCTCTGAATGGGGCCACGATTTTCGTCCGGAATACCGGAACCTGCGCACCATTATGAATGCCATTGGCCGCAAGCCGGTTATTGCCCTTACCGCTACTGCCACCCCTAAGGTGCAGAATGATATTCAGAAAAATCTGGGCATGGAAGACGCGGAAGTTTTTAAAGCGTCCTTTAACCGCCCCAATCTCTTTTACGAGGTACGTCCCAAAACCAAAAACGTAGATCGCGATATTATCCGCTTTATCAAGCAGCATGAAGGTAAAAGCGGTATTATTTACTGCCTCAGCCGCAAAAAGGTGGAAGAATTAGCGCAAACCCTGCAGGTTAATGGCATAAAGGCACTGCCCTATCACGCCGGTTTGGATGCCAAAGCCAGGGTAAGACACCAGGACGCCTTTTTGATGGAGGAAACCGATGTAATAGTGGCCACCATTGCCTTTGGAATGGGCATTGATAAGCCTGATGTGCGCTTTGTGATCCACTATGACATGCCCAAAAGCCTGGAAAGCTATTACCAGGAAACCGGACGCGCCGGACGCGATGGCGGTGAAGGTATTTGTGTGGCTTTCTATTCCTATAAAGACGTGGAAAAACTGGAGAAATTCCTCCATGGGAAGCCGGTTAGTGAGCAGGAAATTGGCATGCAGCTGCTATCAGAAGTAGTGGCCTATGCCGAAACAGCCATGAATCGCCGCAAGTTTTTACTGCATTATTTCGGTGAAACTTTCGACGCCAAAAATGGCCCCGGAGCGAATAATGATGACAATTCACGCAATCCCAAAAAACGGGTTGAAGCCAAAGACGACGTTAAGCTGGCCCTGGAACTGATCCGTGATACCAACGAGCGCTTTAAAATTCAACCGCTGGTTAATATCCTCCTGGGTAATCTCACCAACCTTCTGAAACAGTACAAAGCCGATGAGTTGGAATACTTTGGCGCCGGAGCTTCGCAGGATGAAAAACACTGGATGAGTGTAATCCGCCAGGCGGTAGTGGAACAACTGCTCCGGAAAGAAATTGAGAAATACGGGGTGCTGAACCTTACTGAAGCAGGACATGATTTTATTGCCAACCCCAGCAGCTTTATGCTGGCCGTAGACCACGACTACGAAGAAGCCACCGCCGAAGACGAGAGCGGCAGTGAAACTAAAAGCGGAAGTGCCCTTGATCAGAATCTTTATAAGATGCTGAAAGACCTGACCCGCAAAGTGGCCCGCGACAAAGAAGTACCTCCTTATGCCGTCTTCCAGGAAACTTCCTTAAATGAGATGGCCACCAATTACCCCACTTCCCTTGAAGAGCTAAAGAATATCAGTGGCGTAGGTGAGGGAAAAGCCAAGAAGTTTGGCAAACCCTTTATTGCCCTCATCGCGCAGTACGTTGAAGACAACGATATCGATAAGTCTGATGACCTGGTGGTAAAATCGGTGGTGAATAAATCGGGCCTTAAGGTTTATATTATTCAAAGCACCGACCGCAAACTACCGCTTGAAGACATTGCCTCGGCCAAGGGCCTATCAATGGATGACCTGGTAACTGAAATTGAACATATCGTAAATAGCGGTACCAAGGTCAACATCGATTACTATATCGAAAGCGTATTGGACGAAGACCAGGTTGAGGAAATATATGATTATTTCCTGGAGTCGGAGACTGATGACCTGCAGGAGGCCCATGATGAATTTGATGGCGACTATGACGAGGACGAACTTCGCCTGGTACGCATCAAGTTTATGAGTGAGGTAGCCAACTAAGGCGGTAATTTCCCCCCGGCGCAACAAACCAATTGCATTCCACAACTGTATGCTTAGGTAAGTTAGTCCGCCACTGGGGCGGACAAATTCACCAGTGTTTTGGGAGGAAAAAAGCCCCGAAAAGCTTTTATTTGCAAATCAGCTGAATAAGAGCAGGATAGCTTATTTTCTTTCTGCTGAAATCTTGGAATTAAAACTGCGCATCTTTAAATGACCGTTGAAACTACCCCTATTGCTGACCTTCTGCTTATCAAACCACGAATCTTTGGCGATGAGCGTGGCTATTTTTTTGAATCCTATAACCAACAAGCCTTTGCAGAAGCAGGTATTGACTTCGACTTTGTGCAGGACAATCAATCCCTTTCTTCAAAGGGGGTGCTGCGCGGGTTACACTTCCAACAGCCACCACACGCCCAGGGCAAATTGGTGCGGGTAATCCAGGGAGCGGTACTCGATGTGGCGGTTGACATCCGGGAGGGGTCACCAACCTACGGTCAGCATTTCAAAGTGGAACTCAGCGGTGAAAACAAATGGATGTTTTGGATACCACCCGGTTTTGCCCACGGATTTCTAACCCTGGAGGATGAAACCATCTTCAGCTACAAGTGCACCAACTTTTACAACAAAGAGAGCGAAGGCAGTGTTTTATGGAATGACCCGGTACTCAACATCGATTGGGGCACCAAAGAGCCTCAGCTCAGTGAAAAAGATAATCAGGCACGACCTTTGAGCGAACTTCAATCAAAATTTGTCTACGCGTGAAACGCATTGTAAAAAATATTCTCCTCTCTGCAGGTTTGCTCAGCCTGGGTGGTTTACTCAGCTACTTTACCTATGATGGCATGAGTGATGAGAATTTTCAGGTGATCTTCAATGACGATTATAATATATACGCCCTCAACCTGCCCCAGGAGTTGGATTTCGCCGGTGAAGAGGTACCGATGGCAGACCCCGAAATACAGGAGCGTTTTGACCGTGAATTGCTGGTGAACACCTATTGGCAAAGCCAGACTTTATTATTTCTGAAGCGTGCTAATCGCTATTTCCCCGTTATTGAACCGATCCTTAAGAAAAATGGCGTACCTGACGACTTTAAGTACCTGGCCTTGATAGAAAGCGGCCTCACCAATGTTGTGAGCCCCGCCGGCGCCACTGGTTTCTGGCAAATTATGGAAGGTACCGGCAAGCAGTATGGGCTGGAAATAAACAAGGAAGTTGATGAGCGCTATCATTTAGAAAAGTCAACCGAGGTAGCCTGCAAGTACTTGCGGGAGGCCTATGCCGAATTCGGTAGCTGGACCCTGGCTGCCGCTTCCTATAATATGGGCATCAAAGGGGTGGAAAATCAACTGGAGCGACAAACCGGAGCCAGTTACTATGACCTTACCCTCAATTCTGAAACCGGCCGTTACCTCTTCCGCATTATGGCCATAAAGAAAATTGTGGAAGACCCCCAAAAATTTGGCTTTCACCTCCGCAAAAAAGACCTTTACCAGCCTATCCCCACCTACACCATCCAGGTGAAGGACAGAGTAGAGAATTTTGGGGAATTTGCGGCTAAAATGGGCATCAACTATCGCATTCTGAAATATCACAACCCCTGGCTGCGCTATGACTATCTGCCCAATCCTGACGGAAAAAGCTACGAAATACAAATCCCAAAGAAGGGATACTACCAGTTGTCGCCAAGCTCAAAATCAGCGGCCCAACCGGATGTTGAAGGGCAGATTCCGTCACTGAGCGATTCGACTGAGCTCCGCTAGTGGAACTTTAAATTCTGATGTCTTTACAGGCAATACCCTGGTAGCACGGCTTGTCCCGGAGCAGGATCAGCGCTTGTTCGCTCCACGCAAAGGCTGCTTATCGCCAGGTAGCAAGTTTTATCCGCCTCCATACATGGATAAAGGGATCAAGCCTTAGGTATTTCTGGTATTTATCCCACAAGTTGGTATTATGCCGTACATCAAACTCACTCATGGCGGCCTCGAAATCTCCTTCGGCAGCTACCCAATCCCAGAATTTAGGAAACTCCTCCTTTATATTTTCGAGTTGCATATGCATGACCCTGGTCTTATCCTTTAAAAACAACTCGATATTGGCCGTTACGCAATCGTAATAGTCGGCGGTAATTTGCAGTCGTGATTGGGCGGTGGTACGAGCCACCGGAGTCATTAAAATACCCATACAAAATGGCCTCACAATACTACCCCTTACATACCAACGTTTATTTTCGCTTCGTACCGTTTTGTCTTTAGACCTTTTAAGGTGAATGTAATAAGCCTTATCGCCATACTTCTGATCCAACTGTCCTAAGAACCATGACAAGCGGTTATCGCCTTCAATGTGGTTATCGGGATAATTGAGGCGCTCCTCGCCAAGGTGACCGGCGCGGCTTTCGTGCTTAGCGGTATAATTGCTGATATGTTGACAGGCTTTAATAAAAGTAGTAGAGCCACTTCTCCCTGTACAGAGAATAAAAACGTTCATGAGATTGATAGGTTAAGGTGATGTTGTATTCAAAAATACACGGATTTACCTATATCCCAAATAACCCTCACAAAGGAAAGGTCTGACTGTTAGGTAACAAGCCTCCATAAGGCTGAGTGCCTGGCTGGTCATCTGCTGGCAAATCCTATCACAACATCGTCTTTTTCTACTTGTTATATCAGCTTATCGGGCTAAGTTTGCATTTTTAATCCCCATGCCTTCAAATGACTGAAAGTCAAAGTTCAATAGACCCTAATCAGATAGAAGTATACGGAGCGCGAGTTCATAATCTTAAAAACATCGATGTTATCATTCCCCGCAATGAACTGGTGGTAATTACCGGTCTTAGCGGCAGTGGCAAATCATCACTGGCATTTGATACTATTTATGCCGAAGGACAACGTCGATATATTGAGACTTTCTCTGCCTATGCACGCCAGTTTCTGGGCAATCTCGAGCGCCCTGATGTTGACAAGATAAACGGCCTGAGTCCGGTTATTTCCATTGAACAAAAAACCACCAGCAAAAACCCCCGCAGTACGGTCGGCACCATAACTGAGATTTATGACTTTCTACGCCTGCTTTTTGCCCGGGCCTCTGTGGCTTACTCCTATAAGACGGGCGAAAAAATGATGAGCTATACTGATGAGAAAATCAGGGAACTTATTTATGAGCACTATGAGGGGAAGCCGGTAAGCATACTGGCACCGGTTATTCGCTCCCGCAAGGGGCACTATCGCGAGCTATTCGAAAGCCTGGCCAAGCAGGGCTTTGTAAAAGTGCGTGTGGATGGGGAAATGATGGAGATCAGCAAAGGTATGCGCCTTGATCGCTATAAAACCCACGATATTGAGCTGGTAATTGACCGCCTTAAAATTGAAAGCAAGAGTGATAAGCGGCTGCGTGATTCCATTGCAGTAGCAATGCAGCACGGTAACGGGGTGCTGATGATCACCGATGCCGAGTCAGTCAGTCCTAAGTTTTTTAGCCGCCATCTGATGTGCCCCACCACCGGTATCTCCTACCCCGAACCTGAGCCTAATACTTTCTCCTTTAACTCCCCCAAGGGGGCCTGCCATAAGTGCAATGGCCTGGGAGAGGTTTCGCAAATCGATATGGATAAGATTATCCCTAATCCCCGCCAAACTATTAAAAAAGGAGGCTTAGCTCCGCTGGGTGACTATAAGCGCAGTTGGATCTTCAACCAATTGGAGATTATCGGCGATCGCTACGGCTTCGATATGGACACAGCCGTAGGTGATATTCCGGAAGAAGGAATGGACGTGATCCTTTACGGATCGGAGGAGGCCTTTGAGGTGGAAAATAAGAACCTCGGCATTACCCGTCGCTACAACATCAATTTTGAAGGGGTTATTAATTTTATTCAAAGCCAAAGCGAAGAAACCAAGAGTAAAAGTATTAAGCGCTGGGCTGAAAGCTTTATGAATAAAGTGGAGTGCCCCAGTTGCCAGGGAGACCGTTTGAAAATTGAATCGCGGCACTTTATCCTGGGTGATAAAAATATATCGGATCTGGCCCGGATGGACCTGGGTAATTTATGGTCATGGTTTCACGACATTGAAAAATCGCTTGACCCCCAGCAGAAAAAAATTGCCATTGAAATTTTAAAGGAGCTACGCAGCCGTACCCAGTTTTTGCTGGACGTTGGGCTTGAATACCTCAGCCTCAATCGCCCCAGTCGCAGCCTTTCCGGTGGTGAAGCCCAACGGATTAGGCTGGCTACCCAAATTGGGTCGCAGTTGGTGAATGTACTCTACATCCTCGATGAACCCAGCATCGGTCTGCATCAGCGCGACAATCACAAACTGATAAGCTCGCTGAAAGGCTTGCGGGATATCGGCAACTCGGTAATTGTAGTGGAGCATGACCGCGACATGATTGAGCATGCAGACTATATCTTCGATATTGGTCCTCACGCTGGTCGTCGCGGCGGTGAAATTGTTTCGCACGGTAAGCTCCGTGACATTCTGAACAGTGACAGCCTTACCGCGCGCTATCTCAATGGTAAGCAAGAGATAGCTATCCCCGCAGAAAGACGGGAAGGCAACGGTAAGTTCATAACGCTCAATGGAGCCCGGGGTAATAACCTGAAAAACCTGAATGTAAAATTCCCTCTTGGTAAACTGATCGTGGTTACCGGAGTTTCTGGCAGCGGGAAGTCCACCCTGATCAACGAAACCCTCTACCCTGCTCTGAGCCAGCATTTTTACCAATCAGTAAAAAAGCCCCTCGAATATGATAATATAAAGGGGCTGAAAAATATTGACAAGGTCATCGATATTGACCAATCTCCAATTGGGCGTACCCCCCGTTCCAATCCTGCCACCTACACCGGAGTACTATCGCATATCCGCGACCTCTTTGCCAACTTACCAGAATCAAAGGTGCGCGCCTATAAACCAGGACGCTTCAGTTTTAATGTAAAAGGGGGGCGTTGCGAAACCTGCGAAGGAGCAGGAATAAGGGTAATAGAAATGAATTTCCTCCCTGACGTTTATGTTCCCTGCGAAACCTGCCAGGGCAAACGTTTTAACCGCGAAACCCTGGAAATCCGCTTCAAGGGCAAATCTATTTCTGATGTGCTGGATATGAGCGTCAACTCGGCGGTGGAATTTTTTGAAAGCATTCCTAAGATTTTCAATAAGCTCAAAACCCTGAAGGATGTAGGCTTAGGCTATATCACCCTCGGGCAGCAATCCACCACTCTCTCGGGAGGGGAAGCCCAGCGGGTAAAACTGGCTACTGAGCTCAGCAAACGCGATACCGGCCAAACCCTTTACATTTTAGACGAGCCCACCACGGGCTTGCACTTTGAGGATGTTCGGGTATTGATGGAGGTTATTAACAAGCTGGTAAATAAAGGCAACACCGTATTGATCATTGAGCACAATATGGACGTCATCAAGCTGGCCGACCACATCATTGACATTGGCCCCGAAGGTGGCAGTGGGGGTGGTGAATTGCTTTTTACCGGCACCCCCGAGGACCTCGTCAAGGTCAGGGAGAGTTATACCGGCCAGTTTTTACTGCCCGAACTTAATCGCTAACATTTGCTACATTGCCTTTCATACTATGATCAAGAAGGATAACCACAAATCTGAAGCCCGGATAAAGAAGGCATTTGATGCCAAAAACTGGAGTGAAATAAAATCCAACGACAGCTGGGCCATCTTCAAGGTAATGGCCGAATTTGTGAATGGCTATGAAAAGCTGGCTCGAATCGGACCCTGCGTTTCCATTTTTGGCTCCGCCCGCACTAAACCCGATCATCCTAAATACCAGATGACCCAGGAGATTGCTTTTAAGCTTACTCAAAAAGGCTACGGAGTAATTACCGGTGGTGGCCCTGGTATGATGGAAGCCGGTAACAAGGGAGCCCAGCGGGGTGGCGGCACCTCGGTAGGTCTGAATATAGAATTACCCATGGAGCAGGAACCAAACCCCTACATCGACCAGGATAAAAACCTGAATTTCGATTATTTCTTTGTGCGCAAGGTTATGTTTGTGAAGTACAGCCAGGGGTTTATTGTAATGCCCGGCGGCTTTGGCACCCTTGATGAGCTCTTTGAAGCAATCACCCTGATCCAGACCTTTAAGATTGGCCGCTTTCCCATTGTGCTGGTAGACAAAAGCTTTTGGGGCGGACTATTGGATTGGATTAAAGAGGTATTGCTACAGCGTGAGAATAACGTAAGTAAGGAAGATCTCGATCTCTTTAAGTTGGTGGATACCGCTGATGAAGCGGTAAAGGTGATTGAAGATTTCTACGCGCGCTACAACCTCAAGCCAAACTTCTAAAAACCCCGCCTAGCCAGCTATTATTCACTAATCGCTTTTAATTAAATATCCCCATAAAAAAAGACCCCGCTGATGCGGGGTCTTTCTATTTATAGAATATTGAAAATCAGTTTCACTTAATCATTTAATCTCTATGGGTACACCTTAGTGGCATCAGGTGTGAGGTACCATCCAGGGAAACTCACGCCACCAGACATAGCCCAGGCAGCAAAGTCGCTGTAAGCATCGATAATCTGCACGCGCTCTTTAGGCCATTCCCAGGCGTGGAACTTGATATCAAGTGCCCAAGGCAGGTTCTGAGCAGTGTGATAGTAGTTGCTCACGTTGTCACTGGCATCGTCTTGCGTACCGAGGTAAGCATTAGCACCAGAGGCTACCGCCTTGTCGGTGGGTGGATTATCTACCATGTGGATTTCACGGCCACGATCCTGATTAGAGATGATATAGGCATCATAAGGTGCCATACCAACATCCATCATAGGGGGCAATGATCCGGTAGAGTCAAAGAGTACTTCCAGATTCACAGGAATATCAGGTCTTGGTGCACCTTGAGTGTTAAAGAACACCGGGTTACCAGGAATCAGGTCCTTAGCTCTGTCCCAGGCCAGTACCAGGGCTTCACTGGTTGGAGTTGCTTCAAGGTTGTTACCTTCAAGTACAGGGGCTCCAAAGTGTTGATAACCGCTAACATTGGCTACTGTGGTTTTGCTGGCAGAACCAAGCTTAAATCCGAAGCCGTTGTCATAACCGGCACCGTTGGCTTTAAAGGTCCAGTCACCGTCGATTTCGATTACTTCCATCGCACCGTTGATAGTTTGAATAACGTCGTAATAGATTACGTGGTCATTCATATCGTAGTCACCCTTGGTTGGCCAGAGGTCTTCAAAGGCCAGGGTACCCTGGTAGCGAAGGTCACAGGCACGGAATGGGTTATCTGGATAGTCATCCCAGGTATCGTCGATACCATCCTGGTCACGGTCACCGCTGGCAACCAGACGGGGTACCTTTTTACAGGAAATGCTATCGCCATCAACGTACCAAACGGCATCGTTGAAATCGAAGTCACTGTTGGGGTACTTAAGATCCTCAAATCCGAACACTATGATAGAATCAACTCCGCTTCCAACCTGTGGATCAAGAGCCATAGTTTTCTTGATAGAAACTACGTGACGGTCAAAGTCAGCACCGAAGCAGTTGTTGCCGGCATCCTTATTCAGGATATCGTTTGAATAGAATTCGTTCCAGCCGGCTTGAACACCACCGTTTCTCCATGCTCCCTGAAGCAGCACCCAGCTGATATGAGTACCCTCGGGGAAGTTACCGATATATACACGGTCTCCGGTTTGGGTACCACCACTAGGCTCGTCTACTCTTGGGAAAATCACAAAGATTGAATCAATAGCTTCAGGAATACCGGGTTTAGCCCAGGAACCTGAGATGCTGTCGGGATGATAGTAATAGAAACCGAGGGTATTCTGAATGGTAGCACCTTCATCGAGGAAAGTTACATACACATCAGATTGGCCGGTTACCACCAGCTCGGTTTGCACACCTTCATGAACCAGGTGTTCACGGGCTGGGTCACATGGTACAGACTGATATTCTGGAAGGGCGGCCATAATTTTGTTGGCGCAATCCATAATACTGTCCATGTCATGCCTGTTGGGCTGCAGGTT
>CAZUCA010000030.1:0-13032 GCA_964619125.1 uncultured Owenweeksia sp. | reverse complement strand
TTGTTTGAACTACCATTGGCGTTCCAGGTATTCAGACCATAAACGTTGTCAAAAATGTGGAAAGGATTACCGGCAGCACCTTTGGTATAGGTACGTGGCATATAATTTCCACCGAAGGTAGCATTAAGGTGATCTCCGGTTACAGGAATCATCCGCATGTTGTCGATACCACCGGCATGGGCAATTAAATACACCTCATCCAGGAAGGCATCCAACTTGAGTTCCTGCACCATTCTACCGGAAGCATCGGTAAAACCAGATGAAATCAATTCACCCCCGTTGGTGGGAATGTCAGAATACACGTCTACCCGCACTCCTTTTAAGGGGGTACCGGTGAGTGAACTCACAGTTACATCAGCCACTACATTTTTGGCTGTGCGCCAATTGAAGGAAGAAGGAACCTTCAGATCCTCCATCGTTTCAACATTACCAAACCGCGTATCAGCACTCTTGTCCGGATTATCCTTGCTACAGGAAACCAGTAGTGCTGCAACGGCCACAAGACTTAGGAAACTTTTTTTCATGTTGCTCTCTACTTTAATGATTAAGTTCGTAATATGGGTTAACATTCCAGCCGCCTTAAATACGGCTCCATACCAAAGAGCAATTGAAGTGCCAGTAAGAAATATCACACCTAAGTGCTTGTTTTTCAGATCATTTAAATCCTCATGCCAAAAAAGAAGCTAATCCCACACTGGGAAAAATTCCATTTTTAATTTGTTATTGGGAATCTGAAAAAATGAGAGAATCAGAGGCTGGAATTAGCCCTTTTGGCCTTTTCCCAGGTAGCGGCCTGCAGGCCATTGAGGTAGCGCCATACGCCTACAAAAACTGCATAATTCATCATACAGAAATAAAAGGGAATAAAGAGAATCTTAAATCTCAGGTTCCGTTTTTCCAATACCAATCCCAGCAGAGCTAAAAGGTAAAAAATAACCTGGGCAATAAGCAGGTAATCATAGAAGTGGGTATCAGGCTCTAAAGAGAGAAAAATATTCAGTAGAAAAATAAAAGGCAGGGCCAGGGCTGAGAGCGACCAGCGCAAGACCCGATGTGATACGTATTGCCACCACAAGCTAAAGTTGGTAGCAAAGGGGTTAAGCAGCTTGCGCAGACGGTACATAGCCTGCCAGCCCCCGGCCGCAATCCGGGTTTTGCGCTTGTACTCTTCTGCCACCGACTCACTGGCGGTTTCCTCGGCATAGGCTGCGGGTTCGTATACCACCCGGTAGCCTTGCTGACACACGCGCAGCGACTGGATAAAATCATCCAGTATGGTGTCTTCCTCAAGATCGCTGACCAGTTCGCTGCGAAAGCTGATCAGCTCGCCAGCAGCTCCCACCACTGAGTAGAGTTCACTATCCCATTTTTTGAGCTGTGATTCATATTTCCAGTAAAAGCCCTCCCCGGCGCCACTGGCATTGTCTTTTTCCGGTGATATTACTTTTTTCTCGCCGGCCACTGCCCCCACTTCCGGGCGCTGATAGTGTTTTACCAGTTCGCGGATGCTGCCCGGGTTGAGACGGGTATTGGCATCACAAAACACCACAATAGGGGTGTTAACCAGGGTCATTGCCCGGTTTTCGGCGGCACTTTTACCCGCCCGCCGGTTCTGATGACTGACCTCCACGCCCTCTATCTTTCGTAGTTTGGCCACAGTGGCGTCGGTAGAACCGTCAGTAATAAAGAGAATACGCAGTTTTTCACGCGGGTAATCCAGTGCGAGAGAATTCTCGGCCTTCGCCTCAATATAATCGGCCTCGTTAAAGGCCGGAATCACCAGAGTGACTGGAGGCTCATATACATTAAGAGGAGTAGGTTTAGTGCCAAAGAGGCGTTTAATTTTGATAATTAGAAAAAGTAAAAGTCCATAGCCTAAAAAGGTATAGAATACGATGGTCATTAACGACCAAAAAACCCACTCCATATTTTTATATTACTTCTTGATAAATAGCTAAGACCTGTTTGGCCGCGGTTGACCATGAAAACTGCTGAACCCTCTCAAAGCCCCGCTCGCGCAACTCCCCACGGCGCTGTTGATCATGCAGTAAATCATTTATCTTCTGTGCCAGTTCTTCCGGCTTTTCAGGATCAACGTACTCCACTGCGGGCCCACCAACTTCAGGCATGGCGGAAGTATTGGAGGTAATAACCGGGGTACCGGCCCCAAATCCCTCAAGGATGGGAATGCCAAAACTCTCGCGCTTACTGGGGTAAAGAAAAAGATCAGCCCCGGCGATAAGGCCTGGCATATCACTGTTCTTGATGTAACCGCTGGAGACGAAGCGATGAAAGTGATGCTCCAGCCCTTCGGCTTTAAGAGTATTGCGAATAAAAGCGGCCGGTAAATCCGCCACTACCAACTTGTGCTTAAATGAGCTGATTTCACAAAAACGGGCAAAGGCCACCACCGTATTGCTGGTGTTTTTTTTGGGATCGGTGTTTCCGAGAAACAGAATATACTTCTCAGGTAAGGAGTAGCGCTTCAATACCCGGTCAATCTCCTCCTGATCTAGGCCGTTCAAAAAGTGGTTAGCCACTCCATTGTACACGGTACTCACCTTCTCCGCAGGCACGTCAAGCCTCTTTATTATTTGCTTGCGCTCAAAGTTGGATACCGTCAGGATTTTACGGGCCTTGTTTACCACCCTTCTTACCACCAGGGTGCGGTAAATATTGCCCAGCCGCTGGTACGGGGTATAACCACTGGCCAGCAGCAAATTCTGTTCGTAGTAAATGATATCGTGCAAGGTGAGAATAATAGGGACTTTGCACCGCACCGGGCCTGTATTGCTGGTCAGGTGCAAAATATCACAGCCCAGTTTCCTGGCCATGGCCGGTAATTTCACCTGCTCCCACAGGATATAGGGGGCTGAAAAGGATCTTATCTTAAAATTCTCGGTTTCCTCCAGACAGCGATCAGGACCTTCATTCACAAAAATGAAGTACATATTAACCTTGTCGATCAGCTGTAACTCCCTGATAAGTGATAGTACTGCAAAATCCATCCCGTGCTTTCTCCGCCTGAAGATGCGTTGAGCCTCTATTCCTATAATCATATGCTCCCCCGGTTAGATAGATTCCACTGCAGTGCAGAGTACAAAGCTTTCGTTTTTTTCATTTGCCCCTTTAAAGCGTATTTTAACCCATGTACCGGTAATACCACGGCCACATAATACAACCAAAAGAGTTGGCTGCGCCAGGCAGGTAGATTTTTACGGGCAAACAGTAAACGGTTTCGGTTAAGGTAAAAAATCTTAAAAGGACTATCCACCCCCGTGCTTACCGATTCTTTATGATAAACCACACTTTCGCCACAATACACAATTTTGTAGCCGGCCTTGCGGATCCGCATGGACCAATCATACTCCTCGTAATAGAGAAAATACTCTTCTGACATCGGTCCCACTTCATCAATTACCTTACGCGGCACCACCATGGCGGCGCCATGGGCAAAAGCGGTTTCATAGCTGGCGTCATACTGCCCCTCATCCTTAAGCCCATAGCCAATGCCTTTATTGCGCAGGGTAATTGCGCTGAGCTCGGTCGCTCCTGCATATTGTATCGTCTGGCGATCAGCATCAAAGATTATTTTGGGGCTTAGTATGCCAATGTTATGGTCTTTATCAAAGCGCTTTAACAGAGGTTCTAATAAACCTGCGGACACCTCAGTGTCATTGTTGATGAAAAATATAAAACGCCCCTCACAATGCGGTAGACCAAGGTTATTGCCGCCAGCAAAGCCAAGGTTTTCCTCGCTCTCCACGTACTTGCAGCGGTCAAACTCCTCTACCTTAGACTTTAGATCGGGGTCGTTGGTACCATTATTTACCACCACACACTCCCAGTGAGGAAAGCTGAGGTGCTGCAACGATGCCAGCAAAGCCAGGGTTACATCGGCCTGATGGTAATTCACCGTTAAAAAAGATACCTCAACTGTATAGTCGTCCAATTTGGGCGGTTTAGTCATGTAATACTGATCAGCAGCTAATTTAAAATTTTAGTTTATGCGGCGGGGAGGCCTGAGAAGATATAGGTCTTCAAATGTTTTTTGTCCCTTCTCAACCTGACAGTCTTAACATAGTTTATGGAAATTTTAATCAAATCGCCTTTTTATGCGTTAGCATGCCCGGTTATTAGTCAGCGCCCCACTCCTTCTCCCCTATTATTTGGCAGGAAAGCTATGAGGCACTGTCTTAAATATCTTAATATTGTATAATATCACATTTAACAGCTAAAGCCTTGCTCAAACAATTTATTTCCCTCTGCTCGCTCCTTATCGTCACTTATCAGCCCCTAATCGCACAGGAGCACCAAAATCAACCCTTACCACAGGTAGAATCACAGCCCTCAGCCGTTATAGCCAACAACCTCATAGGCTGGAGTCTGAGCCTGGATGGCCAGTGGCTTTCGGAAGAACACATCATTCCGCCCCGTGGCATTTCTACCAACGAAGATTGGTACAAAAGCGATGTTAATAAAATTGGCATTGACAACATTTCTGAATTACAGCTTTATAAGCTCAACTTCGGCAATGACACACTTTTGGCCTTAGTTAAGGTGTACGAAAACGGCTCATACCGACTCGAAGCCACCAAACAGGGATGGAAGAAGCGCCAGGACGCCTATTACTACATCTTTGATGCCGCTGACCTGAAAAGCTTGCAGGAGATTTCATTTGAGCCCACTATTGTGAAAATCGACCTGAGGGACTACGGCTTGCTGCGCGACATAAACGCCGATAAAGTTGTGAGCAGCCTGGTGAAATCACTGCGCATACTGGAAGAAACTGACCGACAACTGGTAGTGGTGGCGCAACGACAGCAAAACAGCAACATCCACTTTCAACTTTCATCACAGCACAAAGTCTTTAAGGATGTAGAAGGGGTGCTGCAGGACTTCACTCTCAGAGGTGAATCGATCTATGGTTTACCCAAATTACTTGACTACCTTCATTATTCGTATAAAACTGCAGATTTCTTTAACTTTTTCAATCTGCCCCTGGCCTCAAGTTCACAACCCTGATGGATACTAGTACCCTTCGATCACAGGCCGTCCGCCTGCCGCTTTGGTTCCGCTACCTGGGAATATTCCTGCTGGCAGCGCTTATCGGAGTGGGATATTACTTTTTGGGGCCACTCTCCTTTGGGGTAATATTAGCGGTACCGCTGCTTGCCATTTTTCTAATTGCGCTCTTTCAAAAGCCCGAGATTGGTTTGTATTCGGCGCTGATAATCGGGTTTTTCCTTTCGGTTTTTAACCGTTACGGCAATCCTGAGGTACCTTATGGGGTAGTAGTAGAATCAATTGTGGTGCTCACCTACCTCGCGCTTTTTATAAAACATTACCGCTACCTGAGTTTCAGAATGGCTTCTAACCACCTGGCCTGGTTATCGGCCCTGTGGATGTTTTATATCCTGCTGCAACTTGCCAACCCGCTCTCACCCAGCATGACCGCCTGGTTTTATGCAATGCGGGGAATTGCGCTTATACAGGTTCTGGTAGTGACCCTGGCCCTGGTTATTCTCAATACCTATAGTGACTGGAAGCGCTTTTTCAAGTTCTGGGTAGGGCTGTCGCTCATCGCCCTTATCTGGGCCATAAAACAAAAGTGGTTTGGGGTAACGGCGGTGGAACAGGCCTGGCTGGATGCCGGTGGGCATGTTACCCATATCCTCTTCGGAAAGCTACGGGTATTCTCTATTCACTCTGACGCCAGTGCCTTTGGGGCCTCCATGGCCCACATCTGCATTGTGTGCCTTATCCTCTTCGTAGGCCCCTACTCCAAAAAACTGAGAATTACCTTTTTGATCCTTGGTGCCCTCTTCTTTTACGGCCTGATGCTTAGTGGTACCCGGGGGGCCCTGGCTATACCTGCGGTTGGCGGCCTGGTGTACCTGATCATGATCAAAAATTTCCGCTACGTCTTCATCAGTCTGGTCGTCCTTACCCTGGGTTTTAGTTTTTTGAAATTTACCACCCTGGGGCACAGCAATTACGAGATTTACCGTCTGCGTTCGGCCCTAAACCCCGATGATGCCTCCCTGGCAGTAAGACTTTACAACCGCGAACGCCTGAGTAAATACCTGGAAGACAAACCTTTTGGCGGCGGCCTGGGTACCACCGGGCGCATGGGACAGCGCTTTGCCCCCAATACCTGGCTGGCTGACTTTCCGCCTGACGGACTTTATACCTGGATACGTGCAGAAACCGGTGTGGTAGGGCGTAATCTCTTTGTCGGCATCCTCCTGATTATACTCTTCAGAGGGATGCAGATAGTTTGGCGCCTTAAGAACGAAAGTTATAAAAACATTGGTATCGCTTTGCTGGCGGGCTACGCCGGAATTTTGCTGGCCAATTATGGCAACCCGGTGCTGACCAGTTATCCCAATAATTTCTTCACCTTCATTTCACTGGCGGTAGTGTATAGCATGAAGCATTGGAATGATAAGGGAGAGCCGGAACTTGAAGGGGAAGACACCCCGGTAAAAGGGCGCTTAATGCCTAAATCCGGATCCTGGCAAAGTAATTAGACCAGGATAAATCCTGCTTCTGCCACTGCTATCTGCGCCCGTTTAGAACCCCGTTTAACGCGAAGGATTAAAAGCAAAAACCGCTACTACAGCTGTGATGAACTGTAGTAGCGGCTTAAATATTGAATAGACCGCCCGCCCAGGGTTTCAGCCTACTAAGAGGCGGTACCTTTGGTTTCGAACTTGCGTTTGCCAAACTGTAGGGTAACCAGGGTTTTAAGAAAACGCCGCAATCCGGAGCGGGTCTTTTTAATTTCACCCAGTACTGAATCCATATAGTCTGGTGCCACCCCATTGATAAGTAAGCGAGGCGTGGTTTTAAGTACCTGGTTAAACTCCTGCAGGGAGAATTCATCTGCCTTGTTCCAAGAGCGTTTGGCCGAAGTAACACATACCGCCATATCAAACTGCTCAATCAGCTCAATCGGATACTGCTCAGTAAGTACCGCTTCTAGGTTGAGGAAGATATAGTCGTATTGCTCCTTATTTGGAATAAAATCATCAAGGGTGAGGCGCTGCAAAAACTCACGGTCGTTTTTATATAAAATTACTTCATACTTCCGCTCGGGGTTTTCGGCCAGCGGCTTAAAGCTGAGGACAGCCACCTTTTTATTGAGGTCTGTCAGTTCATTTGCCACCTGGTCTACCAGGAATGATTTTCCTTCACGATCGCGAGTGCTGAAAAACAGAATGGAGCGCATTTCCTCCTTAGCACTCACCACATCAAGGCGATGGTGTTCATGCCTCAGGTTCTGAACAATATGTCCCAGTGCCTTCGCAGTAAGCCATTCCATGTCCACATTTTTGTAATCGGGGCCGGCATTTAGCTCAGGGTAAGCCCCCAGTAATTTGAGGCCGGTTTTCTCCTCCGCCCGCTGAGGGGTACGGATGGTATTGTCGAGAAAGCCCAGAATAAGCATAAATCCGAGTGGCACCAAAAAGCCGATTACGGCCGCCAGCAGAACCATTAAAAGTTGTTTGGTTCTAACCGGTGAGGTGGGAAAACGCGGCGGCACGGTAATCACCAGTCCGCCGGTAGAAAGTGATTCACCCTGTTGCCGGGTAAGGGTAGCATTAAGGCTACTGTTTAGTTCGAGATAGTTTTTTTCGGCTACATCCACTGCCCTTTCCAACCGCTTGAGTTCTGCTCCCAGGGGAGAAAATTGATCATAAGCATTTTGAAAGAGCGCCGAACGATTGGACAGTACCGCCAGACGGGCCTCACTGGCATCAAGGGTGATGGTGGCATCCAGCCAGTTCTGCAATACTTCCTTGTTAGATACACCTTCGGTGGTACGGCTAAACTCATAGCGCTTCACCAGGTTATCACTCAATTCCGCTTCCAGGTTTTTGGCCTCAGAGCGTAGTTCGGCTATGCGATCAGCATCTCCCGAATATAGCTCCAGCTCTGCAATCTTGGCATTGATAGACGATAGCCGCTTTTTTTTCTGCAACAACTCTTCCGAAAAGTCCACTATTTTCTTGTTGAGCTCCAACTTCTTGGCCAGCTGATTTACCGAGGCCTGTGCCGCCGCCTTTACCCTAAGTTCCTGCTGGTATTCCTGTTCCAGTGAACTTTGCAACGCTGCAATATTTTCAGTTTGCTGGTTATAATTGATGATTTTGTTGTCAATCCTGAACTGGGCAAGGCTATCTTCAGCATTGAGCAATTCTGTTTTGGCCTGTGCCACCTGGCGACGATAGTAGGTAACCACATCGTTGGACTGGCCCACCTTTATTTCTATCAGCTTTTGGGTAAAAACATCGTTGAGAATGGCGAGGGTATTTTGACAAATACCGGGATCGGTCCAGCTATAGGTCATTTCCACCAGGTCAGATCCACCCAGGCGTTTTATGGTCAGGTTTTTCTTTATCCCGGCCGGACTATAAGGGGAAGCATCAGAAATAAAAATCTGGTCGACCATCCAGGAGTCATAATGCTTCTCTTTGTAGCTGCGGATACGCTTGAGGGTTTCCAACTCGGAGCCCGGCACATACACCGAATCGATCAATTTCTCGGGAATTTTATCGTGAAAAGCCTCAAAGGCCGATTCCCCCATTATCTTTTTTACCGGTTCGCTAAGGCGCAGATGGCGGGCAAAAAGCCGCTCCCCAACCTCCTCTAGAGTTTGATCGGAACGGGCAACGGTTATCAGGTTGTCAAACTGGTTACTTACCGTAAGGTAATCGAGTCTTACCGCGTCAGCCGCATCAACCCTGGCCCCGGAAATAAGACCGGTGTAAATCTCTGTACGGCTTTTGTAGGTTTCGGGTAAGCCCCGTGTTACAAAGAATATAACAACTGCCAGAATTAGTGAACTGAGCAGAAAAATATTCAGGTTTTTATTGAGAAGTCGAAAAAACTGAAGTACACTCATTATTCGTTAAGGTTTTGAAGTTTACCCAGAGGCATGCCCACCAGTTGCTCAAGCATAGCATAAGTGGTCCTGAATTGGGCTCTTAATTGTTCCTGCTCGGAGGCAAAATCTGCCTTCATACTGGTGCTGCTCCCCAACTCATCAAGGGTTATCTCACCATCCCTAAAACGATCTTCTGCCATTTCCAGAATTAAGTCTGCCGACTCCTTGGCTTCTGCCGTAATTACCAGCAAGCGCTGAATCAGCAGCAACTCATTGTAGGTGGCAATAACCCTTTCTACTATCATCTCCTCCTGGCTTTTCTTTTCGGCCTTGGCGGAGAGGACGTTCATTTCGGCCTGGCGCACCACATTTTTGCGGTTTACAAAATAACTCAAGGGCACCTGCACTCCGGCACTAAGCTGATAGCCGAGAGCCTGCTGGGGCAGCGGCACCCCGGTTTCATCAAAAGTAAGCCTGTCGTAATCAGTAATGCGATAGTGCCCATTGAGTACAATAAGTTCAGACCAGTCGCGTCGTACCCGGCCCACCTCATACTCACTGGCTTTGAGCCGGTAGTTGCTCATTTCCACATTGGGCGAGTTGGCAATGGCCGAATCGATCAGCACCGCCAGCGGTGGCAAAAAGTCGAGGATATCGGTTCCACCCGCCACCGGGTCAGTGAGGGTATCGCTCCTCACGCCTTGGGCCTCGGATTGGGCAAAACAGCATGAACTAAAGAAAGTAAAAAGGTAAAAGAGGTATTTCTTCATAGAGTCAGACATTTTCTTTTTGAAATAAGGCAGGTACTGTTCTCACGATCAATTTGATGTCGTTGAACAAACTAACCTTGCGGGCATATTGATTGTCAAGCGCCTTTCGCTCCTCCTCTGACATTTCGCCCTTTCCTCGTTTCATAACCTGCCAGAGGCCGGTAATTCCTGCCGGTGCCAGAAAGCGCTCGCCCCAGTCATCTGAAGTGAGCTGCTCAGCTTCGTATAGCGGCAGCGGACGATTGCCCACAATAGACATATCCCCCTTAAGTACATTAATCAGTTGCGGCAATTCATCAATACTGGTATTGCGAATGAATTTGCCCACTTTGGTGATGCGCGGATCTTCCTTGAATTTCACGAAGGTGCCCGATTGCTGCTTGCGCTTCAGTTCCAGGTATTCCGTTTCGCTCATAGGCCGCCCGTCTTTATAAATCAAAGTGGGGCTGTGTTTTCTGCGACTGCCATTGAGACGGCGCACCGGGTTGTCGGTGCTTTCCTGACTCTCAGCCGCATACTGGTTAAGGTGTTTCATCTCAGCCATGCGCTTGTCTGCGTCAATATACATAGAACGAAGCTTATAGAAATCAAACACTTTGTAACCGGTACCCACCCTTTTAGAAACATAGAGAATGGGGCCCTTACTCTCAATGCGAATGGCCAGAGCGGCCAGCAGAATAATGGGTGAGAGTATTATTAAAGCCAGCCCTGCCACCACAATATCAAAGATGCGTTTGGAGAGGGGTATTTTGTATTCCCGTGAAGGCTTGATCACATCAGTCCTCAAACGCGCCGCCAGCATATCGCGGTGAAAATCCACCGTGCTGGCCAGCTCACCGGCGTCAATATTGTAGGTGAAAATTTCAGAAATTCCCTCCTTAAGCAAGCTGCGCTTTAGCGAGCGCTCGGTGTGCTCCATGCACAGGCAAAAGGGTATGCCCAGGTCGTTAAAATTATTCTTGAAGCGATGGTAAATGCCCAGACCGTCCAATCCCTTTAGCCGCCAGTCAGATATTATGAGATGTACCTGTTCCAAATTAGGCAGGTAATTGTGTAAGCCCACCACATTCTGAACCTGTATCAACTCCACCCCCGGAGCAGCATCCAGGCTTTGTTGAACAACCTCGTCGTTCCCAATATAGAGTATTCGTCTCACGAACGTAACTTTATCAAATTGTCAATGCGCAGCCCCAGTTCTTCGGGGTTAAAAGGTTTAATAAGGTAATCATTGGCACCCAGCTTAAGGCATTTGATGCGCTCAGCGCTACTTTCCTCACCCGACAGCACGATAAGTGGCACATCATTGAAAAAGCCACTTTCGCGTACCTTTTTGATGTATTCAAAGCCGTTGATTTCAGGCATATTCAAATCGGCCACTACCAGGTCAGGAATATTTCCCTGGTACATCCACTCCAGGGCTTCCTTGCCATTTTCCTTGAGAATGACCTCGTACTTGTCACGCAGAATCTGCATAAGGAGTTTCCGCATTATCGGCTCATCGTCAATTACAAGCACCTGTTCTAATGTCTCCTTCATCTTTCGCGGAGTTGATTGAAAGATATCTCTAAATATTTTTGGACCTTCTGTATGCATAATTTTAGCTCATCATCATTAATGCCACTCTTTCCCTTAGCTTCTACCACCCGGATTTCGTCCTTGATATCGCTAATGCCAAAGAGATCAATATTGGGCTTTATCTTATGTGCCAGTGATCCTACGGTAGCAAGATCACCTGATTCATAAGCGTTTATAATAGCACTTAATTGATCCGGGGTATGTTCCAGAAAAGTGCCAATCATACTATCGACAAACTCCGTGCTGCCCCCGGCCAGCTCTTCCAGTTGACTTAAGTCGTAAACCTGCTGTGCCATAATGAGATTATATTTCTAATTCCTGGTTCTTCACCATGCGATAGATGGTGCTTTTTCCTATGTTCAGTTTGCGGGCCACATCCACCACATTGCGGTCGTATTTGTCGAGAAAGTGCTGGATTATCTTTTGGTTGTAGGCTTTCAGGGTCAACTCTTTTGAAAGAAGATCATTCAGACCATTATCACGGTCATTGAAGTTTATGTCCTTCTCCTCAATGTCGCCATTGTCACACAGTACCGCCGCCAGTTCAATTACAGCCTTCAGCTCGCGTACATTACCGGGCCAGCTATACGACAAGAGCTTTTTCTGAGCACCGGCATCAAGCTTCACCTTTCCCAGTTGATTTTCAGCAGTAAACTCATCAAGAAAGTGCTTAGCCAGTATTACAATATCGTTGCCCCGCTCACGCAAGGGAGGAAGTTCAATCGGAAGGCCGAGCAAGCGATAGTAAAGATCTTCCCTGAAACGGCCATTTTTCACTTCGTCGGTGAGGTTGCGGTGAGTCGCCACCACTACCCGGCAGTTTACTTTTACCGGGTTATTACTGCCGATACGGGTTACCTCCTTCTCCTGCAACACTCTCAATAACTTGGCCTGGAGGTTAAGGTCCATCTCCCCGATCTCATCGAGAAAAATAGTACCACCGTCGGCCTCTTCAAATTTTCCGATGCGGCGATTTACCGCACCCGTAAAGGAGCCTTTTTCGTGTCCGAAAAGCTCACTTTCCAAAAGGTCATTGGGGATAGCGGCAATATTGACGGTAACCAGCGATTTCTTCTTTTTGGTGGAATTGTAGTGAATGGCTTTCGCCACCAATTCCTTACCGGTACCGGTTTCACCGGTAATTGACACGGTAATATTGGTTTGAGCGGCCTTTTCAATCAGCTTATACACCCGCTTAATGGAGGGGCTGTTGCCCTTAATATTGCTGAAGTCGTACTTGTGATCCACCTCCTGACGTAAACGATCGATTTCATCGCGCAACATGTAGTTTTCCTTGATGTTGTTGGTGGCCTTCCACATGCGTTCAAAGGCATTGTCGTCCTTTACAATGTAATCATAAGCACCTTCCTTGAGGAGTTCCACAGCCGTGTTTACATCCTCTTGTCCGCTCACAATCACCACGGGAATATCAGAGTACGACTGTTTTATTTTTCGAAGCACTTCAATGCCGGACAAGTCGGGCAGTGAATAATCAAGAAAGATCAGCCCCGGGCGCTGGTAGAGTGCATTTATGCAATCCTTGCCCGCGGAGAATATCTCCACTTCATTATCTGGGTTGAGAGAGAGATGATGCTGGCTCGCCTTGGAAAAGAGCTCGTTATCATCTACCACAAATATTTTGAAAACGTCCATTAATAGGGGTTTTGTCCAAAAGTAAAAGTATTTCTCAAAATTGGAAACTTTCGCAGGCCTTTATTTTAGCATACGACAAAAACCCTTTAAACACGCTAAGTAACAGTGATTTCACGAGATAAGAAGAGTTAGAGTTGTATT
>CAZUCA010000029.1:0-39680 GCA_964619125.1 uncultured Owenweeksia sp. | reverse complement strand
ACACAAAGGAGGCTTGGCTTAGTGCGGCTTTGAGCCTTAGCGTCTTGGTGGTTTTATTTGGTTGAACGCCACGAAGGCACCAGGACAGTAAGAAACACAAAGTAGGCTTGGCTTAGTGCGGCTTAGAGCCTTAGCGTCTTGGTGGTTTTTTTTGGTTCAATGCCACGAAGCCACTAAGACAGGAAGAAGCACAAAGCAAATGGATTTAGTCATACCCAAAACCGCTCGCTGCAGCGCTAAAACAACTTTTCAATCGTTATCAACAGCGCTTCAGATTCAGCGCTCAATTCCTAAATTTGAAGCTGAGCCTTCACAATTCTAAAACCCTGTTGCTGAGTGTTTTTAATCTTCGATACCGAGACTACCGGATTGCCCCTGCGCGATGATGCGCCCCTTACCGATTTTGAGAACTGGCCCCGCGTGGTGCAGATTGCCTGGCAACTGCACGATGCCGATGGCAGCCTGATTGAGGTGAAGGATTTTGTGGTAAAACCCGATGGTTTTGATATCCCCTTTAATGCGGCCAAGGTTCACGGTATCACCACCGAGGTGGCGGAGCATTACGGTGTTCCCCTCGAGGAGGCCATGGCTGAATTCAGTGCGGCCGTAAAGAAATCAAAATACCTGGTGGGCCACAATGTGCAGTTCGACCTCAATGCGGTCGGCTGTGAATACCTGCGCCTGGAGCAGGAGAACATCCTTGAAGGCAAAGCCACCATCGACACCGGTGAGGAAACCCGCGACTATTGCCAGCTACAGGGTGGCCGGGGGGGCGGCTTTAAAATGCCCAAGCTCGAGGAACTCCACCATAAACTTTTTGGGGAAGGTTTTGCCGAAGCCCACAATGCCGCTGCCGACGTAGAAGCCACTACCCGTGCCTTTCTGGAAGCGGTGCGTATCGGTATTTACACCGATGAGCGCCTTGACTGGACTCCGGAAATGCGGGAAGCCTTCAACCGCAGCAATCCCCACACGGTTAAGGCTATCGGGCTCAAGGTGGAGAGCTTTAAAGAGCTGGCCCGCAAGCTGACTGAAGACAGTGCCGGTGCCCGGCAACAGGAGGAAAAGATCGAGCTCGGTGCCGACACCTCTTTTGCACATCTGCATGTGCATACCCAATATTCAATTCTCCAGGCCACTTGCGATATCCCCGGTCTGATTAAAAAGGCCAAAGAGCAAGGCATGCCGGCCGTGGCTATGACCGATCACGCCAACCTCTATGGTGCTTTCCACTTTACCAAAGCAGCGCTCGATAATGACATTAAACCCATAGTGGGCTGTGAATTTTACGTTTGCCGCAACCACACCGACAAAACTGTAAAGGACAACGGTTTTCAGGTGGTTTTTATGGCCAAAAATAAGGCCGGCTATCACAACCTGGCCAAGCTGTCATCCCATGCCTTTGTGGATGGCTTCTACTACGTGCCACGCATCGATAAGGAGCTGATTCTGCAGTACAAGGAAAACCTGATTGTCACCACTGGCAACCTTTATGGGGAAGTGCCTAGTCTTATTCTCAACGTAGGTGAAAAACAGGCGGAAGAGGCCTTCCTTTGGTATAAGGAAAACTTTGGTGATGATTTTTACGTGGAGTTGGTGCGTCACGGTCTCGAGGAAGAGGAAGTGGTGAACCAAACCCTGCTGAAGTTTGCGCGCAAGTACGACGTGAAATACTTCGCCTCCAACGACGTGTACTATCTGGGCCAGGAGGATGCCAATGCCCACGATATCCTCCTCTGTGTAAAGGAAGGGGAGTATCAAAGTACACCCAAGGGCCGTGGGCGTGGCTTTCGCTTCGGCTTCCCCAACGAGGAATATTACCTGAAGAGCCCCGACGCTATGAAGGAGCTTTTCAAGGATCTGCCAGAAGCTATTACCACCACCCTCGAAATTGCCGATAAGGTGGAAGCTTATTCGCTGGCCCGCGACGTGCTCTTGCCGGCCTTTGACATTCCGGAAGAATTTGTTGACCCCCGGGATGCCGAAGACGGGGGTAAGCGGGGTGAAAATGCCTACCTGCGCCACCTTACCTACGAAGGGGCTAAAAAGCGATACGGCGAACTGACCGATGACATTAAGCAGCGCCTCGACTTCGAGCTGGAAACCATTGCCAATACCGGTTACCCGGGTTACTTCCTCATCGTACAGGACTTCACCACCGAAGCCCGCAATATGGGGGTGAGTGTAGGTCCGGGCCGGGGCTCGGCAGCCGGATCAGCGGTGGCTTACTGTATCGGCATTACCAATGTGGATCCCATTGCTTACGATCTGCTGTTTGAGAGATTTTTGAATCCTGACCGGGTATCGCTCCCTGATATCGATATCGACTTTGACGATGAAGGCCGCGGGAAAATTATTGACTGGGTAGTAAAAAAATATGGCGCCAACCAGGTGGCCCAGATTATCACCTACGGCACCATGGCCGCCAAGTCGGCCATACGCGATACCGGCCGGGTAATGCAACTGCCCCTGCAGGATACCGACCGGGTGGCAAAGCTGGTACCCGATACCAAGCTGGGTAAACTGTTTGGCTGGAGCGACAAGGAAATGAGCCAGAACCTCAATGGTGATGCCTATCAGCTCGGTAAGCAATTGCGTGAACTGGCCGAAGGCAGTGGTTTGGAAGCTGAGGTGGTAAACCAGGCCCGCATTCTCGAAGGCTCGGTGCGTAGTACCGGCATTCATGCCTGTGGAGTAATTATCACTCCCGATGACATTACCAAATTTGTCCCCGTTTCGGTGGCCAAAGATTCCGATCTCTATGTTACCCAGTTTGATAACTCGGTGGTAGAGGCCGCGGGGATGCTAAAGATGGACTTCCTCGGACTGAAGACCCTTAGTATCATTAAGGATGCCATTGCGCTGGTGAAGCAGCGCCACGGCGTGGAGATCGATCCGGATGAAATTCCACTTGATGACCAGCCCACCCTGGAACTTTACCAAAGGGGCGAAACCAATGGTACCTTCCAGTTTGAGAGTGCTGGCATGCAGAAGCACCTCAAGGCACTCAAGCCGGATAAATTTGCCGACCTCATTGCCATGAACGCCCTTTACCGTCCGGGACCGCTGGAATACATTCCCAACTTTATTGCGCGTAAACACGGGCGTGAGGAAATCGCCTACGATCTCCCCGAAATGGAGGAGTATTTGGCTGAGACCTATGGTATCACCGTTTACCAGGAGCAGGTGATGTTGCTGTCGCAGTCGCTGGCGGGTTTTACCAAGGGTGAGGCCGACGTACTGCGGAAAGCCATGGGTAAAAAACAGAAGGCGGTACTGGATAAGATGAAGCCCAAGTTCATCGAGCAGGGAAGCGAGCGCGGCCACGATGCCAGCATTTTAGAAAAAGTATGGAAAGACTGGGAGGCCTTTGCCGCCTATGCCTTCAACAAGTCACACTCTACCTGTTATTCGGTGGTGGCCTTCCACACCGGTTACCTCAAGGCTAACTACCCCCAGGAGTATATGGCTTCGGTGCTTACCCACAATATGAACGACCTGAAGAAGGTGACCTTCTTTATGGAAGAGTGTAAGCGCATGGGTATTCCGGTATTGGGTCCCGATGTGAACGAATCGCAGTTTCGCTTTTCGGTAAACGCCAAATCCGAAATCCGCTTTGGACTGGGCGGTATGAAAGGGGTAGGAGAAGGAGCGGTAATGGCGATTGTGAATGAGCGCCTGGAAAACGGACCTTACAAAAACATTTTTGACCTGCTGAAGCGCATAGACCTGCGGGCAGTGAATAAAAAGACTTTGGAGAACCTGGCCCTGGGTGGTGCCTTCGACGGCTTTGAAAATTGCCATCGCGCGGTGTACTTTTATGCCAATGGCGATGAAAAAACCTTCCTGGAAAGGGCGATCCGCTTTGCTCAGAACTTTAAAGCCCAGGAGGAGTCATCGCAGGTGTCACTTTTTGGTGGCGGCCAGGCGGTGGAACTACCGGAGCCGGAGATCCCAACGGTGGAGGAGTGGCCCCGGCTGATGCTGCTCAATAAGGAAAAGGATGTCAATGGAATTTATCTCAGCAGCCATCCTCTGGACGATTTTAAATACGAAATGAAATTTATGAGCTCACATGAGCTTAAGTCCTTTGCCAACCTGGCCGGGATTGGCGATTATACCATCGGTGGCATTATTACCGAAGCCCGCCATCTCGTCAGTAAGCAGGGCAAACCCTTTGGCTTCTTTACCATTGAGGATTACAGTGGCAATTATGAATTCCGCCTTTTTGGGGATGATTACCTACGCTTTAAGCCTTATATGCAAAGTAATCTGATGGTGATGATCAACGGCTTTGTAAAGCGCTTTACCCCCTGGCAGGGTGCTGAAGAGCGTATTGAGGCTAAGATCAAGGATATAAAACTGCTACCGGATGTGATGGAGGACATGAGCAAATCGGTGATGGTGCAAATGCCACTGAGCGAGGTAAGCCCTGAAAATATAGAGGATATCAATCAATTGGTTGAAAAGCACAAGGGTACTAAACGCCTGAATTTGATGATCTTTGACCCAGCGAAGCCTAAGGTGAATGTACGCATGCCCCGTCGCGGAGGTGGTATCCGCATTTGCAAGGAATTGCTCGATGAGCTGGCCAGCCGGGATTACCTGCAAATCAGCTTAAATAATTAAAACCGCCAATATTGCAGTAATTTTTTTGCTTGCAGCTTGGCAAAGTTGTTGTAAAATTGACCTTCGAACTATCATAAATTTTAAACTCTAGCTATGGCAATTGAAATAACCGATGCTAACTTCGAAGAAGTAGTATTAAACTCTGATAAACCAGTACTGGTAGACTTTTGGGCAGAATGGTGCGGACCCTGTCGCATGGTAGGCCCAATCGTGGAAGAACTTTCCGGTGAATACGACGGTAAGGCCGTGATCGGTAAAGTGAATGTGGATGAAAACCAGGAGGTTTCGATGAAGTTCGGTATTCGCAATATTCCTACCCTGCTCGTATTCAAAAACGGTGAAGTGGTTGACAAGCAGGTGGGCGTTGCTCCCAAAAATGTACTGGCCCAGAAGCTGGATGCCCATATGAATTAAGCGCTCATTTAGCGATAAAATACAAACCCCGGTCATTTTTGACTGGGGTTTTTTTATGCCCTTATTGCCAGACGCTGTCTTTAAGCCAGCGGGCAGCATTCTGCAGGTAGGGCATATACTCACAGGGCTCATAATGCCCCAACCCCGGTGCTACCACAAACTTAATGTCACTGCCCGCCTGCTGGCTTGCTTCAACCCATGCCTGGGTTTGCGCCAGTGGAAATAGCTCATCGTTTTCTCCGTGAATAACGTACATGGGGATGGGCATTAGCCGGGCGCTGCTATCCTCCTTTAAAGTGTTGTAAGAGCTGGCCATTGGAATGGCGGCTGAGAAAATTTGTGGTTGCGATTCACCGTATAGCCAACTGGCATTGCCGCCGTTGCTATAACCAGTAACGGCCACTTTAGCTGAATCCACCGGCCAGTATTTAAGGGCGAGGAGGGTGAGACCGGCCAGTTTTTGCTGGTTTTCAATATCGGGCCATTCATCCAAACCCGAATTTGGGTGCAGTATGAAGGCTCCCAGGGATGACAAACCTGGTTCAACGTAGCAATCGGTATTGGTATGTGCCTCAGGGTTATAACCCGATCCGCCGTGCAGGGCCAACAGCAGGGGATGCTTTTCATTGCTATCGTGCTCGGGAATGATCACTCGCAACTGCCAGTTTACCCCAGGCCCCACTTTGAGGACGACATCCTGAATACCACTTTGGTCAATAGGAATGTTCCGGAAATCTGCCTCAACGTCATAATTTTCTGCAGGGGGCTTTGCTTCCTCCTTACAGGCTAAGAAGGAGAAATATAGAACGGCAATAACCCATAGACGCGGCGTCATAGTATTAACTGTTGATGATAACTAATTTACTAATAAGCCAGCAGCTGGTTCAGGACTCATTAAATTTTAGAAAAGCTTTAACCGGCCTCTACCGCTTGGGCCCTGACAGTTGTGATCTGGTTCATTTTTCTTTCGTCTTGCAGCAGTTGGTTGGCATATTCGTAGCCTGTTTTCACCAGGGGGTCAAAAGCTTTCATATTCATCATCCGGAAGCGTTCCACCGGCGGCTTCAGGTAGAGATCCACCTCTGACTGCATCTCGGCTTGCTTTTGTCGGCTGCCTAAAATGGTGGCCTTCATCATAATGGTGGCAATTCCAGGGAGCCGGTAGCGACGACCCAGTGAAAGTACATTGCCGAGCAGATAGCGCCAGCCATCGGGTACTTCCAGGTAGTTTAGCTCATATTCCTTTTCGGCGTTCAGGTCCACCCCGATAATATGGCAATCGTATAACTGCCTCATAACATCTACCGGAAAATTGTTGAACACTCCGCCGTCAATCAGGAGTTGATTGCCCTCCACCACTGGGGGTAAAATGCCCGGTATCGAAGCACTGGCA
Source organism: uncultured Owenweeksia sp. (assembly GCA_964619125.1). Classification (GTDB taxonomy): domain Bacteria; phylum Bacteroidota; class Bacteroidia; order Flavobacteriales; family Schleiferiaceae; genus Owenweeksia. Next base: position 33,244 of record CAZUCA010000029.1, on the reverse strand, counting down.
GCCAGTGCTTTATAAAGTGGTCCCGACTGGTGCACTACTGGTTCACTGCTACTGAAGTTAGCGGAAATGCAAAAGAAATTGATCCAGAGATCTTCAATATTTATGTCCTGAAAGTACTTGCGGATTACGGACTGAAACCGGCGTCCCTTCAGAAAACTTACCATCGGCAGGGTGTAATCCTTCAGCGGCTTGTCATTGAGAAATGCCTGCCGGCATTTGGCTTGTACTGTATCCGGGCTCCAGCCCATCGCAATGCCGGCGGCCATAATACTGCCAATACTGGTGCCGGCTACTATGTCTATGGGAATTTGTTTTTCTTGCAGGGCCCTGAAAATACCGATGTGGGCAAAGCCCTTGGCCCCACCCCCGGCCAAAACCAGGGCATTGGCCTTGCCGGCAACTATTCGTCCCAGCCGGGCAAAATCTTCTTGTTTACCCTCACGCAGGTGGTAGTGGCGATGTACTTTTCGCGACGAAAGGAACTTTTGCGTGTTTTGCGGATAAGTAGTTTCCGCTGGGTGTAATATAACCAGTTCACAGTCGCCGGCCGCCAGTTGCTTTATTAATGCCCGTTCGTCAGGGCTGGGCTCAGGCTCGTCATCGACATGGGTAATGATGAGAATTTTATCTGCCTGACGGAGGCAACGACCGCTCCAGTCAGGGTCAGCAGGATCGCATTGGTAAAGGATGAGCTCGTACTCCGCTTCCATTTCTGACAACCAGTTAGTGAGTTGTACATCCCCTGCACTTGCTGATGGCAAGTCGGCCGCAATTCCGGCTTTATCGATCAGCTTAACCTGGCTATGCGCCAGAGTGACCTGGAGTAAGTCATTGGTAAAGCTGCTCCCTGAAACCCTTCCCAGGGGGAAAATGGCCACACTGCTATAGGATTTTCTGGGCGGACTGCGCTGAATGCTATTGGTGAGTCTTTGTATAATCTGTTTCGATATCTCCATCAATACCTGAGGGTCAGCAGCCATCAGTTCCTGAAATCCCTGGCGATCGAGGCTGGCCACGAAGCTGTCGCGCACTGCCCGGATGGTAGCGGTGCGCTTCTCACCGGTGATCAGTGACATTTCACCCACACTTTCGCCTTTCAGGATCTCTCCTACTTCATGCTCAGCAGAGGAGCCCTCTTTAACCAATGCCTTTAAACGGCCCGAAAGCAAAACGTAAAAGCTGTCACCCAGGTCGCCCTGTTGAAAGAGGGTCTCACCGGCGTTGAGCTTCTGCCATTTCATTTTGGAGGAAATAGTTTCTACCAGCGCTGGCCTGATTGCCGGGAAAAGCTTCGATATTATTTTGCGCAGGTGCTCACTGTCAGAATGAGTTGGGGAGACCATTGGTTTGGTTTTTTAAAGGTTACCCGAATTTAGTTATTATCCCTTTAGTTCTGAGGTGGTTAAAATATTTGTCTTCGATTGGCTCTGGCTCAAGGTTGACATGTCCCTTGCGTTAAAGTGATGTTTCAAACTTCCTGCTTCTCGTTATCTTCGCCCCCATGAGCGACCACGAGAATTTAGACATCCAGCATTTTCGCGATTTTGAAAGTCTGGAGTTTTTTGCGCGCCAGGTAGTAGAAGGTTTCATTACCGGCATGCACAAAAGTCCTTTCCACGGCTTTTCGGTGGAGTTTTCGGAGCATCGCATCTATAACCCTGGTGAGAGCACCAAAAACATCGACTGGAAGCTCTACGGTCGCACCGATCGCCTCTACACCAAGCGCTATGAGGAGGAAACCAACCTGCGCTGTCGCCTGGTGATCGACGGCTCGGGCAGTATGTTTTACCCGCAGGAACGAATGACCCAGGTGGAAAATCCCAATAAGGTACTCTTTAGTTGTATTGCCTCCATGGCGCTGATCAACCTGCTGAAGCGGCAACGCGATGCGGTGGGGCTAAGCCTCTTTGGCAATTACGATGTGCATACCGACGCCCGCTCCACCTACCAGCACCACAAAGTGATCAATACCGAGTTTTACAAGCTGCTTACCGAACACAAGCCCAGTGACCAGTCTAAAACAGATATGGTGGAAGCCCTGCATCTGATCGCCAACCAGATCCACAAACGCTCGCTGATCATACTTTTCTCTGACCTCTTTGATATGCACGAGCGGGAGGAGGAACTCTTCGACGCCCTGCAACACCTCAAGTACAACAAACACGAAATGATCATCTTCTGGACCACCGATCAGAAGACCGAACTTGAATTTGAGTTTGAGGAGAGGCCTTATCGTTTTGTCGACCTCGAAACCGGTCACAGTATGAAACTCAATCCGGCCGAATTGAAGGAAAAGTACAGTCAAAGCCTGGCCGCCTTCAGGGAACGCCTGCGCCTTAAATGTCTGCAATATAAAATCGACCTGGTGGAAACCGATGTCAGTGCCGGTTACCACAGCGTATTGCAAAGCTACCTGCTGAAGCGGAAGAAGATGTTCTAGGAATTTTCACAATATTCGCTCATTCAGTGGCATTTTTCGCATTGTTCTTTTCGGTAGTTTTAGCTTATAAACCAAGCCAAAATGCAAACCAACCCCCGGGTAAAGCAGCTCTTTATTGTTTTACTCCTAAGCGGCATCCTGGTCACAGTTATTCACTCCTGCCGCAAAACCTATTACTTCAGAAATGTTTACCAGGAGCATAACACCCTGATCCACGAATCTCAAAATCTGCAGAAAAAGCCATTCCTGAAAGCACATATGCATTCGGGGGATGTATATATCCTTCGCGACTCCTGGCAGCTGGATAGCATAAACTCCCTGATGACCGGTAAGGGCACCCATTATAATTTCAATCGTAGCATAATTTCAGAAGGAGAATTGAGCTTTCCGCTGGATAGTGTGGCTTTGTTTGAGTCCAATGTGCTGCTTGAAGGGACTGAAGACGGCCGAAAAGCAGCCCTAATGGTGCTGGCAGCTGTTGATCTGGCCATGGGATTTGTATGCCTTACTAATCCGAAGGCCTGTTATGGGTCATGCCCCACCTTTTATGTAAACCCTGATGATAACTTTCATTATGCCGATGCAGAAGGCTTTTCAAACGCGATTTTGCCTTCACTTGAATATGGCGATGTGGATGCTTTAAGTAATGTGAAAACCACCAGGGGCAGTTTTTCCCTTTATATGAAAAATGAGGCTCTCGAAACTCATTGCCTCAACGACGTACGTTTGCTCGCCTGTCCCAGAAATAGCGGAGAAAGGGTCTATCAAACGCGCACCAATCGCTATTACAAATGTGAAAACATTGTAAAACCATCCCGTGCAACCGGACCTGAAGGAGATGTGCTGGAGTTGCTTGCGCTAAAAGACAGACGGGAAAGATATAGCCTGGCCGATGCTGAAAACCTTAAAAGCCGGGAAGAAATCCACCTTAGCTTCAACAACGCAGAGCAACTGAAAGAAGCCGGTCTGTTAATCAGCTTCCGGCAAACGCTGATGACCACCTATTTTATTTACAGCGCCCTGGGATATATGGGCGATGAAGCCGTGGATATCCTTGCTGGCCTGGAACGGGAGGGCGAGGTAAAGGAGAAACTAAACAGTGGCTTTCAAAAGGAGCTGGGTGAAGTGGAAGTACACCTTTATCACCCTCATAGCGGGGAATGGCAGCTGCAAGGCAGTTTTTATGAAACTGGCCCCATTGCCATTAATGAGCAAATTTTGCCCCTGGTAACTCCTGAAAACAGCAGTGGAGAGATTAAAATTAAACTGGTACTCAATAAGGGGCTGTGGCGTATTGACCAGGTGGCCCTTACCGAAATTAAAGAGGAAGTAAGCCCAATGGCGATAGGCGCGGATGCAGTTTGGCGCGGTGATAAGCCTGCTAAGGAATTGCAGGCCAAACTTAATGATAGCAGCAGTTACCTGATCAGTATGCCGGGAGAGGAGTATCGCTTCGATTTTAACCTGCCCGATTCTACTTTGGATTACGAGCTCTTTCTGTACTCTGAAGGTTACTACCTGGAGTGGATGCGCCACAACTGGTTTCAGGATAAAAACCTGTTAAAGCTAAAGCAGATGTTTGACTTCCCAACCGCTTACCTGCGACGTGAAGCAGCGGCTTACAAGCAATATGAAGCTACCATGGAAGATCAGTTCTGGAGTTCACGTATTAATACCAAAACCTATTCCTATGATGAGAAGAATTAGTGTTTTGCTGCTGCTGTTGGTCACTTTAATGTCATCCTGTGGGTTGCCATCTTATGTCCCCGAAGTAAAGGATGTAGGTAGTAGTCCCTATGGGTCTTATATCAAGCTCAGACTGGAAGACCGCAGTCATCTCAAAGGCGAACTACTGGCGGTGGATCATACCCATTTGACCCTGTTAAATGACGCCACTGATACACCTTCACTTGAGAAAATTGCTTTGGAACGGATAAGGCGATTTGAGCTATACTATGCCGCTTCTCCTTCATTATATGGGGCCTTGATTCCCGTATCCGCGATTGTTACCCTGCCCCTGGGCTTGTTTTGGCCGATAGTGGGTTTGGCAAATGTGGTAGTTACCACCACCGTGGCCGAAAATGCCCGCACCAGCTACCGCTACACGGAGAGTGAATTGCCGGCTGACCAATTATATATGTTCGCCCGTTTTCCACAGGGTTTACCACCCCAGTTTTCGCTCGATGCAATTCGACCAATTGGGGGCGAATAAGATGTGAAAAGCGCTAGTCGCTAAACACGAAAAACCCCAGTCCACCAGGGTCGCGGACAATGATATTGTCAACAAGGCCATCCTTATTAAAATGAGTGATCTCCTCGGTTATGGGAATACCGGCCGCACGGATATCTTCAATAACCCGGCGGTTTTTATCACCATTGAAAAAGGAGAGGGAGGGATTAAAGAAGAGGTGAGGGCATGCGAAGGGCTTCATCAGGCTCAGGCCAAAGCCACTTTCGTGTGAGAGTGCTACCCAGCCTTGCTCTGCACTTCCCATGCTGATGGAAAGTCCCAGCGTCTCCCATATTTTTACCGCCCCTGCCATATCAACTACCTCCAGGGTCAGGCCCATATTATTGCCCAGCAGTGAAGCATCGGCAGCAGGAAGTTCAGCCAGAGGAAAACTCTCCTCTTCTATCAGGTAGATCCAACTGCCACTACCATCACTCAGTACCAGGCTTTGGTCTTTTTCAACCACTGCCGTCAGAGCCTTCAATGCGGGCAGCTTTTCACGCCATCGACCATAGAGTTTTACGCCTGCCCTGGCATAGCGGTCGGGGTTTACCTCTATAATGGCCTTGCCATCGGTAAAGAAATGGTATTGGCGGTTCTCAATTGCGGTAAATCCTAAGCTGCGGTAAAAGTCCAGGCTGGTTTCAAGTTGAGGGGTAGGGGTTTGGAAGATAGCTTTCATTAATTTTTTTCAGCAGTTGGTTGACTGGTAAAGCAGATACATTCTTTTACGCTCACGCCAGGCGGCCTTATATCCGGCCTCCACAAAATAAATCATCAATTCAGCCTGGTAAGCGGCATCCACAAAGTAAATCTTTTTATCGGCCTTATAAGCGGCATCGGTAAAAAACCAATGACCATCATTTACTCCGGCCTTGTAAACCGCATCCTCCATATGGACTAGTAAATCGGCCTGGTAGGCTGCATCCACAACATACACATTGAGATCAGCCTTATAGGCAGCGTCGGTTGAGAACACGATTTGAGCAACGAGGGTGGGGCTTAAACCCAGGAGACCGGCGAGCAGCAAAATGAAACGAAGCATGGTTAAGGATATTAAAGCAGCAGGGTGCTAAAGTTATGCCAGGCCGGCAACCTTTTCGGGGCCGGTGCCTCCTCCTAGTTGCTTCTGATCACCTTGCCGGAGCCACTAATTTCGCTGTCAATGGCGGGGTTACCCCGGTAAAAAACATTGCCACTGCCCCGGATTCTAACTTTCAGGTAATCACTGACGTTGACCTCACAATTGCCACTGCCGTCGAGGTTGACATCTGCTCTCTCTCCTGTCAGGTCAAATGAGAGAAAGTTGCCAGAGCCATCGCAATGGTAGCACTGTTGAGTGGCGCTGCCGCTTAATATTAGGTTACCACTGCCATTAATGCTAACATCCACCTGGTCTACCTCGAGATTAAACCGCAGGGTACCCGAACCATCAATATTGGCTTCAAAAAGTGGTGACGCGAAAACACCTTCCCCGCTAATCTCACCACTGCCCTGAAGGCTGACGTATTTAAGCGCAACGGTGCTGAGGTAGATACGCAAGTCGCTTTGCCCTTTGAAACAGTTGTTTTTACCGATGCTGAGATTAAGGCCATTCACGCTGGTGTTGAGCTCCTCAATTATGTTTTCCGGGCCTTCTACGCGCATACGGCTAACACTATCTTTACTAATAACCAGCTGCGCCGGTACATACAGGTAAAGGCGGTCAAAAGGACTTATGCTTACATCCTGCCTGACTATTGCGCCGCTGGCCTGGGTGCAATCTGCATTCCGGATACAGGCCGTGTTGAGGCCTATGGCGAGGCCCAAAAATAGTATTAGCCCAATCTCCCTCATGGCAGTGATCTTTAGCGTTAAGTGCTATAAAGTTCAGGATACTTCCCTTTAAAACCAATAGTTAAAATACACCGCCTGAAAGATGAAAGGAGTTGGTTAGCCGTTATTTGTGTTCTAAAATTAAGCTAACTTTGAGGGTAACCAATCATTATTCGATCATTATGTGTTTTTCTTTTCAGCAAAAGACAAAAGTCTTACATCCTCTTGTGCTTTTTTGTGTTTTCAGCACCCTGTTTTATTCCTGTAAAAAGGACAATGATCAGGCTCCGGTCGAAAATCATACCGCTGATTATTCCGCTGAGGTAGCTACCGAGTGGATGGAAATGCTGCTTACCCTTACCCGGGAGACCCCCGGTTTTACCCCGCCGGTGGCGGCGCGGGTATTTGGCTATACCGGGCTGGGTATGTATGAAGCTGTACGTGGTGGTATGCCAGGCTATAACAGCATGCAAGGGCAGTTGAACGAATTCCCGACCGGTAGTATAGCTCCAGCCGGAAGTGATGACTACCACTGGGGAGCGGTTGCCAATGCCACCGCAGCAACAATTATAAGGGCCTGTTATCCCAACGCCAGTACCGCTAATCTTGATGCCATCGATGAGCTTGAGGATGATTTTATCAATAACCGTTTTAAGGCAGCAGACCCGGAAACTCTTGTCCGCTCGGCTGACTACGGCCGGCAAGTAGGCCAGGCGGTGGTAGCCTACGCCATGACAGATGGCCAGGCTCAGTGTTTTAATAACAACTTTCCCAGTAGCTATGTGCCGCCCAGTGGCAGTGGCATGTGGGTACCTACCCCGCCGGCTTATCAAACTGCCCTGCAACCCTACTGGGGCGAAGTAAGGCCTTTTTTGAGTGCTGATGTTTTGCCTGCCCTGCCACCGGCTCCCCCAACTTATTCTACCGATGTAAATTCAGAATTCTGGCTGGAGCTCATGGAGGTTTATAATGCCGTAAACAATCTTACCACGGCGCAGGAAGTGGTGGCCTTTTACTGGAGTGATGACCCAGGTACCACTGCTACCCCTCCCGGACATTCCCTATCAATATTAAAGCAGGTGTTAGAAAAGGAAAACAGCAATTTGGCTACCGCGGCGGAAGCCTTTGCTAAACTGGGTATGGCGGTTCATGATGCCTTTATTTCCTGCTGGAAAGCCAAGTATACCTATAACCTGATCAGGCCTATTACCGTTATTCACGCGGAAATTGATCCCAACTTCAGTATTCCTTTGATTACGCCTCCTTTCCCTGAATATACCTCCGGTCATTCAGTTCAGTCAGGGGCAGCTGCCCAGGTGCTTACCAACATGTTCGGTGATAATTATGCATTCACAGATTATACCCATCAACATCGCAGCGATATTGATGGCAGTCCGCGCAGTTTCACTTCCTTTTTTGATTTTGCCAACGAGGCGGCCATAAGCCGCTTATATGGAGGAATCCATTACCGCTCTGCCATTGAGATCGGCGTAGAGCAAGGTAAAGAGGTGGGGGCTAATATCAGTGCCCTAAATTTTCATCCTTAAAACAGACAACCGAAAAGTTTTATCTCCCGGCTGTGGTTGGGAAATGCCGGCCATGGTGAAGCAGCTGGCTATTAATGCACTGTCCTTGAAAAGCGCTCCAGTTTTTGACGGTCCCACTGGGCCGTGTGACTGGCAGCTTCGTAGGTGCTTTGTAAAAAGTCCATTAGCATTTTTCCAGGATCCTCTGCCTGGCTTACGTCAGCATAAGCCAGGAAAAATTCACCCATATCATCTGACCACCAGGCTTCAGCCGGTTCTATCTTTTGGTCTTTAAAGTCGGCCGGGGTGGGGTAGCAGTAGGCATAAAATACGGGCGTAGGAAAAGCATCATTACCGGGCCAGAAGCCAACGCTGAATACCTCCTGCGAGTAAGCTTCCTGCATCACTTCTTTAGGCATATTGGGAGCCTCACCGGGATGCAGGGGTGCGGGCCGGCCCGAAAAACGGGTATAGGCAAGGTCAAAGGCGCCCCAGAAAAAATGCACCGGACTGCATTTGCCGGTAAAACCGCTGCGAAACTCCTGAAATACATTGTGAATGTTCAGTAAGATCTTCCAAAAGCTTTTCACCTTCGGTGAGTCGTAATAGCAATCATCCTCATTTTCGGCGAAAGGAATACTGGGCTCCACCTCGTTGGGGGCCGCATGAATTTTTGTGGGGATACCCATGTCATCCAGATGCTCCATTAGCTCCCGGTAAAAATCGGCCACTGAGCGGGGCCCAAGCAGCATACTTTCTTCACCACTAAAGGTGGAGTTGATGCGCAGACGCTCATTTACAAAGTCAAATTCAATTTCGAAGAGGCCTGAGTTATATGGAATGCTGCCGGTGGTTAACCCTCGCGGGCTAAGATATAAGGTGCTGTGCCAGGAGTGATTTTGCCAGGGCATGTGGGCCATCCTGATTTTACCCACAATCTGAGACCACATATGAAGCGTCTTCAGGCTGTATTTCCAGTGCTCATAGTCGAGTGCGGGCCAGTGTTCATTTGGACTTGTTGCTTGGCTGGGAATCATACTTCTAAAATTACATCATAAATGTCAGACTCTCCCCGCCTGAGCTTCCTAAGTTCCGTAAAGGGATAAACCTCCGGCTGGGTCCCTGTCCCTCTCAAGCCGGGGGTATGCGAACTGTTGATCGCAGCACTTTGCCTGATTAATGTTAAAAACAGGCGATTTACAGGTAATTGCGGAGTCATAGATCTATCAATACCATACGGCCGCAATGAGCTAATTCAGGAGTGTGTAATTAGTTAAATACAAATCCCCCAACAGCCGAGACTGATGGGGGATTTCGCTTTATGAAGAGAACTTATTTTTTAGGCGGCTGAATGATTAGTCTGTTATTAATATTTTTCCGCTAAACCGGGCGCCTCTCTTATCACTAATTTGGTAGAGATAAGCACCTGCTGCTAACTTGCCGCGTTTCAGGCTGAAAATGCTTTGATACATATCTTTGCTCTCCTTTAATTTTTGCCCCTTCAAATTGTACAAGCTGATTTGAATTGGAAAAGAAACAGCCTGCTCTGACAAATCAAATGTGATACTTTCCGAGAAGGGGTTTGGTGATACTTTAATGACAGGATTGTAATCAAACTCCTCCTTTGATACGGTAATTTGCCCCTGGCAGCTGCTGTTGCATGTGATGCTGTTGTCGCGTACAAATATTAGAATGGGGAAATCTTTTTCGCTCAGGGGTCCTGAATTGTAGGAATGCCCCCTGAAAATAAGTTTATAAGGTGCACAGCGCACATCGGTACTGCCTGGCATCCAGCTGAAACTGCCCTGCGATTGTGTGTTGGAAAGCTGAATGCTACTGGAATTTACATTAAGCCCCAGGGCCTCCGCCTCGCTATATACAGAAAGCTTGGTGGAATCAGCAGCCGTATTGTCATACTGCAGGCTGACTTGTATACTTTGACCGGGCTGAGCACTTACTACTTTATAGCTCTGATCATAGTAAAATCCACTACCGCTACTAAACTGAGCGCTTGAGCTGCTATTGCTTACCGCCACCTGGAAGTCTATTATGCTGTAACCAAGGTTCACACCATTGCGGCATTCCTTCACTTTTACGGTAAAGTTAAACAGACCGGCCTGGCCGGGGGTCCAGTTTAGTTCACCACTTTTTTGATTGATGGTGGCTGCGGTAGGAATGCTTCCTACGCTGCCATTGGCACCTTGAGGCGCTATCAGTTCATAGCTGACAATGTCTCCCTCGCTGTCGTAGGCCGAAAGCAGGTGGCTGAAGCTTTCGTTGATATTTGCATAGAAAATTGGCGCAGTAAAAAAGTTGGCTGAGCTATTGCCACTGCCGCTACTTACTACAATTTCAGATTCAAGGTAGAAGGGTACCGATACTGACTGCGGGATGTTTATTACGCCAGCGTTGCGGTTGGGGTCTTCCATCCATACCACATAAGTTCCATCGGCCGCGTAAGTGTGGTTGCCGGTGTATAAGTTCAATTGGACGCCCGGACTTACTAACTCGGTTGATTGCCGGCTGAGCATTTTACTACTGCCATCACCCCAATATATTTCCAACTCATTGCGATCTGCGGCAGAACCGGGATCGGTATAGGTTACTATTTTAATTTGATACTCACGGCCCTGTATATGTTCATAGCTGATCAAGCCTCCCAGGTTATGGGTAGCTTGTAAGCTGCTAAGACAAAAAAATAACAATAAAACAGCCGAAATAGTCCTCATGATTTGATTTTTAGATTGCTAGGTTATTTAAAGGTTTTAAGTTAGTGAAATTATACTTATATCAAAGTATAACTTTCGTTTCAATGACAGGCATTCCTTGCAGAACTGATTAAAGCTTTACTTTATAGGAATCGCTGCAAAAAAAAAAAGTGGTGGTTCTGCCATCGTACAGGGAGAGTAGGCAAGCAGATAAAGTATTATTAAAGGAAGCCACTATAAATTCGACTTTTTGGCCATTTACAAGAGCCATCATTCCTGGCTTGTGGCTTAGTTTGTTTTAGTAAATAAGGCTGTTATAGCTTGATTAAGTTTGCTTTAAAGGCGGATTGGGGCGGTAGCAGGGCTTGTCATACTGACTTAAAGCGGTACTTTTGCGGCCTTTTTTAAAGCTATTACAGCCATGGTTAAATTCATCCGCAAGCGTGCTGCCAATGCCCGCAACGACATTTTTAGTGGACTTACAGTGGCACTGGCACTGGTACCGGAGGCAGTGGCCTTCGCTTTTGTGGCCGGAGTGGACCCACTGGTAGGCCTCTATGCTGCTTTTATGGTAGGCCTCATTACCGCCGCATTCGGTGGCCGCCCGGGTATGATCAGTGGTGCTACCGGTGCCCTGGCGGTGGTAATGGTGAGTTTGGTGGCCGAGGGAAATGCCATGGGTGCCGCTGGAGAGAATCTTGGTCTTTATTATCTCTTTGCTACCGTTATCCTTATGGGGGTTATTCAGATGTTGGTGGGGGTACTTAAGCTGGGTAAGTTTGTGCGCCTGATTCCTCACCCGGTAATGATGGGTTTTGTAAACGGCCTGGCTATTGTGATTTTCATGTCGCAATTAGGGATGTTTAAGGAAACGGTAGATGGTCAGCAGCAGTGGATTCGTGGTGCTGAGTTTTGGTTGATGCTGGGTTTTGTGGGCCTTACCATGGCCATCATGCACTTTTTACCCAAACTCAATAAGAAACTGCCCGAAGCCCTGATAGCCATAGTGGTAGTGTCAGCGGCGGTGATCATCGGTGGCTTCGACATTGCTACGGTGGGTAGCTTTATCCGCGATGGCGGCGGCGAGGGCCTGAAAGGTGGTTTACCGGAATTTCAATTAGACTTGTTTTCAAAAGTCCCCTTGAGCTGGGACACCCTCAGGTTTATTGGTCCGTATGCAGTGATCTTAGCAGCCATTGGCCTTATTGAATCCCTGATGACCCTTAACCTGGTTGATGAACTTACTGAAACCCGGGGTAACACCAACCGTGAGTGTATGGCCCAGGGTGGTGCCAATATTGTAACCGGATTTTTTGGTGGCATGGGTGGTTGTGCTATGATTGGCCAGTCAATTATTAATATCAAGGGAGGCGGCAGAACCCGGCTGTCGGGTATCGTGGCGGCCGTAACTCTGCTGATGTTTATTCTTTTTGCCTCAAGCCTGATCGAGCAGGTGCCTATTGCTGCTCTGGTAGGGGTGATGTTTATGGTGGTGATCGGCACCTTTGCCTGGAGTAGCTTCCGCATCATCAATAAAATTCCCCTCACCGATGCCATTGTGCTGATATCAGTGTCATTGCTTACGGTGATTTTCGACCTTGCCATTGCGGTGATGGCCGGTATTGTTATGAGTGCCCTGGCTTTTGCCTGGGAAAATGCCAGGCGCATCCGTGCCCGCAAGCACCGGCTAGAAGATGGTACCAAGGTGTACGAGATTTGGGGGCCTTTATTTTTCGGGAGCATCTCCGCCTTCAAAAATAAGTTTGATGTAAATGGTGATCCTGAAAAAGTAATCATAGATTTTATGGAGTCAAGGGTGGCCGATCACTCCGCTCTGGAGGCCCTCTTTCAATTGGTGGAAAAATATGAAGCTGCCGGTAAGGAAGTGCACATAAAACATCTCAGTGAAGAGTGCCAGGCGCTGATGATTAAGGCATCCCCAAAACTGGCCGGTGTAATTGAAAAAAATGTGGATGATCCGCGCTATCACGTAATGGCGAAAGTAATGGCTTAAAAGGCCATTAGCCTGTTTATAACAATCGCACCCCGGGGTTTAGGCTCCGGGGTTTTTTATTTTGTAGGAAATTTAAATTTTACAGGCCTTCTGAAAATCAGTTTCTCTGGTGACTTTCGCTGGTTAGCCAATGGCAGGTGCTGGCAATGAACTAACAGAGATTCATTAACTGGGGAACATTTTCCCCACTTGGCTCGGTTTCATTTATAGCGTGTTGAAATAACAATCAATTAGGAAAGGATAGTGATCGGTAGTGATGCAGACCCCAGGCCGGTGGAGAAGGAGCGCAGGTTGAGGCAAAAAATGCCCTTTTGGCTGGCACTGGCCTTTGTCTTTAGCTGGACGGTAGTTTTATTGAATTACACTCCGGCTGAACTGGTGGAGAAGCTGGGGGTAGCTAACAGCTATGGAGTGGCATTTTTGGTTTCCGTATTTGGAGCCTTTTCTTCCTTTACCACTTTTTCCACCTACCCCATGGTGGTTATGCTGGCCGCCGGGCGCATTAATCCATTCATACTGGGGGCAGTGGCCGGGGTGGGACTGGCAGTGGGCGACATCTTTTTCTATTTTTTCGGGCTGGCGGCCAGGGGGGCTACTACCAACCAGCTTCAACAACGGGTACGAAGGGCTCTAACCTGGCTGAAGAAGCGGTCTGATTTATTTATTCAGTTTTTCATCTTTTTCTATGTGGGCTTTACGCCCTTTCCCAATAACGTGTTGACCGGTATGTTGGCTCTCGACAAATATCCTTTTAAAAAAGTAGTGCTACCCCTGGTGCTGGGCGACCTGATTTTACCGATTGTGGCAGCATATCTGAGCTATAAGGGAGTTGACCTTATTATCGGTGATGAATAGCAATGCTCAATCAGTTGGCGTACATTAAAAATAAAAGCCCCGACATTTGCCGGGGCCAGAAATTAAATTCTCAATTCGGACTAAACTAGAAAAGGCTCAGATCTATAATCTTTTCAGGGTCAGGATTTTTATACCAGTTTTGTTTTTCGCTGCCGGCACTTTCGGCCCATTGCTGAAATTGGGGGAAAGCCAGTAAAATATCTGTTTTTTCAAGCGGGTGATTCCAGGCAGTTCCATTGCCGGTTATCACCTCGATCGCCCAGGGCAGGCCATTGGCAGTTTTATAGGTGCCATTTACGTCGTGGCCATTATTAAAGTAGGAAGGATCAGCCGCATTGCTGGGGCCAAAACCGGCCAGGTGGGTTTCGCGGCCGCGGTCATTCGTTCTGAAAATATAAAGGTCAGGAATGATAGTAGCAGCGCCGGCGTTGCCTGCAAACTGGATAGTAAAGCGAATAGTATCGGGCGTGGCCATCGATCCTGCTTCGGTATTGGTGTAATATTCTGAGCGCGCACTGGCGGCACTGGCAAACACAATAATGCCGTTGGGATTATCGGGGTCGGCCACTACGTTGCTGCTGGTGGAGCTAATGATGCTATTGGGGAAAGGCTGCTTATTCTGATCGAGCAAAAGCAGGCCCAATCCACTATGAGCGCCAGCTCCAATGGCATCAAGGCTAATGGTGACATCAGCATCAACCAGTTGACCAGCTGCATCGGTGTTAAAGGAATATTTACTGGTAATTACCAGGTCGTTAAAGTCATAGTCCCCCTGGGAAGGCCACAGGTCTTCAAAGCCCAGGGTTTGATTGCCGCCACTGGGGAAGTCAATTGAAAAAGCGCGATTGGGATCGCTGGGAAAGTCGTCATGGCTGTCAGCCACACCATCACCGTCGGCATCGGTTACGGCCGGGGCAGTGCCGAAATGGGCATTGTCAGTCCAGCCTTTATTAGAGGTGATATGAAGCACCGAAACATAGTCGGCACCAGTGGGAACTACCCCGCTGAGGCTAAGCTGGTTTCCGATGCGCGATGCAAAACTGCTTCCGAAAGGAAGATTACTATTATTGCTGTGCCAAAGTAAAAAGGCATAGGCATTACCAAAAGCATCAGCCGAATATTCAAAGCTGTCGCCTGCGGTCACACTTACCTGCTGGTAGAGGTAGCTTGTTTTTTTGTTTTTGGCCTTCACCACCTTACTGCCGTTTTCATCAGACCAGGTGAAATTGCCATCGGCGGCGTACCACCTGCCGTCATCCACCATACCACTGGTTGAATAATAGAAACCGAAATCGTTAATTTCAAAGTCGGCATTGCCAAGCGCGTTAATGGTGCTGGGGGTTTGCACCGCCTGTATTGACTTTTTGAATTTTGAGCCCGAAACCTGGTTTTCCAGGATGGTTTCCAAATCCTGCTCGGGATTGAAGTGCAATTTAAAATCTACCGGACCGTCAGAAAGTAAGCGCATCTTATCACCGGTAAGGGGGTAGTAAAGAAATAGGCTGGGATCATCCTGGCGCATACTCAGATGAAAAACAGCGCGGTCATTCTGGATAAAACTGCGATTTACCCGCTGGCCTTCCACGTCCATCAGCCAAACTTCGCGTCCTTCGGTCTGATAGCCTTCGGGGTGCCTGAGGTTAACTTCCACCTGTCCCTTTACACTGCTACTCCAGTTAAAATCAGCGGGAATCTTTAGCTCTGCCAAAGAGCTGGCATTGGGTGGGTTACCTGTGTTTTTGTCATTTTCCGGCTGGCAACCTAGCAGTATCAAGGCCAGGCAGCCTATAGAGAGAAGTTGTTTCATGACCAGAGTTTCAAAGTTTCCAAAACAAAATTATGGTAAGTGAGCTTGGGAACATTATGCTTTTCGATATATGGAGTGCTTTTTTGGTTGTCGTGCAATTCCTGGTTGGGAATCGCTACTAATGTATAGCTTTTTATCTGAAGTTCAGCTTGTTAATGTAGGTTACTTAAACAGGAGTATAGGGAGTTGTTGTATATGCGATTGGCAAAAGTATTCGATTTGAGCGCATTAGAAAATTAGTTGCCGGATTTTTTTATAGAGTCTTTTTTGGCTTCTTTTTTTATTTGTTCTTCTGATTCGTTGAGGTCTTCGGCACTGGGCAGTTCTGGTTGGTTTTCGGTCGGTACCACCGGTGGTAGCCGCAGCTTGGCATAATAGGGATAATGATCAGAGCCAATGTCTTCGCCACGCTGAACTTCGTCTACCGTAAACTCACGTGATACAAAAATGTGATCCAGGGGCCATCGCATGAGGAAGTTCTTAGCGTTGAAGGTATTATAGAAGCCACGTCCGGCGCGCACATCGAGTAAGCGGCCTACGTGTTGAAACAGGCGGGTAGTGTGGCTCCAGGCCACATCGTTGAAATCTCCCATAACAATAACCGGTAAGCTGGAGGCCAGTGCCTTTTCCGCAACTATCATCAATTCGGCATCGCGATCAGTAGAGGAGGGATTGTGCTGCGGCATGGGTGGGGTGGGATGGATGGCATAGAGTTGTACCTGCCTGCCACCGGCCAGTTCAATCCTGGTATGAATGGAGGGAATGCTGTCATCGGCCAGGCACATGATTTTACTGTTACTCAGCTTTAATTTTGAGTAGAGGCACATGCCATAAGTGTTATCGAGGGGCTCCGCCAATTGGTAAGGGTAGCTGTCGCTGAGTTCACCGTTAATAGCCTCCATCCATCTGCGATCCGTTTCGGTTAGCACCAGAAGATCCGGATTGAGACGATGAATTTCCGACACCAACTTTTGATGCTCCTGATTGCTCTGCAAAACATTGGCCGTTAGAACCTTCAATGAGATGGCATTGACGGTGTCCTGAGTATTTACTACCTGGGGGCTGGCAAAGCGGGTATAGCGGTAAATTTTACTAAACTGAAAAATAAAGCAGGCCAGCAGGGCCGTGGTGAAAATGTAGTCCCTGAACCCCTTGAATTTAAAGCGGAAAAAATAAAAACCCAGCGCGAGCAGGGTAAGTAAACTTAACTGAAGATGAGGAAAATCAAAGACGCGAATCCACCACTTATCCGCCGCAATCAAGGGGGCAAGGGTGAGTATAATGGCAATGACGCCAAATCCCTGCAGGAAGGGTCGAAGGTGCATTGTTGGAGTTTCAGCCCTTTATAAGGAAAGTTATGGCATTTGGTTTACGACCACTGCCCTTAGTGCCACTTAGCGCGAATAGCTGGTGGCGGCTTAACCAATGTTTGACAGCACAGGGATAGTGGCAGGCATTTGTTGGCGCCTGCGGGCTCTATGCCGGCCCCGGCCAGGTAGAAACTAACTTTTAAAGAATGTTGATGATCAGCTGGCCTGGCGCAGGTCATACCTGCCCGTACCCAATTGATGCAATAAGCTGAAGTGACTCTTTAAAGCCCCGTAGAAGGTTTTATGCTGATAATAGGGCACGTCAAATTCAGCTGCTGTTTTACGTACGATTTTAGAAATTTTACGATAGTGTACGTGGCAGATGTTTGGGAACAGGTGATGTTCGATCTGGTAATTGAGCCCGCCAATAAACCATGAGAAAAGCACACTGCGATCAGCAAAGTTGGCGGTGGTACGCAATTGGTGAATGGCCCAGTTGTTTTCTACGCTGTAACTTTCGTCAGGCTCCACAAAGCTGGTTTCTTCAATTACGTGGGCAGTCTGAAATATAAAAGCCAGGGTGAGGCCACAAATAAACTGCATAAGCAAAAAGCCCAGTAAAACCTGGTACCAGGGCAGGTCAACCAATATCATAGGCAGCACCAGGGTCAGCACCAGATACCAGCTTTTGTTGATAATTACCTGGGTGATGGCCTGGCGCAAAGTAAGGCCCTGTCCTTCCAGCAGGTTCTTTTTATGATAGCGTGCCAATTGGAGGAAATCCTTGGTAAGTAGCCAGTAAATGGTCATGATGCCATAAAAGAAGGGCGCGTAAAAGGCCTGAAAGCGGAAAAACTTTTTGCGCTTTTGCTGTGGTGAGAATCGCATTACCGGGTTTTCGATGTCTTCATCATAACCCTCCACATTGGTAAAGGAGTGATGGAGCACATTGTGCTGTATTTTCCAGTTAACGTGATAGGCGCCAAGGAAATTTACCAGATATCCCAGCATATCATTTACCCGGCGGTTTTTGGAGTAGGCCCCATGGTTGGCATCGTGCATTACCGCCAGGCCGATTCCTGACATACCCAGGCTCATTAGCACCCACATAAGCATAACGGACCACAGCGATGAAACCACTCCGCTGAGCATCAGGGTCAGAGGTACGAAGTACAGACATAGCATAAACACGGTTTTAAACTTCATATTGAAGTTGGCGTGCTTACTGATTTTATTCTCTTTAAAGTATTGATTGACGTTGGAGCGGAGCTGTTTAACAAACTCAGGCCTGTCCTGACGGTTAAACTTAACGGCGGGAGTGTTCATGCGCGGAATTTCAGCTTGCGAAGCTAATTGAAATTTGCTGCAAACCGGCATGTTTAACCGGATTTAGCTCTTTCTCAATGCAGCGCCAGGGTAATTAAAAATCCCACAATCAGCTCCAGTCAAAGGTTTTAAGCCACCTGCTACCCCTGTTTTTTTTTGATATGGGTTCCAAAACCACCCCAGCCATGATCCCCGGGGCGGCGGGTTTTTTTAATACTCAAATGTCATACCCCTCCCATGTTAAAGGAGGGGGTGACAATTGACTGGTTTAGGTTGGGATCCCTTAATTTTTCAACAAGGTTTGGGTACGTTGTTGACTGCCGCTACTAAACCTGATGAGGTAAGCGCCGGCGGCTAAGTGGTCAATATTGTGACGCTCGAGGTCAGTACTGAAATCAGTTTTATATACTGTCTTGCCATCAATAGTCAGAATTTCTAGCACCCCAGCTGTCTTACTGATGATATCAACCCAATCATTGGCGGGATTGGGGTAAAAGTCCACTTTGTTCCTGGCAAGAAACTCATCTTCAGCAAAGATGCTTTCAAGGGAGAATAAAATCTTGCTTTCCGGAACCCAGCCTGCGGTGGTACTATCATACTGTGAGATTAGCGCGGCAGTGATTTCGCCGGTGGTGTTAAGGGTCAGCTCCGCTTGAAGCAGCGGTTCATCCCAGAAGATTTTACTTACCACGTTGATTTTGGTTAGCAAAGTGCCAGTGTATTGATAATAGTAGGCAATGGCAGGAATAGTAAGGCCCCACATGTGGTAGTAGGACACCAGAGAATCGGTCTGGCCGGCACTGTTACGGTAGGTGACATAGCTGAGTGCCAGTCTCTCGGTGCCTCCTGAGTAGTCGTAGAGATAAGCAGTGTCAATACCATTAGGGCCATAGTGGTAGCGGAAGGCGGTGGTTTTATCAAGGGCGCCGTCGTTATTGGTGTCCCGGAAATCTACAATGAGCGTATCGCGGTATTGCTGATCCCAATAAAGGTGGTTTTCGGCATACATCACGTTGCCATAAAGTAAGGCCACTGTATTGGAGTTGCTGCCTATGCTGCCTAACCAGTGGTAGGAGGTAAGACCGAAAGTGCTGTCTTGCGCCTCTAGAACCTTGCGGTGCGAGTTCCAGAGGAAATCCACTTGCTGCTCAACCGCATTGGTTGAAGGATCAACAAACTGAATACGGTTGTATTGGATGATTTTACCCATAAAAGTAAACTCCATATCGGCCAGTTCAATCGGGGAGATTTGACCATGAAGTCCGCCGAGGAAGAGGGTGGCTGCCAGGGCGAATAGCTTTTTT
The DNA here is from genome assembly GCA_964619125.1 of uncultured Owenweeksia sp. Lineage (GTDB taxonomy): Bacteria > Bacteroidota > Bacteroidia > Flavobacteriales > Schleiferiaceae > Owenweeksia. Next base: position 13,909 of record CAZUCA010000029.1, on the reverse strand, counting down.
TTCATTCGCATATAGGTTTTAAAGTTTACTCAAATTTACGCTGAGCTAAAGTCATTTGATACTGGCTCCTTAAAATATTATCATGCTGATAATCAGGGTGTATTAATGGGTTTTAGCTTTAAATGGTGGCAGCGGGGCTATAATTTTTCCCAGCGCAAACAAGATTGAGTGCTTTTTAGCACCTGGCAGTATGCTATGATCTGAAAACAAAGTTGTTAGATTCGATAATTTCAGGCCTTAAAGCGTGGTAGTCTTATTGCTAAGAAGCAGGGCTTTGAGAGGCTTGCAACGCTGGCGCAGAGGTGGAGCTGTCCGGCAAGAGCCGTTGGTAATGCTGATAGCGCAGGAAGATATCCCGTACGTAGTGATAGGGTTCTTCACCCCGTACAAAACCATAACGCACCACCGGATCCCGAAAATATTTACTACTGCTCATTTCCAGCAGGTATTTTTCCACTTGATGATCCCATTGCAATGGATTACCTCCGAATTTTTCGGTTAGCCTTTGGGCATCCAAAACATGACCGAGGCCACAATTATAGGACGCCATAACAAACTTGATGCGCTGCAGTGAATCAGGAATCGCCAGAAAGTACTCTTCCAAATCCAGCAGGTATTGCGTGCCCCCGCTGATATTAGCCAGTGGGTCAGAGGGGTTGTCCACACCCAGATCACCCGCCGTTGAGGGCATCATCTGCATCAGGCCCAGTGCTCCCGCCCAGGAAGTAGCCGCGGGGTCAAAGCGAGATTCCTGGTAAATCAGTGAGGCAAACAAGCGCCAGTCCCAATTGAGGGTGTCGGCAAACTGCCGGATCAGGCTGTCGTAAGGGCTGATCTTACCGCTATTACGGCTATAGAATTCACTGCGGATGCGGCGGCGGTATGATTTCTTGTTCTTGAAATACTTGTTGTACAGGAGGTAGTAGAGGTCTTTTTTTCTGAACTGTGCGATCCATTCATTTACCGATTGATGTAATTGGGGGGAGTTTTTGCGTAGCGCCCAGGCAATGCGCTGGGAAAAGCTAACTGGTGTTTCTATATCCAGAATGGGGTAGTAGGTTTGGTTAACAGCCGCAATATTGTAATCGGCGATCGTGTAATCGATTTCGCCTTCTACTACCGCCCTGATAAGGTCATCAGTGTTGGCCTCGCCTATGGCCGTGTCGATATAAATGCGGCCTCCAATTTCCTGCTGCAGGTTTATGAGGCGCTCGTAATAAGATGAGTGATGGGGAATGTGCACGGTGTCTCCGATAAGGGCAATCACGTCAGAAACCAGTTGTTTGTCAATGGCATATCCCGGCAATTGTCGCCAGTTTTCGGGCCGTCGCTGTACCAGCGCCTGGTGGGTGGTGTAGAGATAGTCGGTAAAACGGATCACCTGCTGGCGTGCTTCAGTGATAGTGAGACCGCTGGCAATAATATCGCCGGCGCCGCTGTTGAGCAGGTCAAACAGTTCGTTGACGTTTTTGGCCACCACCATTTCCAGTTCCAGGCCGAGGTGTTCAGCCAGCTCCTGTAAAAGCTCGTATTCAAAGCCCATGGGTTCACCCCGGTATAGGAAGTACTCGGTACTATTGTAAATGGCAATGGCTTTTAGTACTCCATCTTTTTTAAGCTCGGCCAGGTCACGCTTAAGTTGCGGGCCATCAAAACGGGTGCCCTTGGGTTTGCTGATTTCGGCGGAGGATTGCTCGCAGGAAGCAAGCATAACCATAGCGGCCATTATCAAAACAGAAACTAAGTACTTCATCGGAGTTGCTGATTCGCAGGGAAGTTAGCTAAAGCTCCTGAAATAGAATGGCTTGGGTTTATACCTGCATTTTCCAGTACAAAAACATAATCAACAGGGCTGACCCCAGCAAGGCCCCTGCGGTAGCGCTGATCCAAAGCCGGGAGCTACCACCGTAATTTTTGAGTAGTACCTTGTAAAACAGCAGTTGACCTGATAGCATGGCGGCCAGATAAACCATAAGTACAAACCAGGCTCCGGGCTGCCGGGCCCAGGCAAAGCTGTAGTAGCCTTCGTCAATATAAAATAAGAACAGAGTGAGGAGGAGGGAGCTGCCAATAAAAACAAGCCAATGGCTGTTAGTGGGCCGGCTCAATTCAGGATTCTTTACTTTCATAAGCGATCGGTTTGGGTGCATACAAGGATAAACGCTCGATGTGATTACTGATTGCCAGAAATTCTATCCGGGGGCTTTTGCAACAGCTTATTTCGACTAAATTTAGCCAACTCATAAAAGTGGCGCAACCTTTTGGAAACGCTGTGCATCTATTTAGGAAATTACCTAATCATGTCAAAAATTAAACTCCTTCCGCTTTTTACCTGCCTGCTCCTGATCGTTGTCAGTGGTTGCAAGGACAAGTTTACCGAGAGCTTTACCGCTAATATTCCCATTTACAAAAGTCTGGAAGATTGGCGCTCCGAAGCTATTAGTATGACTGCTGCCCAACAACCAGCGCAAACAGGTAAGATCTATCTCTATGAGCAATACCTGCTGGTTAACGAGCCTTATTTGGGCGTGCACTTTTTTGACAATTCCGATCCGGCCAATCCGGTGAACCTGGGCTTTTTGCCGGTACAGGGCAATATCGACATGGCAGTGCGCGACAACCGTCTCTACCTGGATGCCTATATGGATCTACTTACTTTTGATATTTCTGACATCAATAATCCGCAGCAAATATGCCGGCTCGAGGATGCTTTCACCACTTCCTTTCCTTATCACTACCCCTATGGCTACGACCCCGCCTTGCCCATTATGGAAATGGACCCAGCCAAGGGCATTATTATTGGCTGGAAACAGGAAGAGGTTACCCAGGAGCTCAATCAAACTTATTACTACGCCTATGGGCGGGGCATAGCTATTGATGCAGCTACCAATGGCGGCTTTGCCGGTCCGCAACTCGGTGGACCTTCAGCCGTGGGTACCGGGGGCTCCATGGCCCAGTTTACCATTGCCAATGATCACCTTTATACCCTCGAAAGCTGGCAGCTGACCAGCTATGATTTGATTAGTGGTGAATGTCCCGAGATGAAGAATGAGATTGCTCTTAATCGCAATTGTGAAACCCTGTTTCCGGCCCGGAACCACCTCTTTATTGGTACCACTACCGGTATGCTCATTTATTCCATGAATAACCCCGCCAACCCTTCACTGGTCAGTGAATATGATCACATCAACTCCTGTGATCCGGTAGCGGTACAGGGCAACCGTGCCTATGTAACCCTCCGTACCGGAAATACCTGTTTTGGAAATGTAAACCAGTTGCTGGTAATTGATGTGGCCGACCTGAGCTCGCCTCAACAGCTTGCCACCTATAATTTTACCAACCCACATGGGCTGGGCATAGATGGCAGCACCCTCTTTATTTGCGACGGCCCGGATGGACTCAAGGTTTTTGATGCCAGTGACGACCTGCAAATAAGCCAGAACATGTTGTCGCAGTTCCCCCAAATTGGCGCCTTTGATGTAATTCCCTTCAACGATGTGCTGATCAGCGTGGCTGCCGATGGTATCTACCAGTATGATTACTCAGATCCGCTCAATATTTACGAGCTCAGCCATATCAGCACAAAATAGGAGCGATGAAAAATACAGTTTTTACCCTATTGCTTATTTGCTGTCTTTCGCTGGGCGTCAAAGCTCAGCAACCTTCCGCGGGTGATGTGGTGAAATTGAAGAGCGGGGCCATTTACAAAGGGCAGATCTCTGAATACCAGCCCCACGACTCCCTGACCATTGTGTTGATAGATGGCCGCATAAAGAGCTTCGCCTCCGCAGAAATTGAAAGTATCTCAGAAAGTGGAGCCGAAGTGGTAACCTTAAAGAAGCAGGGCTTTTTCAACGAAACTGCATTGGGGGTGCGCTTGAATTTTCAGGAGGTCAATGACCAGGGGGTTCTGATGCTCAGCACTGTAAATGGCATGCGCTTTGGTCGTTCGTCCTATGGCATTGGGCTCGGCTATGAGTCACTACTACAGGATGCCTATATTCCTTTGTACGGCAGTTACCAGTATGCCTTCAGTTCTTCTGATCTGCGGCCCTATGTCGGAGCTATGCTGGGTTATGTGTTTAACGCCGATAAGGATGCAAGCTATGACTATTGGTGGGCTAATCCGGCTTATGAAGGTGGTTTTACTACCGGCCTGGAAGCCGGCGTGCAACACTATTTCAATAGTAAGGTAGGTATAAGTCTGGGGCTGGGCTATCGTTTTTACAAGCTCAGTTCCGAACCACACTATCGTTACCTCACATCCGAAACCAGCTACCCGGTTACCGGTGAGGCGGAGTTACACCGCTTCAATCTGAAGCTGGGATTTTTGTTTAATTAATATCCAGTGGTGTATGCATATTAAAGCCGACCCCAACGGGGTTGGCTTTTTTTATCGGAGCCTGGCTTTTTGCAGGAGCCCATATTTTAAAATTGCGGGTGATTAAAATTTCCACAATCTCAGGGAGATCTTCCACCCGGTTGGGGATAACAAAAGTCGAAATAGCTACTATCGGCTACATAACCCCGGTGTGCTCACGAGGATAGCTTGTATTAGGATTTTGGAATTATGCAAGCCTGCCAGGGTTACGCCAGAGTTATTTCTCTCTCAAATGGGAGTTCTCTGGCGATGCATTTTAGTAAAAATTTAAGTTCACAGGGGTGGTCTTAGGGCAGCAAAAGTGGGACCCCGTCGCGGCCAGATATTTGTAACACCCCTGTCCCATGCCAAAGCTAGACCCCGGTGGGATCGCAAACCGGCCAAAAAAAAAACTCCCCCGCCATTACTGACAGGGGAGCTCTTCAAATTATTGCAGACAATTGCTAAATCCCTCCGGACTTAGGCATTGTTCTTATTGTCTTCCTTGATTTTATTGAGGGCGCTTCCGGCACGGAACCAGGCAATCTGACCTTCATTATAAGTGTGCATACACTTGATGGTGTCAGTGCTGCCGTCGGCATGGGTAACCTTCAGGTGGATCGGCTTGTCTTCGGCAAACTGATCCAGGTCGAGGGTTTCGAAGGTATCGTCCTCCTGGATGAGGTCGTAGTCGGCCTCATTGGCGAAAGTCAAGCCCAGCATACCCTGCTTTTTCAGGTTGGTTTCGTGGATACGCGCGAATGATTTCACCAGCACGATCTGCATACCGAGGTGGCGGGGCTGCATGGCGGCGTGCTCCCGTGAAGAGCCTTCGCCATAGTTGTGGTCGCCCACTACGATGGTTTTAATGCCATTCTTTTTGTACTCACGTTGTACAGCGGGTACCGAACCGTATTCGCCGCTAAGCTGGTTTTTAACGTGATCGGTTTTATCATTAAAGGCATTCACCGCCCCGGTGAGGGTGTTGTTGGAGATATTGTCCAGGTGTCCGCGGAAGCGCAACCAGGGTCCGGCCATGGAGATATGGTCGGTGGTACACTTGCCCTTGGCCTTGATGATCAACTTCATGCCGGTAAAGTTCTTGCCATCCCAGGGTTCGAACGGGGTAAGCAGGTGCAGACGCTCAGAGCCTTCAGCCACTTTTACATCTACCTCACTACCATCTTTGGCAGGCGCGTGGTAGCCATTGTTTTCCACCGCATAGCCGGCGGGCGGCATTTCAATTCCCTTGGGTTCATCCAGCATTACTTCGTCACCATTTTCGTTGACCAGTTTATCGGTAAGTGGGTTAAAGGTCATATCACCTGAAATAGCCATGGCGGTTACCAGCTCGGGGCTGGCCACAAAGGAGTGGGTATTGGGGTTGCCATCGTTGCGCTTGGCGAAGTTCCGGTTAAAGGAAGTGATAATGGAGTTTTTGCGATTGGGGTCGTCGGTATGACGGGCCCACTGACCGATACAAGGTCCACAGGCGTTAGCCAGAACCACGCCACCCATGGCGCTGAATTTGTCCAGTAAACCATCGCGGTCGGCGGTATAACGCACCTGCTCCGAACCGGGGGTTACGGTAAATTCAGACTTAGCTTTCAGATTTTTCTCAATGGCCTGGGCAGCAATAGATGCCGCCCGGGTAAGATCTTCGTAAGAAGAGTTAGTGCAGGAACCGATCAGCCCCACTTCCAGTTTGGCGGGCCAGCCATTTTTCTTCACCTCTTTGGCGAATTCAGAGATTGGCGTGGCGCGGTCGGGAGTAAAGGGGCCGTTGATGTGGGGCTCCAGAGTGGAGAGGTCGATTTCAATCACTTCGTCAAAATACTGCTCAGGGTTGGCATATACTTCCGCATCACCGCTAAGGTGCTCGGCAATGCCGTCGGCCATATCGGCTACTTTAGCACGGCCTGTACCACGCAGGTATTCGCCCATTTTTTCGTCATAGCCAAAAGTGGAAGTGGTAGCACCAATTTCGGCACCCATATTACAGATGGTGCCTTTCCCGGTGCAGCTCAGAGACTCGGCTCCCGGACCGAAATATTCTACAATAGCACCGGTACCACCTTTTACGGTAAGGATGCCGGCCACCTTAAGAATTATGTCTTTAGAGGCAGTCCAGCCATTTAGTTTGCCGGTAAGCTTTACGCCAATCAGTTTAGGGAATTTCAGCTCCCATGGCATGCCGGCCATTACGTCCACGGCATCCGCACCACCCACACCGATGGCTACCATGCCGAGGCCGCCGGCATTTACGGTGTGTGAATCGGTACCGATCATCATGCCGCCGGGAAAGGCGTAGTTTTCCAATACTACCTGGTGAATTATACCAGCCCCGGGCTCCCAGAAGCCAATACCATATTTGTTGGAAACCGACTGCAGAAAGTCAAATACTTCCGAGCTCTTCTGCTTGGCGTTGGCAAGGTCTTTTTCGGCTCCCACTTCAGCCTGGATCAGGTGGTCGCAGTGTACTGTAGAAGGCACAGCCGCCTCCTTACGGCCCGACTGCATAAACTGGAGGAGTGCCATCTGCGCGGTGGCATCCTGCATGGCCACCCGGTCGGGCGAAAAGTTTACGTAAGATTTGGCGCGGGTATAGGCTTCACTGGCTTTGCCGTCCCAAAGGTGGGCGTAGAGGATTTTTTCTGCCAGGGTAAGAGGGGTGCCCGTTACCTTGCGCGCTGCTTCAATACGTTCCGGAAATTTGGCATATACTGCCTTTATCATTTCTATATCAAATACCATATTTTGCTAACTATAAAATTTTACTACTTGTTCTTGAAATAGGCGGTTGAATGCAGTCAGCCGCCGGTTCCGGGAAGTTTGCCAAAACCTGTGGGTGGCCGAAAAGTGAACTGAATTCATTAAGACAAAGCCCTAATTTAATAGGTTTAGCCATTATAAAAAAAGCCCCGAAGTAAATTTCGGGGCTCTTTGGTAGTTAGCTTAGTTAGCTAAGATCTTATCGGATGGCTTGAACCTGGTTAAGCTTATGCCTTCCACCGCTTTTTCATATTCGTCTATAGTAGGCGTTCTGCCCAGGATGCTAGAAAGTACTACCACCGGTGTGGATGACAGCAGCGATTCACCTTTTTTCTCATTAGAATCCTTTACTACCCTCCCCTGAAATAAACGGGTTGAGGTGGCCATTACGGTGTCACCGGGTTCAGCCTTCTCCTGGTTACCCATACAGAGGTTACAACCGGGGCGTTCCAGGTAAAGCATATTCTCATACCTGGTACGCGCTTCAGCTTTAGGGGCATCATCATTAAACTCAAATCCTGAGTATTTCTGCAGCACTTCCCAGTCGCCTTCGGCTTTCAGCTCCTCCACAATATTATAGGTGGGAGGGGCTACTACCAGGGGAGCGTTAAATTCTAACTTACCATTTTGTGCCTCCATGTTTTTCAGCATTTGGGCGAGAATTTTCATATCGCCCTTATGTACCATACAGGAGCCTACAAATCCCAGGTCAACTTTTTTGGTGCCACCGTAAAAAGACAAAGGACGGATGGTATCGTGGGTATAACGCTTGGAAACATCTTCGTTATTAACGTCAGGGTCAGCAATCATGGGCTCCGCAATGGCATCCAGGTCTACCACTACTTCGGCGTGATACTTAGCGTTGCTGTCAGGAGTAAGCGCTGGCTTTTCACCGGATTTGATTTCGGCAATGCGCTTGTCAGCCTTGGCAATCAGACCAGCTAAAACCTTCAGGTCATTATCCATGCCCTTGTCGATCATAATCTGGATTCTGCTTTTGGCAATTTCCAGCGATTCGATCAGGGTGTCATCTTCAGAGATGCAGATAGAAGCCTTAGCCTTCATTTCTGCGGTCCAGTCGGTGAAGGTGAAGGCCTGGTCAGCAGTAAGGGTGCCGATATGCACTTCGATAACTCTTCCCTGGAAGACGTTTTCACCACCAAACTGCTTGAGCATCTGCTGCTGGGTGGCATGCACCACATCGCGGAAGTCCATATAACTCCTCATATTACCCTTAAAGGTAACTTTTACCGACTCGGGGATAGGCATGGAAGCCTCGCCCGTAGCCAGCGCCAGCGCCACGGTGCCAGAGTCGGCACCGAAAGCCACACCTTTCGACATACGAGTGTGTGAGTCACCACCAATAATGATGTCCCAGTCGCTAACGGTAATGTCATTAAGCACCTTATGGATAACGTCGGTCATGGCGGGATATACCCCTTTAGGATCGCGCCCGGTAATCAGGCCGAAATCGTTCATGAACTTCATCAGTTTAGGGATATTGGCTTGCGCCTTTTTATCCCATACCGAGGCCGTGTGGCAGCCTGACTGGTAAGCACCGTCCACAATGGGGGAAATCACGGTAGCGGCCATAGCCTCAAGTTCCTGAGCTGTCATCAGGCCAGTGGTGTCCTGCGATCCTACGATATTAACTTCTACGCGCACATCAGAACCGGCGTGCAGGGTTTTTCCGGGGGTAGTCCCTACTGCGTTTTTATTGAAAATCTTTTCCACTGCGGTCAGGCCTTGACCTTCGTGAGAAATTTCCCTGGAGGTAGCATAAACCTCGGGAGCTTCAATACCCAATGTCTGAGCAGCAAAGGTTTGCAATTTCTTGCCAAATACTACCGCATAAGAGCCACCTGCCTTAATAAACTCCATCTTCTGTGGGGTGAGGGAGGCGGAAATATCCACCAGCTCCTGCTCACCCTTATAGAGTTTCTTCTCTTTGGTGTTAATGGTCAACACGGTGCCGGTTTCCACCGAATAGGCTTGCTCCAGTACCGGTTCTCCATTGGCGTCAAGCACAGCATTGCCTTGGGCATCTTTTTTCTTCACCCAGTTCTTGAGGTCAATACCGATGCCACCAGTTACTCCCACGGTGGTTAAGAAGATGGGAGAAATGCCGTTGGTACCGGCAATTATCGGGGCGATATTGATAAATGGAACATAGGGGCTGGGCTGAATACCGGTCCACAGCGCTACGTTATTCACCCCTGACATGCGGGAAGAACCTACGCCCATGGTTCCTTTCTCGGCGATCAGCATTACGCGCTTATCAGGATGTTTTTCCTTTAAGGCGCTAAGTTCATTCTGCTTCTCTTTATTGTGCTCAAAAAGGCATTGCCCGTGCAACTCGCGATCTGAGCGTGAGTGGGCATCGGCACCAGGTGAGAGTAAGTCGGTGGAGATATCACCTTCGCCGGCGATGAAGGTCACCACCTTAATTTCCTCTTGTACCTCTGGCAAATTGGTGAAAAACTCAGCCCTGGCATAGCTTTCCAGCAGGTCTTTGGCAATGACGTTGCCATTTTTATAGGCTTCCTTCAAGCGATTCATGTCGGCCTCGTAAAGGAATACCTGGGTTTTAAGCACTTTAGCTGCCTGCTCAGCGGTAGCCTTATCAGCTCCTAAAGCCAAATCAAGCAGTACCTCAATGGAAGGCCCGCCTTTCATATGCGACAACAACTCAAAGGCAAAAGCGGGGCTAATTTCTTGTACAACGGCTTCACCAAGAATGATCTCCTTCAGAAATTTAGCCTTTACACCAGCAGCCGGGGTGGTACCAGGTAAAGTGTTGTAAATAAAAAACTGCAGGGAGTCTTCGCGGTGCTGATGGGCGCTGTCTCTAATCTGGGCAATAATCTCACTCAACAATTCAGCACTGTCTATAGGCTTGGGATGGAGACCCTGAGCTTTTCGCTCTTCTATTTCCCTGATGTATTCATTGTATGTCATAAGTTGCTTCCTTTTATAATCATTGAGTGAATAAATGGGCCAGTGTTTATCTGTCCTTACAGGGGCAGAGGAGCCGGCCAGTTCCGTTAAAATCAGTGCTAACACAGGCCGGTAAGCCCACCATTCAAATGGTGATAACAGCCCGCCAGCCCTGATTTTTAAGCTGCGAAACTACAAAATGCACCCTTGTTTTGAAAGTGCACATATACCCCCAGGCTTAGTGTATAAGCATTCTTTATAAGGAGGGCTGTACCGGCCTGTAATTAATAGCCGATATGAAATAGGGCATCACCTTTATGGACCAGGGGGAAGTTCTGATGGCCGATAACATAACCATCTTCAGGGCTTTTAACCTTTACCGAATATTCGTTGATGGGGGAGCTGATATAGCCAATGGTCTCGCCCCTCTTCACTTTCTTGCCACTTTCTTTTTTATGTCGGAACAGGCCTGACACCTCGGCTCGCAGCCAGGTGCTTTGAGCAAAGAAATGACGCTTTTTAAAGGGTGCCGGGGCATCCTTAAGCATACCAAAATGTTTAAGCGTACGCTGCACCCCTTTCACCCCTTCTTCAATTGTAAAGGGGTCAATGCGCAGGGTTTCCCCTCCTTCAAAAACCACTAGCGATTTTCCCAGGTCATTAGCGGTCTCGCGAAAGCTGCCTTTAATTACAGCGCTGTTTAGGGTAAAGGGAGCGGCAAAGGCATCGGCAATTTCCTGTGCCAGGGCATCGCCTTCTTCAAAGCGGATCTGGGGAAAGTTGGTACGACTGGCGCCACCGGTGTGAAAGTCGAGGCCAAAGTCAATCTCCGGCAAAATTTTCCGGGTAAGGGTATAGGCTACAATGCTGGCCAGTGAGCCATCTTCCTTACCGGGAAAGCTACGGTTTACATCCTTGCCATCGGGTACATCGCGGCTGAAGTTGATGAAACCGTATATATTGATGATGGGCATGGCGATGATTGTGCCACAGATGAGCTTTTGGGGAATCTTTTTATCCAGCACCCGCCGTACGATTTCAATCCCGTTTACCTCGTCGCCATGCAAACCGCCACTAAGCAACACTACCGGGCCTGGTTTGCGATGACGAAACACGTGCACCGGCAATTGAATTTTAGTGCCGGAGGGCAGGCGTGCCACATCCAGCTCCAGATAGCGGTTTTCACCAAGCTCAATCGGGATGCCGTCTATCTGGATGCTGCTCATTTATATACCGGTATAATTTTGTGGACTCAGCGTTTTGAGCTCTGCTTTTACCGCGTCTTCCACCTCCAGGGTGTCGATAAACTCGGCAATGGCCTGGCGATCAATCTTTTTGTTGGTACGGGTAAGTCCCTTCAGAGCTTCGTAAGGCTTGGCAAAGCCTTCGCGGCGCAGTATATTCTGAATACCTTCGGCTACCACCGCCCAGTTGTTTTCAAGGTCTTCGGCAATTTTATCTTCGTTCAGCAGTAGTTTCCCCAGGCCACGTAGCGTGGAGTTCAGAGCAATTACAGTGTGACCAAAGGGTACTCCCACATTGCGGAGTACGGTGCTATCGGTAAGGTCGCGCTGCAGGCGCGACACCGGCAGTTTGGCGGCCAGGTGCTCCAGAATGGCATTGGCGATACCCAGATTGCCCTCGCTGTTTTCAAAGTCAATCGGGTTTACCTTGTGAGGCATGGCCGATGATCCTACCTCACCCTCCTTAATCTTTTGCTTAAAGTAGTCCATGGAAATATAGGTCCACATATCGCGATCGAGGTCGAGGATAATATTGTTGATGCGCTTAATGCAGTCAAAAAGCGCCGCCAGGTTGTCGTAATGCTCAATCTGGGTGGTGGGCCATGATTGTTGTAAGCCGAGGGTGCCATTCACAAAATCGAGGGCAAAGGCACGCCAGTCGAGTTTGGGGTAGGTTACGGAATGAGCATTGAAATTACCAGTAGCACCCCCAAATTTGGCGGAAAAAGGAATGTGACGCAACTGACGCAGTTGCTGGTCGATACGTTCTACAAACACCATAATCTCCTTGCCCAGCCGGGTGGGGGAGGCGGGCTGACCATGGGTGCGGGCCAGCATCGGAATGTCGTCCCACTGGTCGGCCAGTTCAGTAAGAACCACCACCAATTCACCCAGGGCCGGCACATACTCGTTTTCCACAAATTCCTTTACGGACAGAGGCACGGCGGTATTGTTTATGTCTTGTGAGGTGAGGCCAAAGTGGATAAACTCCTGGTACTTACTCAGGCCCAGTTTCTCGAGATTCTCTTTTATGAAATACTCCACCGCTTTCACATCGTGGTTGGTGGTGCGCTCAATTTCTTTGATGCGCTCAGCGTCTTTGGCAGAAAAATCAAGGTAAAGATCGCGCAGTTCAATGAACTTACTGTGGTCAAAATCCTGCAGCTGAGGCAGGGGTAGCTGACAGAGGGCAATGAAATATTCCACTTCTATCCTTACCCGGTACTGAATCAGGGCGTATTCTGAAAAGTATTCACTGAGCTTTTCGGTAGCTTTGCGATAGCGGCCGTCAATTGGCGATACGGCCAGCAATTGATTTTCCATTTCCATAAATTAAGCGGCAAAAGTAAGACTATCCATTGGGAATATTAAAGCAAGTTGGCATTGCAGTGAATAGTTACGGGCGCGCCCTCAGCTTACTCCCGCGTAAAGGCATCAGGCGATATCTTCTTTACCCACTGCTGATTAACCTCGTGCTGCTGGTCATTTTAATCTGGTTTGGCTTTCACTTTGGGGGCACCATAAACGCCTGGCTCCTTGCGCAAATACCCGGCTGGGAAAATATTGAGTGGCAGTGGTTGCAGCTATTGCTGCAACTGATGATGCAAGTGTTGTTACTGCTCCTCTATTTTATATTCTACAAGTATTTAGTGTTGATTGTGCTTTCGCCCCTGCTGGCGTTTTTATCGGAAAAGGTGGATGCCATTGAAAGCGGGAGGGAGTTTCCCTTCTGCTGGAATCAGCTGTGGCACGATATCGGCCGGGCCCTGCTCATCAACCTGCGCAATTTTCTTTTTGAGATAATGGCTACCGTGGCCTTGGGGCTGCTCGGATTTATTCCTATCGTAGGATTGATTGCACCATTGGCGGTAATACTGGTGCAGAGTTATTTTTTTGGTTTTGCCCTAATGGACTACAATGCGGAGCGCCACCGCCTAAACCGTGCTACCACCGAAAGCTGGATGCGGAGGCATTATGCCGGAGTATCTGCGGTGGGATTGGTATTTCACCTGCTCTTTATTATTCCCTTTATCGGGTGGGTGATAGCGCCGGTATTGGGCACGGTGGCTGCCTCCCTGGCTTATCTGGAAATGGAAAGAGTTGAAGAGAAATCAGTGACGTCTTTTTAATTGGTGGCCTACCACCTGAAGTTGCCTGGGGTCAATGCACTCCAGTAAATCATGTAAATCATCGATGGTGTTGGTCAGCAGTTTCTTGAACCCGATGGGGAAATTCTTGTGGAGATAGTTAGTTTGCTCCAGGATAAATACCACCTTATTAATGCATAGCTCCATCACCTTTGCCAGCTCCCAGTCTATCAGGCCATAGCGCGTTACATCTGTACTGAAGCTATTCAGGGCCAGCAGGGTATTGCGGTAGCTACGCATGGTAGCGTCATGCGAATCTTCCATCTCTTCCAGCACAAAGTAGCGTAGCTTCTCCAGGTCTTCCTTTAAAATTTCCGCCTGGATATGTAAGTGGTCTGTGGTCAAACAACTGTGTTTTAGTTAAATGGGAAGATATGAAATATAAAGGAGCTTATAACAAGCTGCATTAAAATCATTAATATTTATAATATACTAAGGGTTAGTGGTTT
>CAZUCA010000028.1:0-40016 GCA_964619125.1 uncultured Owenweeksia sp. | reverse complement strand
ATTTTATTAAAAACCATTATCACCGGCTTATCGCTCCCGTCAATTTCGGCAATAGTTTGATTGACCGTTTCGATGTGCTCCTCAAAATTGGGGTGGGAGATGTCTACCACGTGAATGAGAAGGTCGGCCTCACGTACCTCGTCGAGGGTAGATTTAAAACTCTCAACCAACTGGGTGGGCAACTTGCGGATAAAACCGACAGTATCGCTGAGCAAGAAGGGCAGGTTTTCAATCACCACTTTGCGCACGGTGGTATCGAGGGTGGCAAAGAGTTTATTCTCAGCAAATACTTCTGATTTACTGAGCAGGTTCATGAGGGTGCTTTTGCCTACGTTGGTATAGCCTACCAGGGCAGCACGCACCAAATTGCCACGGTTACCCCTCTGCACCGCCATCTGCTTGTCAATTTTGCTCAGCTTGGTTTTGAGCAGGCTGATCTTATCGCGGATAATCCGGCGGTCAGTTTCAATTTCCCTTTCACCAGGACCTTTCATGCCGATACCACCTTTTTGTTTGCTAAGGTGAGTCCACATATTGGTAAGGCGCGGCAGGATATATTGATATTGGGCCAGTTCCACCTGAGTGCGGGCGTATGAGGTTTGTGCCCGCGAAGCGAAGATGTCGAGGATCAGATTGGTGCGGTCGAGGACCTTGCATTCAAAAATCTTCTCCACGTTCTTGAGCTGGGAAGGCGAAAGCTCATCATCAAAAATGGCCAGGTCAATATTGTGCTGTTTTATATACAGCGCTATTTCCGAAATCTTACCACTGCCGATAAAGGTCTTCGGGTTGGGCTTGTCAAGCTTTTGGGTAAAGCGTTTTTGAGTATCGGCCCCGGCCGTATCAGCTAAAAATTCCAGTTCATCGAGATACTCCTCAACTTTCTCTTCCGGCTGGTACTGATTTACAATGCCGATTAGCACGGTGCTTTCGCGCACCAGCTGAATATTTTTCTTTTTAGTTTCTATCATAAAATCAGGCTGGCCATAGCTCCCAGGGTATACGGAGTAATGCCAGTATCAATCCTAACAAGTAAAAAATGGCGAGAGTTTTGAATTTTGCTCCTGAAGCGGTTTTTCTTTTAGCACGGCTGTAGCCCACGGTGATAAGCACAATGGCGATAAGCATAGTAGCGATGTGCTCTACTGCCCAAAATCGATTGGCAGCGTCAGCCATAACCGCACCGGATTGCAGGGCGGCTTTCACCACCGGGCTGATAAAATAGAGCAGCAAGCCAAACACTAATTGGAGGTGAGCCAGGATCAGCGTAATCAGGGCCAGGCGCTTATCAGCGGCATTGAACTCTTTGCCACCGGCCTTCTTGGTGAAAAAGATGATGATAGCGATCACCAGAGCGGTGAGCAGTACGTAAGGTAAAAAGGAATGAAGCGACTTCAGAAGGTCATACATGTTGCAAGAAATTTCCCGCAAATGTATAACCTTTAGGCTTTGCTACCCATAGCAGCTCCGAGACTGCCTTCGGCATTCTCGTTTTCTGATTTAATTTTTTCGAGTGAGTTGATCACGTAATTCAACTTCTTCAGGGGAACGAAGGTGAGGTTGAACTTGCGAATGGTTTTCACCCCCTGTTGGGTAACCAGGTGGATAGTGAGCTTTTTGCTCAGGAGGGTCTCCTGGTAGTCAAAATCACAGATAATGCGTTTGGGAAATTCGTAGCGCGTTTGTGCCGGAGCTTCAAAAGATCCGAATACCAAAGATTTGCTATGAATATGGATGATTTCATATTCATCTTCGTAGCTAAAATAATTGATGCGGATACTGGCAAGGATCAGAATTAATACCCCACTCACAATGGCGGGTATATGCCCTTCAAAGTAATAGCTGAGACTTCCCTGTACCTGCGAGAGGATCAGGTCTGCCAAAACTACCAGCGAGAGGATCACTAAAAGGGTTCTCCACATCAGGAAATAGGTCCTGTTACTTACAATCATAATTCTACAAAGGCTAAGAGAGAATGCAAAAATACGGTGAAATATCCTAAAACAATCATTGAGTAATTAGTTGTTTTTGGCAATGATTTAAAGCTGGAGATTATGGTTTAATATAACTGTCTGACCGAGAGCTTGGACAAAAATGAGGGGTCAAAAAAAAAATCCCCGTCGTAATTAACGGGGATTGCAGACTTATATTGAGTAAACGCAAAAAAAGTTAGTCGAGCACGATCACCAGGTATTTGGCGTTGCCCCAGAAACGAGCCGGGTCAAGGATTTCAAGGCTATTGATTACGTCGTCGGTCTTATTCCACTTATAGGTGTCGCTGGGATGATTGGTAATCAGCCGGGCTTCATCCTCTTCGGTTTCGATCGGTATCAGGGTGGTCTTAGTGATGTCCACCTGGGTGAAATAGTCACGGTTAAAATCATCCGCCAGGGTTTTGGTGCGGCCGATACCGAGCAAGCCTCCTTTTTTGTCGATCACGTTATTTTCTTCGAGGTCATCGTATGTGCCTATGGCATAGTAGGCCGTATTGAGAGCTTCGGTCTTGCGGGTGATCTCTTCTTCCTGCATTTGACGCACCTCCTGTGATTGTTGCAGACGATTGTTGAGTGCACTCATTTCAAAGTTTACCGCAGCCAGGTTCTCCTTCAGCACCACCACTTGTGAGTCCTTTTCGTTTACCTGGTTGTTGAGGCTCCTGATCATCTTATTTAGGTTCTGATTTTCATACTGAGCAGCACTCAGCCTTTTATTGAGGCTGGCAATGGTCTGGCGGTTTTCACTCAGCAGCTCATTGATCACTTCAATATCCTTAATCACCTCATCACGCGAGCTCATCGATTTTTCAAGATTGCCTTCACGGGCTTGTTGAATGCGTTCCTCCTTTTCACGGATGGTGGCCAGGTTTTCCTGGATGCGGGTGAAGGATACTACAAATTCGTTAATCAGGGAATCTTGGGCCTGGGTCTCTCTGCGCAATTCCTGATTTTCGGTTTTTAGTTTTTCATTTTCTCTTTCTACTTCTGTGTTGCAGGCAACCAGCAATGGAAAAAAGAGGGTGGCTAGAATCAGTTTTCTCATGGGTTTAATAAAATTTTACAGCAGCGCTGCACAAAACCGTGCCTCGATTACTTTCTGCTGTGGTTGGTATTACTAACTTAGTTTAAATTATTAATATTCAGCTGTTTGTTTTTTTTAGCAGCGGGCCGAAATTCCGGCGAAGCTTCCAAATTGAAAGGTTTCCAAGCCTTTCGCTATTTCGATTCGACAGATTGTCCCGGCGATTTTTCGCGTTCAAGATAAAACTTTAGCAGTCCCATAGTGGAGTTGTCGTGCTCGTGGATATTTCCTTTCCCCGCCTTTAAGTGGGGTAATATGCCTTTGGCCAGTACTTTTCCCAACTCTACTCCCCACTGGTCAAAGGAATATATATTCCAGACTATACCCTGAACCATGATTTTATGTTCATACAGCGCCATCAGCATACCCAGGTAGTAGGGGCTCAGCAGTGGTGCCAGGATGGTGGTGCTGGGCCGGTTGCCTTCAAAAACTTTGTACTGCCAGGAGGCCGAATCGTCTTCCTGGCCGTTCTGCCGGGCCTGATGTTCAACTTCTTCAATGGTGCGGCCCCGCATCAGGGCTTCACTTTGGGCAAAGAAATTGGCCATTAAGCTTTGATGGTGCTCCTTGCTGTAATGACTGTGGACAAATCCAATAAAATCAATGGGGATAAAGCGGCTGCCCTGGTGCAACAATTGAAAGAAGGCGTGCTGAGAGTTGGTGCCCGGCTCGCCCCAGATCACCGCCCCGCTGTGATAACTCAGCTTTTCACTGTTACGATCGTACATTTTGCCATTACTCTCCATATTGGCTTGCTGCAGGTAAGCAGGAAAGCGCTGCAAATTTTGGTTGTAGGGAATAACTGCCTCCGATTCGGCTCCCATAAAGTTGACGTACCAAATGCCGATCCCAGCCATAAGTACGGGTAAGTTTTCTTCAAAGCCGGTGGTGGCAAAGTGGCGGTCCATGGCGTGGGCTCCCTTGAGCAGTTCCTCAAAGCGATCGTAGCCCAGGCCACAGCACAAGGATAGTCCGATTGCCGACCATACCGAATACCGGCCGCCTACCCAATCCCAGAAAACAAACATGTTAGCGGGGGCGATACCAAATTCTTTGACCTTTTCACTGTTGGTGCTCACTGCCACAAAATGCCGGGCGATGTCGGCTTCGCCGGCATCAGATTCTAAAAACCACTGGCGCGCCGAATGGGCATTAGCCATAGTTTCCTGAGTGGTAAAGGATTTGGAAGCGACAATAAATAAGGTGCGGGCAGGGTTGAGCCCTTTCAGGGTTTCAGAAATATGTGCCCCATCCACATTAGAAACATAATGGCATCTGATTCCCTCCAGGTGATATGGCTTTAAGGCATCATACACCATAGCCGGTCCCAGGTCGGAGCCACCGATGCCAATATTCACTACGTCGGTTATACTTTCATCGCTAAAGCCCTTCCAGCTGCCGTCGATAATACGGCCGCTAAACTCCTTCATCTGGGCTTGTACCTCTCGTACTGCCGGCATCACATCGCGGCCATTATGGAGAACCGGTTCATCGCCAAAGTGCCGCAGCGCAGTGTGCAATACCGCCCGGTCTTCAGTTTCGTTGATGTTGCTCCCGCCAAAGAGCTGTTTGATAGCATCCTCTAGTTGGCACTGTTCCATCAGCTCCACCAGTAACGACAAGGTCTGACGGTTAATGCGGTTTTTTGAAAAATCGAAGAGGCAATCCTCAAAAGTCAGGGAGAGTTTCCGGAAGCGCTCCGGGTCGTTGAGGAACCATTTGCGCATATGCTCTCCTTTTATATTTTTAGCATGCGCTTTTAAAGCGTGCCAGGCTGGCGTGGAGGTGGGATTTGTTCTTGGTAGCATTTTTGTGAGTACTTTCGCAGCGAATTCAGCTTCGAAATTACGGTATCCAGCCTAATCACGAGCTAAAGACCCTTAGAAAGATGAGCATGATAGATATTGCGCTTAAAACGCGCTTCGAAAGAGCTTCCAAAGATTCTTTTACTAAAGAGCTGAGTCAGCGTGTACGAGCCTATTTTAATGACAATAATATTTCCCCCAATGCTAATGGCCATATGCGCTGGAAAAGTGCAGGCTTACTGGCAATGTATTTTGTGCCTTACCTGGCGATGCTAATTTTCAACCCTGGTGTGCTGGCCACCCTCGGGGCCTTTATAATGATGGGAGTCGGCATGGCCGGCATCGGAATGGGTATTATGCACGATGCTGCTCACGGCGCCTATGGTAAACGCAAGTGGGAAAATAGCCTGTGGGGCAGTACTATTTACCTGATCAGTGGTAATCTCACTACCTGGAAAATCCAACACAACATTCTGCATCATACCTTTACCAATATTGAGGGTCTTGATGAGGATATGGAAACCAAAGGGCTACTGCGCCTGCACCCCTCACAACCGCGCAAAAAGATTCACCGTTTTCAGGTATTTTATACCCCATTGGTTTATGGTCTGTTGACAATTAACTGGTTGATCAGCAAAGATTTTAACCAGATGCTCACCTACTATAAACGTGGTATCGGAGGTCAAAACCTCAAGTCAATCAGCCGTGAATGGAGCATCCTGGCCTCTACCAAGGCCCTCTATGTGGGGCTGTTTATTGTACTGCCTTTAATTTTTGTGCCGGTAGCCTGGTACTGGGTGTTGCTCGGCTTTTTGGCCATGCACTTTACCGCCGGGGTTATCCTGAGCTATGTTTTTCAACTGGCTCATATGGTAGAGGGGGTTGAAAACCGCCCGATGCCGGAAGACGGTAAGGTGGATGAGGAGTTTATGGTGCACCAACTGCAGACTACTGCCAACTTTGCCCCTAAAAACCGCCTGGTAAACTGGTATGTGGGTGGCTTGAACTTCCAGGTTGAGCACCATCTCTTTCCCCACATTTGCCATGTTCACTACCCGGCTATTTCAAAGATTGTAGCGCAAACGGCAGCTGAGCACAACCTGCCCTATAATCAGTACAAAAGCGTTAGGGCGGCCCTATGGGCCCACCTCCAGCATCTCAATAAAATGGGAAAAGCGGCTTAGCCGTTTACTGCCACCACGTCTTTTACCTGTCCGGGCAGCATTTGCTTGAGGAGATTGTGAATCCCCTGTTTGAGGGTTTGCGTGGAAGAGGGACAACCCGAGCATGCGCCCTGCATTAGCACCTTCACCACCCCTTCGTCAAACTGTAGGAACTTTATGTTACCTCCGTCCTGCTCCACAGCCGGGCGCACATACTCATCGAGCAGCGAGGCAATTTTACTTTCAATATGATCCCACTCTTCGGGGCTCTTGGCGTCAGGGTGCACCGCCGGAGCGGCGGCCTGGGGCACTTCGCCATCAGGGGTGCTTACCTTCCTGCTGAAACTGGCATTTAGTACCGGCTGGCCACTGGCCAGGTAATCGCGTACCATTTCGCGAATTTCAAGAGTCACGTCCTCCCACTCCACAATGTCATAGCGGGTAATTGCCAGGTAGTTGCCAGAAATAAAAACCTCTTTTACAAAGGGGTAATGAAAGAGTTTAACCGCCAGCGGCGAAGGCTGGGCCTCCTCAATGTTCTTGAATTCCACCGAGTCTACCTCAATAAGACGCTTGTTGGCTACAAATTTCAACACAGCTGGGTTGGGGGTCATCTCGGCGTAAACACTTACCGGTATTTTCTTTTCTTCCGACATTCTAGCTCAAAATTTGGGCAAATATACGAGCCTTAAAACTGCCTGCGGCTGATGATTGCTTTACTTTTGTCTATTATCAAAATTTTCGATCGATGCCAACGATAAAAGCGGTAAATGGAAAGTCGCCCCGCCAGGGAAAGGATTGTTTTATTGCCGATACTGCCACCATAGTAGGAGATGTGGAAATGGGTGACGAATGCAGCATCTGGTTTAATGCGGTGCTACGTGGTGACGTGCACTACATAAAGATGGGTAACCGCGTGAACGTGCAGGACAATGCCGTTTTACATTGTACTTACCAGAAACACCCCCTGAACATAGGCAACAATGTTTCCATAGGCCATAATGCCATTGCTCATGGTTGTACTATCCACGATAATGTATTGATCGGGATGGGGTCAATTGTAATGGATGAATGCGTGGTTGAAAGTAATAGCATCATTGCCGCTGGGGCGGTGCTATTGCAGGGAACGCGCGTACCAGAGGGAACAGTGTGGGCTGGCGTACCGGCACGCCAGGTAAAGGTGATTGATGCTGAGCTGCAGGAGGGCGAGATCAATCGGATAGCCAACAACTATGTAAAATACAGTAGCTGGTTTAAATAGTGTTAATGCCGGTTTTGAACGGGCGGCTGCATCCGGCTTCAGGCTACGAACCGGCTGGTCTCAGTCGCGCAGCAGATCAAGGGCAGTTTCCAGAATATTGTCATAACCCAAGGCCAGCTGAGCCTCGGGAGAGGTAACTCCCACATCAGGTGGTACACCAAGCTCGATGTCGTAGTAGCGTTCATCGTCGAGGGGAATCAGTGAGCGGGTGGCCGAAAAGCGGTAATACCAACCGTTAGGCAGCTCGTAGTCAACCGGAATACCGCCGCCACCGCCGGTTTGGGCACCCATTTGGGTGATGTTGTCAAATCCCCGCAGCATGCCGGCAAAGGTGTTGGTAGCGGAATAACAACGACGGTTGGTCAGAATTACCACTGGTCCATTGTAGTTCACATAGTCCGAAGGGCCAATGGTGTAGCCTGATCCCTTACCGAAATCATCGGGCCCGGGTCCGGTCTTCTCAAAGGTGATAAGGGCGGTACGCTCCTCACTTACCAGGCGCTGGGCCAGGGCAAAGGCATTGCCAAGACTGCCGCCGCCATTGCTGCGCACATCTACTATCAATCCACTGGTGTTGCGGAGGTAGCTGAAAACGGCATCGAGATTTTCATGGGTAAAACCACTGGCGAAGCTGGGGTAATAGATATAGCCAACACTGTCGATAATGGTATAGCGGATACCACCGGCACGGCGGTGATTTTCGCCCAGGTAGTAGCGTTCCACCACATTCTCCTCAAAATTGTCGGGATAGTTGAGATACCATTGCCAGTTGCGGCTGATGTTAAAGGGGGATACCAGATTTACGTGGCCGTCACGCAGGTCATAGAGCATGGAATCGAGCACAGTAAATAACTGTTCATCGCTCATATCCTCCCTTAGCTGGGGCTGGTAGTACTGATACACGCTGTCCCAATTGATTCCTTTCAATTCAAAGAAGCTGTATTTGTCCCTTACAGTCTGGTAGAGGCTATTCACATTGTCGAGGGGACTGTTGCCTGGGTTTTTATCCAGCAAGGCTTTTTCACAGGCGGAAAACAGTATTAACAGACCGGCATATATGAGGTATCGCGCTTTCAAAATGCAAAGACAAAGTTTAGGGCCAGTTGATGACCGGCCAGTTGAACCTTATTAAGTTTATTGAGCTCGGCATATTCCCAGTTATAGCTAATGCGCAGCTGATTCTGATTTTCAAAGAGCCAAATCAACTGGGTCTTCAGGTCGATCAGAAAAAAGTCGCCCCAGCCGGCAAAACTCTTTTCACCAATTTCATAATTGGTGTAGGGCTTAATGTAACCGGGCCGCAGGTAATAGGTTGCCACCGGAAGGCCGGCAGCACTTTGCAGTACGAAATCTTGCTGCCACAATCTGATACTTTTCTGCAAGGTGATGAGCGGTCCGGCTGAAAAGCTGCCAATGTAGTTGTCCTGGCTGTTGGAGTAGCGGTTGTGATTGCGGTAGTCAAACAGGTTATCGGAAATTAGCCCCACAAAGAGGTGATAGCTGTTTTGCGACCATACTTTGTATTGCAGCGCGTAGCTGCCGCGTGAGAGGATACTGATAGTTTCACTGCGGCTTTGATCGCGGGCCACATCCGGATATTGGTAGGCGCCGCTGACGGCCAGGTCAAATTCACTGAGCCAATGGCTGTTTTGGTAATAGAAGCCCAGCTGGAGCCCGCCCAGATGACCCGAGTAGCTAACCGGGCTGAGGCTTTGGTCTTTTACCGTTTCGTGGGTGTAATTAAAGCCGAAGGGAAGGTAAAAGCCTTCCGGCAATTGGGCCTGCAGGACAATGCTAAACAGGCTGGCACAAGAAAATAGGAATAGCGATTTCATGCGTTGGCTCTATGCAGAGCTAAGCTATTCAAATCTGCCTTAAAACAAAGGAAAATATCAACGGGAGTGCAGTGAGCTATCGAATCAATACTACCGTACCCTGCTGCTTTACAATTTCAGCATAGGCTTCGGGTTTATTGGGTGACAGGGTTTTTGCGTAGAAGTTCCACATATACACTCCATCGCGCAGGTTGCTTCCCTCCTGGGTTCCATCCCAGGCCATGCTCGGATCGGCCGATTCACTGGCGTATACCAGGCGGCCCCAACGGTCGAAAATGCGCAGGCTGAATTCCAGCACCTGGCAGCTTTCGCCAATTCTGATGGTAAAGCGATCATTGATATCGTCGCCGTTGGGAGTAAAGGCATTAGGAATGTATACGCTACAATCCACATTTCCGGTGGCATTGCCACCCGACTGCGCTTGAGCGGTCAGTGCGCCCAAAAAAAGGGCGGCAAAGAGCAAGTATGTTTTCAGCCTGAGTTTCATCTGATACTCACAAATATAATTATTTCTGCTTGTCAACCACAAGTGGGAGGTGTTTGGGGCCACTACAGTTAGTAAACAGTATCCCTAAATGATTGTGCGGTACCGCCGTATTAACGAAAATCGGTGGTAAGCTTAAAACGCAGCACGCGGCCATTGTCGGTGTCGGCCACATAAACCACCCGCTTGAAATAAGCTACGGCCTGCGGGTTTCTGAACTCCCTTACCCCGTTGCCGGTGCCGCCAAAGCTGGTTTTCTGAAACTTGCTAATACCGGTGGCGGCAGGAGGCTGCACTCCCTCAAAGCCGGTGGCGGTAAATTGATAAAGTGAGTCAGTGCCCTCATCCACTACAAAGAGGTAGCGCGAGGCATCGCCAGCCATAGCCATGTCAACTGGACGGCTGAATTTACCCGGCTCATTAATAAAACCATCGGCCTTGGAGGTGTCGCCCGAAGCCAGCAGTTCCGGTTGATAGTAACTGCCAAATTCAGTTTCAATAAAACGCAGAAACTGCACCTGCAGAGCATTGCTTTCATCGAGGCTGGTGTAAAAAAAGGAACGTCCTCCCTGGGCTTCCAATTGAGGAGGCTGGGTGTTGGTTACAATGCCGCTGGGATCCTCAAAATAGTCATTAAACACACCCGATGAAGTGCTGACATTTATCGTGGAGATGAAGCTGTCGTCGTTGCGGAAGTATAGCACCGCATCATCGGGCCCCAGGGTGCCAGTAGTGCTCTCACCGGCACGGGTAACGTAGTATTGGTTATTGAGGTTGGGGTCGTTATTGTTGCCGATGATGGCAATTTTGCGAAAGCCTACGTACTCCACCTCATCAAAATCGTTAGCGGAGCTCTTGTAGTAGAAGGGGTGAACCACCTTACTGCTGATTTTAGCACTGTTTAGATTATAGCTGCCACCAGCGAACTGGTCAATGCGGTAAATGCAGCTCAGGGTGCGCTCTACCGTATTACTACCCTGAATAAGGGTGGTGTCAAAGGTGCCTATCACCAGCAGGTCAAAGGCACGATCCTGGGCTACCGAGCGGGCACCCGGAATGAACATTCGCCCCAGTTCACGGCCTGATTCATCCAGGGCCACCACTTCTTCGCTGGCTTCGTCAACCACATAAATAAGCTCATCAAATCCTACCGTAACATCGGTTGGACGCATAAACTGATCGAGTACCGGCAAAATGGGTACATAGGCTACTTCCCGTACCGCATCATAATCAGGAACCTCAATAAAGTCGAGATCGGTTTTGTTACCGAAGTATTTTTCACAGCTGCTGAAGCCAGCCGCTGCCACTAAAAGCACTGCTAAAGAAACTATCCTGCTCCTCATTCTCTGCTATCATTGATGATGTTAAACCTCAGTCCAAAGGTGTGTTGTACACCCAGGTAATTGCTTGGGGTGGCACCGTAGTCGATATAAAGTGGGTGGCTGCCAATACGGGCGCGGTAGCTTATACCAAAGGTGGGGTAGTCCTGTCCGCGCACACTGATTTTATATCCGGCCCGGGCCATAAAAATCTGCATGTATTCATATTCAATGCCAAGGCGGTAATTCTCGGCATTGTCATTGGGGTGATTGAGTTGCGCTGCTACTGACAGGCTTTGTTTATCAGTTTCATAGGGTTTAAAACTGGCACCCATCTTAAAAACGGTAGGAACGGTGTTGTCATCCAGGCCGATGCCGGTTTGGCGGTTAAATACCACTGGCAATTCATTGCTGGAAGAACCGTCGAGGGCGCTGTTGCCACCAAAATTCTGCACCATTACCGCAAACTGTAGCCCTTTGAAGTCGGTTTCGTAGAGGAAGGCGAGATCCACAGTGGCAGTGTGATTGCTGTAGTCGGCCACGCCTTCGTAAACGTACTTCAGGCTTACTCCGGCACTGAAGAAATCAGAGAGACGACGGCTGTAAGTAAGGCCGAGGGCAGTATTGTTTACAAAAACCTGGCGACCGGTACCCATGGGTTGAAACTCGGTGCGCTCCTCCATTTCACCGGAGTTTAAGCTGTTGATGCTGAAGGCAAAATTGCTTACCTGGTCTTTGAGGGGGTAAATACCGCTGAAATAACTTTGTCCCACCCCGGCACCTACCATCAGGTGACTAAGGGCATAAGACTGATATTTCACATGAGTGAGAGCAGCCGGGTTGGTGATCACCGAATAGGCATCGCCATCCAGGGCCACACTACTACCTCCCAGTCCGGTGGAGCGTGCGCTCATATCATTTTTCAGGAAGCTCAGCGCCGATAGCCCCGCCCTTTCCTGGCCATAATTGGGCAGAATTTGCGCACCGGCGGTGCTGGCAAAGGCTGTGAAAAGCAGAATAATTAGTTTTTTCATCATCCTTAAAATCTAAATGAGATTCCGTAAAGTATTTGCCGTGGCTGCAGGTAGCGGGCAGGATTGCGCGGGTCAAGCCCGGTCTCCTGAGGACTGTTGAAACGGGGATCTCGCCAGCCACTGGGCACATCATCACCATATTCATAGGCCCGGCCGGTAACCGGATTTATGATCTGACCATTACGGGCATCCAGCAAATTTCTAATTTCGATACTGAGGGAAATACCCCGGCCCCGGCTTAAGCCCAGCGGCAGCAGGTAGCCGATTTTAGCTTCCATATTGTGCCAGCCATCAGCAGTTTCGGAGAGGTACAGGCTGGTGATCTCCTCATACTGCGGACGACCAAGATCATTGTAGCTGGCCAGCTGATAAGGGGTATAGCGATAGCCCGAAGTGTACTGGTAGCTTACAAACACATTCAAACCGCTAAGGTCAAGCCCGGCTACCGGCAGGGTACTGTCAGGGGCAAATACCACTCCCAGATTAATGTTCCAGGGGCGGTCAAATGACAGGTATTGCGCTTTGGTGGTAGGCACCTCACCAGTCTGCTCAATCTGCAGGGCCGACTCCCGGGCTGAGTTTGATTTACCCTTGGCCACCTGGTAAGCCACATTGGCAAAGGTGCGGAAATAGCGACCAATCCGGTATTGAGTACCAAGCTCCACCCCGTAAATATTGGCGTAATCCTGGTTGATGTAAAAGGTCTTGGTGCTGTTGCGGCCCGAGAGGTCTTTTACCAGGATACTGCGCGATACGATGTAACCGAAGCGGTTGTTGTTGAAGGCAGTTAGCGTAAAGGCCAGATCCTTGGTCAGCTTTGCTTTATAGCCGATTTCATAGGATACATTTACCTCGGGATCGAGATCGGGGTTACCGAGGCTGCTGAGATAAGAGCGGTTTTGATACACAGGATCCAAACCGGCGTAAATAAAGCGGGGGTGAGGCAGCCTCATACTATGCCCGTAGTTGAAGTAAAGCACGTTGTTTTCCGTTACCGGGAAACTCACATTAATACGGGGCAGCAGGCGTGCTTTCCAGCGCAGGCCAAAGATTTCGGCAGTTTTGCGGGTATAGTCGTCGCGGACCTGATCTACCACCGGGGCATCGGGGTTGGCTACGGCATCGTCTGCAAACTTGCCGGGAGCCCAATAATTCATCCGCAGACCCAGGGTAGCACTGATGCCCTTGTAGTTGATTTTGTCTTCAAAGAAAATACCGCCTTCTACCGGCTCTACCTGCCAGATGTCGTTGTTGGAACCGATGCTGATGTTGTCGGTCGTGGTGTTTTCATCGATCCTGATTGGTGCTCCCACCCAGGGTGCGGTAACATCTACCCATTGGTATTCCTTGAATTTATTCTGGATTCCAAAGCTCAGCTCATTACTCTGGTTGGGAATATAGGTGGCCTTGAGGTTGAGAGAATACTCCTCCACATAGTGATCGTGCCAGGTAGGTGAAATGCCGCCATTGTTGACCAGGCCACCATCGCTGCTGTTCACATAGTACACTCCCAACTGCTGGTTACTTTCGTCAAAGATGTCAATGGGATAGGTGATAATATTGTCTTCTGACAGCACCTCGTCCACTGTCTCGGTACGGAAGGGTCGCCCGTTGGCATCGGCCCGCAGGTTGGTAAAAAGACGTCCGGCTGACAGGCTTACCCCCCAGCTGCGGTTAATCAGGTGATTAAGGTTTATCGCCGTTAAGTTAGAGTGGTGGGTGTACGTGGTGGCGTTGTCGAGATTAAGGCTGCGGCTGTACTGAAAACCGGGAGTAAGAATAGCATCAAAACCTACAATCTGAAGAGTACGGGTGTTTTGGTTGATGTTGAGCGAGTGCTGGTTGGTCACCGTCATCTTGGTGCCCGGCTTAAGCTGGTAGGCCAGCTTAAGGGTGTGGGTGTAGGAGTTGGTTTGTCGTGGAGCGTAAAAGGATCCGTTATTTAGTTTGTTTACCACATTTTCGTCGAACCACTTATTTCCAGTTTCGTTTAAATCGGATCTAAGAATGCTACTGTAAAGCTGGTCAGCGGTAGCCCCGAAATACTCATCGGTGAAATAGGCGGTACCACTGGTAAAGAGCGACAGCTTTTTCTTTGTTCCCGGAATTGGTGTCCCCAATGAAATTTCCGCGCGGTCGGTATTGAAAGAAGTGGGAATGTCACTGTTGAAAAAGTAGTCGCGCTGAAGGCTGCCGGCTACCTCAAGTTGTTCGCCACCTTCGCGGATGGTGGTGCTTACTACTCCCGAACTGCCGCCACCGTATTCTGCGCCGGCACCACCGGTTACCAGGTCGAGGTTTTGGATGGCATTGCTGCTTACATCCACCCCAAATCCGGTTCCGGCCAGGGGATCCTGGGCACTGATACCATCTACAATGTACTCGGTTTCATACACCCGTGCCCCCCGTATCTGCAAGCCGTCCTGGGTTTTGGTAACCCCGGCCTGCATGCCCAATACCTCCTGTACGTTGCGGACATTCATCTGGGCAATTTGTTCCTGCTTGAGATTTACCTCCGAGGCAGCCCGTTCAAGGTTCACCTGGCTGCTTTGACCCACTACGGTAACCTCGTTCAGCGATTGGGTCTGGGCCTTAATGGAAATATCAAGGGTTTTTTGCTCACCTGCTTCGAATGTGATACCGTTAAAAATCTTGGTTTCGTAGCCGATAAACTGCACCTTAATGGAGTAGTCACCGGGCTTTATACCGCTGATCAGATAGTTGCCGTCAAAGTCAGCCGAGGTGCCCTTATAGGTTCCCACAATAATAATGTTGGCACCGATCAGTGGTTCGCCGGTTCCGGCATCGAGGATGGTACCGCTCAGGCTCGCTTGCTGGGCGAGGGCGGCAGTCCCTAGCAGCAGGCAAAACAGGCTGATTATGCTTGTCCTAAAATTCATTGATCAATATTTCGTCCAGCAGGACGGTTACGTCTGATTTCTTATACTGGTGAATTTCTACCGCAAAAAATACCTGGGTAAGAATATTGGATGGTCGCCGGGCCACGGCCACAATATCGCTGTGGGTCCAGGGATTCTGACCGTTGTTTAGCTCTGCGCGGTAAAAATTCTGGGCATCGCTATTGGCAATTATGGGCACTATTGCCAGTTGTACATTTTCTGAGGTAAGTTCAGGGTAGCCAGCTTCAAGGGGTACCAGGGAGCTGTCAGTGAATATCCGGGCACGGCCGATGTCCTGGGTTTCCAGGCCGGCAATTGGGTAAGGGCCGATAAGGCTCTGTACATCATCGTTGATGCCAAAGCTGGTGGTGATAAACGACTTGCCTCCGTTGTTGCTGTAGTATTGAATGACCGGGGCCAGGAAATTGATGAGGCTGGCAGTGCGGTTGGTAACGGGGTTGGTATAGGTGGCACGGTCTGCCGTCACAAACATTTTCGGATACAGGCTGCTGATCAGTCGGAAGGTAGGGTCCCAATAGGCTGGCAGGCGATCTGAACTAAGGTCGGAACCATAATTCAGCAGTTCATATTTCGCACCGATATTGTTGAGGATTGACTCATAGGTCTGACGGGCGCTGGTTATTTGCCCGGAGACCCACAGTAGGTCGGTGCCGGGGGTCTTATTTTTTAGGTAATAGGCCTCTGCAGTGTCTACCGGGCTGGTAGCTCCGGCTACGTCGGTAGCCCTGATCTGCACATAGTTGAGATCATTCGCCAGCAGGCCGTTAATATTTTGAAGAGCGGGATTGCGCTCAGTGCCGTAGTAAAGATCGGCTGTGGCCGGTCCTGACTGTACGGCGGTGTCAATAACAAATGAAAGTAAGCTCTCGCCCAGGCTCACTTCAAACCAGTCGCCATTGTTGAAGCGCATTTCCACTTTGGAAACACTGGCATCACCATCGGGATCGCTTACGTCGAAGCCAAAGGTCGATACGATAAAGGCGCTGTCTTTAGGAGCAGTATTGTCGAGAATGGTGGCTACCGGCGGGGCATTTTTAAGAGGTACCCTTAGTGCGGCAGGTGATGGGTCGGTATTTTGGTCATTGTCAATGGCACGCACGTAAAAGTATACATCGGCCGTATCCTGGCCGGCAGGAATATCAAAGAGAATGGTGGAGTCCTGGCTGGTGGTAAACTGCCAGTTTTGCTCATCCACGGAAACTTCATAGCCAATTACATAGCCATCCACATCATTGCCGAACCAACTCAGGGTTACCGATGAGTTAAGGCGGTTATCGCCGCTAAGGATAATGGTATCCACACTAAGCCTGGTATCCGGTGGTTGGTTCTCGGATAGTTCGCCTTTTACACAAGCGGAATTAAGGCTTATCAGTGCCAGCACAAGGCTGCATAGTGCCAGGTAGGTAAAGTAGCCGGTCCTTTTAAACATCATCAAAATGGGGCAATTAAAAAGTAAGGAAGTGAGATCTCGACTGAGATCTCACTTCCTATAAAATTTACTTGGTGATAATCACTTTTTTGGCAGGGTATACCAGGTTTTTGTCATCACTGATTTTCAGGATGTAAACCCCGGGGGTAAGGTCACCGCTGTTAATAATTACGCGGCCGGCTTTTGACTGGCCTGTTTTTACCAGCTCACCGCTGATGTTGTAAAGCTGTACTTCAATGTTTTTATCAAAACCTTCAACATTAAAGTAACTGGCAGCGGGGTTTGGATAAATTACTACCTCGCCGGTGTTCAGCTCACTTACGCTGAAGTAATCAGCCATACATGAAGTGTCAAGGCTAACGCTCAGACCTTCAAAGTCGCGGTTGTTGCGAGGGGTAAGTTTGTAGTTTCCGAAAGCGTAGTACACGATACCGCTAATGGCATCCATGGTCATGGTATCGGCGGCAGCGATGGCCGGAACCTGCATAGTGCCATCCTGAGTGGCATAAGCAGTATCAGATACCAGTGATACCCACAGTGAGCCGTCCGCTGAACCGGGGTTAGAACGACCAGCCAGTATGCGCTTGGTTTCATAGCTGGCGCTGAAGCTGGGATCAGAGGCAATCTCGTATTCACCAAAGCCGAGGTCTCCGTCGGTTACATAAATTTTGCCGTTGGGATTTACATACTTCACCAGCATGCTTTCGTAGGCTTCCATATTAGCGCTGGTAGCACTGTCAGAAGGATCCAATTCAATGGGTTCTACCAGATGACGGTTACCGGTGCTATTAATGTTGATAACGTTTATGCGGGCAAAATCAAAAGCAGGGCTACCGGGGCCGTCTACCACGGTACCGGTGATTTCCACTTCCTCGCCGCGGGTAAGAGCAGCCAGGTTAAGAGAAGCACGCAAGGCGATGCCGGCATATTCGGTAGCAGCAGTATCCTGAATGTATACGTATCCCAGGTCACAGTTGCGATCTGTAGCCGTTACAAATCCCTTTACAGTTACTACCTGGCCATTGAAAGGCGAGGTGCCCGAACCGTCAAATGAACGCTGCAGGTAAGGAATAGTCAGTCCACCGTCCAGCACATAAACAAACTCGGTGTTGGGTACAGTTGCACTAGCCGGAGTGGCCGGGTAAAGGCTGGTAGCAGTGTCGTTATCGGTAGCAGCAATATAGAAACGCACGATGGTTTCGTCTGGCTGGGCCGGGATGGTGTAGCTGTAGGTGTTGGAACCGGTAAGGGTCATAGCCGCTTTGGTAAAGGCACTAACTGCTATGCTGGTATCATTGCTCCAGAAAATATTTACTGAATCCAGGCTGCCATCGGGGTCAACGATATCGGCTGAGATCACAATGGGGTCAGAACTGCTGGGTATAGCAGGACTGATGGTTACATTAGTGATTGATGGTGCGGCAGCTCCCACAACGTAATGGGTTGAGTCAAATGGGTGCAGTACATAACCGGATCCACTTACCTGACCATTGGGGTCGGCACAGCCGTTGGCAGAGTGCTCAATCACCCCACTGATGCTTTCATAGAAAGTACCCACGGTAGGTGGGTTAAAGTTACCGGTTGTGGCAGGGGAGTTAGGGTTCACAGTACTCCAGCTGGGAAGCTTCTGGGCAAGGAAGAAATCCTCCACGTCCATTTGGTTACCGGCCGAGTCGGCAATGGTAAAGCTGAAACGGGCACTGGCACCGCTTCCAAAAGGATTTACCGCAACCACTGTTACATTTTTAAACTGCACATAACCGCCTTCATAAGGCTGACCAGTCTGAATCTGATTTACCGAGTTTTGGTCGTTGAGGTCACCCACTGCAACCTGCGAAGGACTGAAAGTTGGGAAACTACTGCTCAATACCGTAACGGCTTGATTGTTAAGAGGCTGGAATTGAGTAGCACCGTCAAACATACCAACTACACCGATCATTTCGATCAACTCACCTTCAATCAGGCTGGTAAAGCCGGCAGTGGCCTGGCTGGTGTTCCAGTTCACACCCATTACTTCCAAGCCGGTGCGTGGGCCTACCGCGCCCCCGTTGGCAGTGTCATTCATCCAGATAAATGGGCGGACGCCACCACTAATTGAGCTAGATGCAACTTCACTTAAGCCTCCATCGGTAACCACATAGGCGTAGGTCACCACGGTATCGAGGTAATAAATGGAAGTGTCATTACAGTTTGCCAGGTCCTGGGGCGTATTGATGTCGGTGATGGACACGGTGTCCATTTGGCCGGAAAGCTGCGCCGAGATCAGGACGGCAGTTAAAAGTGTAAAAATTCTCTTCATAAGTAGAGGGGTTTATTTGATAATTACAAATTTTCCTGAGTGGGTCTTTCCCGAATCAAGGTCTTCAACTGAAAAGAGGTATAAGCCCCGACTGATAATCTGGCTTTCGGAAGTAAGCAAGTCCCAGGCGTGTTCACCACCTGAAAACTGGTTGTCGTCGGGATCTTCCGCTCCGAAGGTACTGAACCAGCGAATGTCGGAGCCATTATAGCTCTGATCGTGTTTTATTTCGTCAATAAAGTCGCCACCGGCAGTGAAAATGCGAATTACACAGCGCTCGGGCAGGTTGGCAAAAATCAGTTTGCGGCTTTCCTCCTGGAAGTTCGACTGACCTTCCCAGGCGGCGCCATAGTAATAGGGGTTGGGATAGGCGAAAGGCTGATCCTCGTCCATGTCTTCCACCGGGGTGGTACCGGCAAATACGCGGCGGTCATTGGCCAGTACACTTGACTCCAACGACTGGATATTGCGTTCCTCATCGCCCCGGTCAAAGGCGGTAACCGCTACGGCGTACTGCCAGCCATTGGAAATGTTCTCTACCGTGTAGCGGTACTCATAGCTAGTGGTGTCACCTTCAAACTGCCGCGGTGTTTCCAACCTGATTTCATCGAATCCGGTGTCGAAGAATTTACCATTAGCGGAGATGTCGTACTGCGCCACCAGGTTGAGGTCCTGGGTGAGGTCGGATGGGCCCTGCACGTCAAATCCAAGTGACGACAGGTATACCCGGTAGCCTTCAAAGTCAATCTCGTTGCTGATTGGGTCTACGCTGCGTTCGGCATTGTCAGACCAATAGATTTCTACTTTGTTTTCAGAGGCCACCACTTTGGTTTGAGGGGCATCGGGTGGGGTGGGAAGCACAAAGCGGGTGATTTCACCATCGCCATCCACATCCTCATCGGGGTCGAGAATACCGTTGAAGTTAATGTCTTCACCGTTGTAGGTCTCCTGGGCAAAGAGGGCATGATCGATTAAATTCTGACGCTGAAGCAGGTTGTTGTCGGTATTGGGGTTGCCATCTTCAAATTTCTTAGCCAGCACATAGGCGAAGGAAATGGTTACTTCATCACCGGGCTCAAAACGGGCAAAAGGGCCGGCCGAAACCAGGTCAGAACGGTTGCCGGGCTCTTCCAGCAGGGCCTGGTAATCCTGGTTGCCGGGGCAGTTAGGGTCGCCGGGGTTGTTCCAGCAGGGACTCTCATTGAGGCCGTTCATCATTTTTTGCAGACGGGCATTGTCGTTGGAGGGGGCAGCAAAGTCGGCGCTGAAATTGTTGAACACCCAGGCCTGGTAGGTGGTTTCAAAATCATCGGGCTCAAGGGCACCGGTCAGAGGGTTAAAATTGCTGTCAATAGCCGGATGGTGAAAACCTTCCTTGTCGCTGGCACCGAGAAATTTCTGGCCGATATAACTTTCGGTAAAGCCGGGGTCACCGTTGGCATCGAAACAATAAGCGATTTGCAGGGAATCCATATAGCCATTGCCACCCTTATTGTAAAAGGCGCTGCCACCAGAGCCAGCCGGTGTTACGTTGATGTTGCGGATTACGGTGTTGTTCCAGTGGCCAACGTACAGGTTGTCAAAAGTTTCCTGGCCCACATTCTTAACGGTGAGGTTTACAAACACCACGAAGTCGGAGAAAAGGTAGTTCCAGTTGTAAGTTTCCATTTCCACCGTTATGCCCATAGGGGTGTGAGTGGGGCCACCTACGGGGGTGTTGGTGCCGGGGTATTCTATTACGGTATCGGTAAAGGTGGCTACATAATCCTGGTGCGAGATGGCATCACCACTAAAATCACGGCTGTCAAACAAACTGCTGCGTTCTACCAGTGGTGTCAGCGCCACGCTTTCAAAACCGCCGGCCCCGAGTGTATAGCCGCTGGGCGCGTCAATAGCGGTGGTACTTACTTTGGTAACGCCACCGGCATTGGTACCGCCAACCCAGATGCCACCTTCAAAGAGATGCTCAATACCAGAGCCGGCTGGGTATTCACAGCTGGGAGTACCGCTGCCGTCGCGATAGCCGTCGAAGGAATTGCCGAAGAGGCCGAAGTTGGCTACTGAGAGACGTACATTAGATACATTGGTAACCTTGCGATCAAAGGTTTGGGCATGGCCGCCGGTGAGCA
This sequence comes from uncultured Owenweeksia sp., assembly GCA_964619125.1. Lineage (GTDB taxonomy): Bacteria > Bacteroidota > Bacteroidia > Flavobacteriales > Schleiferiaceae > Owenweeksia. The sequence goes on along the minus strand of CAZUCA010000028.1, from coordinate 19,259 downwards.
AAGCCAGATTAATGAGAATGATAAGGCTATTAACGCGCATATTTTTGCTTTACCAGTTTATGGGTGAAAGTAAGACCGTGCTGGTTTTTTATCCTAAGGAGATAAATGCCATCAGGCCAGCCCGCAGTTGACACAAGCAGCGAGGGTTCCCGGGCGGGAAAGCTCCCCTGGTAGATCGTTTTGCCATTAAGGCTGATCACTTCTATGTCAATGTCATGCGAATCGGGCCGGCGGTTTTTGAGGAGGAGGAATTCGTCTACCGGGTTTTTAAACTCTATTAGTTCGCTGAGCTCATAGGGCTCGGCTAAACCAATACCCGAAACAAACACCTCATACTCAGCGGTAACCGGCAGGTGATCGCTGAAATCATAGAGTGCGTTGGCAACAGCAGAAGGCACGGAAAAGTTTGTGCCGCTATTGACGCTTTGATTAAAGTGCTGACCGTCCTGACCGATAATGGCATAGCTGCCCAAAACATAATTTACCTTGTCGGTAGCATTTTTTATTCCTTGAGAGTGCAGGATAAGGTCAAAGCGGTCGTCCATACCCCCGCCACTAAAGCAGCCGCTGGAAGAACTGTGGGTGCTCTGGGTGTGGACCAGGGCAAAGGAGCCATTATTATTCCAGCTGCCGGCCTGGTTCACTGGGTCAATCAGGCGCTCACTGGCTACACTGTTGTTGACCATTTCCTGCCAGGCCCCCTCAGCGGCGCTGTACATATTAAAATCACCCGTCACAATAACATTTTCATCGTTCACATTATTGGCGAGATACGACATCAAGGCCTGGGCGGCATCCTCGCGATTGTCTTCATCAGCCTGGCTTTGTCCCGCCTTTAAATGAGCCGACACCAGGGTTATGAAAACGGTATCAGCACCCAGTTTAAGACCGGGGTCCTTATAGTAAAGTCGATAAAGGTCGATTACCCGCACCAGTTTTTGCCCGGCCAACTCATGAGTAATGGCGCTTTGTGAGTGCAGGGCGAAGCGGGTACTGTCAAAAAAGATCTGGTTTACGATGGAACTGCTGCCGTCATTGCTGTAGGCGCCACTGTGGAAATCACTTTCGCCATCCACATTAATAAGGTTGCTCAGCACATAGGTGGCACCCGAATTATCGGGGTAGGCTCCTAATTCGTTGACCAGCAGAATGTCAGGTTGTACGTGCTGAAAAATTGTTTTGAAAGCGTTGTTGCGGTTCTGCAGTGATACACTGTGACTGCAAGGAGGACCCTGACTCTGGTAATACATAAGGTTATAAGTCATAACCTTAAAAGCTTCTTTCTGAGCTAAGAGCTGGCAAGCCGGTAACAGAAGAGCTAAGAGTAAAAGTTTGCGCATGTGCAGCACCCCCAAAAAATTTTTGCAAAGATATCAGATATCGGGGAGATTGCTAAAAGACTGGGGTATTAAGCCTTAGTTAATTCTGGCTACTTTTCGCCCTCGTCGCCAAAGAGGTCGTATTGAATACCGGCATCCTTGTTGTCGCTGCCGGAGCGATCATCGCGGCTGAACACCTCTTTGATCTCTTTGCCCTGGCGGGCAAGGTCCCGGTTGATGGATTTGCCGATTTCCCGCTTATCCAGACTTATGTCGGGGTCCGCAGCTGGGCCTCTTAATTTGATATAAATATTAGGGTCGTCTTCACTTTCCTTTACCGCCAGATGATCTTCAAATTCAGAGTTGCGGCTTTTTTTCTTGCGGCCATTAAACATAACGTCAGTCATCTTAAGCCGTATGCTGTAGTCTACCACATTGTCAAAATTATGAGTGCCTTGCAGACCAAGGTCCATAACATTGCTCTCAATTTCCATCCGGGGAACAAAAATGGTGGAGTTCTTTATGCGGATATCGTTTTGCAGACTGGCAAATCGCACATCCCTTAACTCGTCAATAGCAGCAAAATCGCTAAGCGCCAGCATGGGTTCATAGTTGCGCAGGCGACCCTGGTTAATATTGATGGAGGCATTAACCTGCAGGCTGGCCGGGTCAATATTTAAGCGCGGATCCATCAGAGCTTTCAGGTCGAGGTCAATATGGGCTTTGCCGTAGATGTTTTCGGCGAGGATAGCATCCTGGCCAAAGTTTTTAAAGCTGATAAAAACCTGGTTGAGGTTAATGTTGCGCGCCTTAAGGCTAGCCTGTACAACGTGAGGTACCAGGTAGGTGTTGATCTTGAATTCACCGGCATAACTGCCTTCATCGGCTTCCAGGGCAATGTTGCGCCCCCTGATATTGCCATTTTCCACCATGAGCTGACCCCGAATATTGCTGGCCCGGAACTTTTCAAACTGAAAGTGGTCAACCTCCAGGCTGAGGTCAAGAGTGAGGCTGCTAGCGATGGCAAGGCTGTATTCTTTTTCTTCGCTATTGGACGAGGGCTTGCTGATACTTAGGAAGTCTTCAAGCTGCAGGTTGTCAGAGTGTAGAGAAGCGTTTACCAGCAGGCGCTGGTCATTGAAAAAAGCATAGTTGATAGCATTGATAAACCTACCACTGAGGTAGATGTCACTTGAGTCGATTTTCAGTGAAAACTGCTCTATTTGCAGGTCGTTATTTGAAAAGCTAAGAGTGCTGTTTATATCTTCAATTCGCTGGCTTGCATTTTTAAAGGAAAAGCCGGCGTTTTCCAACTGGAGGCTACCCCGTGTAGTTGCCGATTTTAAATCGGCTGGTGCGATGTTATCGAGGCTGGCAAATTTGTTCTTAAAGTAAACATCGAGAATAACCTTACCACTGACCTCTGAAATAGTATCGGTGGGGAAAAAAATCAGCCATTCAGAGAGGTCGAGATCACTCTGAAGCTTGCCCTCCACCAGGGGTGCGGATAGGTTTATTAAACTGAGATTGCCGTGTAGCTTACCGGTTTGGCCACTAGCCTCAAAGGAGGATAACCGCAGGTCTGAGCGTTTGCCATTGTAGCGATAGGAAATATCGGCCTTAATATTCTCCAATTGGGCATTGTCGCTGCCTTTTATCTGGCTGCTTTCTGTGCTTAAGCCGGCAGTTACAGAAGGGGGCTGGTCACTGGGGAAAAGGGCATTTACCGTGAGCTGGCCCTGACCGTCAAGCTTTAAACCCGGATTGGAATACCAGCCCTGGCGCTGGCTAAGGGCGAAGGCCTTGCTCAGTTCCAACTGAGAGGCGAAGGCATTGATTTCTACCCCACTACTATCAAAAAGCAGCTCAAAATCACTGCGAAGCCCGTCGATGTCAATTTTTCCCCCGCTTATTTTTCCCTTGCTGCCAGACCCTTCTAAATCAAAGCTGCTGCGAATAGCCTCGGCAGTGAGGTAAGTCTGATTTGCTACGGTAATTGAATCCAGCTTAAATTGCCAGTTGCATTGTAATTGGTAATTGTCGTTACTAAAGCTGCCACCGAAGTTGAGATCATCGCTAAGGGCCGAAAAGTAGGTGGCTGATTGTTCCTCCCACAAGCTGGTTTTGAAGTGTGCCAGGCTTACTTCCTCGAGCTGCAAAAAGCTATCGCTGCTCTTTGTGCTGTCTTCTTTCCAGATCTGATAATTGGGGGTGCCCCGGGCGGGAATGGCGAGGTGCAGGCGTCCCTGCTCAAAAGAGATACGCTTAATGCTGATGTTTTCACTCAATACCTCCCAGAGGTCAAACTCAAGGTACATGCGCTCACTGTAAATCAGGGTGTCGCCTGGCAGGGCTTCGGCACCAGGGCAAAAAATTTCCCTGAACTCGATCGATGCCATGGGGAAGGTGCGCAGGGAAACGTCCATTGCTGCTACCTTTACCGGTGCGGCCAGGTATTGGTTGGCCCGCAAAACGATCTGATTAATGATTTTATCCTTATTGACGTAAAGAACAGCCGCTGCAATGCCGGTGAGCAGGATTAAGATGGCGCAAAGCCAAAGGAGTACGGGTAGAATTTTCCTTCTCATTGATGACGCAAGTCAAGCTGTGTAAGGATAGAACGTAAGGAGTGACTTTAAAGTCTGACAAAAATAAAAAAGCCCCGGCATGCGCCGGGGCTTTTTAGCTTAAGATTATCAACAAGTAAGTCCCCTCTTACTTGTTTACGCTATAACCGTGTTTTGTCAAAAAGTCGATCTTCTCCTGAATCACCTTTTGAGATCTCTTATCCATCTCTTTACTGATTCCCTTGCGAAGACCTTCCAGTTCTTCAATAGACAGTTTACCCAGGAACTGACTCGCGAATAAAGCTTTTAGTGTTTTGTTGTTGTTTTGATTTTCGCGAATGGTGTTAACTAAAACCCCTGGGGTTACTTTTCCCTTTGCCATATTTGTTGTGTTTTATAAGATAATAAATATAAGGCGAAAGTAGGAAAGATTTTATTTTATCCCAGCGCTTTTCGCTAAATGACAAAAGATTTCAGATCATCTGTAGAAATTTAACTTCATCTGGTGTTAATCTGCGATAGCTTCCCCGTTCTAATCCCTTCTTGGTTAAGCCGGCAAAAAACACCCTATCAAGCTTGATAACCTCATAATCCAGGTGCTCAAAGATGCGTCGAACAATGCGGTTTCGGCCGCTGTGCAATACCAGGCCAACGTGGTTTTTTGCCTTGTTATTTATATAAGATATTTCGTCAACTTTTATCTCGCCATCGCTTAAAGTGAGGCCTTCTTTTATTTTGCTAAAGTCGGCCTGGCTTAAGTTTTTGTCGAGGGTAACTTCATAAATTTTGCGGGCACCATGGGAGGGGTGAGTGAGTTTTTTTGCCAGGTCACCATCGTTGGTAAAAAGCAATACTCCCGTAGTCTTTCTGTCCAGTCTTCCCACCGGGTAAATGCGCTCACGGGTGGCGTTGCCCACCAGGTCCATTACCGTTTTGCGGGCCTTAGGGTCATCAACGGTCGTAATAAATCCCTTGGGCTTATTGAGGAGGACATAAACCTTCTTTTCCTTTTTCAGCAGGCTACCGTTAAATTTCACTTCATCAGTGTCCTTTACCTTATAGCCCATTTCGGTAATCACCTCGCCGTTTATTTCCACCAGGCCGGCGGCAATAAGGTTATCGGCCTCGCGGCGGGACGCGACCCCGGCATTGGCTAAAAACTTGTTGAGACGGGTAAGGTTGGGGTCAGCGGCAGTTTTGTTGCTGTCTTTACCTCCTGTTTTTGGTGGTTTTGGCCGGCGCCCCCTGGGGCTGCTGGGCCTGGAACCCTCTTTGCGGCCACTGCCTTTTTTATCGCGCTCTCCTTTATTGCCTCTGCCTTTATTCATATTCTGATTTTTGGCAAAAGTACGTCAATTGTTCAGGGGTAAAAAGCCTCAGGAATATGCTCGATTTTATAGCGGGGCTGATGGGTAATGGCAATAACGTCAAAGCGCAGCTCCTTGTGGGTTGGATGTTCATCCACATAGTGGTTGGCAGCTGCGATAAGCTGCCGCTGCTGACGGCGACTTACAAACTCTTCGGGGCTGCCGTAGGTGTCGGCGGTACGGGTTTTTACCTCTACCATAACCAGGTAGTCTTCACACTCCGCCACCAGGTCGATTTCGGCCTTTTTAAAACGCCAGTTGCGGGCCCGGATTTTAAAACCCCTTTGCTGAAGGAATTGGCAGGCGTCTTCCTCGCCCTGCCGGCCCAGGTTATAGCTCTCCGCCATGGAAACTTATTTTGCTGTGGTCACCCACCTCCAGTCTAAGCTCACGCCCCATAATAAGGCTACGGTTGTCGTCGATATGTCCGGCCGGGCAGCCAAAAGCCAATGGGTAGTGATATTCCGCCACCTGTTCCCTGATAATTTCTAGCGCGGTTTTGCCAAAGGCGATAGTATTGTCATTCATATCGGTCATGCCACCGATCAGCAGCCCTGCCAGGTTTTCAAGGTACCCGGCCCGCTTCAGGTTTTGCATCATCCGGTCGATATGATAAAGGTATTCATCCAGATCTTCCAGAAACAGGATTTTACCCTCGGTGTCAAGCGCGGTGGGTGAGCCCATCTGGCTGTAAATTACGGACAGGTTGCCACCGGTGAGAATACCGCGCGCCTCGCCTCTGCGATTCAGCGGGTGGGCCGCCCACTGGTAGGAAGGGCTATTTCCTTCCAGGCATTCCAACAGGCTGGCCAGCGCCATTTTACTGTTGTGGCTGAAATTTATGGGCATGCTGCAGTGTAAGGACTCGATCCCAAGCAGGCTGAGTTTATTGTGGAGAACAGTAATATCGCTGTAGCCGCAGATCCATTTGGCCCGTCCCGCCAGGGGGAAGTAGTTGATGTCATCCACAATCCTTACGGTGCCGTAGCCACCCCGTGCACATAAAATGGCCTTCACCTCGGGGTCGTCTATAAACTGTTGCAGGTCATCGCGGCGCTCTTCATCGCTACCCGAAAACTGCCGGTCTTCACCAAAGAGGTGGGGGCTGAATTTAACGCGGTATCCGAACTGCTCCAGCAGTGCTTTGGCAGGTCTTAATTCTTCTTTCGAAATTTTGCGGGCGGTAGCCACGATGCCGATGGTGTCGCCCTTTTGCAGCGGCTCAGGAGTTATCACTGGCGGGCACTAATTTGCTTTTATACAATCTGATGGTGTTTTCAAGGCCCAGGTAGAGGGCATCGCTGATCAGTGCGTGTCCGATTGACACCTCGTCGAGACCCTCAATGTTCTGGGCAAAGTAGGCCAGGTTGTCCATATTGAGATCATGGCCGGCGTTGAGCCCCAGTCCAACACTCCGGGCGATACGGGCGGCTTCCTGGTAAGGGGCGATGGCGTTTTCGGGGTCGTGTACAAAGCCCCGGGCGTAGTCTTCGGTGTAGAGCTCAATGCGATCGGCACCCAGCTCAGCGGCAGCCCTGATGTAATCTTCATTGCATTCCATAAATACTGATACCCTGATGCCTTCATTTTTAAAGGCGGCTACTACTTCCTTCAGCTTTTCAAAATGAGTAATGGTATCCCAGCCCGCATTGCTGGTGAGGGCGTCAGGCGGATCCGGTACCAGTGTTACCTGCCGGGGGTGGTTGTTGATGACCAGTTCCATGAAGCTCCGGGAAGGGTAGCCTTCGATATTAAACTCAGTGGTGTTGACTGCTTTGAGTGGAGCAATGTCGCTATAGCGGATGTGGCGCTCATCGGGGCGGGGGTGCACCGTGATGCCATCGGCGCCAAAGCGCTCACAATTCTGAGCTGCTTCTACCAGGTTGGGGATATTGCCTCCCCGGGCATTGCGCAGGGTGGCTATTTTATTGATATTTACGCTTAACTTAGTCATGGCGAGCAAAGATAAAACCTTAGTTTTGCTAGATACTATGAGGATTGAAAATCATTTGCTGAACGATATAAAACCGCTCAAACCGGAGGATGTTGTGGGGGAGGTACTCGATGTGATGGAGGAACTCAAATACTCTCACCTTCCGGTAGTGGATGAAGAGCGGCTTTTTTTGGGGCTGGTTTGTGAAGATGATCTCCTTGAATTTGAGGAAGACAGCAAGCTCAGTCGACATCAGCATATTTTAAAACCCTTTTCCATTGCCCTGAGCTCGCATGTGTTTGAAGCATTGCGGATCTTCGGAGAGGGCAATCTCAGTTTGCTTCCGGTGGTGGATGCGACCAATAAGTACTGCGGTTACATGTCGGCCACAGAGCTCCTGCAAGACATTGGGCGGCAGCTGAGCTTTGTAGAGGCCGGCAGTGCCATTGTTTTAAAGATGGCCGTGCGCGATTATCACCTTGCCCAGGTAGCACAGATAGTGGAAAGTGAGGACGCGAAGGTGATGGGCCTGTTCTTAGTAAATGATGAGGAGGCCGACGCCCTCAACCTGGTCATAAAAATCAATCAGCAGGATATCAGTCGGATCGTACAATCCTTTCAGCGGTACAATTACAATATTGTAGCTGTGTTTCATCAGAGTATTTTTGACGAGAATATGGAAGACCGCTTCGAATCCTTTATGAAGTACATTAATATTTAAGCATGAAGGTTGCCGTTTTCGGAAAAAGTATCAGCCTCGATACCAAGCCCTATATTGAAAATCTACACCGGGAGCTGGTTGAGGCTGGGGCCGAGATTATTGTGGTTGAATCCCTTAATCGCTTTATTCGGGAACACTGTGACCTGGGCGTGCAGTTTCGCGATTTCTCCTCTCATGAAGAGCTCAAAAAAGAGGCTCCTGACTTCCTGATTACGGCAGGAGGGGATGGCACCATCCTCGACGCGGTAACCTATGTGCGCGATTCCGGTATCCCTATCCTGGGGATTAACACCGGGCGCCTGGGCTTTCTGAGCAATGTGAGCAAGGAAAAAATAAAACAGGCGGTGCAGGCCCTGCTGCATGAAGACTATACTTTAGACGAGCGCTATTTGCTCAACCTGGAGTGTGATGGCCTCGATCTCGATCTCAATTTTGCCATGAATGAGATTACCGTTAGCCGAAAGAACACTACCGCTATGGTGACCATTCACACCTGGATTGACAATACCTACCTCAATAGTTATTGGGCAGATGGCCTGATAATCGCCACTCCTACCGGTAGTACCGGTTATTCGCTCAGTTGCAACGGTCCCATTATCATGCCCGGCAGCGACAGTTTTGTGATTACCCCCATCGCCCCACACAATCTAAACGTGCGGCCCTTCGTTATTCCCAACAACATTAAAATTAAATTGAAGGTAGAGGGCCGTGAACTACAGCATCTGGTTTCGCTCGATTCGAGGATTTATACCATCGACTCGAATTCGGAGCTGTTGATCAGCCTGGAGAAATTCAAGATAAAACTGGTGAAGACCGACGTACAGGACTTTGCCGATACCCTGCGTAATAAGTTGCTGTGGGGGCTCGACAAAAGGAATTGATCTTCATTCATTTAGCGCCTTTATACCTTTTATTTATATTTGCCTTCATTTTTGGATTTTGAAGATTAAACACCTGATATTCAGCTTATTGACGCTCCTAATGTGTGCTAACCTGAAAGCTCAGCACCTGGAGTTGGGCTTTTTTGGCGGAGGCTCCAATTTTATTGGTGATGTGGGCGACTATCGCATCCACCTGCCCAAGGGCTATGCCGGAGGGGTGTTTGTGCGCTACAACTTCGATCAGCATTGGTCGCTTAAGCTTCACGGAAATTACGGTTTTATTACCAACGGCGATAGCCTCAGTCATATGGACTATCGCGTAAACCGCAATCTCGATTTTGAATCTGAGATCTGGGAACTGGGCTTGAGTGCGGAATTTAATTTCCTGCCATTTGAAGCCGGTACCAAACATTGGCACACTCCATACCTGGTGGGGGGATTCGGCATATTTACCTATAACCCGATAACCGAATACCAGGGCCAGCGCTACGAACTACGGCCGCTGGGTACCGAGGGCCAGCAAACCTCAGCTAATCCCGCTGCTTTTTATCAGGACGCGGCAAGCTTTTTTATGTTTGGTATGGGCTATAAATGGGCTTTGGGTGATTTCACCAGTATTGGTATAGAAAGTACTTTCAGAAGCACTTCCACCGATTATCTCGACGATGTGAGTGGATATTATGCCGATCCCAATACACTGCTAAGCGAACGTGGGCCTGTGGCAGCGGCACTTAGCGATCGTAGCCTTTCCGGTTCGCCCAAAGAAGATATCTTGCGGGGTAATCCCCGCAATGACGACTGGTATATTTTTACCGGTCTTACTCTTCAGTTTAAGTTTGAAGAGTTGTATGAAAAATGTGCGAGTTTTGTACGCTGATGAACTTTAAGGACGAATTAATATCTGAACGCCTGCCAGAGCATGTCGCCATTATTATGGATGGCAACGGGCGATGGGCTAAGAAAAAAGGCTATGTGAGAGCATTGGGCCATGAAAATGGTGTTGATGCCTTGCGCAATATTGCCACCGCAGCGGCTGAAGTGGGTGTACGCTATCTTACCGTGTATGCCTTTTCCAGTGAAAACTGGAATCGCCCGCGCAAGGAGGTGAACGCCCTGATGAGCCTTTTGGTGAGCAGCCTCAAAAAAGAGCTGAAAACCCTCACCAAAAACGAGATCAGCCTTAATGCCATTGGTGACCTGGGTAGTTTACCCGACAAGTGTCAGCTGGAACTTACCGAGGTTATCCGCAAAACCGGGCATAACAGCCGCATGGTATTGACCCTGGCTCTGAGTTATGGCTCCAAGGATGAAATTCTGGAAACCACCAGAACCCTGGCTGCCAAAGTGGCCGGAGGTGAACTTAAGCCGGATGAAATTACCGAAGAACTATTTCAAAAACATTTATACACGGGCAACCTGCCCAATCCTGATTTACTAATCCGTACCAGCGGGGAGTGGCGTATCAGCAATTTTCTGCTCTGGCAGATCGCTTATGCCGAACTCTATTTTACGGAAAAGCTGTGGCCCGAATTTGGTAAGGAAGACTTTTACCAGGCGCTTTACAGTTACCAGCAACGCGAAAGACGTTTCGGAAAAATCAGCGAACAACTAAAGTCGTGAGTTTAATGCGAAAATTATTTACCGGGGTCCTGTTTGGCCTTGTCTCTCTCCTCCCAGTCTATGGCCAGATTAGCACGCAGAAAAGTTTGGAAGAGCTTTCAGCGCTCAACGCCAGGGAATACGAAATAGGTGGTATAAAGGTTATCGGGGCCGACAACCTCGATCATCAGGTAATTGTACTGATCAGCGGCCTCACCGTGGGCGATAAGATTATGCTGCCCGGCGATGAAACAACTCGGGCTATTCAAACCCTGTGGAAGCAAAAGCTTTTTGATGACATTAGTATCCATATCAGTGAGATTAAAGGCAATATCGCCTTCCTTGAAATTCACCTCACTGAGCTTCCCAAGCTTAGTAAATATGGTATCCGGGGCCTGAAGAAGTCAACCCGCAATTCACTGCGCGAAGACCTTAACCTCACTGCCGGCGCTATTGTAACCGAAAACCTGATAATAAATACCGAAAACACGGTACGCAATTACTTTATTGACAAGGGTTACCTCAATGTAGAGGTAAACGTGGTAAAGAAGCCTGACACCACCAAGAGCAATTCGGTGATCCTCGATATCAACGTAAACAAAGGGGAAAAGGTAAAGATCAGCGAGATTAACTTTTACGGTAATACCGTGCAGCGGGTTGAGAAGGACCACTTCTTTGACTTTTTTGGCAACAAGGAAGGCTTAACCGATGGTAAACTCCGCGGTGCCATGGATGAAACCAAGGAAAAAAGTCTCTTCAACATTTTTAAGCGCTCCAAATTTGTGCGTGAGCAGTTTGAAGCCGACAAGAAGCTGGTTATTGAGCTATACAACAGCAAGGGCTATCGTGATGCCCGCATTGTGAAAGACTCCATTTATAAAACCGAGGAAGACCGTATCGCTATCGACATTTATGTTGAAGAAGGCGATAAGTATTATTTCCGCGACATTACCTGGCTGGGTAACTCCAAGTACAGCAACGAAACCCTCGATAAGATTCTGGGGATCGAAAAGGGTGATGTGTACGACGCTGCCTACTTACAGGAGCGCCTCTTCCTCGACCCACAAGGCGGTGACGTAAGTTCGCTGTACCTGGACAATGGTTATCTCTTCTTTAACCTCAACCCGGTAGAAGTACTGGTGGAAAACGACAGTATTGACCTTGAGATGCGCATCCGGGAAGGCCGTCAGGCTACCATCAGCAAAGTGACGGTAGTGGGTAACGACCGTACCAATGACCGGGTGATAATGCGTGAACTCAGGACCCGTCCGGGTGAGCTGTTTCGCCGCAGTGATATCCAGCGCAGTATGCGTGAACTGCAGCAACTCGGTTTCTTTGAGCCCACCGAACTGGGTGTGAATCCGGTGCCCAATGCCGAAACCGGTACGGTGGATATTGAATACCAGGTGGTGGAGCGAAGTACCAGTCAACTCGAACTTCAGGGAGGCTGGGGAAACAACCGCATAGTAGGTACCCTGGGGCTGAACTTCAACAACTTCTCGGCCCGCAATATCTTTAACGGCGATGCCTGGAAACCCCTGCCTGCCGGTGATGGTCAAACCATTAGCCTGCGTGCCCAGAGTAACGGTACCTTCTACCAATCGTATAGCGCCTCCTTTACCGAGCCCTGGCTGGGAGGTAAAAAGCCGAACTCACTTACCGTTTCGCTTTACCACAACATTCAGAACATTTCAGGATATCCCAAAAACGATGATCGCTATGCGGCTCTTAAAATTACCGGGGTTACCCTTGGTTTGGGGCAGCGCCTGAAGTGGCCCGATGACTATTTTACGCTCTACAACGGTATGGATATTCAGCGCTACGACCTGATTAACTATGACCGCTTTCCGGGGATAGACCTGGCCAATGGCAGCATTAACAATATTGCCCTGCGCACCACTCTGGGACGTAATAGCACCGATTACCCTATTTACCCCCGCAAGGGTAGCTTGTTTAATATCACCCTGGAGGCTACGCCACCCTGGTCTTACCTGCCCTGGTCGCCCTACAATGAGGTAGACTATGAAAATGGTACCGATCAGGAGATATACAAACGCCTTGAGTATTACAAATGGAAGGTAAACAGCAGCTGGTTTACGGAGATTTTCAAAAAGACGGTGATTAAGAGTGCCTTTGAATTTGGTTTCCTCGGCTATTACAACAGTAAGGTTGGGCTGCCGCCTTTTGAGCGTTTCTTCGTAGGTGGTAGCGGTCTGCAAAACTTTGTGCTCGACGGCCGTGAAATTATCGGCCTCAGGGGCTATCCTGACAATTCACTGGTGCCTGGCGGTTCAAGGGGCCTCGGCGGTTCTATCTACAATAAATTCACCCTGGAGCTACGGTATCTGATCACCGAAAATCCCAGTGCCCAGATTTTTGTACTAGGATTTATGGAAGGTGGCAATACCTATAGCGATTTTCAATCGTTTCAACCTTTTAACCTGAAGCGCTCAGCCGGGGGAGGAATCAGGGTGTTTATGCCCATGTTCGGGTTGCTCGGCTTTGATATTGGCTATGGTTTTGATGATTACCCGGGCCAGCCCGGAGAACCAGCCGGTATCAACACGCACTTCATTATTGGTCAGCAATTTTAATTTTTTATTTTCGCCCGCTTTATGAAGAAGCTCTTTCTAATTCTTTTTGGTCTGGTTTTTGGTTTTCAGCTGTCCGCACAGCGATTTGCGATAGTGGATACTGAATATATTCTGACGCAAATCCCCGAGTACGGGCAGGCTCAGAAGCAGCTCAACCAGCTGTCTACCAACTGGCAGGCAGAGGTGCAGGCCAAGATGGATGAAGCGGCAAACCTTCGCGAGGCCTATAAGGCTGAAAAGGTATTGCTTACTGAAGAGATGCAGAAGGAGAAGCTGGCTGAAATTGATGCCCTGGAGAAGGAGGCACGCGCCTTACAGCGCAAGTACTTCGGTCCTGAGGGCGAGGTCTTTAAAAAACGTCAGGAATTGGTCCGGCCGATACAGGATCAGATTTATAATGCGGTGCAAGATGTGGCACGGCAAAGGAAGCTTGACGTGGTTTTTGATAAAGGCAGTAACTTGCTGACCCTTTACCTCAATGAAAGGACCGACATCAGCGAAGATGTACTTGAAGAACTTGGATATTAAATAACTAAAAGAAGAAACCCTTAAGAATGAAAAAGCAATTAACAGCCCTTGCGCTGATCGCCGGATTGATTTTTGGATTTAACGCATTTGCCCAGGAGGCACCTGCCCAAAAAATCGGTCATATCAATGCCGACCAATTACTGCAAATGATGCCTGAAACCAAGGCCGCCCAAAGCCAGCTGGAAACCTACGGCAAGCAGCTCGAAAAGGATCTGGCGGAAATGGAAGCAGAGTTCCAGAAGAAAGTGCAGTCATTTCAGGAAAATGTGGAAATGATGACCAAACTTTCCCGTGACACCAAATCAAAGGAAATTCAGGAGCTGCAAAACCGTATCCAGGAATACAGCATGAAAGCCCAGGAGGACCTGCAAAACAAACAGGTGGAACTGCTTTCGCCGATTATTGAAAAGGCAACCAATGCCGTACAGAAAGTGGCTAAAGCCAATGGCTTTACCTACATTATGGACAGCTCACAGAGCAAGGCGGTGCTGGTGTATGTTGACGGCGGTATTGACATTCTTCCGTTAGTAAAGAAAGAGCTGGGTATCCAGTAAGACTTTCAGAAAAATTTATTTTTACATCCCGGCAGAGCAATTTTGCCGGGATTTTTTATGCCCTCAACTTTGAACAGACCAATAGGAATTTTTGATTCAGGAGTAGGCGGACTTACGGTGGCTGCGGCCATCCGCAAGTTTCTGCCCCATGAACGTTTAATCTATTTCGGTGATACCCGGCACCTGCCCTATGGCGATAAGAGCGAGGATACTATTCGCTTTTATTCAGAAGAGATTGCCCGATTTTTAGTGGAGCAGGATTGCAAGGCGATTGTGATTGCCTGTAATACCGCTTCTGCCCTGGCCTTCGACAGCCTGCGTGCCCAATTTCCCGATCTTCCTATTCTCAATGTTATCGATCCGGTGGTAAACCACGTGGGGCGAAACATCAATAACAAAGTGGGCATTATCGCCACCCGTGCCACTACCCAATCCGGCATCTACCGCAAAAAGCTGCGGCGCCTCAATCCCAAATTAAGAGTGGTGGCTGCAGCCACCCCTTTACTGGTAGGGGTAGTGGAAGAAGGATTTCTCAACAGCCCGCTCAGCATGGCGGCCATCGAAGCATACCTGCGCAATAAGAAATTTGCCGATGTAAACACCCTTATCCTGGGCTGCACGCACTTTCCCTTGTTACAGCGTGAGATCGAACGCTTTTTTGAGGGTCGTACCGAAGTAGTGGATTCACCCGAACTGGTGGCTCACCATCTGAAAATGGAGCTGGCTAAGCTGGGATTGCTCAGCGATCAACATACCGGCGAGGATCACTTTTTTGTATCTGAAAAAACTGAAAATTTCGAACGTACCACCAAGTTGTTTTTCGGCGAAAGTATCCGGCTCGAGGAGAAAATTCTCTGATTACTCTTCCAGAAAGTCCCTTACAATTTTATCAAACTCCTGAGGTTTTTCAGCATGTAGCCAGTGGCCGGCATCGGCAATGGTTTCCAGGCGGGCCTCCGGAAAGTGGCCATGGATGTCGTTGAGATCATCATCTTCGATGTAATTGCTTTTGCCGCCCCTGATAAACAGAGTGGGGCCATGGTAAATAGCCTGGGCAGGCAAGCTGTCCGTCACTCGTTCTATTTCCCGGGCTATCACCTCCACATTAAAGCGCCAGGCCAGTTTTTTGTCATCAGTCCAGTGCAGACTTTTTAATAGAAACTGCCGCGTACCAGCTTCGCTTATGGCAAACTGCTCTTCGGCTTCGCCGCGCGATTCAATATTCTCCAAATCGAGACTTTGCAGGGCATCGAGTATCTGACCGTGATGCGGTTCATAAGCGCGGGGGGCAATATCGCCCACAATAAGCTTGCGGGTACGCTCGGGATTAAGGGTGGCGAAGAGCATTCCTACCTTGCCACCCATGCTGTGACCTAGGATGTAGGCCTGCTCAATCTTGTGCTTGTCCAGGTACTCCTCCAGGTCGTCGCTCATTACCTCGTAGCTGAATTCATCGCTGTGGGGACTACGTCCGTGATTGCGCATATCCAGCAGGTGAACCTCATAGTTTTTGGACCATTTGCGACCCAGGGTTTGCCAGTTGTCGCCCATGCCAAATACGCCATGCATAATGATCAGGGCCTCACCTTCACCCTTAATTTGGGAGTACAGCTCCATGCTTTTTATTTTGAGTTTTAACTAAATGTCAGCCCTATTGGTTGCCCCTTGGCTTTAAAGCTTTGCAAAGAAAGGGTATAAATATGGCTGCTGCCAAGCCAAGCTCTACCATTGTTGCGTCTCTGGCTCTTATCTATTTTCTACTTTTGCCGCTCTAAACGCATTAAATGAGCATGTCAGATCCCAAACGTTACACGGTAACCGCCGCATTGCCTTATGCCAATGGTCCGGTACATATTGGCCACCTGGCCGGTTGCTACCTCCCTTCCGACATTTACGTGCGCTATCTGCGTCAGAGCGGGAAGGATGTGAAGTTTATCTGCGGCAGCGATGAGCACGGTGTGGCCATCATTATGAAAGCCAAGGCCGAAGGGGTGAGCCCGCAGGAAATTGTGGATAAGTATCACGGCATAATGAGTGATGCTTTTCAGGAGTTTGGGATCAGCTTCGACATTTACTCGCGTACCTCTAAACCCATTCACCACCAAACTGCTTCTGACTTCTTCCTGAAACTCTATGAAAAGGGCTGTTTTGAGGAAAAAACAACGGAGCAGTATTATGATCCCGAAGCGGAGCAGTTCCTGGCGGATCGCTACATTGAAGGTACCTGTCCCAACTGCGGCTTTGAAAATGCCTATGGCGATCAGTGTGAAAACTGTGGTACCTCCCTTAGTCCGACTGAATTAAAGGATCCCCGCTCCCGTCTGAGCGGTGCTAAACCGGTTTTAAGGGAAACCAAACACTGGTTTTTGCCGCTTGATCACCTCAGCGGTAAGATCAAGGATTACGTACAAAGCCATAGCGATTGGAAGCCCAATGTGTACGGACAGTGCATGAGCTGGCTCAACGAAGCGGAAGGCCTGCAGGCCCGTTCGATGACCCGTGATCTTGACTGGGGCATAAAAGTTCCCCTCAAAGATGCCGAAGGCAAAGTGCTTTATGTGTGGTTTGACGCTCCTATCGGTTACATCTCTGCCACCAAGGAGTTGCTGGGCGATCAATGGAAAAAATACTGGCAGGATGAGGGTACCAAACTGGTGCACTTCATTGGGAAGGACAATATCGTCTTCCACTGTATAATTTTCCCGGCGATGCTAATGGAGCATGGCGAGTTTGTACTGCCTGATCAGGTTCCTGCCAATGAATTCCTGAACCTGGAAGGTAAAAAGATCAGTACCAGCCGTAACTGGGCGGTGTGGCTGCATGAATACCTGCGCGAATTTGAAGGCAGGCAGGATGTACTGCGCTATGTGCTGTGCGCGGCGGCACCTGAAACCAAGGATAACGACTTTACCTGGAAGGATTTCCAGGCACGCAATAACAGCGAACTGGTGGCCATTTTTGGCAACTTCGTAAACCGGGTGCTGGTGTTGATGCAAAAGTATTACGAAGGCGAAGTGCCTGTTGCCTCTCAGCTTTCCGCTGAGGATGAGGCCGTACTTAAAACGGTGGCCGATAGCCCGGACCGCATCGCTGAGTCATTGGAGCGCTATCGCTTTCGCGAGGCCCTGCAGCACTATATGGCGCTGGCCCGTACCGGCAATAAATACCTGGCCGAGCAGGAGCCCTGGAAGTTGGTGAAAACCGATCCGGAGCGTACCAAAACCATTTTACATACCGCCCTGCAGGTGGTGGCTCAGCTTTCACAACTGGGCGAACCTTTTATGCCCTTTACCAGCCAAAAGCTGAGAGGATTTCTGGGCCTCGAGCTTATGAGCTGGCAGGATTGTGCTAAGCGGGAGTTTATCCTGGCCGGGTCCAGGGTTCAAAAGGCGGGCCTGCTTTTTGAGAAGGTGGATGACGAGGCCATCGAAGGCCAGCTGGCCAAGTTGGATGCCACCCGTAGTGGGGAGGAGGACAAAAGCAAGCTGCAGCCCCTGAAGGCAGAAGCCACTTTTGACGACTTTATGAAAATGGACATCCGCACCGGTACTATTCTCGAAGCCGAGCGCGTTCCTAAAACCGATAAGCTGTTGAAACTGCTGGTGGACATCGGGGTGGAGAAGCGTACCGTGGTTTCGGGCATTGCCGGGCACTTTGAGCCCGAGAAAGTGATTGGTCAAAAAGTATTGGTACTGGCCAACCTGGCGCCCCGTAAAATAAGGGGGGTTGAATCCAAAGGCATGATCCTGATGGCTGAAGACGAAGCCGGTAAGCTGGTCTTTAGCAAAGCCGATGGCGATCTTGAAAACGGTTCTAGCGTGCGTTAGCCCTGGGGCGGTACACGCCATAGAAAAAATCAGAGGGGTGCTTTTTGAGGTACCTGTCTTCCTTTTTAAACAAATCTTCCAGCAATTCCTGTGATTGCTGGCTGGCGTCACAAAAATTATGGGCAATATCCTTTAGTACCAGGTGGAGTAAATTTCCGCCCAGTGGTTTTTCTTCCAGGCTTTCAAAGTACTGTGCCAGCTTAGGGCGCAGGGCCTCACTGTTTAGCGATTCACTGGGGTCACTGAGCTTCATGCGCCACCAGCCGGGGCGGTATACCTTATTTTTGATCAGCGAAGTTTTAAAAATCTGGCGATGGGACGTTGGGAGCTCCTTCAGACAGGCGGTGGCAGCCCTTAACTGGTGGCGCGGCCATTGAAAACGGGTTGGCCCTCCATATTCATTGAGGACCAATATCCCCTGGGGTGCCAGCACCTGGGGGACAAAGCGGCCCAGGATAAAGTCGAAGTCTGCAAAGTGATGGAGGCTTTGATGAAAGAGTACCACATCATACTGTTCGCTGAAACTCTCTTTAAAGAAATCCTTTACTTCAAAGCGGCAATTAGTAAGACCTCTTTCGTTAGCCTGCTTGCGGGCCAAGGAGATCAATTGAGGGGCAAGGTCAATGCCGTGCACGAGGGAAAAGGGACCCTGCTGGGCAAAATACAGCTCATGGCTGGCGCTGCCACAGCCGATGCTTAATAGCTTAAGTTCTTTGCTGGCTGACAAAAACTGATCAATTACATGCTGTTCATAAGGGATGTCCTGCTGCCCGCTCACTTTCTCATTGAGCCTATGCCGTAGCGCCGGGATCATATTCCAGATCGAGATTTCGTACTGGTGATCGAAGGTTTGCCGGGTGCGCTGGCTGTCCTTCACCAATACTTTCCCAAGAAAACCGAGGTTTCCCCGTTGTAGTAAGCGAATGTAAATATCCTGGAAATCACCCAGAGAGATCAGTTGTGGCATGGGCTTCAAATCTAAAACAAAGTGTTTGCTTTCGCCATCTAAATTTAAAGTGGGCGTGGCGAAGTTGGAGCGGTAAGGAAAAACTACCTTGGAGGCTAGTCGGAAAGGGCATTTTTATAAATTTGCAGCCCTTTGGCGGCCCCGGAGTTCAATGCCCGCCCGGATGAACGGGTTCAGCGGTCGAACGGGGATAGAATATCCCGCAAGGCTGCGGGACTAAACTTTAGATCCAGGTATATCGTAGCACGATAACTGGCATCCAGGAGGCTAATCCCCCTGAGTTCTTTTATTTGTAATTGTGTTGGTTAGGTTGACTGGAGAACCACTTGTAAAGTCTGACTTAAATTGGCCCCGTAGTTCAATGGATAGAATAGAAGTTTCCTAAACTTTAGATCCAGGTTC
>CAZUCA010000027.1:10935-41415 GCA_964619125.1 uncultured Owenweeksia sp. | reverse complement strand
TCCCTGCTGTTGCTGGCAGGCTGTAAAGACAAGCAACCTAAAATCCCCGCTTACAACCCCAACTTTTCGGAGTATATCAGCTCCTTTACCTCTGGGGTGATCTCCAAAAAATCGCAGGTGGAAATTCACTTTGCCACCTCCCTTGGCGATAGTGCCACTCTTGCTGCCAGGCTCGATGACGACCTGCTGGAGTTTGAACCGGAAATTGAAGGTCAGCTCCTGCGTTCGGGACAGAACAGTCTGCAATTTATTCCCGCCGAAGATCTCAAGCCCGGGCAGGTGTACAAGGGGAGTCTCGCTCTCAGTAAATTGCTGGAAGTACCGGACTCTCTTGCCACTTTCGAGTTTGGCTTCCAGGTGTTGCGCGCCGATTACCAGTGGGGCGACGTCCAACTTTTGGCTACCCCCGAAAACCAAATGAAGTGGTACCGCCTGGAGGGTTCACTTTTGGCGGCCGATGAGGAAAACCTGGCTGATATCAAACGCTTGGTCAGCGCCGAGATAGCTGGCAAGGCAAAACGCCTGAAATGGCGCAGCGGCAGCCAGCCCCGGCAGTTTATTTTTGAGGTCGATAGCCTGCAGCGTCGCGAGGAAGAACAGGTGATCACACTGAAGGTGAATACCGATGAGCCCGGCACCGATAATCTCAAAGACCGGAAGGTGGACCTGCCTTCGCTCAACAACTTTAAATTTTTGGGTCATAGCGTTGTCCAGTATCCCAGCCAGCATATTCGCCTCAACTTTTCCGATCCCATTAAGCCGGGGCAAAACCTCAATGGGTTGATCACCCTCGAAAATGCCGACAAGCTGCGCCTCGAAATTGAAAACACCAGCATCCTTGTTTACCCCTCCGAAAATCTCTATGGTACCCGCAGCCTCAAGATCTTTCCCGGGATTAAAAATATTCGTGGTTTTAAGTTTATGGAGGAGCAAAGCATCGACCTGCGCTTTGTGAATGAAAAGCCGCAGGTACAGGTGATAGGCGATGGTAATATTATTCCCCTTAGCGAAAAGCTCCTGCTGCCCTTTAAGGCGATCAGCCTTAGTGCAGTGGATGTGAAGGTGGTGCGCATCCCCGAAAAGAATGTGATGCAGTTTTTGCAAACCAACGATTACAACGGCAGCTCGGAACTGTACCGCGTGGGCAAGGTGGTGGCCGAAAAAACCATCGAGCTCAAATCGAAGGGGAGTTTAAAGGACTGGAATAATTACTCGCTCGATCTCTCTGAGTTGATGAAGCCGGAGCCCGGCGGCATCTACCGCGTGTATTTCAGTTTCAATAAGGATTACAGCCTGTACCAGTGCAATGATGATGTGGAACTTGAGCAGGAAGATGACGATGAGTATTGGTACTACGACGATTATTACTACTACGATCAGTCTGACCGTGGCGCCTACAATCGTGATGATTATTATTTCCGCTACCCCCGTGGTTACCGCTGGGATGAGCGCGATAATCCCTGTCATATTTCCTACTACCACAACGATCGCTTTGTAACCCGCAACCTGTTGGCTACCGATCTCGGTATGATTGTAAAACGAACCGAAGACAAGCAGCTCGACTTTACCGTGAATCACCTCACCAACAACAAGCCGGTGGGTGGCGCTGATATCCGGATTTACAACTACCAGGGGATGGAGCTGCAGAAGGTTTCAACCGACAAAAAAGGCTGGGCCCGCACCACCCTAAAAGGCCGCCCTTATTTTGCAGTGGCGGCGCATAAGGGTCATAAAACCTTCATGAAGTTGCAGGAAGGTCTGTCGCTTTCCGTCAGTGAATTTGACGTATCAGGTATGCCGGTAAGCGAAGGTATAAAGGGATTTATCTACGGTGAGCGCGGTGTATGGCGTCCGGGTGATACCATTTTTCTCAGTTTCATTCTTGAGGACCAGGCCAATCCCTTGCCGGAAAAACACCCCATTCACTTTGAGCTGGTCGACAGCCGGGGAATGGTGGTTGACAGGCAGGTGCAAACCAAGGGTAGCAGTCGTATTTATGCATTTAGCAGCCGCACTTCCGGAACGGCACCTACGGGCAATTATACCGCCCGCGTGCGCATTGGTGACCGTAGTTTTACGGAAAGAGTACGGGTGGAAACGGTAAAACCCAACCGCCTCGATATCGGCTTTGAATTACCTAAGCAGGTACTTGACCTTTCGAAGGGCAAGCCGGAGGCGAATCTCTCGGTCGATTGGCTGACCGGCATTCCCTCCGCCAATTCAAGGGTGGAGATCAATGCCTTTGTGGCCCAGGCCTCCAATCCCTTTCCCAAGCATTCCGATTTTCAGTTTAACGACCTGGTGCGGAGCTATACCGCTAGCGAAAAGCAGGTTTTTGATGACCAGGTAGGAGCGGATGGCAAGGCAGACGTAACGCTCAACATCGACCAGGTCAAAAATGCACCAGGTATGCTGCAGGGCCGCTTTGTAGCTAAGGCGTTTGAGGGCGGTGGTGAGTTCAGCACCGAAGTTTTTGAAGCCAAGATTGCCCCCTACAGTCGCTTTGTGGGTATCAAGATGCCCAAACCAAAAGACAGTTATTTCCTTGAGACCGACCGGGATCATAATCTGCAGATCCGCTCCCTCGATCAGCAGGGAAAACCGGTTAGTGCCGAGAACCTGGAGGTGAAAGTGTACCGCATCGATTACCACTGGTGGTACAATCGGCAGGGGCAAAACCTGGCGCGCTACGTCAACAACGAGGTGAACCACCTGATCAGTGAAGGGAAGGTGAGTACCCTTAATGGCAATGGCAACTATCAGCTAAAGGTAAACTACCCGGCCTGGGGAAGGATGCTGGTGCGGGTTTGTGATCCCAAAAGCGGACATTGCAGCAGTAGCTACGCCTACTTCGATTGGCCGGCTGGCAAACGCGGTGAGCGTCCCGAACTGGCGGGGGTAACCCTTTTGAACTTCTTTACCGAAAAGGAACAGTATGAGATTGATGAGGAAATAGTGGCCCGCATTCCTGCCGATGAAGGCACGCGGGTACTGGTGTCGATCGAAAACGGGGCTGGCATTTTACAGAAGCACTGGCTTGAGCCTAAAAACGGGGTGGCGGAATTCCGGATGAAGGCCACGCCAGAGATGGCGCCCAATGTGTACATCAGCGCCTCGCTTTTGCAGCCGCACGCCCAAACCAAAAACGACCGCCCCATGCGTCTTTACGGCGTAGTGCCGGTGGATGTTTACGACCCGGCCACCCGCTTACAGCCGGTAATTGAAAGCCGGGAGGTATGGCGTCCCGAAACGGAAGTAAATGTGAAGGTTAAGGAGGATTTGGGCCGGTCCATGACCTACACCCTGGCCATTGTGGACGACGGCTTGCTTAACCTCACCGCCTTTAAAACGCCCCAGCCCTGGGATCACTTTTATGCCAAGGAGGCGCTGGGTGTAAAAACCTGGGATATGTATAACGAGGTTTTAGGAGCTTTCGGTGGACGCCTGGAAAGAGTGTTCTCCATTGGCGGTGATGAAGCTCTTGGGAAAATGGAGAACAGCAATCTTAACCGCTTCAAGCCCATGGTGCGCTACCTCGGGCCCTTTAAGCTGGAACGAGGAGAGGAGAAAAATCATAAAATCAAGCTACCTAATTATGTGGGTTCGGTGCGCATAATGGTGGTGGCCGCCGATGAAAAGAGAGCCTATGGGCATGCCGAGAAGAATGTGAAGGTGCGCAAACCATTGATGGTACTCAATACCCTGCCCCGCATGCTCAGTCCGGGTGATGAACTGAAACTGCCCGTAACCGTGTTTGCCATGGAGGAGCAGGTGAGGAAGGTAAAACTGAAACTTACTGTAAAAGGTAAAGTGGAAATTGTGGGCGATGATAGCCAGGAGATTAGCTTCGATAAAATAGGGGAGCAGGTGGTCAATTTTCGCTTGAAAGTGCCGGAAGATCGTGGCGTGGCCACCGTTAGGGTGGAAGCGACTTCTGGTAAGGAAAAGGCCTACGACCAAACCGAGCTGAAGGTGCGCATTCCTAACCCGCCCCAAACGCGCTTTGTAAGCTTTATGCTTAAGGCCGGTCGCGATACCAATATCAGTTATCAGCCGCTGGGTGTGGACGGCACCAACCAGTTTGAGGTGGAGGCCTCTACCATTCCGCCGCTCAATCTCAACGACCGTCTGCACTTCCTCTTCGGCTATCCCCATGGCTGTACCGAGCAGAAAATATCGCGGGCTTTTCCGGCCCTTTACCTGGCTGACCTCATGGAGCTGAGCGACAATATGAAGCTGGTACGCGATCAGAATGTACGCATAGCCATCAACAATATTCATGAGCGGCAAATGGCCAACGGTGGCGTACGCTATTGGCCGGGTAAGAACCAGGTCAACAATTATGTTACCAGCTATGCCGGTCACTTTTTGAAAGAAGCCACCGAAAAGGGCTATGATATTCCCGCCGGCGTTATGAGCCGCTGGAAAAGTTACCAGAAGAAGACTGCCCGCTCCTGGAAGCCTCATGCATATTACCCAACTTATTCCTACCTCGATCAGGCTTATCGCCTTTATACCCTGGCTCTGGTCGGCGAAGCGGAGATTGGCGCCATGAACCGCTACCGCGAATACAGCGACCTGCCGCTGACCTGTTATTATTACCTCAGTGCCTCCTATGCCCTGGCGGGGCAAAAGCAAACTGCCCTGGAGTTGGAGGCCAAGGCACGGGAGCTGGAAGCCGGTCCTCTTTACAACAACTATTGGTACTACGGCGGTAAATTGCGCAACGAGGCTATTGAACTGATGGTGTTGAAAGACCTGGGTAAAGACAGCGAAGCCCTGGCCAAGGGGCGTGAGGTGGCCAAAATGGTGAATAAAAATACCTGGTACACCACCCATGACCTGGCCTTTGCCCTCAAGGCGCTGATCAGCACTTTTGCTTCCAATACCAAAGACAGTCAGATGCGCTGGAGCTTTGTGGGTGGTGATGACAACTACCACTATCGCGAGGATTTCACCTACGACGTTCACCGCATGCAAAGCAATGCCGATCAGCAACAGTCGGTGATGATTGCCAACAATGCGGCGGTGCCGGTAAACTTTGTGATGACTCGTAGCGGGATTCCTATCGATTACAATCTGCCAGCTAAAGCCCAGAACCTACAGATCTCGGTGCGCTACACCTACCCGGGTGGTAACCCCATTGACATTGGCCGGATTAAGCAGGGTCAGGATTTTGTGGCCGAGGTAACCGTTACCCGGGGCAATCTGGCCGATGCCTATGAAAATATGGCCCTCACCCAATTGATGCCTACGGGATGGGAAATCATCAACACCCGCTTGCTGGAGGTGGAAGAGGAAGGCGAAAGCAGCTACGACTACCGCGATGTGAGGGATGACCGGGTTTACACCTATTTCGACCTGCATCACCGCTATGAACCCAAAGCTACCTCCGCCACCTTTAAAGTGCGCCTGAATGCGACTTACGCCGGCCGTTTTTACCTGCCATCGGTAGAAGCCTACGATATGTATAACGAGCAGGTGATAGCACGGGTGCCGGGTCGCTGGGTAGAAGTAGTGCCTGGTAGCGATCAAAATCCATAGAACATGAATACGATGGATTGACTATTTTTAGTGAAATGAAAGACTTTAAGGAAATAATAAGGATTGACCCCAATAAGCGCTTTGGTAGACCTTGCGTTAGGGATACGCGCATTTCGGTGTATGATGTTTTGTCCTGGCTTTCACAAGGGATGAGCCATGAGGAGATTCTTCAGGATTTCCCTGAGCTTACCCACCAAGATATTTTGGCCTGTTTGGCATTTGCAGCTGCTCGTGAGCATAATATTTCGGTGGCCTAGTGACGCTTTTACTGGATCAAAATATATCTTATCGGCTGGTTGAAGAGTTAGGTGATAAAGTCCCGTTCAATATTACTCATGTAAAATTTGAACATCTTTACAATTCTACCGATTTTAAAATCTGGCAGTATGCTAAGCGTCAGGATTGTACGATCGTGACATTTGACGCTGATTTCTATGACCTTCAGGTTGTGAAAGGCTTTCCCCCTAAAATCATCTGGTTAAAATTCGGCAATAGGATAACTAATCAGCTTCGGGAATATATCCTTCAACATAAATCAGTTATTGCTGAGTTCCTGAGCTCGCCTGATTATGGATGCTTGGAAATTAGATAGCGTTATATATGAGACGTTTACCCAGGAACATAACGCTAATAACGCTGACCGCCTTGCTGGGAGCATGGTACTGGTTTTCCCTGCCCGATCCGCTTTTCAATTCTTCCTATTCCACCGTGGTGCTCGACCGGCATGGCGAACTTATGGGTGCCCGTATTGCCCGGGATGAGCAGTGGCGCTTTCCTCCCCAGGATTCCTTGCCTGAAAAAATGCAAGTGGCCCTTATTCACAAGGAAGATCGTTACTTCCATTGGCACCCGGGCTTTAACCCGGTTTCCCTTTTGCGGGCCGCGTGGCTTAACCTCAAACACGGCGAAGTGATAAGCGGCGGCAGCACTATTACCATGCAATTAGTGCGTCTCAGTAAAAGCAATCCACCCCGCACGGTGTGGGAAAAGCTGAAGGAAATTATCCTCGCCACCCGTATCGAATTGAGCTATAACAAGGACGAGATCCTGGCGCTTTATGCCGCTCATGCCCCCTTTGGCGGTAATGTAGTGGGTTACGAGGCGGCCGCATGGCGTTATTTCAACCGCAGTCCACATGAACTCAGTTGGGCCGAATGTGCTACCCTGGCGGTACTGCCCAATGCACCGGGGATGATTCACCCCGGGCGTAACCGTAGCGCACTGGCCAGAAAACGCGAGGAGCTACTGCAGAAATTATACGACCACGGTGTTCTGGATGAGCCGAGCTATCGCCTGGCCTTGCTGGAGGAAATCCCGGCCCATCCCCATCCGCTGCCCGACCTGGCCTCCCACCTCACCAATAATATTCATCTGTACCAAAGCGGTAGTCGGACACAAACTACCCTCGATCCCCACTGGCAGGAGGCGGCCAAAAAAAGCCTCAACCGGCATATGCAGCGCCTGGCTGCCAATCACATTAAGAATGGCGCCCTTTTGTTGATCGACAACAGTGATGGCAGTGTGCGGGCCTATATCGGCAATGCCTCCTATCGCGATGAGGTAGATGAGGGTTACAACGATATGTTGCAGACGCCCCGCAGCCCCGGGAGTATTTTAAAGCCCTTTCTCTATGCTTCCATGTTCGATTCAGGGGAACTGCTGCCACAGGCACTGCTAAAGGATGTCCCGGTTTTCCTTGGTGGCTTTAAGCCGGAGAATTTTGAGCAGAGCTATGACGGAGCGGTACCGGCTGGTGAAGCTTTGTCACGCTCACTTAATATTCCGGCGGTGCTGTTATTGCGCGAATACTCTCCCGAGCGCTTTCTCAAGCGCCTGCATCAGCTGGGTTTTGGGCATATGAATAGGGTGGCCGATCACTACGGGCTTTCCCTTATCCTGGGGGGCGCTGAAGTTACCCCCTGGGAACTAGGCCGGGCCTATTACCGGCTGGCGGCAAGTTTAAACTCGTACAACGTGAGCGGTTCAGTTATGAATCCGGCTATGGCCGATCTGCACTTTGCTGAAACGGCCACTGAATTCCCATCACCGCCCATTGGTAAGGCTGCCATTTACGAGACTTTTGACATCCTCACCACCGTAAACCGCCCCGATTCAGAAATGGGCTGGCAGAAGTTTGGCGGTGGCAATATTGCCTGGAAGACCGGCACCAGCTTTGGCTTTCGCGATGCCTGGGCAGTGGGCATCACCCCGCGTTATACCTGTGTGGTGTGGGTGGGTAATGCCGATGGCGAAGGGCGGCCGGGCCTGATCGGTGCCGAAGCGGCGGGGCCCTTGCTCTTTGACATGATGAAGCAGTTGTCCTCTGAACGCTGGTTTACCCAGCCTTTGAATGACATGATTGAACTAAAAATTTGCCAGCGCTCGGGTTTGATCGCTTCGGCAATTTGCCCTGCTACCGAATTGAAAATGCTTCCGCTTGCATCGCAATCGGGTGGAATTTGTACTTACCACCGTAAAATTTTTGTGGATGCTGAGGGTTATAGGGTGAGTCGTGCCTGCGCCATGGAGTCGGAAATGACGGCGGCAGCTTCCTTTGTGCTGCCAGCGGTGCAGGCCTGGTATTATTCCCGCCAGCATGCCGATTATCGTGGGGTGCCGTCCTGGCGACCGGGCTGTGGCGAGGAAGACCGGCCTATGCTGGAGGTAATTTACCCACAGTCCGGCGGTGAGATTTTTCTTCCGCGCGAAATTGGAGGCGACAGGGGAAGTATCATTATGGAGGTGGCCCATCAATCACCCGATGAAACAGTGTATTGGCACCTGAATGGGGAATATATCGGTAGCACTCAAACCTTTCACCAGCAAGCCATGCATTTGGCGGCAGGCAGCTATCGCCTGCATATTGAGGACAGCCAGGGTAATTCGGCTCACAGGAGTTTCAGGGTGCTGGCCGGAAGTTAATCGCTTGAAGTTTTGTTATGGGCAGGAAGTGGCTGGGTTACTAATTTGAATTAAGCTGAGATGGTGCTTATGGAGATCCCCACTAAGCACCAGGCTGTAAATAGTACAGCTTTCCACTCTTATGTTTGTATCCAGCAAGGCCTGGGGCATCCCCTCTAAGGCTACCGCCAGGCGATAATCACCTGGTTTTAGTTTGGCGATCGAGCCACGCATGGGATAGACCAACTTTTTGGCCAGTTTCTTTTGCCTGGGATAGGCGGTAATACTGAAGCTCCCGGCCCCGGCGAAGGCATTAACCACCCTTAACTTACTCTGCTTTTTTTCTGCATTGAGCTCATCGCGCAGCAGCTTCATGCCCGGCAGGTAGCCATTGGGGCTCGACGCTTCAGCCCCGCCAAAGATCCAGTGAAGCTTCCCTGCGAAGGTTTGTTGGTTAACCTGTTGTGACAACTGCGGATAGCCTTGTAAAATAAGGGTGTAGGCCTCTCCGCTGGCCAGTCCGCGTTTTCCCTTAAGTAACTCCCGCTTACCAAGCTTTACCCTTATTTCGTATTCGCCCTTTGGCAGGGATAAATAAGGGGTTGACTGCTTATAGAGCAATTGCCGCTGTACTTCCTGCTCCGGTCCCTTTATAACAATGCTCAGCGCTTCCTCACCGGGCATGGCATTGAGCATCCGCAGGCGAACCGGTTTGGAGTTATGGGGACGCTCGCAGGCCACCAGCGCCAGCAAAGCCAGTATGTAAATAACTCTATTCATCCTCATCCTCTCTTGAATTTTTATCCGCCCTGTTATCCTCCGAATCAGCGGTATTCACTTTGTCCAGGATGGCAGGGCGGCCAAAAATGATCACCATGCTTAAAAAACCCAAAATAGCTATGGCGAAAGGGGAAATGACTACCAGGCGGCTAATCAAAACTAAACCTATCAGGGTGGCCAGGCATACCGCTGTAACAGGCAGCCAACGCTTGCTTTTATCCACATAGCGCGCGGCGATTACATTTACTGCCCCAAAAGTGAAGAGAAATACGATGCTGGCTGCCTCTACCAGGGTGGATAAACTACCAATAACTGCCAATAATGCCGCGATGCAGCCGATAAAAATTACGGAGCGGGCGGGCACGTCATTGCTGTTGGTTTGATCGAAGAATGCGGGTAATTCCCCGTCATCGGCCACCCTTTTGGAAAGTTTGGCCGTAGAGAAAAGGGTGGAGTTGATAGCGGCAGCAGTAGCAAATACTGCCGCTACCGTCATTATCCACAGTCCGGTTGCTCCCATGGCTTCACGGGCCGCTACCGCCAGAGCAATTTGCTTTTGGTCAATCAAGGCCGCTGCTCCCGCCAGCATAGTGGCGCCAATGGCAGTAAGGGAATAAACCAGTACCACAAATACGGTGGCGCTCACCAGCACGGGCTTCAAAATTTTGGTGGGATTTTTTATCTCGTCATACTCATAGGTCAGCAACTGAAAACCCTCGTAGGCTACAAAAATGCTAGCCGCTCCGATAGGAGCACTCCACCAGGCCCGCGGTTCAATGCCGGCCGTTAGTTCCACCGTATCCCAGCGCATTAATCCTAATACCGCCAGGCCGATCAGCGCCAGTAAGTTGGCCACTACAATCACAATTTCCACTTTCTTGGTTTTGGTTACCCCCATCAGGTTAAGACCGACCAGGCCGGCCACTATGCCAATGGCGGCAATACGCGTAACCCAGACGCCGGTTTTGAAGGCAAAGGAGAGGTAGTGGCCAAAGGCAAAAGCATACACCGCTATGGTGAGAATATATCCCAGAATCAGCAGCCATGATAGACTGCCAGCCACCCCTTTTTTGTTGATTTCACGCAGGAAACGAAAGGCACCACCACTTTCTTCAAAATGGTTTGACAGGCTACTGTAGCTGTAAGAGGTTATAATGGCAAGAATGCCACTGATGACAAAGCTGAGCCAGGCCCATTGGGCCGACACGGCAATTACCACCCCCAGGGCAGTGTAAATGCCGCCGCCCACCATTCCTCCGGCAGCCAGGGTCCAGACTGCAGCCCATCCGAGACTTCCTGATTTTTTCGACATATTTCCCTAACCTCTATAGGGGGGAGGTGGTTTACAGGCTTGTATCTTTCTGGTAATCAAAATAGCCTGGCTGCGTGTATAGTTTGCGTATGAAGCCTTGGTGGTCCATCATTACTTTACTATTGCTGTGTTTGCCTTCTGCAGTGGCAGGCCAGGAGCTAAAGCGCGAATATGAAAAGTCTATTCGCAAAAGTGCCATGCCAGCGCCGGCTTTGGAACTGGCCAAGGTATTTCTGGAGGAGGGCGAGCGCATCCGTTACTATTTTGAGCACAATGGCGATACCGTCTTTTATGAAATCAAGTTGTGGTGGCAGGGGCGGCACCTCAGTATTGAATTCACCAGCGCAGGAGAGTTAATCGATATTGAGGAGCTGCTGGAAATGGAGGCAGTTGAAAGCCATACCGCTACTGCAATACAGCGATATTTCGAAGGAAAATTTAAGCGCCACCACATTGACCGTTTTCAAAAACAGTATTCGTCTGCTCAGGCCGCCAAGGTGTTGGCCGCCATTCAGAAAGGAGAATTTGACGGGGTCGCAATAAATTATGAAGTAGAGGCCAATGTGAAGGGTGATGACTGGTTCGGGCCCTATGAGTTTCTTTTCGACGACCAGGGAAATCTTCAAAAAACCCGCAAAATTGAGAAACGTGCTTCCGACAACCTGCGCTACTAGAGTCAGGAGGCCGTTGATGGCAATACTCCTGCTATTCGTGGCCGCACCGCTATGTGGTCAGGCCCCCTTTTTTTCGGTGTGGGAGCCGGGTGCTTCCCTTACTCATCGCTTTGATCGCCGCTGGTCGGCAAATCTTTCCTTTACCGCTTCCTACCGGGCTGATGATTTCAGGGATGAGGTCTCAACCAAAGGTTGGCAGCACCTGGAAACACAGTCTTTCGTGACTTATAAGCTACTCAACCAACAGGCCCTGAGCTTTGGTTATCTCTTTCGCAAAGAGTTTCCCTTTGATACGGTGGGCTACGAGCATCGCCTGATGGGGCAGTATACCTTTTTGTGGGAGCTGGGGGCCTACCGCGTTTCCAACCGGCTAAGGCTCGAACGACGGATCAGGGATGGTGCCGACTTTAACCGTTTACGCTACCGCCTCGGTCTGGACTTCCCGTTGCAAGGTGAGGCGATTGATGCCGGTGAAGCTTACCTGGTGGTGAAGCAGGGTCTTCTCTATTCCTTTAACAAGCACTCAGATCTTCTGCAGAGCCGCAGCTCCCTGGCCCTGGGTTGGCAATTGCAGGCCCGACAGAAAATAGAAGTGGGACTGGAGTATCAGTTCAGCGGATCAAGCCGGCCAATGACGCTGGTGCTGCAAAGCAGTTTTTACCAGCTCCTCTAGGGTTGATCTTTCCTTAGCATGGTGCTGCTGGCTTGCGCGTTGGGCAGTATCAACACATCGGCCAGGTTTACATGTGCAGGTCGGGTAGCCATAAACAGGATAAGGTCGGCGATATCTTCGGCCTGCAGCGCCTGATAACCCTCGTAAACCAACCCCGCTTTGCTTTCATTGCCCTTAAATCGCACCAGCGAGAATTCGGTTTCCACTAATCCGGGCGCCACCTGCGAAACCTTTATTCCATATTTATTCAGGTCTAAGCGCATGCCGTTGTTGAGGGCATCAACAGCGTATTTGCTGGCGCAATACACATTGCCATTGGGGTAAACCTCCCGCCCGGCAATGGAGCCGATGTTAATGATGTGACCGCTTTGGCGCTCTACCATCCCCGGGATGATCAGCTTACTGACGTAGAGCAGGCCTTTTACATTGATATCAATCATTGCCTCCCAGTCGTCCAGCGATCCATTTTCAATACTGGCCAACCCATGGGCATTGCCGGCGTTATTGATGAGCAGGTCAATCTGCTTCCAATCATCCGTTAAGGAATTAATGGCACTCTCTACCGCATCCTTATCACGGACATCAAAAGAGAGCAACTGTATTTCATTGTGATTGCCTAACTCCTCTTTCAGGGCTGTAAGCCGTTCGCGGCGGCGGCCACAGGCAATAATGCGGAACCCATTTTTTGCCAGTTGCAGCGCGGTAGCATGGCCTATGCCGGAGGTGGCTCCGGTGATAAAAGCAGTCTTCATTTGCGGGCTGATTTTGCCAGCCTAAGGTAAAAGAAAAAGCCTCCATCATCACAAGGAGATGGAGGCTGGGTTTACCACAACACTTTAATCGACCATACAAGCGTCCTTAGATAGACTCATTTTTTTTGACGGGTTGCCTGAGCAAGGGCGTACCGATATTGAAAAACAGAGTTTTTTGCCTGGAAAGGAGCTTTTAATTACTTCGCTAAGAAGATTTTAGCCCCCTTTAAAGCGAAGCTGGGACTGTAAAGGGGGGATATTTTTTAAAGCGAAGCTAATTAGCTGATTGTCAGTATGATTATTTTCAATAACTGACTTCATTTTTTGAAACTTCTAAAATGGGATAGGGGTTTTTATCAGGTGTATTAACCAATAATTGTGAAACGATGAGTCAAGAGAAAAAAGGGCCTCAAAAGCCCCAGCCTAAGGGACCTGAGCCCAAGAAAACCACTCAGCCCCGTCCTCAACCCAAGAAGTCATAGTTAGCTGTCTGGTAAAAAAGGACTTTCCGCCCCGGCGACGCCCGTCGCCGGGGCGGAATTAATTTTGGCCCTTCTTATCGATGGGCACTGTTTTCGTCCGCCAGATCCCTGGCCATGGAAACTAACCGAATAAACTCACTGCGGTAGCCATCTTCATCTTCACCTTTTCCGGCCCTGGCCAGGGCCAGTATACCTTCATAGCTGCTGTTGCCCTTATATTCTGATTCCCGTAAAATAAGCCCGAACTGAGCCACGGCCTGTACAAATCGAAAATCGCTACTAGCCACTTGAACGCCGGAAAACACCGTATGGGTGCTCAGGCTACTCTTCTTGGCACCGGCTTTTTTATGACGCAGTTTTACGGTGGCTAATTCATCCGAATTGGAGTCATTGGCACTGCTAACGATTTGGTATTTGAGCGGATCAACTTTCCCAACCACCTGGTCAACTTCCTGTCCGGTAGGTATGATTTCATAAAGCACGGTTACGCTGTGCCCGGCCCCCACATCTCCGGCGTCTTTCGTGTCATCATTAAAATCCTCATCGGGCATTATACGGTTTTCATAACCAATCAGTCGGTAGGCCTGTACGATGGCCGGGTTAAACTCCACCTGAAACTTAGTGTCTTTTGCCACCACATGCAGGGTGGATCCCATTTCCTTTACCAGCACTTTTTGGGCTTCAAAGAGATTGTCGATATAAGAGTAATTGCCATTGCCGTGATCGGCCAGCATTTCCATTTTCCGGTCTTTGAGGTTGCCACTGCCAAAGCCCAGCACACTGAGAAAAACTCCGCTTTCTCTTTTTTCTTCAATCAGCTTCTGCAGTTGTTGGTCATCACTAAGCCCTACGTTAAAATCGCCATCAGTGGCTAGTATAACCCGGTTGTTTGCTCCTTTTCTGAAGTTTTCCTCGGCCACCTGGTAGGCCAGTTTTATACCGGCTGCACCGGCAGTAGACCCACCGGCCCGAAGCCGGTCTACCGCTTGTAGGATCACTTCTTTATGATTGCCACTGGTGGAGGGCAGTACCAGGCCACTGGAGCCGGCATAAACTACAATGGCCACCCGGTCTTCATCGCGTAGCTGGTTTACCAGCAGATTCAGCGAGCGTTTCAGTAGAGGCAGCTTATCGGGGCTCTGCATGCTACCGGAGACGTCGAGCAGAAATACCAGGTTATTGGCAGGGCTCTTTTCAAGCGGAATCTCCTCGGTGGCAATGGCGATCTTGAGGAGTTGGTGGGCAGGTGCCCAGGAACAGGCCGTTAGTTCAGTGATGATGGAGAAACTTTCATTTGCTGCCGGCGGCGGGTAATCGTAATTGAAATAATTGATCATTTCCTCGATCCTGACGGCATCAACCGGAGGCAATTGGCCGTCGCTGATAAAACGGCGGATATTGGCGTAAGAAGCTACATCCACATCGGAGGAGAAAGTGGAAAGTGGTACTGATTTGGCATCGAGAAAGTGATTTTCCTTAAAGACATCATATTCTTCCCTGCCTTCATCCTGGTAAAAAACACTGCCACGCACTTTTACGCCATCGATAAAGTAAAGGGTACCATCACCGCGTGAGCGTTTTATTGCAGGTGGCGGCTCGTTGACGGAACTGAATGGAAGGCTTTCTTGAGTGGTTACCATGGAAC
Organism: uncultured Owenweeksia sp.; assembly: GCA_964619125.1. Taxonomy (GTDB): domain Bacteria; phylum Bacteroidota; class Bacteroidia; order Flavobacteriales; family Schleiferiaceae; genus Owenweeksia. The sequence continues at coordinate 26,652 of CAZUCA010000027.1, read as the reverse complement.
TTTTGCTGGGATTTATCAAGGGGCGTTCATACTCAATCATGACCTCCTGAAGGAGTTCAGAGGCAGGCTGTAGCTTGAAATTCTGAATGTGGGTGGTACCCGCCGAAATTTGAATAGAGTTAGTAGATAGCTTATTGTAGCCTACAAAGCTGGCTTCAACGGTATAGTAGCCGGGCGGAATCGTTTTAATCAAATACTTACCGTCGAAATCAGTGGTCACCCCGGTTACCAGATTGGACAGGGTGTCCCTCAAAATGACATTGACAAAAACTATGGCTTCCCCACTTTGGGCATCGGTGACAGTTCCTTTTAAGGAGCCGGATTGTTGCTGGGCCAGCGCTTGTACTAATAACAGGGATAGCAGTCCGGCAACCAGAAATTTCAGCATTTTCATAACGCAGAATTTTAGTTAAATATTCAGTGATCGGGTAGATCTGAATCAAGCCGGCTTTATTAGCTACCTCAAGGAGGTGGTTCTACTTTATTAGATGCGTAAATGTGAGGATGGTTGCTTGAGCGGTGGAAGAACCCACTTTGGGTGTTCCGCAATGCATTGCCCGGATTGGAGTTTTGCCTCGGCTTAATTAAAGCCGCCCACCAGCCAGTAGCCAAATAGAAATCCAAGGGTGCCACCTACGACCCCACCGATTATTTGGGCCGCCTTATTTTCTTTGGTAGCAGGAGGCAAGGAAGCACGGGCCGAACTTTCAAAATATTCGGCCGGCATCTGCTGGAGGCCGTTAGTGGTGTCAACCCGGTATAAGGTGGCTTCACAGCGATAGCAGGTACTGCCAAAATTGGGTTGTCTCTCCTGATAAATGTATACCAGGTTGGCTCCGGCCTGGCAGGCCTCTTCACGTAACACCCGCATGGCCTCGGCCTCATCGCAGTTGGTGGTAAATCCTCCGTCTCTTAGTGAGACCTGGCCCAGGGGAGTTGCGGGCAGTGAATTGCCATTGAGCTCCTTGCGGATAGCCACCTCACAGTCTTGAGCCAGGGGAGTATCGCTGTGCGTGTAGCCACTGCGTCCGATATTATAGCCACAGGAACTAAGGAGTAGGCTAAAGGCGATATACAGGACGGCCATCCTTGCCGGGGTAGGTAATATTTTCATCAGAGAAGCGCTTTTAATATGTTGTCAGGAGAAAATAGCTAGTTATTAATGTTTTAAAATAAAGCAAAAAAAATAGCGCTCCTTTTTGGGAACGCTATTTTAAATTATTTAGCACGAAGTTAAGAACTAATCCTCGCGATAATTTTCCATAAACTCCTCGGCTTTCTCTACCATTTCCTTGCTGCCGCAGAAGAAAGGTACACGCTCGTGTAATTCGGTGGGTTGAAGATCCATAATGCGGGTATAACCGTCGGTAGCTTTACCGCCAGCCTGTTCGGCCAAAAAAGCCATGGGATTGCATTCGTACAACAAACGCAGTTTTCCGCGGGGGGCCTTGGTGCCTTTGGGATAAATGTAAATTCCCCCTTTTAGCAGGTTGCGATGGAAGTCAGCCACCAGTGATCCGATGTAGCGTGAAGTAAGGGGACGATTACTGGCCTCGTCATACTCCTGGCACCACTTGATGTATTTTTTTACGCCTTCAGGGAAGTGCACGTAGTTACCTTCGTTAATAGAGTAAATTTTTCCGCCCTCCGGCACCTTCATCTGGGGGTGCGAAAGAAAGAAAGAGCCGATCCCCGGATCGTAGGTAAAACCATTTACGCCATTGCCGGTGGTGTACACCAGCATAGTGGAAGTTCCATATACCAGGTAGCCAGCCGCTACCTGCTTATTACCAGGCTGGAGAAAATCCTCAAGGGTTACCGGTGTACCGGGTTTGCTCACCCGGCGGTAAATACTGAAAATTGTCCCTACCGAAACGTTTACATCAATATTGGACGAGCCGTCAAGAGGGTCAATCAGTACAACGTACTGAGCTTCGCTGTGAATATCTTCACAAAAGCTCACGAAGTCTTCCATCTCTTCAGAGGCCAGACCACAAATTTCACCGCGATTACGGAGAGTACTGATAAATAATTCGTTGGCCAGAACGTCGAGCTTCTGTTGATCCTCGCCCTGTACATTTTCGGCTCCGGCCGCGCCCAGGATGTTTGCCAGTCCGGCTTTGTTTATTTCCTGGTTTACCATCTTACCCGCCAGCCTGATACTGCTGAGCAGTGCGCTGAGCTCGCCTTTGGCGTAGGGAAAATCTTTTTGGTTTTCGATAATAAACTCTCCCAGGGTGGTATGTCTTTTCATTGCTTCTTTCGTTTCTGCTGGCAAATGTAGTTTTTACAATAAAAAAACCCTCATGGTGGTAAGCACCTGAGGGTTCAGATCAGTTTTTTCGGGGTTCAGATCACAGTTCTGATACAAAGTTTTTGTTGTAATCTTCAAATGACTGGTGCTGGAATTCGTCCTCACCAAAGAATTTGATAATCTTCTCAAAAGCCACCGCATCCTTGTAGCCGGGAATGGCCTGGATCATATTGAGGTCCTCATCCATGTAAACGATATTGGGGTAGCTCATCTTGCCGTTGAGCAGGGCAGCAGCCAGTTCATGGTATCCCCGTTTACCTTGTTTTACATATTTAAAAGTATAGTCTCTGAAGGTGATACTGTCTTTTTGTTCGGCATTCAGCTTAACGGCATAGTAATTCTCATTGATGTAGCGGGCGATGGCCGGATTGCTAAAGGTGGTTTGTTCCATGCGCTTACACCAGCCACACCAGTTTGTATACACGTCAATAATAAGCTTGCGGGGCTCATTTTTGGCGGCGGCTTCAGCTTCCTCTATACTCATCCAGTTAATGGATGCCTTTTCCTCTTCCTGGGCATGCAGTGTGATGCCGGCCAGCAGGGCTAAAGTCAATAACAAGTTTTTCATAGCGCGAAAATTTCAGTAGCTAGCTTTTCAAATGTTGTTCCAAATATAATCTAAAGCAGCATTCGCCCTTAGGTGGTCTCTTAAAACGTTGATTTATAGCAATATGAAAAAGCCGGGGCGCCCACCGTTAACAAAGGGAAACTACTATAATGCCTCGCTGCCATAGCAAAATGGCAAGTAGAATTCCCCCTGCGATAAGCAGAATTCCCAATACAACACTCTGGTCAAAGGGGATTTGGCGGGTGGACTGCATTAAATATGCCCCTGGTTATACTCATTCCTGAGCGCTATCATAATTTCGGAATAGCCTTGCGCTCCCAGCTCTTGCCTGCTGAGATAAAGACTTACTGCCGCCCAGTTGTCACCACGGGCAAGCATTTTCCGCGCATACATTTTGGCTTCAATTCGATTGGCTGCCATTGGGTGAATATAAAAAAATGCCACCCCATTTTGACAGGGTGGCATTTTCAAATTTTAGTGCGACAAAAACCTAGTGGCTGTCCACAGCTGCCTGGTCTTCATCTTCGCTCATATCGCGCTCAGCTTCTTCAGCACCGTGGGTGAGTTTCTTCAGTTTTTTGAGGAAGATAATCACCAGTAAGCCGAAGGCACCGGTAAATACGGTTATCATGATAAAGGTGCGCAGCTCACGGTTGTTTGAAGCTTCAAACAGCACTACTTCACCGGAATAATTAGCCATGTCTACCGCTACTGCATCGCCGCCATTTTCCTTGTAATCGCGCAGAGCGTTGCGGTCCTTTTCATTTTCATAGCTAACAGTAACGTGTTGCGGGTTATCCTCGGTAGCCTCGGCATCCACTAAAGCTTCTCTGAGTACTGCACGGTTCTTATCATTAATTTGTACGAACTCGGCAATGCTGCCCTTCCCATCTTCACTGGTAAGCATAATTTCATCGCCCTTCATATAGGCCAACCCTGTTACTTCAAAGTTGCCTGCTTTGGCAAAAGTGCTGTCGGCTACAAAACCACCCTGACCCTCGAAGTTGGTATTTACTTCTGAATAAATGGGGTCAGATTGCGAGGCTTCGCCAATTGCACCGGCTACCTTGTTGCCAAGACCAGTGGCCGCAAAATATACTCCCATCATAATGGAAACATAGCGGGCCGGGGCCAGCTTGGTGATAAAGGATAGGGCTACCGGAGAAGCGGAAAGTTCACCCAGGGTGTGGAGCAGGTAAGCCAGGATAATCCACACCAGGGCTGCCTCACCAGTGCTCAGTACTTCCATGGAGGCTTTCGCCATAAAGAGGAAACCCACGCCCATCACGATGGTACCGATGGCCATTTTGAAAAGGGAAGAGGCTTCGCTGCCTTTTTTCTTTCGCCAGGCCCAGAAACCGGCTACGATGGTACCAAAAATGATAATGAAGATGGCGTTAACCGACTGGAATACCGAGGCCGGTATCACCAAGCCCATTACCTCGCGATCAACTTTCTGTTGCGTGTAAATATTCATCAGGCCCCCGGCTTGCTCAAAAGCCCCCCAGAAGACAATTACAATAATAAAGGAGAGCAGCAACACCACGTAGCGGTCCTTCTCTATGGAGGTGAGCTCGTTGTAAATTACCATCATAAGGCCTACCACCAGACCGAGGAACATGGTCAACAAACCATAGCCAATAGAGCCCATGGGGAGGTCAATAATACCGCCGGCCAGCAGGTAGATACCAAAAGCTTCGATAAGCAGGAAGGCAATCAGTGGCACTGTTTCCTTAAATAGTTTTGAGAACAGCAGTCCGAGGCGATCATCTGAGTTTTCGCGCTCTTCCTTGGTCGGGGCGTCACCTACACCACGAAGATACTTTTGACCGGCCATAAAGACGATCTGTCCTAAAAGCATGCCGATGCCGGCCATACCAAAGCCATAGTGCCAGCCGATTTTCTCCCCTACATAGCCCACGGCCAGGGATGCAGCGGCAGCACCGATATTAATACCGATGTAGAAAATGGTAAAACCCTTGTCGCGGCGAATATCGCCCTGGCGATAAAGCCCCCCTACCATGGTGGAGATATTGGGCTTAAGGCCACCCACACCCAGTACGATAAGCAAGAGACCGGTATAGAAGGCCCACATCTGCTCTACGGCCAGGATTCCGTGACCGGCACAGAGAATAAGTCCGCCGAAGAGCACCGATTTTTTCTGTCCGATAAACTTATCGGCGATAATACCGCCGGGAATTGACATCACATAAACCAGCATAGTGTACCAACCGTAGAGGGCCAGTGCATCGCCTTCGGCCCAGCCTAAACCTGGGTTTAAAGCGGTGGCTGAGGTGGTGATATACAGAACCAGGATGGCCCGCATACCGTAGTAGGAAAAGCGTTCCCACATTTCCGTAAAGAAGAGGATATACAATCCTACCGGATGCCCGAAGAGCTCCTTTCTGTTTACTGCCTGTGCTTCAGCAGTGGCTGATACAGCGTTTGCCATGTCTTTAGTTTATGCGTTTAAGTTTTTTGAGGGGCGGAAAATATTAAAATTCATCCGACTAGAGGTTTTCCTCTATGTAATTAGTCATCATCTTGTATAAATGATAGCGGGTGTTGCCGCCGTAAATGCCGTGATTTTTGTCGGGGTAGATAAACATATCAAACTGCTTATCGGCGTTTACCAGCGCGCTGATCATGCGCATAGTGTTTTGCACGTGTACATTGTCATCAGCCGAGCCGTGAATCAGCAGGTACTTGCCTTCAAGCTTGTCCACATGGTTAATGGGCGAGTTTTCGTCATAGCCGGCGGCATTGTCCTGGGGAACACCCATGTAGCGCTCGGTATAAATACTGTCGTAAAAGCGCCAGGTGGTTACCGGGGCCACGGCAATTCCCATTTTAAACACATCGGCACCTTTGAAAAGGGCCAGTGAACTGAGGTAGCCACCGTAGCTCCAGCCCCAAATACCAATGCGGTCGCTGTTTACATAGGGTAAATTACCCAGGTATTTGGCGGCTTCTATCTGGTCTTCCGCCTCCAGTTTACCCAGCTGACCGTAAGTTTGGGTGCGGAAATCACGACCACGTGCACCGGTGCCGCGATTGTCAACCGACACAATGATGTAGCCCTTGGCGGCCAGACTCTGATAGTAAAAGTGATTAAAGCCGTCGTATTGATTTTTCACCGTTTGTGAGCCGGGTCCACCATACACAAACATCAGCACCGGGTATTCCTTGCTTTCATCAAAATCGGCCGGCTTTATCATCCAGCCGTTCAGTTTCACCCCTTCTTCGGTGGTGAAGCCAAAAAATTCTTTTTTTCCAAGGTTATACTGCTTCATGCGTTCCTGCAGTTCCTTGTTGTCATTGATTGTCCGCACCAATTTCCCATCGCTGGTATGCAGGGTTTCCTGCGTTGGCATGTCCTTCGAGCTGTGGGTGTGGATGTAATATTTAAAGCCATCACTGAAGTCGGCGGTATTCCATCCTTTCAGGGTTGACAGCTTCTTCTTGTTTTTTCCCTTGATGTCGATGCTGTACACCGCACGCTCCATGGGCGATTCTTCTGCGGCCTGGTAGTAAAGTCTTTTGGTAACCGGGTCATAGCCGTAGAATTCGGTAACCGACCAGTTGCCCTTGGTAATCTGGCGTTCCACCTCGCCATCGTCGTCCATCAGGTAGAGGTGGTTGTAGCCATCCCTTTCGCTGGTCCAGATAAACTCTCCGTCCTCCAGGAAGCGGATGTCATCGTTAATTTCAATATAACTTTTGGCTGTTTCTGCCAGCAGTTTTTCCACCTCCATATCGTCGGCTTCCACTGCCCACAGGCTAAGTTGATTTTGTAGGCGGTTCATGCTGTATACAATCAGCTCGTTTTTATCGCCTCTCCACTTAATACGGGGGATATATTCGTACGAGCCGGGAATTTTCACCTCGCTGTCAGTGCCCTTCCTGGTGTCGAAAATGTGGATGCTGACTTTGGAGTTGGGCTCACCGGCTTTTGGGTACTTAAACTCATTGCGGCTCGGGTAGAGCTCTGACCCATACATGTCCATCGAAAATTGGGGTACTTCGCGCTCGTCAAACTGGTAGTATGAAATGTAGCGCCCGTCAGGCGACCATTCAAAGCCCTGGTCAAAGCTGAATTCCTCCTCGTAAACCCAGTCTACTGCCCCGGCGATATAGGCGTTTTTTTCGCCGCGGCCAAAGCTGGTAAGCTCGCGGCTGTCTGTGTCAAAATCCTGGATGTGCAGGCGATTATCCTTTACAAAGGCTACCTTGTTTTCGCTAGGTGAAAAACGGGCCAACTGCTGCTTGCCGTCGGTGGCCAGGCTGTCGAGTTCCTTGCTTTTGAGGTCATAGATATAGTAGCGGCTTTTGCTGCTGTGACGGTAGATTGATTCGGTATTGGTACCGAGCAAAACCTTGCTCTCGTCAGGGTTGAACTGGTAGGTGTCAAACTTGATCATTTTACCGGTCGCCTCTTCAATAGCCTTAGCCGAGGTAATGCTGCCAACCGATTGTCCTGTTTTATAGCTAAACTTCTCAATGGCGGGCCCGGCCTCGTTCTGTACCAGGGCGGTGTAATGCTCACCATCGTTCATACTGTTCAGGCTGGCGGTACTCTTAGCGTAGAAAGAGTAGTTCTTCCATACATCCTCAAGGCTTACTTTCTTATTTTGGGCCGTGGAAGTAAAGGAGATAAGAAGTGCTAAAATGCTTGCTCCTGTATATCTGATCATAAGTCTTGTAATTTTGAAGGCTGGCTAAATTAGTAAATCGATGACGTATAGTTCCATAAATAAAGGGTTGCAAAGCAAAATTGAAGCCATTGTAGGCGCTGAAAACGTTTTCAGTGACCGGGAGGTGAGAAAGGAATATGGACACGACGAAACTGAAGATCTCAATTTTTTACCCGAGCTGGTGGTGAAGCCCGGCAGTGCCCAGGAGGTGGCGGCGGTGCTGCAGCTCTGCAATGAGGAGCTGATTGCCGTTACCCCCAGTGGGGCCCGTACCGGTTTAAGTGGGGGTGCTCTGCCGGTAAAGGGTGGAGTTAATCTTTCCAGCGAGCGCCTCAATAAAATTATTGACATCGATGAGCGCAATCTGCAGGCCACGGTGGAGCCAGGAGTGATAAATCAGGTGTTTCACGAGGCCTGTCGCGAAAAAGGGCTCTTTTACCCGCCGGATCCCAGTAGTTGGGGCAGCAGTTTTATTGGCGGCAACCTGGCCCTTAATGCTGGTGGTCCCAAAGCCGTCAAGTACGGTGTTACCAGCGCCTATGTACTGAACCTCGAGGTGGCTTTGCCCTCAGGCGAGTTGATCTGGACCGGTGCTAACGTTCTGAAAAACTCTACCGGCTATAATTTAACCCAATTGATGGTGGGTAGTGAGGGTACCCTCGGTATTATCACCAAGGCTGTTTTCAGGCTACTGCCTTATCCCAAGCACGATATGCTGATGCTGGTACCTTTTGCTTCTGCCGAGAAGGCCTGTGAGGCGGTGTCGGCCATTTTCAGGGCGGGAATTACACCCAGTGCCATGGAATTTATGGAACGCGATGCTATTGATTGGACCTTAAAATTTGTAGACGATGTGCAGCTACCTATTGGTGAGGAAGTACAGGCACACCTCCTGATTCAGGTAGATGGAAATCATCCGGAAGTGCTGATGCAGGATTGTGAACAGATTGCCGCTATTGTAAATGATTTCGAGGCTGGTGAAGTATTATTTGCGGAAAGCAGTACTGAAAAGGATGCCTTGTGGAAACTGCGCCGCCGGGTAGGGGAGGCCGTAAAAAGTAATTCGGTGTACAAGGAGGAGGATACGGTAGTGCCAAGAGCCGAACTGGCGAAGTTGCTCAGGGGAGTTAAGGAAATTGGCAAAAGACGGGGATTTAAATCGGTGTGCTACGGTCATGCCGGTGATGGCAACCTGCACGTAAACATTGTAAAAGGTAATATGAGCGATTATGACTGGCGGCATAAATTGCCGGAAGGGATTCGTGAAATATTTGAACTAACCAGGAGTTTAGGGGGAACCATAAGCGGAGAACACGGCATTGGCTGGGTTCAGAAAGATTATTTGGACATAGTGTTTTCTGCAGCCAATATTCGTATCCAGCAGGAAATCAAAGCAGTGTTTGATCCTAAAAACATCATGAACCCCGCTAAGATTTTTAAGTAGGAATTATATGATATGTATTGCACCTCAAAGGGTTATATATTTGTGAGCGAAACCTTATGAAAACCAATGCTCACAAAGCTCTCTCAGGGGAGGGGCTCAGATGACTATTCTGAAACCCGCTCCCAACACCCAATCAGTGACATTGACTGGACCCAGGCGCGAGAACTGTTTCTGGCGGTAATTGAACTATCTGCTACCGCTACCCTCATGGTGGATGAGGAAGAGGCCGTTGTTGGCGCTTGTAATGAAGCCTTTACCCAGCTCAGCGGCTACACCGATGATTACCTTCAGGGCTATAGCCTTGACCAGCTTTTAAAGGCCGGAAAAGGCCTGCAAAGAGAAGGTCAATCTGCTGATGGCTCAGTTGATTTTTACACCCTACATACCAGTTCCCAGCATTCATTGCTAGTCACCTGCCGGGCTAAAACCCAGATTTTCAGGGGGCGTAAGCTCTGTTTTTTGAGCATTGCCGAAGCGGCGCCACTGGGCAGGGTTCAGCGCCAATGGACCCATGCCGACCTCCTCTTGTCACGGCAGCAGGCCCGTCCTTATATCTGGACGGTAGATGATCAGGGCAGTTTACAGAAAGCCAATGACAAGGCCCGTCAGCTCTTTGCCGTTGCCCGGGAAGATATTCAAAACGCTGTGCCTTTTGACCAGATAGTGGCAGGCATTAATAGCGAGGAGCGTAAAAAATTGCAACAGCATTTTCAGGAGGTATTGAGCCGGGGTCATAAGTGCAGCTTTCGCTTTGATGGTCTTTTTGCCACCGGCTTTCACAGCTTTAAAGTCACTCTTTATCCTTTGAGAGATCAGGATGCAAATCTGCGGGGAGTGAGTTTTGTGGCTATCGAGCAAGGCGATTCCAATGTACAGGACACCCTTAGCGGCATACTGGAAGATTTTAAACAGGACTTGTTCGGGGTTTTTGACCTTCAGCAGTTAGAGGTACTTATGGATAAAACTCTGGGCAAAATGAGTTTTTCCAGCCATTGCTTAGTGCGCTTTTCTGAAGAGCAGCAGGAACTGGTGGGACCTGTGCGAGACCCGCAAAAGGAAGAACTTCCCTCACTGGTGGTCATCCGCCAGCTATGCCAGGAAGTGCATGACAAGCGGGAGTTCCTTAACACCCTGCACGATGAACTCAGTGGCAGGTCGGCACTGGTGGTGCCGGTGGTTGCCGGCGGCAAAATTGAGTATGGTATTTACTGCCGCAGTCATATTGGCGCAAGGACCAGTATATACCAGGAAACTCTCGAAAAAACCGTTTACCTGTTTCTGATTAAGTACCAGTCGCTGGTATCTAATCGCAAGCTCGAGGACATCAATCGCAGCTTTAGAGCCATCATTAACTCTACCCCTAATGCCTTTATGTTGTTTGATGCGGATATCAGGATGGTGGCCTGTAACCGTACTGCCCGGAAAAGTTTTCAGAATATGCTGGGCTTGCAACTGCAGAAAGGGATCTCCTTTAGCGAATTCATTCCGGAGAAGCACAGCATCAGTTTTGTGCATTATTGCCGGGAGGCCCTCCAGGGCAATGTGAATATGGTAGATCGCCAGTTTAAGCACCCCGAAAGTGGGGTGGATTGGTATCGCATCACTTTTGCCCCGGCCCGCGATGAGGATGACAATATTTTCGGCGTCACGGTTATCATGGCCAATATTACCTCTGAACGCAGTGCTGAGCAGCAAATGCTTTTTAAAAACCGCGAATTGCTTAAGGCCAATAAAGAGCTCGATAAATTCGTGTACAGCGTTAGCCATGATTTGCGTGCACCCATCGCCAACACCATCGGTCTTATCACTATTATGAAAGCCGAAGGCGTTGAAGGTGAAATGTTGCGCTATGCCAATATGATTGAGAGCACCATGCGCAGGATGGATGCTTTTATCCACCAGATCCTCGATTATTCACGCAATAATCGTCTTGAACTGAAACTGGAGACTATTAACTGCCGGGAACTGATCGAAGAAATGCTGGAGGACTTTGGCTATTACAATGCAAGTGCCCAGGATATCGACTTCAGGCTGAAGGTGCCCGAGGACGCGCCACTATTTTCAGATCGTCAGCGTCTGAAGATAATCCTCAATAACCTGATATCTAATGCTATAAAGTATCATGATGAAGGCAGGGAAGGCAAATACATTGAAGTGGCAATCACCGCGGATGAGAAAAACACCTACCTTTCCGTAAAGGATAACGGCCAGGGAATTAAGGCAGAGCATATCCCCCATCTTTTTGAAATGTTTTATACCGCCAACTTGCGGGCAGAAGGTTCGGGAATTGGGTTGTATATCCTGAAAGATGCTACCGAGCAGCTGAAAGGAAAAATCGAGGTGGATTCTTATTTTGGGGAGGGCTCAGAGTTTCTGATAACTTTGCCAAAACTTCAATAGCCCATGCGGTTTCTGCTGATAGATGATAACCCCATAGATTTACTGGTAACTGAAAAGGTGCTGCAGAATTTCGATCAGCGGATCAGGGTGCAGAAAGTGCGTTCGGGTCCGGAGGCTCTCAGCTGGCTGGAAGAGCAGGGCGAGGACTTTCCCGATTATATCTTTCTCGATATCCGCATGCCGCTGATGGATGGTTTCCAGTTTCTCAATGAAATCCGGGATAGATTTCCCAGCCTGGCCGATGAGCGGCGGGTGGTTATGCTTTCCTCGTCTATTGATCCCCTCGATATTTCCCGTTCTGAGGAAGATCCGGCCGTCAATTGTTTTATGGAAAAACCCCTGAAGCAAAGCCGGCTGGGGGAGTTACTCAAGTGACTTGAATTAGTAGTTACTCTTTTTTTAAAAAAATTACCTTTTTTATTTGTAGTGAATTTTTTATTGCTCATTAGGCAAATGTCCGGTGAGCTTAGCCTGCATTGTTGGTCTGGGAATCAATGGCCATCATGGTTTTCAGTACTTTGAACTTGCTCACCTATTAGTAAGCAGCATTGCTCATTCTTGCGTTAAAAAAAAGTGGCATATTTGACTGTGAAAATGCCCTATTTAAAATCAATAATTTTTCTCAACTACTCTTCGGCCTATGAAAAGAATAATAGCTCTATTCTCTTTTTTTCTGTTTAGTACCCTATCTGCTCTTGCCTCGCATATGGTAGGAGGCACACTGACCCATGAATGTGTGGGAAACAATCAATATGTATTCCGTCTTTCCCTGATTAGAGATTGTGCCGGGGCATCTTTCTTATCAAGCTATACCTTAAATGGCCCCTTGAGTGTACCGGTGACGAGAACCCAGCAAAAGACTATTTCGCGGGGGTGTGTGTCAACTCCAGCTAACTGTGCAACCACCGGCCCTGGTCGTACCTTTGAACTGAATGTTTATGAGTCAGCACCGGTCACTATAAACCTAACTCCACCGGCCGCTGGCCTGGTATTTTCGTACAGTACTTGTTGCTACCCCGGCACTGCCGTAAACCTTCAGGCTAATAGCGCTATTTATGTAAGCACCACTATTTACCCGTCAAACAGCGGCTGTGCATCCAGTGGTCAGTACCACGATACCTATGTGCAAAGCCTATACCCCGGCCAAAACCGCCTTAAGGTTGGCCTGGCAGCGGCACAGGCCGGTGATAGTCTTTATCATCGCTTATCCGCACCTATGGCTAGTGCAAGTGCTTTTGCCAACTTCAGGTCTGGCTATTCAGCCACTTACCCTCTGCCAAGTGATAGCGTTTCAAGTGCCAATGGTCCCAACAGTATGAATGGCCATAGTGGCGTGTTATTTTATGACCTACAAATGCCTCCTCAAAGCGGTCTGTATTTCATTGGTGTGGTGACCGAAACCTGGCGTAATGGGCAATTGGTAGCGAAAAGTCAACGAGTGATACCTGTAAACTCATTTAGTTACAGCCAACTTTCAAATAATGTAAAGCCTCAGGACACCCTTATTACTACGGGGTCAGTGGCGGTGCAGAAAATCAGTAGCAGATATTATCAGGCTGTAGTTTATCCAGGGGATACCCTTGCTTTTACACTTGGCGCCACTGATAGTGATACCAATACCGGCGGCATTGCCCAGCAGATAGAATTTATAGGTAGTGGTATGTCCCTTGACTCTTCCTTTAAGGGTATAGCTAATAACTTTAGTGAAATGGCCAGCTTTAGCCCTGCTTCAGGGCAAAGCGGTTTTAGCGCTGCAGCCAGTAATGCCGTCAATTTTCATTGGGCCATTGCTAATGAACACCGTGGCGGTAAACAGATGTCGTATTTTTTCAACATGGAGTATTACGATGATTGGTGTCCTATCAACGCTGTAAGCCAAAATACCCTCGAGGTAGTGGTAAAGCCGGTGGCAGGAATAGCTGCTGATACTTTATGGGTTTGTGAAGGTGATTCGGTGGCCCTGGTAGGTAATACCAAGAGTGGCAGCTACAGCTGGTCACCGGCAGCGGGCCTTTCTGATGCTACCCTGGCTAAGCCCATGGCCAGTCCTTCTTCCTCCGGCTACTATTACCTCAGTGATCCCATTAATCCACAGGCTGCGGATTCGGTTTACGTGATGGTTGAAGAGCGCGATACCTTTGCCCTGTCCTACAATGGCAGTCAGTTGCAATTAATTGATTCGGTATTTGGCGCAAACCTTCGCTGGTATTATAATGGGGTATCCTTTTCCCACCCTACGCACTCGCTTATTCCCTTTGCCGCCGGTGATTACTTTGCTTATACCCAAACCGCCAATTGCCGCTATTACAGTGATACAGTAACTGTGCCCGGTCCCGTTTATTCAACCACGGGTCCTGGCCGTACCGGTCAATTGGCACCCGAGCCGAAGGCATTACCAGAAAATTATTCATTCACCTTTGAACTAAATGCCGGCGTGAAGTCAGCTGAGCTCCTGTCATTATTTCTCCCCGGCCTGGAGGATCGCACTGGCAAGATGGGAAGCGACAATCTAAGAGCAGTGCTTTACGATGCTCAGGGCACTGAAATATGGCGTGAGGATACCAGCGTAAGTGGTTTTAGTGGTGGTGTATTTAATGTTATTGCCGGAATTAGCTTGCAGGGTCAGCAAAGCTATACCCTGGCCATTGCCGGTGACAGTGGCTTTGTAATGCCTTATTATCAAAATGTGACGCTGCCTTATAGCACCGGCATTGGCGGTATGACTGTTACAGCCATCAATGCGGGTACCGTTGCTACTATGCCTAGCGGTCAGACCGACAGGATGTTAGCGGTGGTTTTGAACCTCGACAATGTAGTGTCGGCCGCTGAGCTTAACTCACTCCCGGCGCTGTCTGTTTATCCTAACCCTGCCTCCGGTGCAGTCACTATTGCCGGCCTTCAGGAAGAGGGGTCGCTCCGGCTGTTTGACATTCAGGGAAGGCTGCTGGCCGAAAAGCAATTGAAGCCCGGCCTGAACCGGTTTGAACCTAATGGGATTACCCCCGGAGTATATACCTTAAAAATTAGGGTCGGAAGCAAGTTTAGCAGTTATCGCCTGATCTTTAAGTAAGTAATGATAACCCCGGCCTGCAAGCCGGGGTTTTTCTTTTCACAGTTTTTTAATACCCTCGAGAAGGGTTTCAGCGGCCCAGCGCAAATCATTGAGTGAAATGTTTAGCGGTGGGCTGAGCCGGATGGCATCGTCGCAAAATAGGAACCAGTCGGTGACCAGCCCTTGCTCCAGGCAGTGCTCAATCACTTTCTGTACATTTTCAAAGCTATCGAGTTGTACCGCCAGCATCATACCCCGGCCGCGAACTTCTTTAATGCGCTGGTGCTGCAGCACTTCCTTTAGCAGGGCCGAACGTTCAGCCACTCCTTCCACCAGCTTTTCTTCCAGAATTACATTAAGGCAGGCCAGGGCCGCCGCACAGGAAACCGGGTGGCCACCAAAGGTGGTGATATGGCCCAGGATAGGGTTTTCCTTGAGGTGGTCCATCAGGCTTTTGCGGGCCACAAAGGCACCGATCGGCATACCTCCACCCATACCTTTGGCCAGAGTAATAATATCGGGGACCACATTTTCATGCTGAAAGGCAAATAATTTACCACTGCGGCCAAAGCCGGTTTGGACCTCATCGAAGAGCAGGAGGGCGCCGGTTTCATTACAACGATCCCGCACCGCTTGCAGGTAGCCGGGGGCCGGCGGTACGTAACCCGCTTCACCCTGGATGGGTTCCAGCATTACACAGGCGGTTCTCTCACTGATCTGTTGCAGGTCTTCAAAATTGTTGAAGCGGATGGCCCGGGTCATGGGCAGTAAGGGGCGGTAACGCGCTTTAAAGTCTTCATCGCCGATCACACTCAAAACTCCCTGGGTGCTGCCGTGGTAGGCCTTGTGCATACTGATGATTTCGCTGCGGCCGCTGGCGCGTTTGGCCAGTTTCATGGCGCCTTCGTTGGCTTCACTGCCCGAGTTGACCAGGTAAACCGAGTCGAGGCCATGACCCAACTCCCGGGTGAGGGCTTCCGCCAGTTGCACTTGCGGCGATTGAATGTATTCACCATAAACCATCAGGTGCATATACTGGTCAACCTGTTCTTTAATGGCAGCCACTACTTTGGGATGGCGGTGGCCGATGTTGCTAACCGAGATACCGGAGATCAGGTCGAGATATGATTTTCCCTCATTGTCGTACATAAAGCTGCCTTCGGCCTTTACAATTTCAAGGCTAAGAGGAAAGTCGGTGGTCTGGGCCAGGTGGCTCAGAAATAACTGTCGAAGTGGTACTGCCAT
>CAZUCA010000027.1:0-10835 GCA_964619125.1 uncultured Owenweeksia sp. | reverse complement strand
ACCACCGCATAAAGGAAAAAGCGCAGGAAGCGAAACAGGGCCACTTTCCAGTAATGGCGGAAGGGATAGCCGGCAATGCCTGACACCACACTGGTGGGTGAAAAGGGCAGGGGCGTAAGGGCTGATACAATGATCAGCAGGCCTCCATATTTGCGGAAAAGCTTGAATTGCTTTGCGAACTTTACCGTAACCCAGCGTTCGATCTTTTTCACCCTGAAGAGCTGGCGTCCGATGTTCCAGGAAACGATGCCGCCTACGTAGGAGATACAGGCGAGCAGCAGCACCATCAAATAGGGATCTTTGTAGCCCAGGGCCCACAAGATAGCCATATCCACCGGTACAATACCCGAAAAACACTCACTGAAAAAGAGAATAATCGGCATTCCCCACTCCGGCATTTTGCTGAATATGCGGGTCTGGATGGCATTAAAATCGATCACGTAGGTAGTGATCAAAAAAATCATGGTGGTGAAAAGGGTCAGGAAAAATACCAGGCGCAGCATATTTTTTCCCACAAAGCGATAGCGTCCGGTTCTACGGAAGTAGTGGTGAACCAGGAAGCTGCGGTCTATAAAGCTACGCTTGCGTTCGTTGCTGTTGTCAGGGTCGGTATGGTTATTTTCTATGGCGATGGCTTGTGGTAGTTGCAGCAGGAGATGAGGCATTTACAGCCAATCGCCGGCATTGTTTACTTTTAGCCGCAAAACAACTTAAATGGCGAGCACGCAGCAAACTTCAAGCCCATTTTCTTTTCTCTATTATCTCTTTTTTGGCATCCTTCCCCTGGTGTATGTGGAGTCAGTGGTGGATAACACCTTGCTTCCCAGGCAGTTTTATGTATCCTTATGGTTGCTGGTTAGTTTGCTTTTTTGCTGGCTTAACCGCAGTCGCCTTACGGCAGTCTTCCACAGTGCCTTGATCGCCCTGGGGGCTTTTGTGCTGCTAAATCTAATTTCGGTAACGGCTGCCATTAATCCGGTAGAAAGCTGGGCTACCATCAGCCGCTACGCTATGGGGTTGGGCTTTCTGGCTGTAACCGCCAGCCTGTTGCACTCACGGCTGCTTTCGGTTAAAGCCCTGGTGCAATCGGTAGTTATTTTTAGCGGTATCGCAGCCGTTATTACCCTTGGTAGCATTTTTAAAACCATGGGTGAAGGTGATTTTATTGAGAATATTTACAATATCCGCGGCACTTTCAGTCATAAAAACCTGCTGTCGTCGGCTTTAATGCTGAGTTTTCCATTTGCCCTGATGGGCTCGGTTATCCTTGAGAAGGGCTGGCGCAAACTCTCCTTCTTTCTGCTGTTTCTACTTATTGCGGAGATGTTTATGCTGCGCACCCGGGGCGTATGGGTTTCCGTGTTGATCGCTGGCGGGGTTAGCTTCTTTGCATTTATGATTTTCCGCAAGCCGCTCAAGTTTGATGTGCGCCTACCCCTGAAATGGCTCGGCTTGGGTGTGGGCCTGGCTTTAGGAATATTGGTGGTTTTGTTTAGCGCTACCGATCTGCGTGAAAATGTGGGCGATCGCTCTAATCTGGACAAACGGCTGGCCTTTTGGAACAACAGCGTGGAAATGTTCCAGGAGCACCCCATTATCGGGGTGGGTCCCGGCAACTGGAAGATCAACTTTCCCAAGTATGGTCTTATCACGCCTGAGGCCAGGACTTATCGTCTTGATAATTCAGTGTACCAGGGTTTAACGCACATTCAGCGGCCGCATAACGATTATCTGTGGGTGCTCACCGAAGGAGGGATCCTCGCTTTGCTGGCGTTCCTGGCGATATTTGTGCTGAGCTTTCTGCAGCTAAGCAGGAATTTTAAAACCATCGAAAACAGGGAGGAACTGTTGATCGACCTGGCCCTGCTCTTTGGCTTGCTGGCCTATATGAGCTTTTCCTTTACGGATTTTCCCCTGGAGCGCAGCAGCCACCTGGTGCTGATGCTCACCCTGGTGTCGCTGGTCTTTCGCCATAAGCTTTCCTCCCGCACTATTTCAACTTCCACCTTCATACTGGGGGTTTTGATTTTGGGAGGTTTTAGTACCGTAGTGAGTTATTATCGCCTTCAGGGTGAAAAGCATTCGGTAGAGGTGCTGGACGCCAATGCCAGGCGCAATGCTCGAAAAATTATACCCGAAGCGGAGGCGGCCATCAATGCTTTTTACAATATGGATAACTTTTCCAATCCCTTGCCCTACTACAGCTCGCTGGGGAAACTGGCGTTGCAACAAAATGATGCGGCCCTGGAGGATGCCCTTTATGCTTACGATCTGCATCCCTACAATATTATTGTGCTCAATCAACTGGGGAATGTTTATAAGCTGAGAGGTGAGTTAGATAAGGCCCTGGAATACTATACCCGCGCCACTGATATCTCAATGACGATGGAAACCGCCCAGATTAGCAAGGCTGAAATTTACCTGCGTCGTCGTGATGCGGTTAATGCCATGCATTCACTCAATAAAATTAATTACCGCAGCCAGAATCCGCGTTATCACCAGTTGTTAAGTCAGGCGTTGCCGGCGTTGGAGGCTACCCGGGGGCAGCACAACAAATTTGAGAACCTGATGCGCGAGCTACAAAAGCGCAATCCCCAGCGGCCGGAGGAGTATGTACAGGCTTACCTTGATATGCGCGGTAATAGCTAAACAGCAATCTTTACGCGATTCAGCGCCCGCAAGGCGGTTTGGGTAAGATTAAGGGGGCGCGCTTTGCGGTAATATTCCCGCGCCAGGCTGTGTTTGTGTCGCTTCTGGTAGAAACGTGCCACCTCGTAGTACTTGCGTTGCTTAGCTTTATTTAGCAGGGGCTCGTCATAATAGCCGATGCGCTTAAAATGCTCCAGAACGGCAAAAACACGCTGCAGATGAGCGCTGATATCACTACTCATGCCGTCGGTTTCGCGGTACAGGGTAAGCTCATCGTCAAAGGCGGTAAAGCTGTATTCTTCGTAAATCAGGCGGATCCAGAGGTGGAGATCTTCGGCGCCGTGAAATTTGGGATCGGTGGCGAAGGGGAAGGATTTGAAAATACCGGTGCGGCCAATAACTGCCGAGGGCACAATGGTATAGCCCTGGGTCAGAAGGTCTTCGAGGCGGTTGCGGGTCACCGCCTCGCGTCTGCCTTTTTTGCGCAAGCCAAAGGTAAGCACGCTGTGGCAGGCAATGTCGAGCTCAAATTCCTCAACCCAGGTTGCTACCCGCTCCAGCTTGTCTGGACTCCAGCGGTCATCAGCATCCAGCAAGGCCACCCACTGCCCCTGTGCCTGCTTAATGGCCCGGTTTCGCGCCGCTCCCAGGCCCTGGTTTTCTTGCTCTATCAGTACGCCCTTAATATCAGGGTGGTGCTGCAGCCAGTTTTTAATAATCGTGCCGCTGTCGTCGCTGCTGCCATCATTCACCAGGATGAGCTCAAAGTCTTTACAGCTTTGGGCCGCGATGCTGGCAAGGGTTTCGGGGAGGCTGGCGGCGGCATTGTACACCGGCACCACTATGGAGAAAAGCGTTTTCAATATTCGAAGTACTTACCTGGAAATAGTTTTTTTCGCAATTGCTTGGCGGGCTTTAGCAGGCCGGTTTTACGCATGCCCTCCCTGGCAATTTCAATGGCAAAGGTGAGGGTGATACGCCAGGGCAATTTATCCTTATAGGGATGAAACAGCCGGTAAAGCTCACGGTTTTGCTCCCGGCTATTTTTATCCCATTTGTGGTAGTACAGGTTGCCAATCCACCAGTCAGCTACCTTACTCATGGCCTTATTGGCATTGGTCTCACTGCCCTTTACATTATGCCTGATAAATTCATTGATGTGAATAATTTCCCGGTAAACCCCGGGCCGGCTGCGCCCCCGGGCGCGTTGGGTTTTATCGTGCACCCTGAAGTAATTGAGATGACGGGCGCAAAAAGCGAGATCATACTCAGCCAGGATTTTGGCGTAGAGAAACCAGTCACCATTGAGCCTCATGCTGGTATCGGCGCGGCCCGCTTTTTCAAAAGCCTCTCTGCGAATTAAGGCAGCACTGGCATTGGGTATGGGGTTGTGAAACAGCAACCACCGCCGGCACACCTCGCGGCCGTTTTTAATGAAATCATTTTCCCAGGAATCATGCGGGTAGATGAACTCATAGTTTTTCAGGTATGAATTTTTTATCTCACCCTCCTCATTTACCAGGTAGGATTGGCAGTGGGCAATGCCCAACCGGCTGTTTTCTTCCAACAGCGGTACCAGCGATTCCAGTAACTCAGGCTCACAATAGTCATCGCTTTCGGCAAACCAGAGATAGTCTCCCTTAGCCATCTCACAGCCCCGGTTCCATTGGGCAAAAGGGCTGCCGCTGTTTTTGTCGTTAAAGTGATAGCGAATCTGCTCATAGCGGCGAGCATATTCAAGGATAAGCTCCCGACTGTGATCTTCGGAGTGGTCATCAAGGATGATCAGCTCAAAATCGCGATAGCTCTGCTGCAATACCGACTCAATGCGCTGAGGCAGGAAAGCGGCGTGATTGTAGTTGGGGATTATTACAGAGACCTTGGGCATAGGGAAGTTTTCAGGACCAAAATACTTAATTCGCTGTGTTGAGGTATTGCGGGAAAATATGGGCCAGCTTTTTTCCACAAAACTTTTCCAGTGCCCCTATGGCCGCCCGGTCTCCCGCTGTAATTTGTTCGTAGCTGATTTCGGCGTAGCGATCACCCAGGCTGTCTTTATAGCTAAAGGCCTGCTGCTGGTATTTGTCTACCAGGGCAAGGTTAAACTCCATGTCGTTTAGCCGCTCGTCAAATACTTCTCCCTTAATTTGATTGCGCTTTTGCAGGCTGCGCGCAATCGCTGCGCGATCGCGGTATACATGCAGTACGCGGGCTTTCGGAAATAAATCAAGCCACATCGGCAGGGTAAAAGTGTTGCGGGGATCCTTCCAGCCCCAGCTGGGCTGGCTTAAAAGTAATTGCCAGCGTGCCAGGCGGCCCTGCACCCTAAAGTGTTCAAAATACAGCTCTTTGGCCGGCAGGGTTTTCCAGTACAGCTCGGTGGGAACTTTGGGTTCGAGCCAGCCCCCGCCACAAGCCCAGAGGCTTTGCTGATTAAGACTGAGAAAGTGAAGCGCCTCATAGTTGTGGTCCTTGAAGACGCCCATAAAAATTCCCGCTTTTTCCAATACTTTAGCCACCAGCGAAGTGCCGCTGCGGTGCATGCCGATTATTATAAGTGGATTGTGTATGGCCATATTTTGAAGATGACCCAAAGGAAACTAATTTTTTTTCACCTGCCTAAAACTGCCGGTACCTCCTTGCGTGATGAGCTCTGCAGTCATTTTAAGGAAGAAGATATTCAGCTGATCTACGGGCGCAAGCACTTTAGGGAAGGGGTGCGCAATTTTGCTCGGAATGACAAGCGGTTTGCCATGGGGCACTTTGGCTGGGAGCCGGAGTTCAGGGAATTGCTGAGCGACATGATCAAGATTAGCTTTTTGCGGGAACCGGTAGCCCGTGTCATTTCCCATTATCTGCAGTTTAAACGTTCCCACTATCCGGAACATCAGCGTTACCGCCAGATGAATTTTGAACAATTCCTACACACGCCTTTTGCGAGTAACTGGCAGTGCCGGCGCCTGGGTGGTGGTTTTTACAACGAGGCTATAAGCGATGAGGAGTGTTTTGAAGAGGCAGCGCTAAATGTGCAATCGCGCTTTGAAATGATAGGCCTGGTAGAGCTAATGGAGGAGAGCCTCCGGTGGCTAGAGCAGCTAAGTGGTTTAAAGCTGGGTGCCCTGCCTCACCTCAACCCAAAGCATAAGGTTAGCGAGGATAATTTCCGGGTTTATGATGAAGTACTGAGGGGGCAGAATCAGTATGACCTGGAGCTTTACCGCCTGGCCCATGAGCGGTTGGAGAAGCTTAGTCTTCAGGGCTGAGCTGCCATTGCTGAGGTACCAGCACCCCCTCACGACGCTTGTACATAATGGCCCCGGCCCGGTCGTGGTCACCTTCCTTCACACTGAAGTTCAATGCCCTTTCCACCTTGTCGGCCTTTACCCGGTTTACAAATAAATTACTGGTAATAAAATAATCGCCGGCGCTAAAGGGCAGGGCCTCAAAGCGGCATTCTATTTCCCCTTGCTGGGGCAGGGCATTTAGCGACTGCCCCTGCGCATCGTTGCTGAGGGTGGTTAAAAATTCACCGTTATTTTTATAAACATTCAGGCGCAAGTTTACACTGGGAAGGCTATGCAGCTCAGGAGCCTGGTACTTAAGCAGCAGGCGGGCGGGTTTACCGCTGATCAGCAGGCCGTCACTGCCCTCCCAATCGAGGTCGGTAATAATGGCTTCCCCACTGCCCTTGCGGTCATGGCGTTCATTGAGTTTTTTCTGAATAGCTATTTCCTCAAGATCTTTCAGGTAGGCGGCAATCACCTCCTCGGCCTCTCCCAGCATTTTTATTCGCCCGTGATCGAGCCAGGCCACCTGGTCGCAAAGTTTGCGGATGGCGCTCATATTATGGCTTACAAAAATTATGGTTCGTCCTTCTTCCGTTTTGCTTTGTTCCACCTTGCGCAGGCATTTTTCCTGGAAGGCGGCATCACCTACTGCCAGTACTTCATCAATGAGCAGGATGTCGGGGGTGAGGTTGGCAGCCACCGAAAATGCCAGCCGTACGTACATGCCACTGCTGTAGTGCTTCACCGGGGTGTCAATAAACTGCTCCACACCGGCAAATTCTATGATCTCGTCCAGCTTACTGCGGATTTCGCTGCGGCTCATGCCCAGGATAGAACCATTGAGAAAAATATTCTCCCGTCCGCTCAGCTCGGCGTGAAAGCCAGTGCCCACTTCCAGCAGGGAGCTGAGACGCCCCCGCAGCAGGGCTTCACCGGAACTGGGGTAGGAGATGCGGCTCAGTATCTTGAGCAGGGTGCTTTTACCGGCGCCGTTGTGGCCGATAAGGCCCATTACCGTGCCCTTTTCCACCTTGAGGTTTACCTGGTCAAGGGCGGTAAACACCTCCTTACGGCCGTGTCGTCGAATGGTGTAACGCTTGCTGAGGTTGTGAATTTCTATCGCTGCCTTACTCATATCCAATCGGCTACTTTACGGTCAATACGCACAAAAAATATCATACCCGCCAGGAAAAGTAATAAGCTGCTCACTACCGATATACCGATCATTTCCGACAGCGGAGAGCCAAATAAAAAAGCCCGCCACAGCTCAAGAATACCGGTCATGGGGTTGAGGTATACCAAAAAGCTCCACTGGCTGGGAATAAGATTGCTTAGCATGGCAGTGGGGTAGGCTACCGGGGTTATGAAAAACAATAACTGCAGGAAGAAGGGCAGTACCTGCTGCAGATCGCGAAACTTCACCGACATAGCACTGGTTAGCATGCCCAGTCCCAGACCGGCCATAATGGTTAAGAGCAAAATGAGGGGGAAGCTGAGCAGGGCCAGCAGCCCGGCCTGGTAATAAATGGCCATAATGACGAATACCAGCAAGGCAATACCAAAGTCCACCAGGCCTACAAAGACTTTGGAGACGGGCAGGCTGAGGCGGTTGAAATATATTTTCTTGATCATGCTTTGCATGTGAATAAGGGTGGCGGCTGATTGGGTGGTGAGGAAGTTGAAGTAATTCCAGAAGATCAGGCCACTGAGGGCAAAGAGGGGGTAAGGGATGCCTTCGGTTTGCACCCCGGCAATCTTGTAAAATACGATAAACACCGCCACCAGGGCTATCAGCGGCTGAAAGAAGCCCCAGAGAAATCCCAGGGCGGTTTGGGCGTAGCGAATGCGTAAATCGCGATAGGCGAATGCCCGGATGAGGTCAGGGTTTTGAAAGAGTTCCCTGAAGTTGTTCCACACCGGGCTCCCTTTGCTGGTGATATGAGTGAGTGGTTCTTTAGCCAAAACTGATCGCATATTTTTCGGCCAGTTGCCGGTTCGGTTCACGGTAAAATTCCTCCAATCTATTTATTTCTGAAGAGCTGGGCTCATAGGCTGCCCGGGCAGTATTGCTTGCGAATGATTCGGTGCCGTAAAAAGGGGCTACGCCCAAAAAGCGATACAGCTTTTGCACCTCCTGCCAGGGCTTGCTAAAAAACTGATGATAATTTATAAGTGTTATCTGATTCGCCGGAAAATATTTTTCCCAGTGAGCTATCTGTTCGGCATAGAGACCACGCCTGAGGTAGCTGAAGTTTTGCAGGGCATTGTCGGGCTGATCGGCATCGTATTGTTGCAGGCGTTCTTCTTCCTGATCAAGGGCATCCAGCAGCGGCAAGTTTTCCAGGTGGTTACTGAGGTTCATACGGTAATGGCTGATCGCTCTTTCTACCGGGTTGCGCAGAATTACAATTATCTTAAGATGGCGATTATAGTGAAAAGCTCGCATAGCTACTTGCGGATGCAACAGGTAAAAAGGGCTGGCCTCGCCATGAATGTTTGCCTCTTTAAAATTGAAATGGGAATGGTACCAACGCCTGCCGCGGGCGTGAAAAAAGTCAAAGTAATGCAACTCCTTTTGATCGGGTCCACCAATCATAAGGTTGGTGGTGAGGTAGCGGTAAAGTGAGCTGGTGCCACACTTCTGGGCACCAATTACAAGGAAGTCTATTTTTTTGCGGCCAAACATCGGCGGCAATTTAGGAAATACGGCCCCATTCCACGCGGCCCTGCATTTTTTGGTCAAAGCGCCGCCGGATTCCCTGGTTGTGAGCTTTTTCCAGGCCCGGATCGCTTTCCAGCAGTTTAACGGCCGCAGCGCGGGCCGCCTCAAGAATTGGCCCGTCTTTGATCAAATCGGCAATTTGCAGGTTGAGCAAGCCACTCTGACGGGTGCCCATCATATCACCCGGTCCGCGCAATTTCATGTCCACTTCCGAAATTTCAAAACCATCGTTGGTGCGCACCATAGTCTGTATTCGGGTTTTGGCATCAGAGCTTAGCTTGTGGCCCGTCATCAGAATGCAATAACTCTGCTCGGCGCCACGTCCTACCCGTCCTCTCAGCTGGTGTAGCTGACTGAGCCCAAAGCGGTTGGCATTTTCGATTACCATCACGGAGGCATTGGGAACATTCACCCCCACCTCGATCACAGTGGTGGCCACCATTAACTGGGTTTTACCTTCAGCAAAGCGCTGCATCTCGTACTCCTTGTCTTCGGCTTTCATGCGGCCATGTACCACACTTACCTGGTATTGTGGCTTGGGGAAGGCACGGACAATGCTCTCGTAACCATCCATCAGATCTTTCAGGTCGAGTTTCTCCGATTCTTCAATAAGAGGGTAAACGATGTAGACCTGACGGCCCCTGGCGATTTCATCCTTCAGAAATCCGAATACCTGCAGGCGATTGCTATCGTAGCGGTGCACGGTGTTGATGGGCTTCCGGCCCGGTGGCAGTTCGTCGATAACGGAAATGTCGAGATTGCCGTAAACTGACATGGCCAGGGTGCGGGGAATGGGGGTAGCTGTCATCACCAGGATATGGGGAGGAAGGCTGTTTTTCTGCCACAGCTTAGCTCGTTGGGCCACCCCAAAGCGATGTTGCTCGTCCACCACTGCCAGGCCGAGGTTTTTGAATTTTACGGTGGGTTCAATCAGGGCGTGGGTACCGACCAGAATGTGCAGACTGCCATCGCGCAAAGCGGCATGGATCTGCTTGCGCTCGGCCGTTTTTACCGAGCCGGTGAGCAAGGCTACTGACAGGCCCATTCTATCTACCAGTTCCTCAATAGCGTTGTAGTGCTGGGTGGCGAGAATTTCGGTGGGGGCCATCATGCAGGCCTGGAAACCATTGTCAATGGCAATGAGCATGCTCATCAGGGCCACGATGGTTTTGCCGCTGCCTACGTCACCCTGTACCAGGCGGTTCATATGCTGGCCGTGCTTCATATCGCGGCGCACTTCCTTTAGTACCCGCTTTTGGGCAGCGGTAAGGGCAAAGGGTAACACCTCTTCATAAAAGCGGTTGAAGTGCTGACCTACCCCGCTAAAGACAAAGCCTTTGAACTGCTGTTGATGCTTTTGCTTCTGGCGCAGGATTTCGAGCTGGAGAAAGAAAAACTCGTCAAATTTCAGGCGATAGCGGGCCTGCTCCAGTTGCTCCAGGTTGGGAGGAAAGTGAACCTTAAAATAGGAAGCTTCCAGTGCAGGCAGGCCCAGGTTTTGCAACTGCCGTTCGTTGAAGTGATCAGTGATCTGTCCGCGTACTTGGGGTAGCAGGTTGCGGGTAAGGTTGCCGATCGCTTTATTGTTGAGCCCGCGCTGATTGAGCTTTTCGGTAGAAGGGTACATGGGTTGCAGGCCCTTGAGCGGGCTTTTTTTGTAGTCCTCCAGCAGTTCCAGTTCCGGGTGGGCAAAGTTAATTCGTCCCCCGTAGCTGCTGGGTTTTCCGAAAAGCACGTAGGGCTGGTTGGTTTTCAGTGCTTTTTTTACCCAGCTCACCCCTTTAAACCACACCAGTTCCACCGCGCCGGTCTCATCCTTAAAGGTGGCCAGCAGGCGCTTCATGCGGCCCTTGCCGGCTACCTCCTGCAAGCCCACAATTTTGCCTACCATCTGCACCTCGGTTTCTACGGCCCGCAATTCACTGATTTTGTAAAAGCGGCTGCGATCCACATAGCGATAGGGGAAGAGCTGCAAGAGATCACTGTAGGTGAAGATTTTCAGCTCTTTTTTCAGCAGCTCAGCCCGGGCAGGTCCTACCCCTTTGAGGTATTCGATCGGTGTTTGGAGGTTAGCTTGTGGCACACTGCAAATTAAATACACTTAAGCTATTGATAAAAGCCACGCCCTTGCCTGCTGCTAGGGTTCTATTAACACAATTTTGCGGGCGGGCGCTCCC
>CAZUCA010000026.1:9236-41547 GCA_964619125.1 uncultured Owenweeksia sp. | reverse complement strand
CATTTTGGCCTCGGCCAGGATAGCCTGATTGATACCTTACGGGTTTACTGGCCGGGAGGCGGCACTTGCCAGTTTACCCAGGTGCCGGTCAATGGCTTTTTCAATATCGGCCAGGGTGGCTGTGTAATGGATAGCGTACCGGCTGCTGCCTATCAGGACTCTTCCCGAAACCTAAATGCCTATTTCCAGAATGAGTCAAAGGGTGTAGTATCTTCCTACCACTGGGATTTTGGCGATGGGGACACTTCCAACCTGGCCAACCCCAGTCACCTCTATACTCAACCCGGTAGCTACCAGGTTACCTTGGTAGCTTATGATAATTTCTGCCGCTACCGCGTTTATAAAGATTCAATTGAAATCTGCCCCGACACTTCATCGCTGGGATTTTACAGTTCGGCTCTGGGCTTAAACCTGAGCTTCACCGACACCTCCCTTTCCAATGGCTTCCAGTTTGACTGGGACTTTGGCGATGGCAGTTCCGGTAGCGGTATTTCTGCCAGTCATACCTACAGTGCTGCCGGTACTTACCAGGTGTGCCTTAGCGTTACTGACTCCTGCCGCAGTAAGCAGCTTTGCCAGAGTATTACCGTGTGCAATGATACCCTCATAGCCGCCTTTGGCAGCAGCACTTCCGGATTTAATGTAAGCTTTAACGATTCCAGTATAAATGCCAGCTCCATTAGCTGGGATTTTGGCGATGGCACCTCCGCCACCGGCGCAAACCCCTCCCATACCTATAGCGCCCCCGGCTACTATTTTGTGTGTCAAACGGTGCAGGACATTTGCACCAGCAGCACCTTTTGTGACACTGTCGAAGTGTGCCTTGATACCGCCAAAGCTGATTATAGCTATACCAGCACCGGCCCACTCTACAATTTTAATGATCTTTCTACCAATGCCAATAGCTGGTTTTGGGACTTTGGCGATGGCAATTACAGCACCCAGGCCAACCCAGCCCACATCTATCAAAACCTGGGCAGCTATAACGTTTGCCTGACGGTAACCAACGACTGTTATTCCGATAGCAGCTGTAAAGTCATTATTGTATGCGACGTGCAGGCGCAGGCTGCCTTCAGTTATCAAAGTACCCTATCCCCATTTGTGATCCAGTTTACCGATCAGTCGCAGGATGCGGTAAGCTACTATTGGGATTTCGGCGATGGCTCAAGCTCCACCAATAAAAACCCCACGAAGATTTTCGGTGGGCCGCAACTGTTTAATGTTTGCCTTACGGTTACCGACTCTTGTGGCCAGCAGGATTCCAGCTGCCAGGCGGTGGATCTTACTCCCTTCAGCACCGCTGAACTGGATTGGCTGCACAGCCTGGAAATTTATCCCAACCCGGCTCGCGAACAGTTATTTATTAATAATCCCACGCCGATGGAGGAGCCTTTGATGCTACGCTTTTATGACTTGCAAGGAAAAGAAGTCCAAACCTACTATTTTGATAATGCCCCAGCCAGCCTGCAGCTGCCAATGGGCCATTTTCCGGAGGGTATTTACTTTATGAAAATAGCAGTAACGGGCGGCTCCAAAACCTATCGCATAATCAAAAATTAACAGCCCGAAGCTGAAGGCGTACAGGAAGCAAAAAAGTGTAAATACCATTGATTCTAAAACCATTACCCGCTATCATTTTGTACTATTATGTACTTTGCATTGCTCAAACCCTAACAGATGAAAACTCAGCTCATTATGTTACTATCGCTATCAAGTTTTTTAGCGGTCAGTCAGAATTTTACCAAGCTAAATGATGCCACCATCAACTCCCACAGCAGTGATTGGTTTTCAGTAGCGCCGGTTGATATCGATAATAACTACACACTTGAGTTGGTACTTGCCAATAATGGCGCTGATGCTTATTTCAGCCATAGCGATAGCCTGGTTTTTAGCTTTAACAACAGCGATAATTTCGTGGCACAAACGGGCAGCAATTCTCTCAGCGCCTGCTGGGCTGATATTGATAATGATTGCGATCTGGATGTGTACTGGCCCACCTCCGCCACCTCCGGAAGCAGTTATTTGTACGAGAACAACGGTGATGGCACTTTCACTGCCATCACTTCTTCACTGTTGTGCAGTGATGTAAACTATGCCAGCGGCGCCAGTTGGGGCGACTATGACAATGATGGCCTGGTAGATTTATTTGTACCCCGTCGAGTTAATAATACCACCGGTTTGGCCAATGCCCTTTATCGCAACCTTGGCAACTTCAGTTTCATCAGGATGGACAGCGTTGGCACTGACAGCGTACTGGGTACCAGCACCTCAGGATCCTGGGTGGATTACGACAATGATGGCGACCTGGACCTCTACGTCACCAATCGCAACAATGTGAATAATGAATTTTACATCAACAACGGCAATGGCAGCTTTACCCTTGACACCTCCCTGATCATCACCAAAGATGGCAGTAACTCCAACGGCAGCTCCTGGGGTGATTTTGACAATAATGGCTATCAGGACCTTTTCGTAGCCAACGTGGGAGGTGAAAAAAACCAGCTCTATAAAAATAACGGTAATGGCAGTTTCACCGAAATTACCAGCGGTGCTATCGTTAACGATCAGCTTAACAACCACGGATCAACCTGGGGGGACTTCAACAACGATGGCTACCTCGACCTCTTTTTGCCCAGCAACAGTAATATCTGGTCTAAACGCAATATCCTCTACCTGAACAATGGTAATGGGAGCTTTAGCAAGGTAACCAGCGGCTCACAGTACAGCGAATATCTCGAAACTTTTGGCGCCACCGTGGCCGATCTCAATGAGGATGGTTTTATTGATATCCTCACACCCAATCGCTTTAATGGCCCATTGACCATCCATCTCAATAATGGTAATGCCAATGGCTACATTCACCTCAACCTGAAAGGAAACACCAGTAATACCGCTGCCATTGGTACGCGGGTCATGACTACTTCTGCCCTGGGCACCCAAAGCCGCACCATCACCCAGCAAACCGGCTTTAATCATCACAGTGATTTCAGGATAAAAATGGGCTTTGGCAGCGACACCTTAATCACCAAGTTAAAGATTCTCTGGCCTAGTGGCGATAGCTGTGTGTTTACAAACCTGTCTCCTAATGGATTTTATAATGTGGAAGAAGGTTTGTGCCAACTCGACACCTTTACCACCGCCACATACAGTGACAGCTCCCACTTTTTACAGGCTTATTTCGATAGTGAGCTTAAAGGTGCGGTTACCGGCTATCACTGGGATTTTGGCGATGGTGATACCAGCAACCTTGCCAATCCCCAGCACTCCTACCCTGCCCCCGGCAACTACCAGGTAAAGCTGACCGTATATGACGCCTATTGTAAACACCGGCTGATAATCGATAGCATCAACATCTGTCCCGATACGGCGAAACTCGGCTTTTACAGCAGCCCACAAGGGCTACAGCTCACCTTCACCGACACTTCGATTTCCGCTGGCCACCAATTTGATTGGGACTTTGGTGATGGCAGTAGCGGTAGTGGTCTTTCCGCCAGTCATACCTACAGTACCGCCGGTACTTACCAGGTGTGCCTTAGCGTAACTGACTCCTGCCGCAGTAAGCAGCTTTGCCGGAGTATTACCGTGTGCAATGATACCCTTATGGCTGCCTTTGGCAGCAGCACTTCCGGATATAATGTAAGCTTTAACGATTCCAGTATAAATGCCAGCTCCATTAGCTGGGATTTTGGCGACGGCACTTCCGCCACCGGTGCAAACCCCTCCCATACCTATAGCGCCCCGGGCTACTATTTTGTGTGTCAAACGGTGCAGGACATTTGCACCAGCAGTACCTTTTGTGACACTATTGAGGTATGCCTGGATACCGCCCAGGCCAACTTTAATTATAATAACAATGGCTTATTGTACAATTTCAGCGATCTTTCCAATAATGCCAATAGCTGGTTCTGGGATTTTGGCGACGGCGATTTCAGTAGCCAGCCTAATCCTGCCCATATCTACCAGAGCTTTGGCACTTACACCGTGTGCCTCACCGTTACCAACGACTGTTATTCCGACAGCAGTTGTCAGACTGTCACCGTATGCAACCTACAGGGGCAGGCTGCCTTCAGCCATCAGAGTACGGTATCGCCAATGATCATTCAGTTTACTGATCAGTCGCAGGATGCAGTAAGCTACCTGTGGGATTTTGGTGACGGCTCACAGTCAACCAAGCAGAACCCTTTAAAAGCATTTAGCGACCCGCTTCTATACAATGTTTGTCTTACCATAACTGATTCCTGCGGCAGCCAGGATTCCAGTTGCCAGGCAATAGATCTCACTCCTTTCAGCACCGCCGAACTGGATTGGCTGAATGAATGGGAGATATACCCTAACCCCACCAAAGGCAAGCTATTTTTAGCAAGTAGCACTGCCGACGAGGGAAGTCTGAGCATTAAGCTATTTGACCTGCAGGGGAAAAAGATTCTGTCCCGAAATTATGGTCAGGCCACTGACAAGTTCGAGATCAGCATGGCCTCGCTCCCCAAGGGAGTGTACCTGTTGGAGCTCAGCACTGGCGGAGTTAAGAAAACGCTAAAGATCAATAAGCTTTAAAACTGAGCTCTAAGAATTTTTAAAATATTCCCGGCTGTCTTCCCATCACCGTAAGGATTGGGGCAGCCGGGTTTTTTAAGCCCTGAAAAATAGGTGTAGGCCTGCAGGAGTTTAGCACTATCAGCCCCCACCAGGCGGTTTACATCCAGATCTGCCAGCTCAGTCCACTCGGTGTTGTCGCGCAGAGTAATGCAGAATTTATCGAGGTAAAAGGCCTCCTTCTGCAAGCCACCACTATCGGTTAGCACCAGTTGACTATGCCTGATCAACTCCAGCATATCCAAATACCCCACCGGGTCGATCATGCGCGCATTGAGAGTAAGCCCTTGTTCGGATAACTTTTTGCGGGTGCGGGGATGGACCGGGAAAATAATGGTCGCTTCCTCAGCCAATTTATTCAATGCATCCACCAGTGTCCTAAGGCGGTGCTCATCATCGGTATTCTCCTGACGGTGCAGGGTGAGTAAAACAAAACGATCGGGGAGTTGATCTCCAATGGTGTTTTTTTCTGCCGACTTTGAAGCGTAATACTGTACGGCATCCAGCATGATATCCCCCACCTCATAAATACGGGAAGAGTCAACTCCTTCCTTTGCCAGGTTGCGAGTAGCCACAGCCGAAGGTACAAAGAGCAGATCGCTCATACGATCGGTCAGCACCCGATTGGTTTCTTCGGGCATGCGCTCGTCAAAACTGCGTAGACCCGCTTCCACGTGAGCCACCGGAATCCGGAGTTTTTTAGCCGCCAGCGCGCCGGCCAGAGTAGAGTTGGTATCGCCATACACCAGCACCCAGTCCGGCTTTTCCGTCAGCATGATCTTTTCCAGCCCCTCCAGCATGCGGCCGGTCATAGCGCCATGGCCAAGGCTGTTTATCGCCAGCTGATGATCAGGTTTGGGAATGTCCATTTCCTTAAAAAACACCTCACTCATATTGGCATCAAAGTGCTGGCCGGTATGGACTATCACTTCCCTCCAATCCGAATATTCACGAAGTTTCCGGCTAAAGGCGGCTGCCTTGATAAATTGAGGCCTGGCCCCTACTACAGTGAGTATTTTTTTCAAAGACGACGGTTTTGTTGACAAAGAAAAGAAAAGGGAATAAAAGCCATAAAAAAAGGGATGGCACATACACCATCCCTCTGTTTAAGTTTTGGGAGCCTAGTCTTTGTCCTTCACCTCCTCGTAGTCAACATACTCACCGACCTGATCGCCGTTGCGTCTGTCCTTACGGGGATCGAAGGAAATACTTACCTCTCCCTCCTTCTTTTTGCGCTCAAATGAATTGGCCTGTGCCTTACGACGAGGATCACCATTGGCGTAGCCCTGTTTGAAGGGACGGATAAAAATATTCCTGATCAGGTAAAACACCATGTAAACGATCAGGGCAAATACGAGGAATCTGAAAATCACTACTTGCTCAGGTATAAGTTACGTTCAGAATAAATCTTCTTAAATACCGGGTCGCGGAGGTTATCAATAAAGTAAATCGCCTCCCCGGTCGACTTCATTTCGGGCCCCAGGTTCTTATTCACCTTGGGGAACTTATTGAAAGAGAACACTGGTTGCTTGATAGCCCAGCCACCCTTCTTAGGGTTAAACTGAAAATCCTTCACTTTATTTTTTCCCAACATCACCTTGGTGGCATAGTTCACGTAGGGCTCGTCGTAGGCCTTGGCAATAAAGGGCACCGTACGGGAAGCACGGGGGTTGGCTTCGATGATGTAAACCGTATCATCCTTAATAGCAAACTGAATATTGATCAACCCGACGGTATTCAGCGCTCTTGCAATTTTGCGGGTATGATCCTCAATCTGCTGGATAATCAGATCGCCCAGGTTAAAGGGTGGTAAAGTAGCATTGGAATCACCGGAGTGAATACCACAGGGCTCTATATGTTCCATAATGCCCATGATGTACACATCCTCACCATCGCAAATGGCATCCGCTTCTGCTTCAATGGCGCCATCCAGGTAGTGATCGAGCAGTACCCGGTTACCGGGAATGCTCTTGAAGAGATCGATCACGTGATGCTCCAGCTCCTGGTGGTTGATCACAATCTTCATACCCTGGCCACCCAACACGTATGATGGACGCACCAGAATGGGGAAACCAAGCTCCTCGGCCAGATCATAGGCCTCATCGGCATTGGTGATTACACCAAAGCGTGGGTAAGGAATGTCATTGTCTCGCAACAGCTCCGAAAAACGGCCCCGGTCTTCGGCCAGGTCGAGGGAATCGTAGCTGGTACCGATAATCGGAATATTGTAACGATCGAGCTTTTCAGACAGCTTCAAGGCAGTTTGTCCACCCAGCTGTACGATCACCCCGTCAGGCTTTTCGTGCTCGATAATATCGTAGATGTGCTCCCAGAATACCGGCTCAAAGTAAAGTTTGTCAGCGGTGTCAAAATCGGTAGAAACCGTTTCGGGGTTGCAGTTGATCATAATAGTTTCATAACCACACTCCTTGGCGGCCAGCACCCCGTGTACACAGCAGTAGTCAAACTCAATACCCTGACCAATGCGGTTAGGACCAGATCCGAGTACAATTACCTTGGGCTTGTCTGAACGCACACTCTCATTTTCCACAAAAGTGTTACCCTCTTCATCCTGCATTTCCACCTCAAAGGTGGAGTAGTAATATGGGGTTTGGGCCGCAAACTCGGCAGCACAGGTATCCACCAGTTTCCATACCCGTTTTATGCCCAAGTCAGTGCGTTTTTTATGCACCTCGCTTTCCAGCTTGCCGATCATGTGGGCAATCTGACGGTCAGCAAAACCTTTCATTTTGGCCTCCAGCAGCAATTCGCGGGGAAGCTCATCAAGGGTGTGTTTTTCAATTTCTGCCTGGATGCGGGTCAGCTCCTCAATTTGCCTGAGGAACCACATATCGATCTTGGTGATATCGTGAATGCGACGCAGCGGAATTCCTAACTGGATGGCATCGTAGATAACAAACACCCGGTTCCAGCTGGCTTTCTCAAGACGTTCCAGTACTTCGTCCTGGTCGGTATAGCCTTTGCCATCGGCACCAAGGCCGTTGCGCTTCACCTCCAGCGATTGGGCGGCTTTGTGCAGGGCTTCCTGGAAGCTGCGGCCAATACCCATTACCTCGCCTACCGATTTCATCTGGATACCCAAACGACGGTCGGCACCTTCAAACTTATCGAAGTTCCAGCGGGGAATTTTTACAATAACATAGTCGAGGGTAGGCTCAAAGTAAGCGGTGGTATCTCCGGTGATCTGGTTGTGCAGTTCATCGAGGTTGTAACCGATGGCCAGCTTGGCAGCAATCTTGGCAATCGGGTAACCAGTGGCTTTAGAGGCCAGGGCTGACGAACGCGAAACGCGGGGGTTGATCTCGATGGCCACAATTTCTTCCTTCTCATCGGGGCTCACAGCAAACTGCACGTTACAGCCACCAGCAAAAGTGCCGATGGAACGCATCATATGGATGGCCATATCACGCATCTTCTGAAAGGTGGTATCGGAGAGGGTCATGGCCGGCGCCACGGTGATGGAGTCACCGGTATGGATACCCATCGGGTCCATATTTTCGATAGAGCAAATAATGATCACATTGTCATTAGCGTCGCGCAGCAGCTCCAGCTCATATTCTTTCCAACCGAGCAGCGCCTTGTCGATCATCACCTCGTGGATGGGTGAAATCTCCAGCCCACGTGACAAGGCCTCTTCAAATTCTTCTTTATTGTACACAAAAGTAGCACCGGCACCTCCGAGGGTATAGGAGGCTCTGATACACAAGGGATAGCCAAATTCCTGCGCTACCTCCTTACCGCGCAAAAAGCTGGTAGCAGTTTTGGCCGGTGCCATTGGCACATCGATTTGTCCCATCAGCTTACGAAATTCCTCGCGGTCTTCGGTAATGTTGATGGCATCAATATCCACCCCGATAATACGTACGCCATACTCTTCCCACAAGCCCGACTTATCGGCTTCTATGCACAGGTTTAGCGCAGTTTGTCCTCCCATGGTGGGCAGTACTGCATCGATCTTGTGCTCTTTCAGGATTTTCTCCAGTGATTCCACCTCCAGCGGCAGCAGGTACACGTTGTCGGCCACTACATTATCGGTCATAATAGTGGCGGGGTTGGAGTTGATCAGGGTCACTTCAATACCTTCTTCCCGCAGCGAGCGTGCGGCTTGCGAACCGGAATAGTCAAACTCACAGGCCTGGCCGATTACGATGGGGCCACTGCCAATTATCAGTATCGATTTGATTGAATTATCCTTGGGCATAGTTGTGGGGCTTATCTTTTTGGGTGTTGTGAAACAGAATGGCAAAGGTAAGGGTCAGGCAAAAAAAAAGGTGTTACCTCCTGGCAACACCTTGATTTTTTCAGAAACGAAGCAGCATCTTAACCTTTATGGTTAGCACCATCAGAAACGGTCAGTCTTTTACGTCCTTTAGCTCGGCGTGAAGCCAGCACTTTGCGGCCGCTTGCGGAAGACATTCTCTCACGGAAACCGTGCTTGTTCTTTCTCTTTCTGTTCGAAGGTTGATACGTGCGTTTCATTTCAATATATCTTTAACCGTGCTCTTATTCTAATTTTTTCGGGCTGCAAAGATAAGACTATCTTTGAATCCACCAACACTAAAAATCCACATTTTAATGTCCTACTACCACGACAAAACCGTCTGGATAACAGGGGCCTCGTCAGGAATTGGCGAAGCTACGGCAAAAGCCCTTTCGGCACAAGGTGCCAATCTCATTTTATCAGCGCGACGTAAAAGTGAGTTGGAACGAGTGCAACAGACCTGCAGTCATCCTGATAAAGTGCAGGTATTGCCGCTTGACCTGGAGCAGCACCAGCAGGCGGAGCAGTGGGTAGAACAAGCCTGGGTGCTATTTGGTGGTATTGATATATTGCTCAATAACGGCGGTATTGGCCAGTTTGGCGACTCCTTAGCCACAGCAAACAGCGTCGAGCGCAAGGTGTTTGAGATCAATTATTTCGGCAATGTAGCCCTGAGCAAAGCCATTCTCCCCAAGATGCTCGCGGCCGGAAAAGGACAAATAACGGTTATCAGTAGTATTGCGGCTAAGTTCGGGCAAGCCAAACTCGCCGCCTACTCGGCCAGCAAAGCCGCCGTGAGCCTATATTATGAAAGCCTGAAGGAGGAGTTACACTCCACACCACTCAAAATCCAGGTGGTGTGCCCGGGCTTTATCAAAACCAGCGTTACTCTTAACTCGCTCAAGCCCGATGGCAGTAAAATGAATAAGAACAGTCCGGCCCAGGAAAATGGCATGCCCACCGATACCTTTGCCAAAAAGCTGCTGAAGTTTATGCAAAAGGACAAGTTTCACGCCTATATCGGAAACAAGGAGTTACTTGCGGTGCCGCTGCACACATTCGCGCCCGGCTTATTGTATAGGATGTTGCGGAAGTAGCGGGATCGCGGTGGGGAAATTCGAAGTTTGAAATACGAAGTGGCATATTACCTCCGGGTTTGGCCGAGCGTAGTCGAGGCCAGTTCCGGGGAAGTGCGATGAGGGTCCGAAAGCGGTATTAGGAATCAAGTATTAATTAAGTATCAGACTATATACGGTGCCGGGAAACTACAAGCGACAGGCGGTTTACAAATCTAAAAACCGTGTAAATTGGTGTCATTTGTGGCATCAGCGTTCCTTAAGGAAGAACGATGTAGGCCACGAGCCGCAAGATACAAGCTGCAAGCCCGGAGTATTAGCACCGCCTGGTTATCGCGTTTTTCAATGAGCTCTTAATCTCTGACTTAAATCATTTTTAATAATTCTAAATAAGCTTAGTTTTGAAGCTTAGTAAAGATGACCCATGGATATAAAGCATATAAACTCCACCTATACTTCTGATGAAGCGCGGGAAAAGCTGCACCGCCAGTTTACCACCGCTATTCCCTGCCGTCACCTGGTGCTCGACAACTTCCTGGACCAGGAAATTGCTGATAAGCTCTATGAAAATTTCCCTTCGGTAGAATCACTGAATGTAAAGCGCAAGAGCCTGAACGAAAACAAGGCGGAAGACTACCACTTTGAGCGCTGGCATCCCGCTTTTAGCGAGCTGCGCGAATCGGTAAACAGTGAGGAGTTTTATAAGTGGATGCGCGCAGTAACCGGGGTGGATGGACTGGTTACCACCCGCGATTCATTGGGTTCAGGTGTACACCAGGGGGCCAATGGCAGCTATGTGGATGTGCATGTGGATGTGAATATGAACCCCGAAGCGGGGCTGTGGCGCCGGGTAAACCTGCTGATCTACCTCAACAAGGAGTGGAAAGATGAATACGGCGGCCACCTGGAGCTATGGGATAAAGAGATGAAAGTAAAGCATCATCATATTGCTCCCAGCCACAACCGGGCGGTAATTTTTTATACCGATGACAATTCTCCTCACGGCTATTCCAAAATAAATATCCCCGAAGGTGAGTCGCGCAAGTCGTTCTATACTTACTTCTATACCGAAATAGGTGAAGGTTTTAAGTACCGCGACTCGAAATTTGTGACCCGCCCCGACGAAGGCCTGGGTAAAAAGGTATTAACCAGCACCAAGGAAGCCGTAAAGATCCGGGCCAAGCAGTTTTTGCAGGCGCTGGGGGTAAAGTCGCTCGACTTCCAGGACAAGAACAAAAAATAAGTTTTAGCAGGAGACCCCATAAGTGGCCCCGCTAAACCCATTAAGGAGGAACTGAGTTTTCAGTTCCTTTTTTTTTGGAAGCAATCGCCAAAAAGTATTATCAATTTATATTGATTAACAAAGTTTTAAGGATTTCTTCATTGAATTACCGCTATATTTAATTGAACCAAATTTTAGCAGCAATGAAATTAATCCATACCCCAGTCCCCAGCCTCTTGATTACCGCCGTGGCAATTCTGTTAACGGCCTACACTCCCAGTTCACCACCCACACTAATTAATTCAGATCCGGGTGAAAAGAAAGGTGACACCAGCCTGCCTTCCAGCCCTGAAGAACTAAGGGAACTGATGAATCTGGCCAAGGGCGACTACAAATACAGCGTGGAAGACTTTTTCCGTAACCCCGAGAAAGCCAGCTTTCAAATTTCACCCAATGGCGAATATGTCTCCTACAAGGGCCCCTACCAAAACCGTATGAACATTTTTATTCAGAAGATTGGAAATGAAGAAGCTACCCGCATTACCAGCGAAACAGACCGCGATATTGCCGGCTATATGTGGGCTAACGACCAGCGGCTCATTTATATAAAGGATAATGGCGGCGATGAAAACTATCATGCCTATGCTGTGAATATCGATGGGTCAAACAATATCGACCTAACCCCTTTTGAAAATATCCGGGTGCAAATAATTGATGACCTTGAAGACCATCCCGACGAGATCATTATCGGTATGAATAAGCGCAATAAGCAAATTTTTGATCCCTACCGGCTTAATATAAAAAACGGGGAGATGAAAATGCTTTATGAAAATCCCGGCAACATTACCTCTTGGATGACTGATCACGATGGTAAGTTGCGCATCGCCATGACCACTGATGGAGTGAATAACACCCTAATGCACCGGGCCAGCGAGGATAACGATTTTGAGAAAGTACGCACTATTTCCTTTAAAGAAACCCTTAGCCCGCTGTTCTTCACTTTCGACAACAAAAATGTATATGCCTTATCAAATCTAAAACGTGATAAAGATGCAGTGGTAAAAATTGACCTGCAAAGCGGTGAGGAAATTGGTCAGCCCATATTTCTGCACGATAAGGTGGATGCCGGAGGCCTGAGCTATTCGCGCAAGCGCAAGGTGCTTACCAGTGTAAGCTATAATATCGATAAGCGTAAGCGCAAATTCCTTGACGATGAAACTGATAGGATATACCGGCGGCTGGAAAAAGAGCTAAGCGGTAAAGAGGTGGTGATTACCAGCAGCAATAAAGCGGAAGACAAGTTTTTGGTACGCACCTACAGCGACCGCTCCCTGGGAGCCTACTACTTTTACGACAAAAAAACTGACAAGATTCAGAAGATAAGCGAGGTAAGCCCCTGGTTAAATGAAGCAGACATGGCCACTATGAAGGCTGTCAGTTACCAAAGCCGTGATGGGATGACCATTCCAGCCTACCTCACCCTTCCCAAGGACAAGGAAAATGCCAGGAACCTGCCGGTGGTAATTAACCCCCACGGTGGCCCCTGGGCCCGCGACAACTGGGGTTGGGATTCATACGCACAGATGTTTGCCAGCCGGGGTTATGCAGTGTTGCAAATGAACTTCCGGGGTTCTACCGGCTATGGTCGCCAGTTTTGGGAAGCCGGCTTTAAAAAGTGGGGCCAGGAAATGCAAAATGACATTACTGATGGTGCCCAATGGTTAATTGACCAGGGTATTGCCGACCCCGACCGCATTGCCATCTTTGGCGGCAGTTATGGCGGTTATGCCACCCTTTCGGGGGTAACCTTTACCCCGGATTTATACGCCGCCGCCATTGACTACGTGGGGGTAAGTAACCTCTTCACCTTCATGAACACCATTCCGCCCTATTGGAAACCCTACCTGGATATGATGTATGAAATGGTGGGCGACCCCACCAGCACCGAAGACAGCCTGATGCTTTACAAGGCCTCACCGGTTTTCCACGTCGATAGAATTCAGACTCCGCTGATGGTTATTCAGGGTGCCAACGATCCGCGGGTGAATGTGGATGAATCGGATCAGATTGTAAAAGCCCTGCGGAAAAACAATGTAGAGGTACCCTATATTGTGAAGTACGACGAGGGCCATGGTTTCCATAATGAAGAAAACCGCATTGAAGCCAATAAGCTTATGCTCGGCTTTTTAGCCAAGCATCTGCAGCCTAAGGAAGCGGCAAAAAAAGTGAAAGGCTAACTATTTACGGTTGCTCTTGAATAGAACTCCGGTGGCAGCAGCTGCCGGGGTTTTTAATTGGCAGCCAGCTGCTTTTCCACCAGCGCCAGTCCCTCCCGGAAACTGTGGGGCTCATAACCCAGCTCCTTACGGGCTTTATCGAGCACAAAGCCGGTTTTGGGGGGGCGCTGAGCAGCCTGATCGAGGGTGTTAGAGCTCACGGCGGTAATCAGACCCTTATCGAGGCCCCAATGGTCGGCCACCGTCCATACAATTTCCAAAACGCTCAATTGGTCCTTACCGGAGATGTTGTAAACGCCTTCGGCTTCCTTTTTAGCCGCCAGTATGCAACCATCGGCAAGATCTTCGGCCAGGGTGGGTGAGCGAAACTGGTCGTCTACTACATTGATTTTCTTACCCTGCTCCAGGGCACTCTTGGCCCATAATACGATGTTGGAGCGGCTCATATCCTCGGCAATGCCATACACCAATACTGTGCGGAGAATAGCCGCCTTCACCTTACTCTTAGCGATCACTTCTTCTGAAGCCAGCTTCGACTTGCCGTAATAACTCAAGGGGTTCGGAGCATCATCCTCATGATAGGGCCCCTTTTTGCCGTCGAAAATAAAATCGGTGGAGAGATGCACCAGGTGGCTGTTATTACGAATACTGGCCTCTACCAGGTACTGCACGGCCTCCACATTAAGTTTCCAGCAATTTTCCTTATCGCTCTCACAAGCATCCACATTGGTCATGGCGGCAGTATTAATTACCACCTGCGGCTTCACCTCATCCATTACCCGGTCAACTTCCGTTTGCGATGTAATATCCATAGGAATATAACGATAGCCATCACCCTTTTTGAGGCGATTGGCCCCGCGTGAGGTGGCCACCACTTGCACCGCGGCATCCTGAGCGAGTTTATGAACGAGTTTTTGGCCCAGCAGACCATTGGAACCGGTAATGAGGATCTTCATGAATGAATAATATTTGCCCGCGAACCTAGTGGAAAATTAGCTAGCCACAAATCGGAGCCGGGTAATTTATAGTATCAGCTTTGCAGTAATTGGTACAGGTGCTTTATCTCTTCCGGCTTACCCAGCACAAACAACTTGGAGTTGGGCATAATCACCGTATTGGCGTCGGGGTTAATAATGGTTTCACCCTCCTCAGAGCGCAAGCCTATTATTGAGCAGCCGGTTTTTTGCCGCAGGGCCAGATCGGTAAGTCGCATTTTACCGGAATGATCGGTAAGTTGCCGTACCTCCACCACCTGCAGGTTTATGGCCGAACTGCCATCTACTGAGATAGAGTCAAGAAATTCAACCAGATCGGGCGATACCACCAGCGTGGCCATATGTGCCCCTCCTACCCCTTCGGGCATCACCACGTGATTGGCACCCACTGCCCGCAGTTTT
This sequence comes from uncultured Owenweeksia sp., assembly GCA_964619125.1. Lineage (GTDB taxonomy): Bacteria > Bacteroidota > Bacteroidia > Flavobacteriales > Schleiferiaceae > Owenweeksia. Next base: position 26,740 of record CAZUCA010000026.1, on the reverse strand, counting down.
CCTTCGGCACTGGCACTGCTGGCCCGGGTGATGATATGTATTTCGGGACAAATCTGGCGGGCGGTAATAACGGTATACACATTGGCGGCATCCTCACTAAGCGTACTTATCAGAGCGCGGGCCTGCTCAATACCGGCACGATGTAATACCTCATCGAGAGTGGCATCACCCTGCAGGTGCAGCAGCTTTTGAGGCAGCACCCACTCCTTTATTATTTCCTCGTCTTTTTCTATGATAACATAGGCCTGACCATAAGCTTCCAGCTTTTTGGCGGCGCGCCTGCCATTACGGCCAAAGCCGCAGATAATGACGTGATCCTTGAGTTTGTGAATTTCTTTTTCCAAGCGATAGAGTTTGTAATACCGGCCCAATTCACCGCTTAAGATACTACCGGTAATAAGGGACACGCCGTAGGCAAAAGTACCAAAACTGGAGATGATTAATACGGAGGTAAAAAGCTGGCCGCTATCGCTCAGAGGCCGCACTTCCTTAAAACCCACCGTGCTGATGGTGATAATGGTCATGTAAAATGACTCCATCCAGCTATAAGACTCTATCAGGCGAAAGCCCAGCACCCCCACACCGATGACCAGAACCAGCACCAGCATGACGATATAGAGATTGCGAAATATGCTAAAGCGAAACACCCCTAAAATTTACTACAAATCCAGGACGGACCGACGGGAGGGTTTGAGATAATCTTTAATGCGCAGCCAAAAGGCCAGGAACATGTAAATAATAATGGGCGAACCAAAGGACAAAAAGGAAATGTAGATAAAGTAAAGGCGCACCACCCCGGGACGAATCCCCATGCGATCACCCATACGCGCGCACACTTCATAGCCCCTGCGCTCACAATAATCCCTTAATTTTTCGATGCTGTTCATGATTTGAGCAGAAAAGTTCCGACGCTGCAATTTAAACATTTTTTAGGGCTGCAATAGGAATTGTGCAATTGCAAGACCGCCTGGGAGCTAAAGGCGGAGGTAATGGAAAGACCAAGAGCACGGTATATGCGTGTAACCTTATTGTCTTCCCCTGCCATTTGATCGAGCAGGTCAAAAGCGCGCTGCTGGTAAAAAGCTTCGTCTCTGAGCCTGCCGTATATAAAAAGGAAAGGCACAATTACGTTGATCACCAACAACTGTTGAAAGCGCTCGCCCATGCCGCCTCCAGCCCGCTTATGCGGCAGGCCAAAGCGATAATGCTCACGCCAGTACAGCGATGGCGAATCGCCCAGTAACTGATTCAGAACCTGCATGGAACCCAGGCCCAGAATTTTGGAAAAGAGGTTTTCGCTGCGGTGAATAAGGGCCGCGAACTGTCCGATACGCAGGTCAGGGAAAGCCGCCGGCCGGATTCGTGAGTATTTCCAGATAACCGGATCAAAAGCCCCCAGCTGATATTTACGCGCCAGAAATTCAAATTCCTTTTTAAGCTCCAGGGCATAATCATCATCGTTGTCAGTTAGCATACCACTCACCCCAAACAGTAAGGCCTCCAGTTGAAAGAGATTGTCTTTGTGGCGGGCCAGGATCCCCTGTGGAAGCTGCCGGGCCAGCATCAACATCGGTTCGGCATTTACCTTAAGACCGAAGCCATGGGCCATCCACTGGTAAAAAGTTTCGTTCCAGTCCTTTCCGTTGGCATCCCATAGCTCCATTATCCGTTCAGACTTTTGCTGCAGGCGCTCCACCAAACTGCGTTCAAGCATGCTTTCAACAATCATATTGTCAACCTGCTTAAACTGAGGGGCGCAGGGAATGGGATCACTGTGCTGAATAAGTTGTTCATAGCGCCAGTACAGGTACTCGTCGAAGAGCCCTTTCAATTCCAGTACTGGTAATGGCTGCTCATTATGGTTAAGCACTTCCTTATCGTGCTCATACACCACATGCAGTACCACATTTTTATAGGCCGCATCTCGTTGATGACCATGCCGTAACCAATCGCTTGATTTGATGTGAATTTCGAGATTACCCACCCAGAGTTGCTGACCCAATTGAATTCGCGCTTCACTGAAGTCAGGACCGGCATCGTGATTGTGGTAGCCGGGATGGATTATGTTTATGGACTCCCCCGCCGTAGTCTGTAAGCCGGCCTTTTCAAACAGCTGAAACTTCCAGAGGTAGTGCAGAAATTCTTCGGTCATGTTGGTTTGGTATTGGCCGTCAGCAAAAAATTCGCTTTGGCCCAATACAAATTAAGGAATTGACCTTAGTTGGCAAACATCTTTACCACCGCCGCCTCACCTTCACGCAAACTGGCCCGAAACATACCATCGGTATTGAACTCCATAATTATTTCACCATCGCTGGTTAAGCCAATCAAGCCCCCATCACCCCCGGCTGGCTGCAGAAGATCGTGAATAATAAAGTGGGCCGCCGCCGGACCGCTCATTCCGGCGTACAACATTCGGGCATGCACATCATGGGCCACGGCGTAGCGGATAAAGTATTCGCCATGGCCGGTGCAGCTAATGGCGCAACTGGCATTATTGGCATAGGTACCGGCCCCGATCAGCGGTGAATCGCCGATACGGCCGTAACGCTTACCGGTCATGCCTCCGGTAGAGGTTCCGGCGGCCAGGTTGCCTGCTTTATCGAGCACCGCACAGCCTACGGTGCCCATTTTAGAAGCCTCCCAGCTGTCCCCCGGTAGCGAACCCTGTTTCTGCTTATAACGACGCAGGTATTCAAGGCGCGAAGAGGTACGGAAATAGGCGCTGTCCACGATGCTAATTCCCTGCCGGGCAGCGTATTCTTCCGCGCCGGCACCGCTGAGCATCACATGCGGGGATTTTTCCATCACCAGACGGGCAGCCTTTATAGGGTTTTTGATGGTGGAGACGCCCGCTACCGCTCCGGCGTTTAGGTTGTCGCCCCGCATTATTGAGGCATCCATTTCGTTGGTTTCGTCCCAGGTAAATACCGAACCTTTGCCGGCATTGAACAAGGGCGAGTTTTCCATCACCTCAATCACAGCCACCACCGCATCTGCCGCTGCCCCACCACTATCGAGAATGGCAGCCCCCGCCAGCAAAGCCTCTTTCATAGTGCTGCGATAAGCGGCCTGTTTTTCGGCGTCGATATTTTTGGGCAGGATGCCATTGCCGGCACCACCGTGCAGCACAATAGTGTACTGCTGCGCCTGCAACGCTCCGCCCAGTAATAATAAAAGGAGAAAAACTTTTTTCACGGCTTAAGATCTTTAGGCATTTCCCGGACAATGAGATTGCGATAAGGAAATGGTATTTCAATGCCTTCGTTTTCGAAGCGCTTTTTAAGAGTTTCAAGAACATCACAACCCATATCGAAGGCTTTGGGTGAATTCTCCGCCCATACCCAGGCCCGCATATCAATTGATGATTCACCAAAGCGCAGCACTTTTACCCGTACCGCCGGTAATCCCTTTTCAATATCGTCGTTGGTGCGGGCATCGATAAAATTGGGGTGGGCCGCACACACTTCCTGCACTATCCTGCGCGCCTGGTCAATATCAGAATTATAACTAATGCCAAACTCCACCCACTTACATATCTTATCTTCCACCAGGTTGGCGTTGACCACCACCTCATTGCTGATCACCGAGTTGGGTATCACAATGCGCCGATTCTCAAAATTGCGGATTACTGTGTGACGAAGACTGATGTCTTCCACCGTACCGCTGAGGGTGTCTTTGATGGTAATGATATCATTGATGCGATAGGGCTTAAAAATGACGATAAAGATGCCGCTGACAATATTGGAAAGGGCCGCCTGCGAAGCAAAGCCCACCACTACTGCCAATATACCGGCACCGGTAATTAAAGTAGTGGCCACATGACGGAGCCCGGGAATTTTAAAAATGATAAGGGAAAAGCCAACAATGATGATGACAGCAGTTATAAAATGCTGGGCAAAGCGGAATGAGGTGGGATCGAAATGCTCACGCGCAATGAGCCGGCGCAATATTCTGTCGCCGGTTTTGCGGATCAGCAAGGCCGAGAACAGGGTAAGTAAAAGAATAACAACCGCCTGCAATACCAGGGGTCCGTGGTTATAGATCCAATTTTCCATGCTCCGAAATTAACGCGCAATTCAAGGTGAAAGCTAACGACAATGAGCTTAGTGAAAAAATTTATTTCATTGTTAGAACTTCAATGTTTAAACATCGTTATCTTTGAGTAATTAATTAAAAACGGCAAGTAATTATGGAAACTATAGTAAAAACCCCCACCCTGCAAGGCCAATGGCAAATTGATCACGCCCACTCCAATCTTAACTTCAGTGTAAAACACCTGGTGATCTCCACCGTCAGAGGCAGTTTTGGAGAATATCATGGCGAAATCAACAACCAGGGCGATCATTTTGAAGATGCCCAACTGGAGTTTCAGATTAGCACCGCCAGTATCAGCACCAACAATGAACAACGTGACGCCCACCTGAAGTCAGATGATTTCTTTAACGCCGGCTCCTACCCCACCATCCAATTCCGCAGCACTGAGATTCGCCCAAAAGGGGAAGACCTGTACGAAGTAATTGGCGATTTAACTATCCGTGATATTAGCCGCCAGGAAAGCTTTGAAGTGGAAATTGGCGGGGTGGCCCAAGATGGCTATGGCAATACTAAACTGGGCCTGAGTGCAACTGCCCGCATAAACCGCTTTGACTACGGCCTGAAGTGGAACCAACTGACCGAAGCCGGCGGTGCCACCGTAGGGAAAGAAGTGCGAATTATGGTTGACTTTCAGTTTGCGAAACAATAATTTAACATTTCAATTACTTTTGTATCAGCCTTCGCCAAAAGCGAAGGTTGATACTTTCTATGGGAATATCCGAAGAAATCAAACAGGAAAAGTTTAAAGACAGCTATCAGAAAGCTGCTATCAACCTGTTTTACACCAACAACTGGTTAGCCGAAAAAGTGAGATTGTTTTTAGGAGAGGCCGACCTCACCATGCAGCAGTTCAACGTTTTACGCATTTTAAGAGGTAGTAAAAGCACCCCCCTATCCACCCTTCAGATCCGCGAGCGCATGCTCGATAAAATGAGCGACACTTCGCGGATTGTTGACCGCCTGGTAAAGAAACAGCTGGCCGAGAAAAAAACCTGCCAGCGCGATAAGCGCCTGGTGGATATTGTTATAACAACCAAAGGTCTGCAGATACTCGAACAGTTAGATCAAAAAGAAGGTGAGCTCTATAAGCAGATGAACAACCTGAGTGAGGCAGAGGCTGAGTTGCTCAACGACCTGCTTGACAAAATCAGGACTAATAGTGATAAATAGGAGGGGTGCGGATAGCGGCAAAGTCACTGAAAAAGCCATACAGACAGCTCCGATAAGATTCGCCATTAATAATACCCAGGTGGAAGTTACTGCTGCTGTTGGTAACGCGGTAGTTTTGACCAATTACAATCTCACTGGGCGTAAAGTGTTTGCGGGCTGATACCCAGCCCCCACCGGTACCAGGCACGGGAATAAAGTCTGCTGCAGTGAGATAATTGTTTTGCCCATTTACCAAAAAATCCCCCTCTGAGCCAGCCGGAATCATGGCAACAATGTAAAAATCACCATCCTGGCTTCTGGAAAAACTCACCTCATTGGAGCCGGTACAGTTGATGGCAGGTACTATGGCCATCCCTACCTCACAGCCAAAGCCACTCACATGCATTACATAGAGATCGCTGGTGCCACTGATGTATAAATTATCGGCGGACAAGATTTCCTCATGGCTCTCACCTTTATTGAGGTATATAGGTACATTGCTACCATCGAGGTAAACTTCGGTACTATCAACAGTGGCCATAATATAAACCCGGTCGGGCTTATTGCCTTTAGGCCCCAGAAAGCCTTTTACCACCACATAGTCGGAACCAATATTACTCATTGGTATGGTTTGATCACCAATCATATCACGACAGCTACCATAAACGGTACTGCCCATGGAATCATCGGTAATGGTAACCGCCACTGGTTTGTTACTGCTTATTTCGGTACCGCCGAAACGGGCAGCCAGGGTAGTATCAATTGCCCTGATCGTGTAGGACTCACCTTCATTGAGCCAAACGTTGTAGGGGACCCCTGCCGCATGGCCATATACCGCCACGGATGGGGTAATGGTAACTTTGGTATTCTTTTTAGTAGCCACGATGCTGGCAGAGGCATAAGGCAGGGGTGAATACACCCCCGCTATCCAGTGCGACTGGGCCGAAATCAGAAAATCACGCCCCAGTCCATTTTCGGCCTTAAGGGAATAGATATCGATATTGTTGCCGGACGATATCTCGTAATAGGCAGTAATGTCGGCGGTGGCAAATATTTTTATACCGTTGGCCAATACGCTATCAGGGCTTCTACTTTCTATCAGATGCAGAAAGGGGCTGAGGTCAAAACTATAGGTACTGTTGGCAGCCAAAGTTACCCGTATGGGTACAAAGGACGGATTAGCCGGCAGGCTCAATTCAACACTGGAAGCGGTATTATAAGTAGAAACCCGCATATAAACGGGTGAATCATTATGCCCTGATGTGATGTCTGGTGCTGCAAACCAAAACTCCCGTCCGGTTTGGGCTGACAGACTTAAACAACACATGGCAATAAGTGCAGCAAAATATTTACTCATGCATTAGCTTGACTATCAAGCTAACTAATATAGCACTTATTGGTTTAGTGATAAATGGCCCCGGTTGAGGGCGTCGGGTAGTAAGAAGCGTTGATAACAGAGGCGCCGGCTATAATTCCGGAGCAGCCCGCCAGGACATCGAAATAGTCAACGATTTCGAAAGTGTTGGTATTCTCAGGGAGAGTAAGGGTAGCAGGATTAGAACTGGTGGTAAAGCTTTGCAAGGTGCCGCCATCCGTCCTGTACTCGATGGTATAGGGAGCTTTCCCGCTAAAGCGGAATTCCACTGTTGGCTTTTCGCCAGGGCAAACGTTACCTACAAAATCGCCTTTCACGATTGGAGCAGGGGCTACCGTAACATTTATGATGGTTTCGCGGCCGTCGCAGGTATTGCCCGCACTGGTGGTATAGCTTTCCTGACAGTGAAACTGATAAGATCCCGAGGTGGTATAGTCCACCGATAACTGACGGTTATTGCTGGTTTGGGTGGTCAAAGTTACGGCTGGCCCGGCGGTTTGGGTCCAGGTGTAATTAAAGTTTGTCAGGGTTTCCGATTGGGTTGGTTCATACACCACGCCCAGGTCGCCTTCACAAGCGGTGTAGTTTTCTATAAAAGGCATGGTATCATTGGGAATGGAGATATCATCAATCTGAGCCGGGCTTTCACTTAACCAGCCTGTCCATTCCCATACCACGCGATAGTAACCGCTTACCCCCACAGGATAACTGGTATTTACCGGTATAGCAGGATTGCCATTGGGATAGGAGCCAAAGACCTGGTACTCGTGCAAGCCCAGGCTTATCACTGTACCGTCAAGACCTTCCAGATAGATTTCCACCGAGTTATAGCCCGCCCAGGCATCAGTTTGCATATTGTGAGAAAAACTGATGTTACCCGAGCCATCGAGATATACATAGGGGGAATACAAAAAAGAGCGGATGCCACTGCCCCCATCAACAAGGTCTGCCAGGGCCAGGGGCCGGTCTATCCCGGCATTGATTGCCACCGAAGGGTGGGGTTTTTCTACGGTAATATTATCAAAGACCCAGCAGTTAGACTCAGATATTACCTGCTTGCCATGATTAAAGTCTTCAAGGGTTTGCCCCTTGAGCGAAATAGAAAACAGTAGAAATAAACTAAATATTTTCAGGGGAGAGTTCAAGGTAAAATCAGGTTTCACTATTCCGGTTAGTTCTTCCTACTAATTGTGATATATAGGGCCTGTAACCACAGCCGGGTAAACTACCGCTGGCAATGCTGGGTTGGCGGCATCATCACTATCACATCCGTTGGCGTCTGTAACCGAAATAATATCAAAGGTTTGGTTGGTTGCCGACGAAGGTAATCTAATTGTATCAGAACTGGAAGTAAATAGCTTGGAATAGGTGATTCCATCTACAGTATATTCCACTGTCCACGGCCCTGATCCTACAAACTGGAGGCTAACGGTATTGCTTTCTTTAGGACATACCGTATCTATAGCAATGGCACCAATCGGTCCTGGTAAAACATGCACATTAAAAAGCACACTGTAGGTGGTGGTATTATAGGGAGGTCTGATTTCGGTAACCTCAAACTGGTAATCGCCCAGGGCGTTGTAGCTCCAGCTGATTTCCACCGTCGTATCCTTGTCTCCGGCCAGGTAAGTGGAGTCGAGTATCCCTACCGAGGAGCCTGGCCAGAAATCCCAGCTCCAGGAACTTATCTGGATGGGATAAGGCACAGTTAATAACTGTACTTCTCCCGCACATACGGTATCCCACACTTCATCATCAGCGCGACAGTAGCCATAGCCATTGTCATTATCACCGTCGCTGATATCTGTTGCATCGATATAAATATCATCCACCATAGCCAGGGAAGTACCCCCGCCGGAGCCATAAAACTCCCAACGCAGGAAGAACTCACCGGTCCAGGTGATGGGGATGGTGACATTTACCGTAATGGTGGGATCACCATTGGGAAAAGTATCAGCCTGAATGTAAATATGATCGTAAATGTTGATGATAAAGGTTTCATCCCGGTTGAGCAGGTATAAAGACATACTGCGATCGATGCCGGATGTATCACTTAAACGATGCCTGAAAGTAATGCTGCCAGTACCGTTCATATACATCATAGGGCTCATAAAAAAATAAGCCGGTGAACCCAGGGGAGTTTTACCCATCAGTGCCTTTTTTTCAAGGGCGTTATTAATGGTATTCTGGGTTTCGATATACATATTATAGTTCCACCAGCAATTACCAATCTGGTTGGTACTTTCATTAAAGTTTTGCACGATTTGCTGAGCCTGACCAACGGTAGATACTAACATCAGCAGGAGGACGATATGTCTACGCAGGCTTTTCATCGCACCAGGTGGAATTTATCGGTGTAGAAGTGCTCGCGTCCCATCAGGTCAGTGATCACCACTTTATAGATATAGGTATCCATTTTGGAAGCAATACCATTGTTGGTACCATCCCAGCCATCCACCGGAGAACTTTCGGTCCAGGTATATACCCTTTCCCCCCAGCGGTTGTAAATTTCAGCCACGAAACTTTGATGGCCAATCCCTTTAAAGCTCCATAAATCGTTTATACCATCACCATTAGGGGTAAAGGCATTGGGAAAGTGCCCGGTATACATATCATCTACATACACCATTTTCCTGATGGTATCGGAGCAGCCACCGTTGGTAGCCAGCTGGATAATTTCCTGCCTACCCAATTCGGTAAGGGTAAGTTCGAGGCTCATACCGGCGCCACGTAAAAAGTCGTTCAGCAACCATTCTACCGAGCTCACGGTACTGGTATTACCGGTAAAGTAAAGTCTTAAGGTTGTGTTGAGTTGTACCGTATCCGGCAGGTTATTCATCGCTGCCATCGGCGGTTCCGAAACGGTGATAAAGAATCGGGTGGTATCGTTATCACACTCTTCGTTGAGGGCTACCAGGAAAACGCTGGTATCTCTTTGAGGAACAAATCTCAGAAAGCGATCGGTTGATCCTCCTTCCCACACAAAGTCAGAGGGAATAGAGCTTTCCAAGGTAATGTATTCACCACGGCAAACCTCGGTTTGGCCTTTTCCTGATGCATTCTGTGGTGCGATAATCAGGATGGTGGCGGTGGTGGTGTCACTAGGGCATCCACCTGAATCGGGCAAGGCTACCACGCTGATGGCGTATAAGCCTGGGGTCATCCCCCAATCAACCAGTATTGTGCTGCTGTCAGCCTGGCTGATGATCTGTCCCCCGTTTACGTTCCACTCGTAACTAAAACCAGCTTGATGAGGGACCGCCAGATGTGAAGGCGGGTCAAAGATGCAGAGCGTATCCAAAGGAACGTCTGGCTGGGCTAGAGAGAGTGAAACGTAAAGGGACAGAACCAATGTCCATATGTACCCTTTACGTTTCAAGTAGAGTTGTTTTAAGTTATACTACCAGCTATTAGTAGTGATAAATTGCGCCAGTGCTAGGCTTAGGCCAGATAGTTACACCCACACCTGTAGGCATAGTACCTGCGTTAGGACTACATCCGTTAGCATCAGTCAAACCAGTTACATCAATCGACTGCGAAGTAGCATAGATCGGCAGAGTAAAGGTATGAGGGCTGGCGGTGGCCGTTTCGGTCCAGGTATTGGTACCGTCGGTAAAGTCAACTACCCATGGTGCCTGACCGGTAAAGGTGAAGGTAATGGTTGACTGATCGTACTCACACACTGGAGTGGTAACAAGTGCCACGGTTGGTAGAGGGAAGATTTCAATCTCCAGTTGAGTGGTATCACCAATACAGCCATCTGACGAAGTTTCGAACACACTCAGGTAGTAAACACCGGTGGTAGTACCCCAGTCAATTTCAATTTCACCGTTGTTGGCGGTAATGCTGTTGTCAATAGTACCGGCAGTGGGATCATCCAGAAACCAGGTATAGGTACTGGTGGCCACGGCCCCGTTTACACCGTATACCACATCCTGGGTACCGGCACACACTGTATCTTTATACATAACCTGGGCAAAAGCACCGGTCGATATAAAGAGCAAACCGGCAATAAGTACCAGCTTGGCAGAAAGGTTAGTTAAAGTTCTTTTCATCATGAGAAAATTTAAATTGAACGTATTAGAGTTTAGGAATTGATTAAAAAAGTTGTGTACGCTTGAAAAAGACCTGGCCCGAGTTTTTGGAGTGGAGTTTTCGGGGCCGGTCTTTTCACAAACAGAGTAGAGAGCAAGAGTTAAAGGTCGTTTCATGACACCTTAATATTATAACACTTATCTTCGTATTCTTTTGAGTAGAGTGCAATAGCGAGAGTGTAGTCCCGTTTGCAATATCAAATATGCGACAGGATTAATATTAGATATCATTAAATTGAATATTAACCACTTAGCGATAAATGCTCTTGAAGATTAGCTCCCACCCCAGCTGCCTTGCTAGCACAATTCCAGCAATTAAATCTGATAAACAGCTGATAATTAACCGCTAGAATTACGCGCAAAAAAAAGTCGCGCAATGGACAATAAAGGCCAAAACGCGACTATACTTAAGTTGAAAATAGTCTCTTATGGGAAAATTAACTAAAGGTGGGCAGACATCTGCTTTTGCAGAGCCCGTGCGGCTTTGCCAGCCGATTCAGCAAAATCAGGGCCGGTCGAAGAATAAATGATAGCGCGCGAAGAATTAATGAGCAAATTTGGTTTTTCACCCATACCGGCCGCGATAACTCCCTCTAAACTACCTCCCTGGGCCCCTACCCCCGGCACCAACAGAAAATGTTGCGGAATTACTGCTCTTACTTTTTCAAGAAATTCAGTTTGGGTGGCTCCCACCACAAACATCAGTTTATCGGGGGAACCCCAGGCACTCACCTTTTGCAATACCGTTTCAAATAAGGAAGTTCCCTCAGCCAGGGAAAGGTGCTGAAAATCGGCGCTGCCACTGTTTGAGGTCAGGCCCAGAACAATGGTCCACTTATTTTCAAATTCAAGGAATGGCTTTACCGAGTCTTCGCCCATGTAGGGTGCCACGGTCACCGAATCGAAGCTAAGCTCTTCAAAAAAGGCTTGTGCGTAGCGGCTGGAAGTATTGCCAATATCGCCGCGCTTGGCATCGGCAATAGTGAAAACTTCCGGATGCTTTTCATTGAGGTAATTGATAGTACGCTCCAGGCTTCGCCAGCCGGCCACCCCCATGGCTTCGTAAAAAGCGGTATTGGGCTTATAGGCCACGGCAAAGGGGTGGGTGGCATCTATGATGGCCTTATTAAAAGCAAATACAGGATCTTCTTCCTTCAACAAGTGGGCAGGTATTCGATCAGGATCGGTATCCAGTCCCACACATAGCATTGATTTCTTCTTGCTGATCTGCTGCTGTAGTTGCTCTCTGGTCATAATTTAAGCTTCTGAGCCCTCCTTGAGGCGCTCGGCGTTTTCGGCCATTTTAAGTTCATCGATAAATTCCTGAATTTTTCCGCCCAGGATGTCATCGAGATTATATACAGTTTTGTTGATACGGTGGTCGGTAACCCGCCCCTGAGGAAAGTTGTAGGTGCGGATTTTGGCGGAGCGGTCGCCACTGCTCACCATGCTCTTGCGCTTACTGGCAATTTCTGAGTTGTGCTTTTCCAGCTCCTGCTCGTACAGCTTGGTGCGGAGCATTTGCATCGCGCGCTCGCGGTTGGCCAATTGGCTTCGTTCCACCTGGCATACTACCACAATACCGCTGGGCTTGTGAGTAAGCTGCACCTTGGTTTCCACCTTGTTTACGTTCTGTCCGCCGGCGCCCCCAGAGCGGCTGGTTTGCATTTCAATATCAGCCGGGTTGAGCTCCACATCCACTTCTTCCGCCTCTGGCAGTACTGCCACCGTAGCGGCCGATGTGTGTACCCTGCCCTGGGTTTCGGTGGCCGGCACCCGTTGCACGCGATGTACGCCACTTTCAAATTTCAGGATACCGTAGACGTTCTCGCCCTTCACGTCGAGCACAATTTCCTTGTAGCCGCCCATGGTGCCCTCGCTGAAATCTACCAACTCCACCTTCCAGCCCTGCTCCTCGCAGTAGCGCTTATACATTTCGTAGAGATCACCGGCAAAAAGAGAAGCCTCATCACCACCGGTTCCGGCCCTGATCTCCAGTACAGCATTCTTGGCATCTTCGGGATCTTTGGGAATCAGCAGGTACTTAATTTTGTCTTCGAGCTCCACCAGGGCAGGCTCGGCCTCAGCCAACTCGGCCTTGGCCATCTCTGTCATTTCTGCGTCACTGCCATCGGCAATAATTTCCCGTGCCTCACTGATATTGGCTTTCAGCTCTATATACTCCTTCCTTACGTCCACCAGGGGCTTAAGGTCCTTGTACTCACGGGTAAGTTTTATGTAGCGCTTCTGATCAGCAATCACATCCGGCTGAATGATCAGGTCATTTACCTCGTGATAGCGCTGCTCAATTGCATCAAGCTTTGATTGTAAATCCATGCTTTTTCCTTTTAATAACTAAACTCACCAAACTCACTTTTGATGGTAAGTTTTTTGGCCGGGGCCTCTTCTACCCTACCCACAATTTGAGCCTCCACACCAAAGCTGTGTGAGATTTTGATCAGGTCCTCAGCCACTTCAGCCTGGCAATACAACTCCATGCGGTGCCCCATGTTAAACACCTGGTACATTTCGCGGTAATCGGTACCCGACTGCTCCTGAATAAGTTTAAATAAAGGCGGCACCGGAAACAAGTTGTCCTTTATCACATGGACATTTTCTACAAAGTGGAGCACCTTGGTTTGGGCGCCACCACTGCAATGCACCATACCATCGATGGCGGCGCGATGCTTCTTGAGCATTGCCTTTATCACCGGTGCATAGGTACGCGTGGGCGACAATACCAGTTTTCCGGCATCAAGCGGGGCACCACCTACCGGGTCGGTTAAGTTGAGCTTACCACTGTAAATCAATTCTTCAGGCACCAGGGGATCAAAAGACTCGGGATACTTTGCTGCCAGTTCTTTTCCAAAAACGTCATGGCGGGCCGAGGTAAGGCCATTGCTACCCATGCCGCCATTATATTCTTGCTCGTATTTGGCCTGACCATATGAGCTCAGCCCTACAATTACATTACCAGCCTTGATATTGGCGTTGTTTATCACCTCACTGCGCTTCATGCGGGCCGTAACGGTGCTATCTACGATGATAGTACGGACCAGGTCACCCACATCAGCAGTTTCACCACCGGTAAGAATGATATCGACGCCGTGACGGGCCAGTTCATCGGCCAGCTCCTGGGTGCCATTGATAATGGCCGAAATCACTTCGCCGGGAATCAGATTTTTATTGCGGCCGATAGTAGACGACAGTAAAATAGGACTTTCAGTAGCACCCACACACAGGAGATCGTCAATATTCATCACCAGAGCATCCTGGGCGATTCCCTTCCAAACGGAAAGGTCTCCGGTTTCCTTCCAGTACATATAAGCCAGTGATGACTTGGTACCAGCGCCATCGGCATGCATTACCACACAATGATCCTCGCTACCGGTAAGATAATCGGGAATGATCTTACAAAATGCCTGCGGGAAAAGTCCTTTATCCATTTTGGCAATCGCCTTATGCACATCTTCTTTCTGGGCCGATACACCCCGTCCGCTATACCTGTTATTCTGATCCATGCTGCAAAAATAAAGGCGCTCCGCAGAATACCTTCTACGGAGCGCCAATTCTTTTTAATAAATCACTTTATTTAATACGAACCCAGTAACCTACCGGTACATCGCGTTTGTCAATGTCGGGGTTGAGTTCTTCCAGTACATCATCATCTACATCCACCTGCTTTGACACATCCTTGAGTGAAGTGCCCCGGCGGTTTACCTGGAAGTGGGTGGCATCCCACTGCTCATAGTTACCATCTTTCGTTACTTTCAGCTGCAGGCCCTCAAAAGGACGCACGCCGCGCAGGCCATTGTTGAGGCGCTTAAGCTCTACGATATTAATATTGAATTCACGCGCAACGGTTCCAAAGCTTTCGCGCTGCTTCAGCACGTAGATTTGCCCTTGCTCATCACTTTCCTCATTTTTCTCCTTAAGGATGTCTTTGGGATTAACCGCTTCGGCACCGGGAATACCACCGGCTGGAACGTAATCGTCGCGCAATACTTTAAAGTCCGTTCTACGGTTGATCTGGTTAGCCACTTCCTGCTTTTCGGGCGACTGGGTTTTGATAAAGGCCTCGGTAAGGGTGGTGCCAGCTTCAAACTGGCCAGCGCCATAACCGGAGTAATTTTCGGGAATGGTAAAGGGTTCGCTTTCGCCCATCCCTTTTGATACCAGGCGGGCCTCAGCCACCCCTTTTGAAATCAGGTAAGCTACCGAGGTATCGGCGCGCTTCTGTGAAAGCACCTGGTTGCTTTGCTCGGTATCGCGGTAGTCAGTGTGCGAACGCAGTTCAATAACAATAGTGGGGTTGCGGTCCAGTATAGTCACCACACTATCAAGTGCCGCCCTTGACTCAGGACGTAAATCCCACTTAGCCAGATCAAAGAATACGTTTGGCAGTACAATGGGCTCCTCGATAGGATCAAGCGCCTTGTTGAGCCGCAGTACATGCAGAAACTCGTTGTCAGAAGGTACAAACTCAAAAGAGCTGAGAGGCACCCCGATAGTAGTTACATTACCGGTATTGGTTAAGAACTTCTGCTTTTCGAATGACAGCTCGTACTGGGTGTCGCTTGAGATGGCGTCGTCTTCAAAAAGGTAGTAGCCATCCTTATCGGTATTAACCACCAGGCTGGTACCATCGCTACCTTCAAGTTTTACCGTGGCTTGCTGAATGGGAGCCCCGGTTTTAGTGCTGGTAACCACCCCTTCGAGCTTATACACCAAAGGAGTTTTCACCACCGCATAAATATCATCATCGAGGCTGCCGCGCTTGTTTTTGCGGTTGCTCACCATAAAGCCTACCTCATCATTGCCGGGCTGAAAAATCAGACCGTAGTCTTCAAAGTTGGTATTGATGGGGTATTGCATATTCTCCACCTTGGCGTCGGCCAGGGGCATGCCGTTATCTCCAACCTTAATTTTAAAAATATCGAGACCGCCCATTCCGGGGTGGCCGTTAGAGGAGAAATACAGGTAGCCATCGTCGTGGGCAAAGGGAAAGAGCTCATCACCGGCGGTGTTCACCTTCGGTCCCAGGTTTTTGGGCTCGCTCCAGGTTTTGCTGCGACGATTGAAAGTAGACAGGAAAATATCACGGCCCTCCGCCCCAAAATCGGTACTTACAAAATAGAGGTAGTCATCATTGGGCGAAAAATTGGGGTGGCCCACATTGGCATTGGTATCGGTGCCGAAAATAAGCTTTTCGGGCTCACGCCAGCTTTGACCGATTTTTTCCGACATATAAATACCGCAGAGGTTTTTCACGTTTTTCTCTACCATGCAACGGGTAAAGTATAGTTCCTTTTTGCGGCTGTCAAAGGTGGCACCACCTTCGTTGTGACGGGTATTGATTACTTCCTCTTCATCGAGAGGCACCGGCGTAGACCACTTCATTTCGGCGGGGTTGGTGCTTTCATCACCCCCACCGCGGCGGCTACGACGGCTCTTGCGCTCGGCCGTGGTCACAAAAAGATCGGTAAACTCCTGGCCGGTCCAGCCATCTTCCTTCCCCCCCACTGATTCTTCGCGGGCTGAAGAAAAAATAATTTCGTTGGTTTCGTTGCGACGTCCGCCAAAAATGGGGGCAAAATCGAGCTCGCGCCCGTTGATATCGTTCATGATGCTCACCTGGTAACGACTAGGCTGATCCATCCATGCCACTGCCTGTTTGGCTGATTCAATACCTTCATCGGCGCGGGTCTCCTGGGGATAGGCCTTTTTAACATCCTGGTATGCAGAAATAGCTTCTTCATATTCGCCCTGTGCCTTCAGCATATCGGCATAGCGCAAGCTGGCCTCAGCACCCTTATAACCGAGCTTTGCCGCCTTGTTGTAATAGTTTTCAGCGTTGCGGTAATCGAGGGTATTCCGGTACGACTCGGCAATCATAAAGAGGATCTCGGTTTTGTCCTCCCGGCCCCTTACTTCGGTAAATGCACTTTTTAATAACTCAATAGCCTCAAAATATTGGCGGGCCTCATAGGCTTCATAGGCCTCTTTTACATCCTTGTCCATTTTTGGCTCAGGCTCGGTGGCCGCATCACTCCCCTGTGACAGGAGATTTAAACTACTGATTGTCAGTAAGAAGAGCAAAAAACCGAAACGGTAAAACTTCATATGTGCTGAGAATTTTTGTGCTATGCCGTGCTAAAATAAACATTTATTGCAATGGCACTAACCTTTGTGCAATAAGCTCTCACAAGAGTTCAGGGTCCTCATTTTTTCAACGAAAAAAGCCGGTCAAATAGTCTTGACCGGCTCCTCTTTTTAAAGATTATCAGCACTTTACTAGGCGAAAATCATCTCCCGATATTTGGGCAAAGGCCAAATTTCATCGTCGATCAACATCTCCAGTTTGTCGCACTGATAACGGATTTTGTCGAAAAACGGGAAGACTTCTTCACGATATTGGATCGCTTTTTCGCGGGTATCCTCAATTTTATTGCACTTCTTTCGGGTTTCGATCATATTTTCCTTCTCCGCGATTATCACTGAAATGCGCTCGCTGATCTCCTTGATCATATCCAGTTGCTCCTTGGCTACCTTATTATATACATCGGTAGGCAGCACCTCCTTAAGGCCACGTACGTTTTCGATCAAACGGTTTTGATAGTTAATAGCGGTGGGCACCACGTGATTACCAGCGATATCACCCAGCACTCTCGATTCAATCTGAATCTTGAGCAGGTACTCCTCCAGCATAATTTCATGGCGGGCCTTTACCTCCACGTCGCTCATCACGTTATTGTCGCGGAAAATGCGCAGGGCGGAGTCACTAACAT
>CAZUCA010000026.1:0-9226 GCA_964619125.1 uncultured Owenweeksia sp. | reverse complement strand
TCCCAAGCGCGCTCAATTACCGCATCAAGTGTCCTAACATAAAAGTCAAGCGCCTTGGGAGTGGTCTTCACATTGTTGAGACCGCGCTTCTCGGCTTCTTTTACCCACTCATCAGAGTAGCCGTCACCTTCAAAACGGATCGCCTTGCTCTCCTTAATATAGTCTTTCAACACATTAAAGATGGCGTCATCCTTTTTCATGCCATCTTTAATATGAGAATCCACCTCTGCTTTGAATTTGCGCAGCTGGTCGGCCATAATGGTATTCATTACAGTCATGGGCTGGGCACAGTTGGCGTTAGAGCCCACGGCGCGGAATTCAAATTTATTACCGGTAAAGGCAAAAGGTGAGGTGCGGTTACGATCGGTATTGTCGAGCAGAATCTCGGGGATTTTACCTACCACGTTCAGTTTCAGATCCGACTTCTGCTCGGGGGTAAGTTTACCGCTTTCAAGTTGTTCCAGGGCATCAAGTGTAGCCGTAAGCTGGCTACCGATGAAAACCGAAATAATCGCCGGCGGTGCTTCATTGGCCCCCAGGCGGTGATCGTTACCGGCCGAAGCGATAGAAGCTCTCAGCAGGTCGGCATTGTCATGCACCGCCTTGATGGTATTGATAAAGAAAGTGAGGAACTGCAGGTTGGTTTTAGGAGTTTTACCGGGGCTAAGCAGGTTAACGCCAGTATCAGTGCTCAGCGACCAGTTATTGTGCTTACCACTTCCATTCACCCCGGCATAAGGCTTCTCATGGTTCAGGGCCTTGAAGAAGTGCTTGCGGGCTACGCGGTCCATCACATCCATCAACAGGGAGTTGTGATCAACGGATACGTTGGCCTCTTCAAACATGGGTGCCAGCTCAAACTGCATCGGGGCCACCTCATTATGACGGGTGGTCACCGGAATACCGAGACGATAGCATTCATACTCGAGCTCACGCATAAACATGCGCACCCGGTCAGGAATAGCACCAAAATAGTGGTCATCGAGCTGCTGACCTTTGGCAGGAGCGTGCCCCAAGAGGGTGCGGCCACAGGTCTTCAGGTCAGGACGGGCATTGTAAAAGGCGGTATCCACCAAAAAGTACTCCTGCTCCCAGCCGAGGGTAGCATTTACTTTCTTCACATTTTTATCAAAGTACTGGCAAACGCGGGTAGCAATCTGATCAAGTGACTGCAGGGCACGCAGCAGGGGGGTTTTATTGTCGAGTGCCTCGCCGGTATAGCTAACGAAAATGGTGGGGATGCAAAGGGTGCGCCCCATGATAAAGGCAGGGCTGGTCGGATCCCAGGCGGTATAACCGCGTGCCTCAAAGGTATTGCGGATGCCACCGTGGGGAAAGCTGGAAGCATCAGGCTCCTGTTGAACCAGCAGTCCGCCGGTAAACTTTTCTATCGCCTCACCATCCATGGTAGGTTGAAAAAAGGAGTCGTGCTTCTCGGCGGTAGCCCCGGTTAGGGGTTGAAACCAGTGAGTGTAATGGGTAGCGCCCTTACTCAGGGCCCAGGCTTTCATGCCCGAAGCTACCTGATCGGCCATATTACGGCTGATCTTGGAGCCTTTCATCATGGCATCCATTACGTTCTCATAGGCCTCAGCGGTCATAAACTCGCGCATGGCCTTTTTATTGAAAACGTTTTCACCATAAATCTCAGGAATGCGGTTGGTATCCGGTTCATAGTTTACCGGTACACGTGAGAGCACCTGTTTCTGAGCAGTTCGTCTTATTCCGGGCATAAAAATTAGTTTTAATGATACGGGCCACAAAACTACTAAAGAAGGGGGTATGTTCGGAGAAAGTGCAAAAAATTTAACACCACCCCCATTAATCAAGGGGGGTGTTGGCGCCAAAACCTTGTTTAAACCTATAGCACAAGAAAAATATAACCGCAGTAGACTAAAAACATCACCGCTCCCTCGCGCCGATCAATAGTACCACGGGTAAAATACCGCATAAAGGGATAGAGTAAGAGTGAGGTTCCGATGGCGTAAGGCAGGTCAAAAGTCAAAAGCTGATCGCTCTTTACCGGCAGTTCAACAAACAGACCGGTGATGCCCAGAACGGCGAGGATATTAAATATGTTCGAACCGATGAGATTTCCCAGCGACAGATCCTGCTCTCCTTTAAAGGAGGCCACCATGCTGGCAGCCAATTCAGGCAGGCTCGTACCTACTGACACCACGGTAATACCTATTACCCTTTCACTTACCCCCCAGGTTTGAGCCAGGGCCACCGCTCCTTTTATTAAAAATTCACTACCAAACTTAAGCCCGACTACCCCGATCGCCAGGTAAATAAGCATCCAGGCCACATTTCCTTTTGGCTTATCAGCTACTTCGTCATCATTGTCGTTATTATTGATGGCCATTTTATTGCCACGGCGGGAAGCCCAGATGAGATAAAAATTATAGGCTACCAAAAAAACCACCAGTATAACGGCCTCCCAAAAATTGAGTACACGGTCCCAATAAACAAACCCCATCAGCATAAGGGTAACCAGAATCATAATCCAAAAGTCAGATTGATAGGTTTTGCGGGACACTGCCATCGGAAACACCATGGAGGTAAGACCAAGGATAAGTGCGATGTTGGCAATATTACTTCCGATTACATTGCCAAAACTGATGTCGGTATAGCCGTCGAAGGCGGCATCGAGACTTACCAGAAGCTCGGGAGCAGAGGTGGCAAATGACACCACCGTCATCCCTACCACCAGTACTGATATCTTCAAGCGCAGCGCCACATCCACCGCGCCACGGACCAGCCAGTCGCCTCCAAAAAGCAATAAAACTATGCCGGCAATAAGATAGAGGTAAGACATAAAGCTGACTGTGCTAGCCCTTAAAGCCGCGTTTGATGGATCCGGTAATCTCCTCGATCTCCTTCTTCTCCTTCTCTACCTTCTCCTTGAATTTTTTAAGATCGTCGTTTTTGGAGGTACTGTTGCTGATCTCATCCTTGATTTCGTTGGCAGCATGGCGCACCTCCTTAATCCCCTTACCCAGGCCACGGGCAATTTCAGGAATCTTGTCGGCCCCAAACAACATCACCACTATCAGCAAGATGAAGAATATCTCCGGACCTCCTATAAACAACATTATACCTGCTATCATCATATGCTTAAAAGTGGCTACAAAATTAATAAGAAAAAAACCCCGCACCGAAGTACAGGGTTTTTAAAATAACTAAAATATTCTGAAGCTTAAGCGGGCTGGGTGGCTTTGGCGCCACCACTGGCTTTGCGCTCTTTTTGCAAGGACTTACGGCTGGTGTCAACCATCAGCGGCGTAGCAATGAACAGTGAAGAGTAAGTACCTACCACAACCCCGATAAGCAGGGCGAACATAAAACCACGGATGTTTTCACCGCCGAAAACAAAGATGATCAGCAGTACAAAGAAAGTGGTAAGCGAGGTGTTTACCGTCCGGCTCAGAGTACTGTTAAGGGCATCATTTACCACGATGTTTAGCGGCTTGGCCTTACTGTGGGTGGCGAAATACTCACGCACACGGTCAAACACTACCACGGTATCGTTAAGCGAGTAACCGATTACCGTAAGCACGGCCGCGATAAAGGCCTGGTCGATCTCCAAGGAGAAAGGCAGTATACCGTAGAAAATCGAGAACAGTGACAATACAATCAGCACATCGTGGAAGGCAGCGGCCACCGCACCAAGGCTAAACTGCCACTTGCTAAAGCGCACCAGAATGTACACGAAGATCACCACCAGTGAGAAGCCGATAGCCCAGATAGCTGACTTCTTAATGTCATCAGCAATGGTGGGACCTACCTGACGCTCCGCCACAATGCCTACATCGGCACTACC
Source organism: uncultured Owenweeksia sp. (assembly GCA_964619125.1). GTDB lineage: Bacteria > Bacteroidota > Bacteroidia > Flavobacteriales > Schleiferiaceae > Owenweeksia. Next base: position 5,403 of record CAZUCA010000026.1, on the reverse strand, counting down.
GGCAGCTTCACTGAAGAAGGCTTCCCGGCTGGGACTTTGCTGGTAAAACTCCTTAGTACCCTGGTAAATCAGATCTTTTATTTCTTCCCCTACCTCGGTACCGGTTTCATCAATTTTATATTTAGTGGTAATCACCACCTGATTTTCCTGGCCAATGGTTTTCACATCGGGTACCAGGCGCAGGCCGTCCTCATCTACAAAGAGATCACCGAGGCTGCTTTGAATATCCACTGAGCTCACCGGCTGGTCGAAACGCACCTGGTAAGAACGACCACCAACAAAGTCAACGCCGTAGTTGAGCCCCTTGGTAGCCAATGAAATTACACCAGCCAGCAGGATAAGACCACTTACCACATAAGCGATTTTACGCTTACCGAGGAAGTCAACCGAGAAGTTTCGGAAAGCTCCTTTGGTAAGGCTGGTCGAAAACTTGATGCCACGCTTCTTTTCAAGACGGCCTTCGAAAATGAGGCGGGTAATAAAGATGGCGCAGAATAGTGAGGTAAGGATACCGATAATCAGGGTGGTAGCAAATCCACGGATAGGACCGGTTCCGAACAGGTAAAGAATCACACCGGTAAGGAAGGTGGTAACGTTAGCATCAATAATAGAGCTGTAGGCATTGTTGTAACCATCCTTAATTGCCAGGCGCAGACCTTTGCCATGCCCCAGTTCTTCGCGGATACGCTCGTATATCAACACGTTGGCGTCTACCGCCATACCGATGGTAAGGATAATACCGGCAATACCAGGCAGGGTAAGTACTGCTCCCAGTGAAGCCAGCACGCCAAAAATGAAGAACATGTTTACCACCAGGGCCAGGTCAGAAGCGACGCCAGCATTGCTGTAGTAGAAAATCATGTAGATCATTACCACGGCCAGGGCGATCACAAAAGACCACAAACCGGCAGTAATAGCTTCCTGACCCAGTGAAGGACCAACAATATTGGCCTGAATGATACGGGCAGCTACCGGCAGCTTACCGGCCTTGAGTTTGTTGGCCAAATCCTGGGCTTCAGTCACTGTGAAGTCACCGGTAATTTGGGTGTTTCCGGTGGGAATTTCGTTGGTAACGCGGGGGAAAGAATACACATAGCCATCGAGCACCACCGCTACCGAACGGTTATCAGCGCCATCGTCGTTAGGCACACCCGCTGCTTCCTTGGTGATTTTTGCCCATTTACTGGCTCCGGTAGCATTCATATTCATGCTCACCACCGCACGGTTGCGCTCGTCAAAATCCTGACGGGCATCGGTAATTACATCGCCTGACAGTACCGGCTCGCCATCGCGGTTGCTCTTGGCAGCAAACAGCAGCAGAATACCGTTTTCATCGGGCTTGGCAGTCCACATAAACTTGGTGTAGCGCTGCTGGCCGCTGAGCAGGGAACGGATTTTAGGATCGTTGAGATAGGCGTTAACCTTAGCGGTGTCTTTTATAGCTGAGAAACCAAGGATGGGCCCTTTGCGGAAGCGGTTCTGCTCGTCAACATTAGGACCGAAAACCTGGAGAAAGGGACTGTAGGCATTAACACCAGCGGTATCATTTTCGGCTACTGCCGAATCCATATCATCAGCGGTGGCAGAATCTGAAGCGGCAATATCAGCCGTGGTATCGGCTGCGCCATCCTCCATTACAGGCTGAATGTCGAGCTCGTCCTGGGCGTCTTCAATATCTTCAGTTTCCCCGGCTACACTACCCTTAGCTTCTACGGTACCAATGCGCTCAATTGCAGCGCTGAGGAAACCGCCCATTTCGCCCGCCTCGTAAAGGTTATAAAACTCAAGCTCGGCAGTAGATTGCAGGAGGCGCTTTACCCGATCGGGGTCTTTTACGCCTGGCAGTTCCACCAGGATACGGCCCCCGTTTTCGAGGCGCTGAATATTGGGCTGCACCACGCCGAACTGGTCGATACGGGCGCGTAGTACGGTATAAACGTTTTCGACCGCAGCATCAACTTCGCTGCGCAATTCGCCTTTCACGGCCTGGTCCTCGGCGCCAAAGCCAAGCTTGTCGTTCATCTCCTTAGTACCAAAGATCGCAGGATCGCTAAGCCTAACATTGCTGTTTTGCTCTTCCTTCACCTCGTCGAAAGCGGTAAAAAAGTTAGTGAGGTAATCTTCCTGGCTGTTGGCAGCAGCCTCATTGGCACGCTCGATGGCCGCCACAAAAACCGGGTGCTGCGATTTATTGGAAAGTTCGCGCAGGATGTCGCGCACCTGAACCTCGAGAATTACGTTCATCCCCCCCCGCAGGTCAAGGCCAAGGTTGATCTCGCGCTCCTTAACCTGGGCATAGGTAAACTCCTCTACCAGAATATCGTAGACTTCCTGTGAACTCATTGAGTCCAGATAGCGTTGCTCTTTAGCAAAATCGCCATTGGCATAATCTTCAGCCTTGTTTTCTACGCGTGCTGCGATGAAAGTGAAGGAAAGCTGATACAGGCATGCCAGCGCAAAAACGATGGCGAATAATCTGATAACTCCTTTGTTCTGCATACTTCCAGGAAGTTTGGGGGTTTAAAAAATGGTGGGCAAATATAGAATTTCAGTCAATAAATAACAATGAGCGAAGGCTTAATGGAGTTTTGTTAATAACTTCCGGGCATTACCTTTAGCCCTGAATTAACTAAAAACATGAAGAAACTCCCATTCTTAGCCTTACTGGCCGCGTTCAGTCAGCTTTGCTCGGCCCAAAGCAACGTTAATCTTTTTGATTTCGAGCAAATTAATTCAGTGCCCGTTATCATAAATAATGACAGCCTCCGCCAGGCCTGGGCTGGCGGGGTAAATTATGCCCAGGTAAACACCATTGACCTCAACCTCGACGGCACCCAGGACCTGGTAATTTACGCCAAAAAAGCACAACGCAACCTTCCTTTTATTACTTCCACCAACTCCCAGGGCCAAAAAGAATATATCTACGCTCCGGAGTACGCCTCCCTGCTACCCAAGGCCTCGGGTTTTATGCTGATGCGCGATTACAACTGCGATGGTAAGAAGGACATTTTCTACAGCCAGCAGTCATCGGTGTATATCTATGAAAACACCAGCAGTGCCGGCCAACTCGCCTTCACCCCTGCCCTCAATGGTGAGGCCCTTAAAAGCAATTACGGCAGCGGCAAAATTCCTCTCTTTGTATCGAATGTAGACATGCCCGCCATTATTGATATTGACGGGGATGGCGATCTGGATATTATGACTTTTACCAATAGCGGCTCGGTTGTGGAGTTTCACGAAAATACCGGCAACTGCGGGCTCGATTACCAGGAAGCAGGCCTGTGCTGGGGGTATTTCAGCGAAAGCGGCTTTTACCGTGCGGTAGATCTGGATGCCTGTACCTTCAACAAAAAAGCTACTGCTGCTGTCCAGCATTCCGGTAGTTCCATGCTGGTACTCAACCTCGACGGCGACGGCGATTATGACCTACTGCTGGGGAACGTAAGCTTTCCTGATATCACCGCCCTTTACAACGGTGGTAACAATGACTCGGTACATTTCACTTCCCAGGACACCCTTTACCCCACCTACAGTACCAGTCTTGAGCTACACGAGTTTCCTGTCCTCTTTTATGAGGATGTAACCTTTGACGGCGTACCCGATTTGCTGGCCAGCTCCTACGACGTGTCAGACGGATCACAGAACAAGGAAAGCGTATACCTCTACACCAACGGGGGTACCACCAGCAACCCGGTATTTACCCAAACTCAGAAGAATTTTATGCAGGCGGAGATGATTGACCTGGGCGCCGGGGCCGTACCCCGTTTCGCCGATCTCAATGGCGACAGCCTGCAGGATCTGGTGGTGGCCAACTACGGTGAGTACGTTGCGGCAGGCCAGATGCGTCACTACTATCATTACTATATCAATACCGGCACTATCAGCCAGCCCGCCTTTACCCTTAGCGATACCAACCTGGCTGACATCGGCAGCTATGGCCTGGGAGAGGGCACTATCCCTGCCTTCGGCGATCTCAACGGTGATGGCACCATTGATATGATAGTAGGCGACAGTGACGGCAATCTTCACTACTTCACCAATTCCAGCAGCAGTAACCCCTCATTTACCCTCCAAACCGCCGGCATCAACAGTATTGATGTAGGCCGTGAAGCGGCTCCCTTTCTGTTTGACATGGATGCTGATGGTGACCTCGACCTGCTGGTAGGAAATGCCCTGGGCAAGATTCACTATTATAAAAACAGCTCTGCCAGCTCCCCCTCTTTCAGCCTGCACAACGACTTTTATGGCGCCATAGACGTTTATAGTTACCAGGCGAACATCGGTGCCAGTATCCCTTATGTGTTTGAACAGGATAGCATGATCAATCTGGTGGTGGGCAGCGGCTCAGCCGGAGTGGTGCAGTTTGACAGCATCAATTATGTCAACGGCATGCCCACCTTCCTCGATGGTAGTATCGAACCACAAAAGGTGGCCAGTACCGGTTTTGAGAAGACGCCCTTTGGCATTGCCAAGCGCAGCGGACGCAACCAGTACCTGGTGCGCGCCAGTGAGTTGCGGAGTGCTGGTCTCGACTACGGTTTTATTACCAGCCTGGCCTTTGACGTTACCAGCCCCAACAATGCCACCATCTGGAAACTGTCGCTACGCCTTAAGCAAACCAATGACTCGGTACTTAGTGGTTTCCACACCAATATGACGGTGGCCAATGATGAGAACGTTCAGGGTTTTATCACCGGCTGGAATCAAATTTACCTGGATGAGCCCTTCCTCTGGGACGGTAATTCAAACCTGGTGGTGGAAGTGTGCTTCCGGGCCCAGTCACCCAATTACAATATTGATGTAAACCTCTCAGATGTGGGTTATGCCAGCAACGCCATCGGCGATATTACCGGTTACAATTCCCTGTCAGCCAAAGGCTGTGAGATGCCGCTAAAAGAAGTGATCGACGAGCGTCCCAATATGCGCTTTAACATTACTCCTGCTGCGGCCCGTACTGCCAGTTATTTTGACGGTATCCGCACCGCCCCTGCGGTAGCTGACCTCGACGGTGATGGCTTCAGCGATGTGGTACTGGGTAACTTTGGCGGTGGCCTCACTTACCACAAAGGCCAGCAGTATTACGTTTCCATTGGCGAGCCCCACAGCATAAGCAAGCATAGCGGGCTGCAGGTATATCCCAACCCCGGCGATGGCAGTTATAGGGTATACTTCCCCTCCTTTGCCGGAAAATCAATGCTCGAAATCTACGACCTCAACGGAAGGTTACTCAGGCAGCAGGAGATTAGCGAAGCCAGCAGTGCCGTTGATATCAGCAGTTTCTCCCCTGGTGTTTACATTTTCAGACTGATTCAGGATGGGCAGCAAAGCAGCCAAAAGGTGATGAAGTACTAACTCTTTGTCAAAAAAAAAATCTAAAGGCCGGTAGAATCAAAACTACCGGCT
>CAZUCA010000025.1:0-42451 GCA_964619125.1 uncultured Owenweeksia sp. | reverse complement strand
GAGGCCTACGAAGAAGTCGAAGTGAAGAAAACCCTCAGTTAAGGTTTTTGTTCGCCTTAAATTCAGAAAAGGCTACCATAACGGTAGCCTTTTTTTTAGCTGTTTTACTTTAGCTGAAAATCTATAAAAATAATAGGTAAAGCCTGAAAATAAATGAGATATGTTGTCGTGAAATAGTTATTTATTTTATCTTTAGGTAGCTTTAAACCTGACCTTACCTCTTTATGAGCCACGCTTCAACTTTGCTGCAGCTGATGCCCGTAGCCTCTTTGTTACCTACCCGGCGCTTCCCGCCGCCCAGCATCTCCGCTGTTTTACTGCACTGCCCCAATGCCAGGCATACAGGCTCAGGTACGGCCTGGTTTAATCTATTCTCTCCCCTGTTTAAGTTTTGCTCCTTTACAGTTGCTTGGTCAACCTGCACTACTGACCTCCAGGTAGGAGGTTCTCCCCACTTCAATTTAATCCAACTCCAAATCCTAAGTACTTATGATTCGAAATTTAAATTTCAAAGATCCGGTTAAGGTCATCGCCGGAAGATTACTAAAATGGCCCCTTGTTCTTTTACTGGTATTTATTAGCGCTTATTATGTCCAGGCCTCCCACGGCCGTTATGGCAGCATTAGTTATACTAATCTCGGGCCGGTATCGCCAGACTCCTGCCAGATTGAAGTCACGGTTTCCCAGGCCTGGGAGATGTGTGCTACGATATGTCATTTTCCGGTACCCCCATCGGTGGGGGATGTGAGCCCGGTTACCTCCCAGCTAAACCTTGACAATGCTGATGGTTCCGCCGTGCTGGACCGTGATATTATTCTGACGGTAACTTCGGTAAACCTGGCCGAGGGCTGGTACTTCGGTGAGTATACCACCACCCTTACGGTACATTGCGACTCCAGCTATCTTCTCTATTATGAAGATTGTTGCCGCATATTCACCCTGGTAAATAACTCGGGGGGAGCTTACCGGAATGAAACCACTGTCACCCCTCCTGCCAAAGGAAATGATTCACCTGTTGGAACTATTCCTCCCATTGTGAAGTTGCCTGCCGGCTCGGCCGCAGCAAGCTTTCCCATTGGTGCAGGCGACCCTGATGGCGACCCCCTGTTTTTCAGACTGGCACTTCCTTCGGAAGCATCTGATGGGCTGGGTATAAATGCACCTGGTTTCACCGTTACTCCCGGTGGAACCGGTATGTTGTCCACTTTACCTTACTCGGTCGGCGATCTTTTAAATGCCTGGGTTGCGGTAGAAGATACTGCGGGCTCTAAGATTATTCTCGACTTTCTTATTGAGGTGGTGGATTCTTCCGCACCGCCCGTTTTTGATTATACAGTAACTCCATTACCGGCTCCCTGTCTTATTGCCCAGGAAGGTGATAATGTGAACTTTAAGGTGAAGGCCTCCGATCCTGATTCAGGTGACGTGGTTAGCATTTCTGCGGTTGGGGTGCCAATTGGTGCTAATATCCTGCCCTCCAACCCCAGCCCGGGTGGCAATCCTGATAGTGTTACCTTCGACTGGAATACCGGCCCTGGAGATGCCGGGCTCTACATTGTAACCTTCACCGCCGAGGATACCTCGGGTGTGTCTACCAGCACCTCGGTGTGCGTCCAGATTACTGCCGTTCCCGAGGTGGATACCTGTCTGCCGGTAGATGTGGTCTGTGAATCAGATAGCAGCTGGCGTCAGTCTACCTATACCGAAACCGCACCCTGGGGTGGTACCTGGAGTGGCGCAAACAGCTTGCCCTCAGCAGCAACTTATACCAATATGGTCACCATCGGGCAGCCCTACGGCTATCATTCCATTGATAAGGCAGATGGTGCCGATGTGATCAGCGCCCCCAACAATGTTACTTTCTATCGCAAGGAATTGGTGATTGCTAATCCCAGCGATGTGCAAATGCGCATTCGTATGAGTATGGATGATGGAGCCGAAATTTACCTCAATGGCCACCTCTTGCTGCGTGAGGAAAACAGTGCTAAAATGAACTGGAAAGCTCCCGTTCACGACATTCTTTACGAAAGTGATGGTAGCATTGACAATGGCCACATGGGAGGACAGATGTTTGATTTGGTTACTGCGGTTGATCTCGATACAGTGCTGGTAGCAGGGGCCAATGAACTGGTGGTAGCTCTTTATAACCTGCGTGGCGCCTCAAACAAGGGTGGCTTCAGCCTGAAGCTGGAAGCCCTGGTCGATTGCCCTGCCACCGATTCATGTGTGTCGGATTCTACCTGGGATCTCAGTACCGAGGTTACACAAGCCCCCTGGGGTGGTACCTGGTCAGGCGTAATGGGCAATTTGCCTGCTGACAATACCTACACTCTTAAGGCCATGGAAGGGCAGCCTTACCCATGGGGTGGTATGCCGGCGGTACCTGGCAGTGAGCCTATTAAAGCAGATAACAACGTTCGTTTCTACCGCAAGTGCTTTAACGTAACCAACAAGGATGATGTGGATGCCCGCATCAGAATGTATATGGATGACGGCGCCGAGATTTATCTGAATGGTACCCTGCTGGTAAGGGAAGAGAATATGGATAAGGATAACTGGACCGGGGTTTACCACGATATCAAATACAACTCTGACGGCAGCATGGACAATGGTCATATGGGCGGTCAGATGTTTGATTATGTCAATAACGTGGATCTTGATACCGTGCTCCAGAATGGTGAAAACCACCTGGTAGTGGCACTCTACAACCTGCGCAGTAGTGCCAACAAGGGCGGCTTCTCATTCCGCCTCGATATGACCAAGGGAGGAGCGCCGGTGATAATCCCCTGCCCAGCGGTAGTGCCAAAATCGGTAGTGTTGAAAGATGGTACAAGCAACGGCGGTATCAGTGTTTATCCCAACCCTGCCTCCTCAGTGGTTCAGGTGGAGATAGATGCTCCGGCGCAGTTCGAAAGGATACTAAGCCTGCATGATATCAGTGGCCGGGTGCTTCAGCATGAAGTGCTGCCCGGTAGTGAAAGCCTGTTGCGAATCAAGCTGGAAAATTATCCCGCTGGTATTTACATCCTCAGGGTAGCAGCGGGAGCTGAAGTGTACACTGAGAAGATTATGAAAGAATAATCCAGATAACAGCTAAAACGATAAAGGGGGGCAGTAGTCCCCCTTTTTTTTTTGATCCTCTCGATTCACTATCACTTTATTTCTGGTAAAGAGAGGAACTGGTTGATAATGTGATTTTAATGATGTACTTTTATATGGCTTATCAAAAGCATGGACCTTAATTGGTGAACTGTTTTCCCATTCCAGTCACCAAGGAGTACCTGACCTTTCAGCCTTCACCCGCAGGCCTGTTTTCAAAACACTCTTCTCTCTCCTTTTTGCTTTTCTCTCTCCTGTACGAACATTGAGCGGCTTTTTGTGGCCGTTGCAATTAAAAGGGTCGGCCAGGTCGGCTCAGCTATGTTTAGGATCTTCTTATGAGGTAATGCTGCAGCCTCATTGCTACTCAAATCTTCGCAAGAATTATACGTGAATCTGGTTAAAGGAAACTAGCTAATCACTAAACCACTTAATTATGATGTTTAACTACCTAACGGCCAAACTTAACCTGGCCAATCAATTTTTCAAGCGACCTCTGGCTCTTTTAGTGGTCGCATTATTGTTGTCCTTCTCAGCTGAAGCTACCCACTATCGTTACGGGAATATCAGCTACGTCTTTATGGCGCATCCCCATCCTGACTCCTGTACTATAGAAGTTACCGTGAATCAGGCCTGGCGCTCCTCATTTTTTGGAGTTACCACGGTGGGTGATGTAGCTACATTCACCACTGTTCTCAATTTATCACCACTCGGTAGTGGAATTGTGATCGATAGCGATCCTGTAGATATTACCTCTACTTCACTAAACGCCGCTGACGATTGGTTTTACGGTGAGTTCACCACTACTTTTACCATCCATGAAGACTCCAGCTATGTATTGTGGTATGAGAACTGCTGTCGCATCAGTACTTTGGCAAACAACAGTGATGCGGAATTCCGCGCCGAGACTGTAGTTACCCCTTGTTCGGGCGGTAATGAATCACCCCGGGCTACCATTACCCCTATTGTTAAATTACCGGAAGGCGTGGCAGCCAATATGTTTACCATTCCGGCCGTGGACCCCGATGGAGACCCCTTGACTTTCCGTCTGGCCACTGTTTTTGAGGTACAGAATGATGCCGGTGGGGGTACATTCAGTTCCCCTTTCTTTTCGGTTACCCCTGGGGGCATGGCTACCTTCAGTACTGCGGCCACACCCAAGGGTTCACTACATAACTGTTGGGTTGCTATTGAAGATGGTAAAGGTTCTAAATCCACCCTCGACTTTATCGTAGAGGTAGTGGATTCCGGGGGCGTAAATTCACCGCCATCCTTTGATTATGGCGTTACCCCTATTCCCGGACCATGTATTATGGCGCACCCCGGGGATAGTGTAAAATTCTGGGTTAAGGCCTCTGACCCTGACAGCGGGCAAACAGTAGTGATTACCGGCGTGGGCATTCCTCCCGGCGCTATGTTTACCCCATCATTGCCCAGTCCCGGTGGTAATCCTGACAGTGTGCAGTTCTGCTGGGTACCTGGTCCTGGAGACCTCGGCCCGGTGGTAATGGTTTTCACTGCTGAGGACGACTCGGCGGCTACCGCCAGCACTGCTATTTGTGTAGATGTGGTGCCCGATAGCGTTCCAATAGATACTACCTGTATACCGGTGGATGTGGTTTGTGAATCCGATACCAGCTGGCGTAAATCAACTTATACCGAAACGGCACCCTGGGGTGGAACCTGGGGAGGTGCCATGAGTTTACCGGGCGCCGGAACCTATACCATGCCAGTATCGACCGGTCAGCCTTATGGCTATCACTCTATTGATGAGGCCGACGGAGCCCCGGTTATAATCGCACCTAATAATGTCACCTTTTATCGTAAGGAAATGATCATTGCCAATCCCAGCGATGTGGAAATGCGTATTAGGATGAGCATGGATGATGGCGCTGAAGTTTACATTAATGGCACCATGCTGGTGCGGGAAGAAAACAGCGCCAAGGTCAACTGGAAGAAACCGGTGCATGATATCCATTACGACAGTGACGGAACCATTACCAATGGCTATATGGGAGGACAAATGTTTGATGTGGTGCCTGCCGTTGATCTGAATACGGTACTGGTAGCAGGAGCTAACGAAGTAGTGGTGGCTCTTTACAACTTACGAGGCGCCGCCAATAAGGGTGGCTTCAGCTTCAAACTTGAAGCGGTGGTGGATTGTCCACAAACCGACTCCTGCGTATCTGATTCTACCTGGGATCTTAGTACACATGTTACTGAGGCCCCATGGGGTGGAGACTGGTCAGGGGTGAGTGGTATGCTGCCAGCTGATTCTACCTATACCCTTAAAGCCATGGAAGGACAACCTTATCCATGGGGTGGAATGCCAGCCGTACCGGGTAGCGAACCTATCAAAGCCGATAACAATGTGCGCTTTTACCGCAAGTGCTTTGAAGTGATTGACACCGATTCAGTGGATGCCCGCATCAGAATGTATATGGATGACGGAGCAGAAATTTACCTGAACGGGGTGCTGCTGGTGCGTGAGGAAAACATGCATAAGGACAACTGGACCGGCGTTTACCACGACATAATGTGGAGCGGTGACGGTAGCGTTGATAACGGCCATATGGGTGGACAGACTTTCGACTATGTAAATAGCGTTGACCTGGACACTGTGCTCACCACCGGTAAAAACGAACTGGTAATTGCCCTCTACAACCTGAGGTCTGGTGCCAATAAAGGAGGTTTCTCCTTCCGCCTGGATATGACCAGGGACGGATTGCCCAACCTGCTGCCTTACAAAAATGTGGTTCAGGCCCTTGCTGGCTCTGATGCCACTCTGGAGCTGTATCCTAACCCGGTCAGCAATATGCTCAATCTAAAGATTAGCAGCGACTATGCCAATGATCGCCAGGTAATGCTTCTCGATATGAGTGGTAAGGTGCTGACACAGGATGTGGTATCACCCAGAGACGAGCTCTACAGGTTTGATATGAATGCCTATCCGTCCGGCATGTACATCGTACGGGTGCTGGCTGGAGACGCGGTGCTTACTGCAAAAGTCTTTAAACACTAATATCAGGCTGATTGCTTTAATGATTAAAGGGAGCCAACTGGCTCCCTTTTTTGCTAAATCCGGAATATAATTGAGGGGCTGTAGCTGCAAGCTGTTTATAGCTGTGGACAGGATAGCCAGCTATGTTGTTGGCACCCTCAGGCCATGGCAGTATTTGGAGCAATAGCTTAGCAGTACATACACATCAAATTAAGTGGTAACCCGGCCGGTATGGAGTGTACTTAGGTGACCGGCAGGAGAAGTCTGATGCACCAGATGGCGTCTTCAGAACTTAGTGTTAAGCTGTTTACTTTAACGAAGAAGGGAGCCTCATTGGGGCTCCCTTTTAGTTTTGTGATCAATCCTTAATTGGGTAGGATAGGACAGGAAGATTGATCCTGCTTTTTACAACAAAGCCACTGCCAAACTCGGCAATAACCCTTTTTAAGAACTTCTCGGCTTCCAGGCGGGTGCGGAAGTCGCCAGCCTGTACTTTGTATTCTGGCGCTTCATAGAGATGATATACGGGTGTGCCGGGAAAGCGGGATATAAAGGTGGTTTTTATGCGCTGTGACTCCGCCTTGCGTCCGTTGTACACCTGCACCCGGTATCCTATCAGGCTGTTGTGGCGGGCATTGTCGCTGATATACGCTTCACTGAGGCTGGCTATGCCAGGTTCGGTGATAATGGTTAAAGACCCTTTACCGTGAATGCCAGGCTGACTGATGGCGGTAAGAGCGAGGAAAAAGAAGGAAATGCTGAAAAGTGTTTTTAAGCTCATGCGAAACTGTATCTCTTTAAAAGGCAAAGCTATAGCTTTTGCTTATTGGGTCATCTCAAGGGTGAATTTATTTAGAACCATTATAAATTGAAACGCATCACAGGCACGGCCTCGGAGAACGCCTTTATGTTATAAATTTGCGGCCTGAAGTACGACTGGCTATTTACGGCACTGAATATGAAAAAACGTTTGACTTACTGGATTTCGCGCATTTCCCTCGCATTAATTTTGTCCCTGTTTTCCCTGGGCGGATTCGCACAGGATGGCATTGAAGGCAATGCTGATAATGGTAAACAGCTTTTCAACTCAAATTGTGCAGCGTGTCACAAATTAGATAAAAAAGCCATCGGCCCTGCCCTGGGCGGTGTTACCGAAAAAAGAGACCTGGAGTGGTTGGTTCAATGGATCCAAAATAACCAGGAGCTGCGTGCCAACGGCGATGCTCAGGCTCTTGCTATTTTCAATGAATTTAATGGTTCTGTAATGCCGGCTTTCCCCGGTCTTTCTGAGCAGGATGTTAAGGATATCCTGGTATATACCATCGAAGGTAGCAAGCCAGCTGAAGGTGGTGGCGAAGTGGCCGAAGTGGGTACCGGTGCTCAGCCTGGCGGCGACGATGATGCCAATACTACCCTGCTGGTGGTATTGGGAGCTATTCTGCTCTTCCTGATCATTATGCTGGCCCGGGTTAAAAACACCCTGAAGCAGGTACGCAACGAGCCTACCTCTACGGTTATGGAGGATGCCAATACCATCACCCGTACTGCTCTTAAGAATCCACGCATCGTAACTTTACTAACCCTGGTTATTGCTGTTTTCTTTCTCTCGGAGCTTTATGCCGCCCTCTTTGTGGTAGGTGTACAGCAGGAGTATCAGCCAACCCAGCCCATCGCCTTCTCGCATAAACTGCATGCCGGCGAAAACCAGATTGACTGTAATTATTGCCACTATGGAGCCCGCAAAGGCAAGCACTCCAATATTCCTCACGCCGGCGTGTGCATGAACTGCCACATGTCTGTACAGGAAGGTCCCAACACCGGTACCGAGGAGATCGCTAAAATCTACGCTGCCGTAGGTTGGGATCCTGAAAGCTATTCCTATATCGAAGACTATGAGCAAAAGCCTATTGAGTGGGTGCGTATTCACAACCTGCCCGACCTGGCTTACTTTAACCACTCTCAGCACGTAACAGTCGGTCAGGTAGCTTGCCAGACCTGCCACGGGCCAATTCAGGAAATGGAGGAAGTGTATCAGTACTCTCCTCTTACCATGGGCTGGTGTGTGAACTGTCACCGTGAAACTCAGGTGCAGGTAGAGTCAAACGACTACTACGAGCAAATGCACGAGCAGTTGAAGGAGAAATATGGCGAGGATGCTGAGATCACCGTGGAGATGATCGGTGGTCTGGAGTGTGGTAAATGTCACTATTAATTCGAAAATCTTTCCCTTACGATAATGTCTACAGAAAAGAAATACTGGAAAGGAATTGAGGAGTTGAGCAACTCGGATGTGGTGCAGAAAATGCGCAACAACGAATTTGCTGAAGAGCTGCCCCAGGATGAGTTCTTAGGAAACAAGGAGAAGCTGGAGTCTTCTAACACCAGCCGCCGTGACTTCCTAAAGTATATGGGCTTCTCTACTGCAGCCGCTACCCTGGCTTCTTGTGAGGCTCCTGTTACTAAGTCTATCCCTTACGTGGTGGCTCCCGAAGAGGTGATTCCCGGAATCGCTAATTACTACGCTACCTCCTATTTTGACGGACACGATTATGCTTCTTTGTTGGTAAAGACCCGCGAGGGAAGGCCTATTAAGATTGAGCCCAATAAAATGGCTCGCTTTAATGGTACCGCCAACGCCCGTCTGCAGGGGTCGGTACTGAATCTTTACGATTCCACCCGCTTGCAAAAGCCAATGGTAGGTGGTGCTGATGCCAATTGGGATGATGTGGATAAGGCAGTTAAGGATGGGCTGGCCAAAGCCGCTGCCAGCGGTCAGCAGGTGGTGCTTCTTTCTTCTACCATGATCAGCCCTGCGACTAAAAAACTGGTGAAAGAATTTGGAAGCAGCAACGGTAACTTCAAACATGTTACGGTTGATCCCTTTTCTTACAGCGCTAAACTCGATGCCTACCAGGAAGCTACCGGTCGCAGAATGCTGCCCGTATATGACTTTAGCAAGGCCGATGTTATCGTAAGCTTTAACGCCGACTTCCTCGGCGACTGGGTAGGACAAAGTGTTGCCCCTGACTACGCCAAACGTCGCGTACCGGGTAAGGACATGTCCCGTCACATCCAGTTTGAAACTAATATGACCATTACCGGTGGTAGCGCTGACAAACGTTATCGCATTAAGCCATCAGAAGTGGGGGCGGCCCTTACTGCTCTTTACGCTGAATTGGGTGGTGGTGTGAGTGCCGGTAAAACTGCCTACTCTAAAGAAATTAAGGCTGCTGCTGCTGAGCTTAAGAAAGCCGGAAGCAAGGCCCTGGTGGTAAGTGGCACCAACGATAAAGATGTGGAAGCCATCACTATTGCCATCAACAAGCTGTTGGGTAATAGTGGTACTACCGTAAATATGGCTAAGCGTTCGCACCTGCGTCAGGGCAACGACAAAGCTTTCAGTCAACTGGTGGCCGATATGAATGCCGGTAAGGTTGGAGCGGTACTGATCCACAACCTTAACCCGGCTTACGACTTTGCCGGTAATGAGAAATTCATCAGCGGCCTTAAAAAGGTTGACACTTCGGTATACTTCAGCCAGAAGGCAGATGAAACTGCGGCCCTTTCTAAAGTAGTTTGTGCTGAGCACAACTGGCTTGAAAGCTGGGGCGATGCCATGCCAGCCGATGGTATGTACAGCCTGCAGCAACCCACTATCCGCCCTCTCTTCAACACCCGTCAGATGGAAGAATGTCTGCTGGTGTGGATGGGTAAGGATGCTGATTACCACCAATACCTGAAATCAAGCTGGGGCGGTATTCTCGGCGGAACATCATGGAATGATGCCCTGCACGATGGTGTTTACCCTTCAGTAGAATCAAATAAGACTGCTGCTGCTCAAAGCGATTCGAGCCACAGTGAGAACAGTAAGGATGGATTTTTTGCCGGCCTCTTTGGCGGCAACGACGAGGAGTCGACAAACAATACTACTGCTGCTGCGCCTGATCTTAACGCTTCGGCTCAGCGTCTTAACAAGCAGGCTGAAGGAATGGAGATCCAGTTTTACCAAATGACCGCCATGGGGGTAGGTAAACTGGCCAACAACCCCTGGTTGCTGGAAATGCCCGATCCGATCAGCCGTGTAAGCTGGGATAACTACCTCACCATGTCTGCAGCCGATGCCATGGATATGGATCTTAAAAACTGGCACGAGTCAAATGGCGCCCTTAACGGTAGCTATGTATCTGTCACCGTGGGTGATATGAAGCTTGAAAATGTGCCCGTGTTGATTCAGCCCGGACAAGCTCCCGGCACCGTTGGCCTGGCCGTAGGTTACGGTCGTACTGCTGCCGGTGAAGCTGCCAATGGAGTAGGGGTGAATGCCTTTGCCCTGATGCAGAATGGTGCCCACAGCGCTCCGGTCAGGATCGAAGCCGCTGCCGGTGAGCACGAATATGCTGCCCTGCAGCTGGCCCATACCATGATGGGTAGAAAAATTGTAAACGAGACCACCCTCGATACTTTCCTCAACGAAGCACCTTCGAATGAGCAGGGTACCGGGTGGAATCAGGATATCACCTTTGCCACCCACAAAGGGCCATTGACTCCCGAGGAAACTAACCTGTGGGATGATTTCGACCACGAGATCGGTCATATGTGGAATATGTCTATCGACATGAACCTCTGTACCGGTTGTGGTGCCTGTGTGATCGCTTGTCAGAGTGAGAATAACGTGCCGGTAGTAGGTAAAGAGGAAGTGCGCAAATTCCGCGATATGCACTGGTTGCGCATCGACCGCTACTACAGCAGTGATATGACCGAGGAGAGAGCCGAGGAAGAGGGAATGTCAGCCATCGAAAGCTTCGCTAAGATGGAAGAGGCCGGAGAAAGCCCTGACGTGTACTTCCAGCCGGTAATGTGCCAGCACTGTAACCATGCCCCTTGTGAAACTGTTTGTCCGGTAATTGCTACCTCACACAGTTCTGAAGGACTGAACCACATGGCGTACAACCGCTGTATCGGTACCCGCTACTGTGCCAACAACTGTCCTTACAAGGTACGTCGCTTTAACTGGTTCCAGTACAATAACGGTAGCCAGGATGCCTTCGACCTAAACTACGCCATGAATGATGACCTCGGTCGTATGGTACTGAACCCCGATGTGGTGGTTCGTTCACGTGGTGTAATGGAGAAATGCTCTATGTGTATCCAGCGTATTCAGCTGGGTAAACTGGAGGCTAAGAAAGCCGGTGAGAAACTCCAGGATGGAGCGGTACAAACTGCCTGTATGAGTGCATGTCCTTCCGATGCTATTGTGTTCGGTGATGTGAACGACAAGGAAAGTAAGGTACACAAGGCCAAGCACGATAAGAGGATGTACCACCTGCTGGAAGAAGTGGGAACACAGCCCTCAGTATTTTATCAAACCAAGGTTAGAAACAGAGCTTAAATCGATTTTATAAAGAGTTAGGTATGCATTACGAAGCTCCCATCAGAGAACCACTGATTACCGGTGAAAAGACCTACCACGATATCACGGTAGATGTTGCCCGTCCGGTTGAAACCAAAGCGCCCCGTTCATGGTGGCTGGTGTTCTCTCTTTCATTAATAGCTTTCCTGTGGGGGGTAGGCTGTATTTTGTACACCATTGGTGTCGGTATCGGTACCTGGGGTCTTAATAAGACCGTGGGCTGGGCCTGGGATATCACCAATTTCGTATGGTGGGTAGGTATTGGTCACGCCGGAACCCTGATCTCGGCGGTACTGCTGCTTTTCCGGCAGAAGTGGAGAATGTCCATCAACCGCTCTGCTGAGGCGATGACTATCTTCTCGGTAATCCAGGCGGCGCTGTTCCCCGGTATTCACATGGGACGTATCTGGTTGGCTTATTTCGTATTCCCGATCCCCAACCAATTCGGTACCCTGTGGGTAAACTTCAACTCGCCGCTGCTGTGGGACGTGTTTGCGATTTCCACCTACTTCTCGGTATCGGTAGTGTTCTGGTACGTGGGTCTTATCCCTGACTTTGCCATGATCCGTGACCGCGCCGTGCGCCCGGTAACCCGCCATATCTATAAGATTCTCAGCTTTGGCTGGGGTGGTAAGGCCAAACACTGGCAACGTTTTGAAGAAGTATCACTGGTGCTGGCCGGTTTGGCTACCCCTCTGGTACTGTCCGTACACACCATCGTATCGATGGACTTCGCCACCTCAGTAATTCCGGGATGGCACACCACTATCTTCCCGCCTTACTTTGTGGCCGGGGCGATCTTCTCGGGCTTTGCCATGGTGCAAACCCTGCTCATCATAGTGCGCAAAGTGTTCCGCATGGAAGACTATATCACCATCCAGCACGTGGAAATGATGAACATCATTATCATGCTTACCGGTTCGATTGTAGGTATCGCCTACATCACCGAGCTCTTCATCGCCTGGTACTCGGGGGTGGAGTATGAGCAGTACGCTTTCCTTAACCGGGCTACCGGACCTTACTGGTGGGCTTACTGGAGCATGATGACCTGTAATGTATTTAGTCCGCAGTTTATGTGGTTTAAAAAGCTGCGTACCAGCCTCATCTTTACCTTCATTATTTCGATTGTGGTAAATATCGGGATGTGGTTTGAGCGCTTTGTGATTATCGTGACTTCGCTGCACCGCGATTACCTGCCTTCTTCATGGGGTATGTTTAGTCCTACTTTTGTGGACATCGGCATCTTCATCGGTACCATCGGTTTCTTCTTTGTGCTCTTCCTGCTCTACGCCCGTAGTTTCCCGGTAATTGCACAGGCTGAATTGAAAACCATTCTGAAGTCATCAGGTGAGAACTATAAAAAACACCACGACAATGTCCACTGAGAATAAGCATATCATTAGCGCCCTGTACGATGATGATGACGTACTGTTGGCCGGCATTAAGCAAGTAAGAGAAAAGGGCTACCAGGTAGCCGAGGTGTACTCACCCTTTCCCATTCACGGCCTTGACCCTATCCTGGGTCTGAAGCCCACCCGTATTGCCATTGCAGCTTTCATGTATGGACTGCTGGGACTGAGCACTGCGATCGCCATGACCTATGGTATGCTGATCGTGGACTGGCCTATGAATATCGGTGGTAAACCCAGTTTTACCTGGGGTGAAAACATGCCCGCCTTTGTACCCATCATGTTTGAGCTTACCGTATTCTTTGCTGCTCACCTCATGGTATGGACCTTCTTTGTAAGAAACCGTTTGTTCCCTGGTGCTAAAGCCCAAAACCCTGACGTTCGCACTACCGACGACAAGTTTTTGATGGAAGTGGAGCTGAAAGGTGATGTAGACGAGCTTACCTCACTGCTGCGTGCCAGTGGTGCGATTGAGATTACTGAAAAGAACAGAAAAACGATTACGGCAGATGCTTAAAAAGAAATTCTTTGGATTAGTTGCTGTAGCTATGGGTGCCGGGGCGGTTTTAAGCTCCTGCTCCAATGAGAAGCCAGGTTGGGAGTACATGCCCGATATGTATCGTAGTCCGGCTCTCGAAGCTTACCAGGAATATGAATTGGGTGAAGACAGCATTTCTTCTGCCCGTAAGCCGGTGGAGGGCACTGTGCCCCGTGGTTTTATGGCCTATGAAACTATGGCTGCCGATGATCAGGGATACCAGGCTGCCAAGGCTAACCTGACTATGCCCAGCCGCATTAAAATGGACTCAGTAGCAATGGCCGATGCTGCCAAACTTTATGGCATCTTCTGTTCACACTGTCACGGTGAGAAAGGCGATGGCCAGGGCGTATTGGTAGAGAAGGGTAAATTTCTCGGTGTGCCTTCCTATGCTGATCGTGTAATTACTCCCGGAAGCATTTTCCACGTGGTAACTTATGGTAAAGGGGTGATGGGGTCACACGCCTCACAGCTTACCCCTGAAGAGCGTTGGAAAGTGGCCCAATACGTAATGGACCTGAAGGCCACCTTGGCCGGAGGGGGCGAGAAGAAGGAAGCTGATGCAGCTGCTGACAGCACCGCTACTGCCAAGACTGATTCAACGAATACCAAGGGATAAATTCTTAATAGAGATTTAAAGATGTTTGAATTTACCGGAAGACTAAAGACATTCTCAATCATCCTGATGGTAATCGGGTTGATTTCGATTGGCGCCAGCTTTTTGCTGGGCGGTGGTGAGCACCACGATGATGCACATCACGAGGCTGACTCACATGCTGAGCACCATGTGCCGGCAGCAGGTGACCACGGCGATGACCAACTTAAAGAAGAGCCCGATGCGTTTAAAGGCTCGCACGGTGAGCACAGTGGCGATTACTCCGATGTGGGTATCCACCATGCCAAGCCTGGTGAGGGAGCGAGTTACCACAAAACTGCTTCACGGGCTGTACCTGAGCACAATCACTTTTATCAAACTGCCAACGTTAATAAGCTTTCAGCAGCTGATATCCACCACCAACAGGAAAACCTGCCCTGGGCCAACCTGATGGTAAATAACTTCTTCTTCCTGGCCATTGCCCTGGGTGCCCTGTTTTTTATGGCGGTGCAATATGCGGCCCAGGTAGGATGGAGTGCGGTATTGCTGCGCATTATGGAAGGGGTAGCCAGTTTTATCTGGATTCCTCTTTTGGTGATGTTTATCCTGATTCTTACCGGTGTGTTCCACCTGGGTGGCAACCACATCTGGCACTGGATGGCGGAAGGAATTATGACCAAAGGTTCTGATAACTACGACGCCATTATTGCCGGTAAGGAAGGTTACCTCAATGGCCCCTTCTTTATTCTGCGCGCAGTAATCTACGCTATTGGCTGGGCAGGTGCGCTGTGGTTACTCCGCAAGATGAGCCTTAAAATGAGTGAAGGCCAGGTGAACCCCAATGCCCAATGGAAAAAGATGCGTAATCTCTCTGCCGGATTTCTGGTGTTCTTTGCGGTTACCTCATCAACCTCTGCCTGGGACTGGATCATGAGTATCGATACCCACTGGTTTAGCACTCTCTTTGGCTGGTACACTTTTGCCACCATGTTTGTGTCGGCCCTTACTGCTATTACTTTGATTACGGTATACCTGAAGCGTCATGGTTACCTGCCTGAAGTGAACCAGAGCCACATCCACGATATGGGTAAATTTATGTTTGCCTTCTCTATCTTCTGGACTTACCTGTGGTTCTCACAGTTTATGCTGATCTGGTATTCGGATATTCCTGAAGAAGTAACTTATTATATGGCCCGCTTTGGGGAGTACAAGGGTATTTTCTTTACCATGGTAGCCCTCAATTTTATTTTCCCTGTGTTAGTGCTGATGAGCCGCGATTCCAAGCGTAACTACGGTTTCCTGATGGTAACCGGTATCGTAATCCTCTTTGGTCACTGGCTGGACATCTTTATCATGGTGATGCCTGGTTCGGTAGGCGCTCAGTGGGAGTTAGGATTGGTACAAATTGGAACCCTGCTGGGCTATACCGGTCTGTTCATCTTTATGGTGTTCACCGCCCTGGCTAAGCGCAGTCTGATGCTGCACAATCACCCGATGTTGGTTGAGAGTAAGCACTTTCATATTTAAGAAAAACAAAAGAGTACAATTAGAATGGATACGCTTTTAATCATAATTGTTGCAATTCTTGCGGTGGTGACCATTGCCCAGATCGTTAGGGTATTTGAGTTGTCTTCAAAAATAAAAAGTGCAAGCACCGGCAAGGACGAGGGCGATGTAAACGATAAGGACAACCGCACTCAGGGTACTCTCTTGTTGGTAGCCGGTGTTACCCTAATTCTGGCGTTTTTCGCCATGTGGGTGAGCTGGGATCATGTGCTGTTGCCAATATCGGCATCGGAGCACGGCGTGGAGATCGATAATCTGTGGGATATTTCCATGGGGCTGATTATCGTGGTATTTCTTATTACCCAGCCGGTACTGTTCTATTTCGGCTATCGCTTCCGCGGCAGCAAGGCCCGCAAGGCGGTATATATGGAGCACAACAACCGCCTCGAGTTTATCTGGACCATAGTACCAGCGGTGGTACTGGCCGGTCTTATCATTTATGGTCTTACTACCTGGAGTGATATTATGAACCCTGCTGCTGAAGGTGAAAAAGATCCTTTGGTAATTGAGCTTTACGCCAAGCAGTTTAGCTGGGATGCCCGCTATGCCGGTGATGACAATAAACTGGGATATGCCAATGTGCGCCTGATTGAGGGTACCAATACCCTTGGTATCGATCCCGACGACGAGGCTTCACTTGACGATATTGTGACCCGCGAACTGCACCTGCCGGTTGACCGTCCGGTGATCCTTAAGTTCCGTAGCCAGGACGTTATCCACTCGGCTTACCTGCCTCATTTCAGAGTGCAGATGAACGTGGTGCCGGGTACCAACACCCAGTTCCGTTTTACCCCTACCGTTACCACTGCCGAAATGCGTCAGAACCCTGAGACTACGGCAAAGGTGGCTGGTATCAATTCTATCCGCAGCGACCGTGGCGAAGACAACTGGGAGTTTGACTACGTACTCCTTTGTAATAAGATTTGTGGATCTGCGCACTACAATATGCAGTTGAAAGTGGTGGTAGAGGAAGAGGCCGAGTTTGAGAAGTGGCTCGGTGAGCAGAAATCATTTATTGAAACACTGTAGTTTTAAAAAAGCTGTTTTTTACCTAAAAAATTAGAGATTACGAGGTTATGGCGACACACGAAGTACATGAGCACGATCATCACCATAAAGAGACTTTCTGGAACAAGTATGTGTTCAGTCTCGATCATAAGATGATCTCCAAGCAGTTTCTCATTACCGGTATGATAATGGGAATTATTGGAGTGGGTATGTCACTGCTCTTCCGCCTGCAATTGGCATGGCCCGAACAGGAGTGGGGTGTTTTCGATGCCCTGCTGGGTAAATGGGGTAATGACGGTGTGATGGATCCCAATATGTACCTGGCCCTGGTTACTATCCACGGTACAATCATGGTATTCTTTGTGCTGACGGCCGGCCTTTCCGGAACCTTCTCTAACCTGCTTATTCCATTGCAAATCGGTGCCCGCGATATGGCCTCTGGCTTTATCAATATGTTGTCGTATTGGTTCTTTCTGGCTTCCAGCCTGGTAATGATAGCTTCTCTCTTTGTTGAGAACGGACCGGCCTCCGGTGGTTGGACCATTTATCCGCCCTTGAGTGCCCTTCCCCAGGCGATGCCTGGTTCTGGTTTGGGTATGACCCTCTGGCTGGTATCAATGAGCCTCTTTATCGTGTCGTCACTGCTGGGTGCACTTAACTACATTGTTACGGTTCTGAACCTGCGGACCAAGGGTATGTCAATGACCCGTCTGCCCCTTACCATCTGGGCATTCTTTGTGACTGCTATCCTCGGTGTGCTTTCTTTTCCGGTACTGTTTTCAGCCGCCCTGCTGCTGATCTTCGACCGTAGCATGGGTACCAGCTTTTACCTTTCTGACATTATGGTGGCCGGTGAATTGCTTCAAAACAGCGGTGGTAGCCCCATCCTGTTCCAGCACTTATTCTGGTTCCTGGGTCACCCTGAGGTTTACATTATTCTGCTGCCTGCACTGGGTATTACTTCTGAAGTAATTTCTACCAACGCCCGTAAGCCGATTTTCGGTTACCGTGCCATGGTGGGGTCAATCCTGGCCATTGCCTTCCTGTCGTTTATTGTATGGGGTCACCACATGTTCGTTACCGGTATGAATCCCTTCCTGGGTTCGGTGTTTACCTTTACCACCCTGCTTATTGCGATACCGTCGGCGGTAAAAGCCTTTAACTATATCACCACCCTGTGGAAGGGTAACCTGCGCCTTACACCGGCCATGTTGTTCTCTATCGGCCTGGTGTCAACCTTTATCACTGGTGGTCTTACCGGCCTTATTCTTGGTGACTCTGCCCTC
Source organism: uncultured Owenweeksia sp. (assembly GCA_964619125.1). GTDB lineage: Bacteria > Bacteroidota > Bacteroidia > Flavobacteriales > Schleiferiaceae > Owenweeksia. The sequence goes on along the minus strand of CAZUCA010000025.1, from coordinate 24,539 downwards.
GATATCAACGTGCACGACACCTATTTCGTGGTGGCTCACTTCCACATTGTAATGGGGCTGTCGGCAATCTTCGGTCTCTTTGCCGGGGTATACCACTGGTTCCCCAAGATGTTTGGCCGTCGTATGATCAAGCAACTGGGATATCTGCACTTCTGGATCACTTTTGTGGCCGCTTACGGTGTGTTCTTCCCGATGCACTTCCTCGGTATGGCTGGTCTGCCCCGTCGTTACTACACCAACACCTCTTTTCCGATGTTTGACGACCTGGCGGATATCAACGTACTGATCAGCATCTTCGCCATCAGTGGTGGTATTGCCCAGGTGATCTTCATCTTTAACTTCTTCTACAGCGCGGTGCGCGGTAAGCGTTCTACTGCCAACCCATGGAAATCAAACACCCTGGAGTGGACTACTCCGGTGGAACATATCCACGGCAACTGGCCGGGTGAAATCCCTGCTGTACACCGCTGGCCTTACGACTACAGTAAGCCTGGTATGGAAGACGATTTTGTGCCTCAAACCGTACCCATCCGCCCCGACGAGGTGGAAACCGGACACTAAGGTTTTGAAAATATAACAGAGAGGAAAACCCCGCTGACGAAAGTTGACGGGGTTTTTTAGTTCCATTCATTCCCTACTTTTGCTAAAATTGCAAGGATGGACAGAATGCTGGACGGCAACGCCGAAAATTATTCCCACGAGGAGCTGGAAATGGAGCAGGCGCTCCGCCCCGTTAGTTTTGATGACTTTGCCGGGCAGGACCAGGTACTCGAAAACCTCAAAATTTTTGTGGCTGCCGCCAACCAGCGTGGAGAGGCCCTCGATCACGTGCTGCTCCATGGCCCTCCCGGTCTGGGTAAAACCACCCTGGCCCACATCCTTACCAATGAGCTCGATGTAAACCTTAAGCTCACCTCAGGCCCCGTAATTGATAAACCGGGCGACCTGGCCGGACTGCTTACCAACCTGGAGGAGCGCGACGTGCTCTTTATCGATGAGATCCACCGCCTCAGCCCGGTAGTGGAGGAGTACCTCTATTCAGCTATGGAGGATTATCGCATCGATATCATGATCGAAAGCGGGCCCAATGCTCGCAGTGTCCAGATCAACCTCAACCCCTTTACTCTGATCGGTGCCACTACCCGCTCCGGCTTGCTTACCTCGCCGCTGCGAGCTCGTTTTGGTATTAACAGCCGTCTGCAGTACTACAGCACCGAATTGCTCTCTACCATCGTGGAGCGCTCAGCCGGAATTCTGAAAGTACCCATTCACGAGAATGCGGCCATAGAAATTGCCCGCCGCAGTAGGGGAACACCCCGTATCGCCAACGCCCTGCTGCGTAGGATGCGCGATTTTGCCCAGATTAAGGGTGATGGTACCATTACCCTCGATATTGCCAAATTTGGCCTGCAGGCCCTTAATGTGGACGAATACGGGCTGGATGAGATGGACAATAAGATCCTCACCACCATTATCGACAAGTTTAACGGTGGACCGGTAGGCGTAGGGACTATTTCTACGGCTGTAGGCGAACAGGCTGGTACCATTGAAGAAGTGTACGAGCCTTTCCTTATACAAGAGGGATTTATAGTGCGTACTCAGCGTGGAAGGGTGGTAACCGATAAGGCCTATAAGCACCTCAATCGCTCACAGCCTACCCGTCAAGGCGGATTGTTTGAATAAAGCACAGAAACATACGGACATGATTAAAGCCGAGGCCCTCCGCCTGGGATTTATGGCCTGTGGTGTTTCCCGGGCAGAGTTTCTTGAGGAAGAAGCTCCAAAGTTGGAGGAATGGCTGAAGCGTGGCTATCACGGCAAGATGAGCTGGATGGAAAACCATTTTGACAAGCGCCTCGACCCAACCAAACTGGTTGCAGGTGCCAAGTCAGTAGTGTCGGTAATCCTTAATTATTTTCCCGAAGAGGAGCAAAACCCGGAAGCCCCCAAAATTGCCAAGTATGCCTATGGCGAGGACTATCACTTTGTGATGAAGCGCATGTTGAAAGATTTAATGCACTTCATAAGGGATGAGATAGGGGAGGTGGATGGCCGTGCTTTTGTGGATTCGGCACCGGTGCTGGATCGGGCCTGGGCCGAGCGGGCCGGTTTGGGTTGGACCGGTAAACATACCCTCCTTCTCACCAAGGGTGCAGGTTCCTTCTATTTCATCGGGGAGCTCATAATCGATCTGGAGCTGGAACCCGATCATCCCGTTTCTGACCACTGTGGCAGCTGCACCCGTTGTATCGACGCCTGCCCTACCGATGCCATTCTGCAACCCCATTTGCTGGACGCCACCAGGTGTATTTCCTACCTCACCATTGAGCTGAAAGACGAAGTGCTGCCCCAACAATTCCGAAATGATATGGAGGGCTGGGCCTTTGGCTGCGATATCTGCCAGGATGTGTGCCCCTGGAATCGCTTCAGTAAGCCTACCAAGGTGGAGGAGTTTAAGCCTCACCCCAAAATGCCGGGCATGGGTGAGGAAGACTGGGAAGAAATTACCGAGGAGGTTTTTCGCGAAATCTTTAAAAAATCAGCTGTAAAGCGAACCAAGTACCAGGGCCTGCGGCGGAACCTCAATTTTCTGAAGCCTTCCTAGTTGCTCTTGGTAAAATCGTAGTAGATAGCGAAACTAAGGTTCAGATTACGCCAGCCATTACCTCCCAGCCTCCTGGGAATAGCGGGATTATAAGGGACTTCATTGGTACGCACCGAAGTAATAGAGTGGTTAACCCTGAAGTTGATATGCCAGCGGGGGCCGAAATAATAACTGACCCCGGCAATGGCGGCAAGGCTGATGTTTTCAAAAGGGGGGTCACTGTTAAGTTCGAAGCCGTTGCTTTCTTCGCGGCTGCTCACCAGGATGTCCAGTGCGGGGCCGGCCTCAAAAGCTAAATCTCCGATGTTATACTCAAACATTAACGGAAGCTCCACCATATTGAGGCGTGCTTTGTAAAAAGTGCTGGAGTCACTGGGTACGTCACGCGAGCCCTTTTGGAGAAAAGCCAGCTCCAACGAGATTTTAAGGCTATTGGAAGCTTTCAGATAGGTAGCCACCCCCAGGCGGGCTCCCGGCAAGTCAAAGCCACCCAGGCCATCGCCATTGAGTTGACTGGCAGTCATGCCAGCGTAGGCACTGCCGCCGAACTTCTGTGCTGAAAGAGTTAATCCAGCCAAAAGGAGGGCCAAAAGGGGAATTAACTTCCTCATAAATGCGCCTCCTCTACCTGCAGTACGGCCTTGGTATTATTGTCGTAAACGTATACGATAACATGGCAATTTCCGGCCTCCCAGCTATTGTCCAGAGTTTCGTTAGCCGCTTCACTGGCGGTACCCCCGGCGGCGGTGGTTGTGAGTGCCAAGGGTAGTCCGAAGGCGGCATTATTAAAGCTGGTACGCAGCACATGCTGTTGGCTGTAGGCAGGATCTTTAGAGTTGTCAGGTAGTTTTTGGGCGGTAATTACATCGTTTTCCACAATAAAGGCGGCCCAGTAAAGATCAGCACCGGCAAGGTCATTAATCACGCTGAACTCAGGAGCGATACTGGCTTCGCGGCTAGCGGCGTCATAGGATGCATTGATCTTAATGGTAATATCGGTCTTGTCCTGGGCACTGAGAATATCACTTACTTCCCCTTTCCAACTTTGGCGGAATTTCACCAGCGAAGCGCTACCATGGTCAAGGCGATCAACCATGCCGCTGGGAACACCAGCGGGATTAGCAAAACTGAAAATGGCATTGCCCTCGGGAGTGCGCAGATCGTCGGGATAGCCCTCGGTAGGCTGAGGGTTGGAAAAGCCACCGGCATGAATTCCCATCGCCACCACCCGCCCGGGGTAAAGAGTGAGGATTTCCTTGACGTCCTGGGCAGCCAGGGGGCAGTTGTTACAGGTTACGCCCGTGAATTCCTCGATCAGCACTTTTTTTAACAGCAACTTTTCATCGGTACCGCTGGTGTCAGGTCCGCCCGTAATACCACTGGTTTTAAGAGGTTGTTCTATTTTATCGCAGCTCATGGCCAGCAGGGCCAGGCTCAAAAGGATCAGAAACTTTTTCATCATCAGAAATTACTGGTTACGCCCAATGAAAATCCATTGGAGGCAGGTACAATGCGGCAAATACCCCCTACACAAAACACCCCTTCCTGCTGACGGCCATAGCCCAGCTGAATGCGGGTGGTGCCCCGGGTATACCCAAGGTTAAAGTTAATATAATGAAGGCGTTTGTCAAGCTCCTGGTTGCCATAATTATAGGCGTCCTGAATAGCAAAGAACCAATGGGGAGCAATACTGTACTCCGCCAGTAACAGGGCCCAGTGGCCACGGTCAGCCCGGTCTTTGGTAAACAGTCCCTGCAGCTCGGTGCGCAGGCTGTGACGGGGGTTAATTTTGTAAAGCAGTTCCAGCACGCCGGCATTCACGTCAATAATCTCGCCGGTGATGTCGCTGTTTTGCAGCACATAATCACTGGAACCTTTAAACATCACATCGTAGTTGTACCTGAGGTTATAGTAAGTGAAAGTAGCTTTGAGGTTTTTGTTAACCTTTGATTTTATCTCCACGTCAAAATCCTGGAAGTACTGGATGTCACCGCGATCAAAAAAGTCGTTGGTGTAGCCATCGGTACCGGCCAGGGTGGGCTCACCCCGGATGCTGTCGAAGCGGGGGGTAAAGTTTTTGCCCAGGCTGTAGCTATTGCTGAAATTTACCGTCAGCAGGGTGCCGTATTTGCCCCCCAGAAAGCTGTTGCGTTTAAAGCGATAAAACACTTCGGCCTGAAAGCCCTGTTCACCATTGGCCTGCGTATTGAAGCTGTAGAGTGCGGGCAGGGCGTAGGTATGCAACTTGGTAAGGGAGGGCAGGTAGTTTATTAAGGCTTCGGTTTGGGTGGCTACCCTCTGTGAACGGAAAAAGAAGTTGTCGTAATGTTTTACGCCCAGCAATACGCCAAAGCTGCCTTTGGCATAGCTAAGGGTTTGATAAAGGGCCAGGCCATCACGGTAAATCTGGTCGTTGTCTGAGTTGGGGTCGTTGGCCTTGTAGCCGTACTCCCCGTACAGGTTGAAGTTGCCGCTAATGAGGTTGTAGCGCAGGGCCCCTGCGGCCACGTTTTCCGGTAAATTCAGTTGAGGGTCGTTTGCCTCCTGAAACTTGCTAACAAAGCTGCCGCCAACAATCAGATTGGTGCCGCCTTCCCAGTTGTGGGCATCGGCCAGGTTGTATTCCACATCAGCGCCACGCACAATGCCGGCGGCCTTGTCAAAATACAGGCGCTGGCGGCCGATAAGTGCTTTTATGTTGATACCCTTTATTGGAGAATAAATCAGGCGTACGCCATCGAGGTTATTGTCGAGTCCGAGGCCGCGCTCCTCGTAGGCGCGCAGGATCATACCACTGCCAAACTGCTCGTAAAAGTTACCGGCCGTAACGTCGAGCCCGTCTTTAATAAAGCGGGCATAACGATAGGTTATGCCTTCGCCTTTAAATCCTACCGGAAAACCGAGGCGGTTATTCTGATAGTGCTCATAGCGAACCCCGGCAATAAAATTCTTATAGGTATAGGTGAGGTTGAGAAAACCGGATGCCAGCAGGCGTTCATCGGGATAAGTTTCAGAAGGATCGCCAATGGCGGAATCGAGCAGGTAGTACTGGGCGTCAGTTTGGAAATTTCCGTGCAGTTGACCGATATTGAGGTCATTGCCATTTTGCCCAAAGGCGTAGCCCGCCGCCAGAAAGGCGCCGAGCAGGGGTAGTATTTTTCTCACAATGAAACTTTGGGTTATTCGTCAATGCTTTCGCCGTTGGCGAGCTTGCTTACCAATTCATAAAGATGGGCTTCGTCGCCGGGGTAGTAGCCGTTGTGCTGCCATACAATTTCACCCTCCTTATTAAGGAGAAAGGTGTGGGGGATATTGTTAACATTGAGGGCACGGCGCAGGTCCGAATTTTCATCGAGGTATACATCGTACTCCCAGCCCTGGCTCAGTACAAAGGGACGAACTTTACTGGAAAGGCGGCTGTCATCAATAGAGATAGCCACCAGCTTTACGCCGGTTTCTTCCTGCCAGTCGATATACTCGTCCATAATGGTGTTGAGTTCACGCACACAGGGCTTGCACCAGGTAGCCCAAAAACTGATGATAGTGGGACCGTCGGAATTAATGATGTCGTTGGCAACCACGGTGCTGCCTTTGAGATCTTTAATATTAATGGCCGGGAGCTGCTCCTGGGCATAGCTACCCAAGCTCATCAGGCAAAAAAACACTACAAAGATCAGGGACCTGTTTGTCATAATAAATAGTTTGTATTGAATAAAGGGTTCGGGCTTGGCTGGATTTGCGAATATACATAAATCAACTACTTGGCCAGAAATGAATAGCTGATCATAAAAATCGTTTTCCGAAATCATAATGTGCTGAGATACAAAGCTATGCACGCATAGATTTTAATAATAATCTGTTGTCTTATTCTATATTTGTCGCTATCTTACTAAGTCATAAATTTCGCAACGCTAACAAAAGAAACATGTTAATGAAAAAACAGCTATCCCTATTGTCTGGTGCATTGATGCTGGGCTTTACCGCCCAGGCGCAATTACCGGTGAGTACCACTCCTGAAAACAAGAATGTGGTATTGGAAGAGTTTACAGGCATTTATTGTGTCTACTGTCCTGATGGCCACAAAAGGGCCCAGGAGCTGGCCGATCAGTATCCGGGTGACGTAGTGCTGATTAATATCCATACCGGGAGCTATGCCAACCCTCAGGGTAATGATCCCGATTTCCGCACCCCCTACGGTGCCGCCATTGCCTCCCAAAGTGGCCTGGTAGGTTATCCTGCCGGTACTGTAAACCGGCGCGTATTCCCGGGCATGGAGCAAAACTCGAATGGGGGTACTGCCATGAGTCGCAGCAAGTGGGCACAGGCTGCACCTACCGTACTCAATGAAGCTTCTTATGCCAATGTAGCCCTGGAAGGTAATCTCAATGCCAGTGGTGATGTGCTTACCGTAAATGTGGAATTGTATTTTACCGGCAACGGTGCGCCCTCTTATGTAAACCTCAATGTAGCGGTGCTACAGGATAATGTAGAGGGTCCGCAGACTGGTAAAAATGCCAATCCTGATCAGGTGCTTTCCAACGGCAATTACAATCATCAGCATATGTTGCGTGAATTGCTAACCGGCCCCTGGGGTGAACTGATTACCACTACCAGCCAGGGCACTCTGGTGCAAAAGACCTACAGCTATAATATCCCTGCCGATATTAATGGTGTACCGGTGGTGCCGGAAGACCTTAAAGTAGTGGCTTTTGTAGTGGAGGGCCAACAGAATATAGTTACCGGCGCCAATGGTCCAACCGGTTATGTAAGCTTGGAAGAAGAGGCCTTTAATACCTTTTCTGTTTACCCTAACCCGGCCTCTGAGGTACTCAACCTGCAATTGAAGAATAACAAACCGGCCGAACTGGCCTATAGCCTCCGCGATATCAGTGGAAAGCAGCTGCTAGCTGAAACCTTTGGTTCGGAAAGTACTACTGAAGCTTACCGCATTGATGTTGCCAGTCTGCCTGCGGGAGTATATTTTATCTCCGTAGAGATAGAAGGTGAAACTAGCACTCAGCGTGTGGTAATTCAAAAATAATAAGTATTAATTCGACTAATTAAAGGCCGGTGCGTGGGTACCGGCCTTTTTTTATTGGCAATTGTCAGGGTTAAGTCTCCGGGATCTTCCGAGGTTTTAAATCCCTTTCCACAGAAGGAGGAAAATTTTACGGCAGGTGATAATCGGCAATGGCGCCGGTGCGTAGCTGAAGATAAAACCACACTTAGCCTGAGGCAAAAAAAAACCTCCCCGGTAGGCCGGGGAGGTTTAAAAAAAGCGATGCTCTGTCTAATTAGTGAGCAATGTTAACCTTTTTGATGGCAATTTTACCTTCGCTCTCGATGGTCATTGTATAAATGCCTGCAGCAAATTCAGCAGTGTTCAGTTCAGCTGAATGGTCGAAATTCCCTTTGTATACTACCTGTCCCATCATGTTGGTAAGGGTAATATCAAAAGACTTCGCCTCATCCACCTTAACATAGAGGTTTTCGTTTGCAGGCTGAGGGAAAATCGCCACTCCTGACAGTATATCCTCTTCAGAAAGACCGATTACATTAATTGAAGCCTGGGCAGCATTCATCACTTGATTAGTGGCAGTGTTTTCCACGATGATAACCACTTCAATGTCATGATTCCAGAGGTTGTCAGAAAATTCAGTGACATTTCCAACTGCGAAGCCATTGTGTGAACCGGTGATGTTTTGAGAACCGCCAGCAGCCATATTTAATACCGTGCCGTTTGAAGAAGGCAACATCTTTCTCATAACATGGTGGTACTCAAAATCGCCGTTAGGAGCAGAGTTGTAAGTGTACTCCTTGTTCATAACCACGATATGGGCACGGAAATCGCCATTTGTCATGTCGATATTACTTTCAATATCAGCAGTCACGGAAAGATTAGCGGTAGAACCCTGGCCATCATAGTTTACATAAGCATTTTTGATAGCAACAAATGCAGGTTCGGCAACAGCCTCAGCTTCGAATTGAGCAAATTCTGTTGCAGCATCGGCGAATGTGGCGGCCTGGTAATCAAGAATAGATCCGTTCAGCACCATAGTCGGAGCCGCGTTTACGCCGTAATAGGCTCTGCGGTCATCGGCATCAGCATTGTGGCTGGGGTCACCGGGGGTGGGGATAGGCACCTGGTACTTCACTACAATTTTATTATTGAAGGTATTGTAGTTTGCCAGGGCAGCATTATAAACATTGTCATTCCATGATTTACAGGGAGGGCAGGTGGCACTTGAAAACTCTTCGGCAAGCATTACCCTTGGTACTGAATTAGCAACTATAACAGTGGTCGTTACAGTGTCATTGCTGTTGTCAGCATCAGCGGTACCGTTCAGGTTAGACAACCATGCTTTTACTGTATAGCTGCCGTTGGCCGCGGGGGTCCAGGCAGTGGAGTGGGTTAAGACAATTGAAGATGTTGGGTTTACATTCAAACCACTGAGGCTTTGAGTAACTGGCGCACCACCATTTATGCTGTAGTTGAAGTCAGCAGTGGTAATGGTCTGGCCCAAATTGGTGAACTCAGCGGTTACATTAACATTTGATGAGGCCGCAGCATATTGAGGCATGTCTATGCCGGCGGCAGCCATATCCACACTACTGTATACGTCTACTACAATGTCATCTACATACAGGAGGAACTTGTCATTGGAATTGTTTCTAAAGGCTATGTATACTGTTTGCCCCGCATAGCTGCTAAGGTCAACTGCCCGCGAAACAAATGGAGCGCTCTCGGCAGGGGTGGAGAATACAGTAGTGGTGAAACTGGTCATCGCAGGATTGGTAGTTGAAATTCTTACTTCATAACCATCCGCAAACGACTGATCGGGTGCACCGGCTTTCCACACCAAATAGGTGTTAGCACTGCTAATGTTGATAGCGGGAGTAATCATCCAGTCATCAGCTTGGCCAGCAGGATTGTACCATGATGTAGACACGGCATAGGCTTCACCAGTAGAAAGGCTTCTGCCAACCCAGGCGTTGTTTACAAAGCTTACGTTGGCGGCGGGAGTTAGCCCGTCATTGTCTATAAGGGTGAAAGTGGAAGGAATTCCATTGGAGAAATCCTCCGAAAAGATTTGCGCCTCAGCCTGAAGCGCTCCGGCAAATGCCAGCAAGGATAAAAGTTTTTTCATCACGTTGTGTTTAGGATTGAAAAATCAGAAAAATAATTTCAGAGGGTCTAAATGTATTTACTTTCAGGCTAAAGTATAGCTGCTGGAGTAAAAATTTCAGTGGAAATTTTAAGTGATGCTGATTTTGAGGATGAGCTTCCCGGCGGCTGGTGGGTTATTTTTAAAATCAGACTTATGAGATTGTAAGTCAAATGTGTTAACTTCGCAAATTAGGATGTAAATGATTGATATGAAGAGATTACTACTTATTCTTCTAGTGACAACCGGGGTTCTTCATGGCCAAAGCCTGCAGGTGGCTTCGGCTGATACGGTTGTATATGGCAATGCTTACAACACATATGATATGGCATCCCATATCAATATTACCAATACCACGAATCGCTCAATGGATGTGCTGGTAAAGCGGCTTGATGTTAATTATAATGGACTTACTGACAGTAATGCCATTTGTTGGGGAGTTTGTTTTCAGCCTGATGTATCCGTGAGCCCTATCTCCATTTCCATTGGAGCTGGTCAAACTACGGATGCGTCGGCCTTTATCGGTCATGTTTATCCTGACCGGGATGGTATTGCCATAAGTGGTGATATCACCTATGTGTTTTTCGATATGAACAACCCCAATGACTCGGTGGCTTTTACCGTTACCTATGAGTTACAGCAAACATTTTCGGTACCGAGCGAGCGGGTTGAGGATGTGGTTAAAGTATTCCCTAACCCTGCCAAGAATAAGCTTAACGTAAGCTATGATCTGCGCGGAGGTGATGCTCATAGTTTTGAATTGATCAGCCTGGTGGGCAAAGTGGTTTATCATAAAGAATTGGCGACAGTAAAAGGCGAGTTAAACCTCGACCTCAGTAAACTTAGCCGCGGTATTTATTTCTACGTTTTACGCAGCGATGGCGAGGCTCTGATCACCCGTAAGCTGGTGGTGGAATAAGCCGGTCATTTTCAAAAAATTAAGGCCACTCTGTGAAGAGTGGCTTTTTTATTTGGGCAGTATATGAAATTTCTATTTTTGCCGTTCTTAATGCCAACCTAAGCTGAAAATCACGCTGCTCGAGCCTATGATCTATCACCTGAACGGTAAACTACGGGAGCTTACTCCGGCCTACGCTGTTGTTGAATGCGGTGGAGTGGGATACCTGGCGCACATTACCTTACAAACTTATTCGGCCATAGCCGGCGAAAAGGAGGTGTTGCTGCACACTTTTCCCATTTACAAGGAAGACTCGCAATCGCTGTTTGGCTTTGCCGAAAAAAGTGAACGCGAGATTTTTACCCGCCTGATATCCGTATCAGGGGTGGGGGGCAATACCGCCCGGGTGATTCTGAGCAGCCTTACTGCCGAGGAGGTGATTGGAGCCATCACACACGAAGACGTGGGCCTGCTCAAATCCATCAAGGGAATTGGGGCCAAAACGGCACAGCGCATTATTGTAGATCTCAAGGATAAGATGGGGGCACTGGACGTGGCTGAGAGTACCCCGGGTAGTGCGATAAGTGTGAAATCGGAAGCAGTTTCGGCACTGGAAGTGCTGGGTTACAACACCCGTCAGACCGAGAGAATAATAGCAACTGTGCTCAAACAGCAGCCTTCTGCCGGAGTGGAGGAACTCATCAAGGAAGCGCTGAAAAGATTGTAAATGAAGCAGGCATTAAGAACACCTCTAAGCCTCGTGGCTTTTTTAGCAACCGTTGTAACCATGGCCAGCATCAGTAGTGGCAAAACGGTTTTGCTCTTTTCAAATAATTTACAGATACCGGCTGATACCAATGACCCCGATAGTGCCCTGCCTTATCCTTTTGATGATGAGTCGGGCGGTCTTTATATGGATAACCCCTCCAACTACACCGAAGAGGTGGAGTATGATGAGGAGAGTGGGCAATACATTATTACCCAGCGGGTAGGGGGCATAGCCACTAAGGCTCCCATGCTGATGACCCCTGAGGAGTACAGCGAATACATTGCTAAAAAGCAGGCCAGTGACTACTGGCAGGCCAAAACCCAAAGCGAAAAAGCAGCGCAGGCCGAAGGCCGTGAGCCAGGCACCGGTCTGATTCCGCAGATCCAGGTGAACTCGGAGTTTTTTAATCGCATGTTTGGTAGCAATACCATCGATATTCGCCCTCAGGGCTACGCTGAGCTCAGGTTTGGCGGCCGCTTCCAGAAAGTGGATAACCCCCTGATACCGGAACGAAACCGCAGCACCTTTACCTTTGATTTTGATCAGCGCATTCAGATGAATGTTACCGGTAAAATCGGGGAGAAGCTGCAAATCCGAACCAACTACGACACCGAGGCTACCTTTAGTTTTGAGAACCAGATGAAGGTGGAGTATACCGGTGATGAAGACGATATTATTAAAAAGATTGAACTGGGTAATGTGAGTCTGCCGCTAAACAGCTCCCTGATCAGCGGGGCTCAGAGCTTGTTTGGCGTTAAAACCCAGGCGCAGTTTGGCAAACTTACCCTTACCGGTGTCTTTTCCGAGCAGCGCAGTCAAACCTCGTCTATCAATGTACAGGGAGGAGCCACTACTACTGAGTTTGAGATTTGGGGTGATCAGTATGAAGCTAATCGTCACTATTTCCTCTCACATTATTTCCGTGACAATTACGAAAGATTTCTGGCCAACCTGCCCCTGATAACTTCACCGGTACAGATTACCAAGGTGGAGGTTTGGGTTACCAACACCCGGCAGGCTACCGAAGATACCCGCAATATTCTGGCTTTTATGGACCTGGGTGAAGCCAGCGACGATGCTTATCGCTCCCCTGATGCTAATCTCACCGGCCCCAGTATCTTTGGCCGCTTTTTCCCTTTTCAGGGTTTTCCCGATAACGAAAACAATGCCCTGGGACCGGTTTCGCTCGAAAACGATTATCCGGGCGTTAGGGATATAGGTTCGGCCAGCCGCGATCTCTCGGCCGCCGGCTTCGAGGAGGCAATTGAATTTACCACCCTCACCAACGCTCGTAAACTGCGCCCTTCCGAGTTTAACTATCACCCTCAGCTGGGTTATATCTCGCTAAATAGTGCCCTTAACCAGGATGAGGTATTGGCCGTGGCTTTTCAGTTTACCGCTGGTGGCAAAACTTTTCAGGTAGGTGAATTTTCCACCGACGGGGTAACCCCACCAAAGTCTCTGGTCACTAAAATGCTGAAAAGCACCATCCTCAACGTGAAGGCGCCCATGTGGGACCTGATGATGAAAAACATCTACAGCCTCAATGCCTTCCAGGTAAACCGTGAAGACTTCCGCCTGGAGGTGCTTTACCAGAATGATGAAACCGGTACCCCCATTCCCTTTTTACCGGTTCCTGAAACCTCTGATCTGAGCGATGAACTGTTGCTTAGGATTATGGCGCTGGATCAGCTCAACAACAATAACGACCCACAGCCCGATGGCTTTTTTGATTACGTGCCCGGCATTACCATCAGCCCCCAGAACGGTCGTATTATATTCCCGGTGCTTGAGCCCTTTGGCAGCAACCTCGCGCGCCAACTCGATGATGAAGAGCTGAGGGAGCAGTACGTTTTTTCAGAATTATACGATTCCACCCGCTTTGTGGCTCAAAATCAGGCGGAGCTCAACAAGTATCTGCTCCGGGGAGAGTTTAAATCCAGCTCGAGCAGTGAAATTTCACTCAATGCCTTCAATATTCCTCAGGGTTCGGTAGTAGTTACCGCCGGGGGGCAGCGCCTTACTGAAAATGTCGACTACACGGTGGATTATAACCTGGGCCGGGTGAAAATCATTAATGAAGGTATTCTCAATTCGGGCACCCCTATTAAAGTTGATTTTGAGAACAACGCCCTCTTCAACTTCCAGACCCGGACCTTCGTTGGATTGAATGCGGACTACCGCTTTAATGAAAACCTCAATCTTGGCGCTACCGTGGTGCGCCTGTCCGAAAGGCCGCTTACCCAAAAGGTAAATATTGGTGATGAACCGATTGCCAATACCATTGTGGGTATGAACGGAAACTTCTCCAAGGAGGCGCCTTACCTTACCCGCTTCGTTGACAAGATCCCTTTTATCGATACCAAGGCACCCTCTAATCTTACCGTTCAGGGTGAGGTGGCTAAATTTATTCCGGGCTCTCCCCGCGGTATTAAAATCGATGAGGAGGAAACTACCTATCTCGACGACTTTGAGAGCAGCCAGACCAGTATCGACATCCGCAACCCGGCCGCCTGGAAACTGGCCTCGGTACCGGCCGGTCAGCCTGAGTTTTTTCCCGAAGCTTCCGAAAATGGAATAGCCAGCGGTTTTAACCGTGCCAAGCTGGCCTGGTATACCATCGACCCCCTGTTTCACAACGACCAGGCTAATACCCCTGAGAATATTCGCGACAACAAAGATCTGCAGTCTGATCCGCTCTCACGCCGGGTATATGTAAAGGAAGTGTTTCCCAACCTGGAACAGGATCAGTCACAGGCCCCAAATCTGCCCATGCTTGATCTGGCTTACTTCCCCGAGGAGCGTGGTCCCTATAACTACGATGTGGAAGGCTCGGCTTACTCCATGGGGCTCGATGAAAGTGGTAAGCTGGTAGCACCCAGCACCCGTTGGGCCGGGATAATGCGTGATCTTACCACCACCAACTTCGAGGAACAGAATATTGAGTTTATCCAATTCTGGGTAATGGACCCTTACTACAGTTATAATAACAATGAGGATGCCGCCGAGGGTACCCCACCGGTGGATGGCGGTTCATTGTATATTAACCTGGGTAGTGTGTCGGAGGATATTTTGCGCGATAATAAGCTGGCGGTTGAAAATGGTATTCCGGCCGATGGCAATATTAATCAGCTCGACACTACCTCATGGGGCTATGTGCCCGGTGTGCGTCCGGTGGTGAATACCTTTGATAATGACCCGGCTGCCCGCAATCGCCAGGATGTGGGCTATGACCTGCTTGATGACCAACAGGAGCAGGCTTGGAACCCCGGCCTGCCCGGCGGTAGTTACCTGAACCGTATCGAAAATACCCACGGCACTGCCAGCGGTGCTTTTCAAAGAGCCAGTAATGACCCGGCGGCCGACAACTTCCAGTACTATCGTGGTAGTGCCCTCGATAATGCCGGGGCCGACATCATTGAGCGTTATAAGAACTTCAATAACCCCGATGGCAACAGTGATCCTACCCAGATTGACGGTATCTCGGCTTTTGCAACTAATAGCCCTGACGTAGAAGACGTAAACCGCGATCAAACCCTGAGTGTTACCGAGGCCTACTACCAGTACCGGGTAGACATGAGTGAGGCCGGTTTTAAGGCCGGTATCGGCAACAACTATATTACCGACGAGCGCATTGCTACTACCCAGACCCTGCCCAATGGCGACAGCTACCGGGTACGCTGGGTACAGTTTAAAATTCCCGTGTTCTCTCCCGAACGCAAGGTTGGACCCATAAGCGATTTCCGTTCTATTCGCTTTATCCGCATGTTTATGCGTGACTTTAGCGGTCGAAACGTTATCCGCTTTGCCAAAATGGAACTTATCCGGGGAGAATGGCGACGCTACACCCAGGATCTGAATGGCTTTGGTGATGAGCTAAACTACGATGGTAACGACCAGACTATATTTGAAGTAAATGCCGTGAACATCGAGCAAAATGGCTCACGCAGTCCGGTAAGCTACGTGGTGCCTCCTGGCATCCAGCGCCAGGTGCTGTTTGGTACCACTTCGGCGCAGCAGCAAAATGAGCAGTCATTATCACTGCGTGTTTGTGGACTCGAGGATGGTGAGGCCAGGGCCGTTTTCCGCAATATCAATTTTGACATGCGTCTTTATAAACGCCTTAAGATGTTTAGCCATGCTGAGGATGGCGATCCTTTTGATGGTGATGACCTTGCGGATGGCGATCTCAACCTCTTTATCCGTATGGGTAGTGATTATAACCGCAACTTCTACGAGTACGAAATTCCCCTGAAGGCGACCGATCTTACCGGAGCCCCCATCACCGACCCCGAAGCCATTTGGCCGGCGGAAAACCGCATCGACTTTGCGCTTGATCTTTTGCGGGAGGTAAAGCTTGAGCGTGACCGGGTTTATAATGGTTCCGGACAATCGATAACCCGCAAATATTCGGTACAAAGAGATGCCGCCACGGTAACCGTGTTGGGTGCTCCCAACCTGAGCAATGTGCGCACCATTATGATCGGGGTGCGAAACCCGCGCCGGCGCTCGGTGGCCGATGCCGATGATGGCCTAAGCAAATGTGCTGAGGTGTGGGTAAACGAATTGCGGCTTACTGAGTTTGACCAGGCCGGCGGTTGGGCAGCCAATGCCCGCGTAGCAGCGCAACTGGCTGATTTCGGGAATGTAAGTGTGAGTGGCCGTATGAGTACGGTTGGCTTTGGCAGCATTGACCAGAACACCCAGGAGCGCCAGCAGGAAAATGCCTATGCCTATGACCTGCAGACCAATTTTGAGCTTGGTAAATTTTTTCCCCAAAAAGCGGCTTTGCGCATCCCCATGTTTTATGGTACCAGTGAAGAGTGGCGCAATCCTCAGTTCAACCCCCTTGACCCCGATATTGAATTCGATGAAGCCCTGGCCAATCTCGAAACCGAGGAAGAGCGTCAGCGATTGCGTGAAGCCTCGCAGGATTACGTGCAGCGCAGTTCCCTCAATTTCACCAACGTAAGAAAGGAGCGTACCAAGTCCGGTAACCCGATGCCTTATGATATCTCCAACTTTAGCGTCAGCTATTCATTTAATGAGATCTTCAGGCGCAACATTAATATACTCGAAGAGCGGCAGATTACGCATCGTGGTAATATCAACTACAATTACCGCACTCAGCCCAAGGCGGTGGAGCCCTTTAAAAATGTAGAGTGGCTGCGCAACGATGCTTTTGAGCTTATTCGCGACTTTAACTTCTTCTGGTATCCGCGCCAGTTTAACGTGATTGCCTCTATGGATCGCAGTATTAACAAGCTGCAAAAGCGCAACACCGCTTACCCTGATGATCCGCGTTTTGACCTGCCGGCCACCTTTAACAACAACTGGAACTTTAACCGCCAGTACAGCCTGCTGTGGGATTTTACCAAATCCCTGAAGCTGGATTACACAGCCAATATGCGTACCCGCATTGATGAGCTGGTGGCCATACGAACCCGGGATACAACCTACGAGCCCACCGAGGCTGAAAAGAAGGAGGAGATCATCAGTAATCTGAAGGATTTTGGACGACCGATTCAATACCACCAGACGGTGAATCTCACCTGGCAGGTGCCGATCAATAAGCTGCCTTACCTCGATTTTGTGAACACCCAGGCCCGGTACACCGGCGATTACGACTGGCAGGCAAATTCACTGCGGGCTACTAATGCCGGCCTGTCAGGGGGAAATGAAGAGGATCTGAACTTTGGTAATACTATTCAGAATAACCAGTCGCTTCAGCTCAACAATACCCTGAACCTGATGGCTCTTTACAATCAGGTTCCTTACCTCAAAAAGGTAAACAGCCGCAATGGCGGCCGCGAAAGTAACCCCCGTACAAGGCGTCCACGGGTACCCGGTGCTCAAAGCCGGGAAAACAATGAGGAGGAAGAAGAAGAGGAAGAGGAATCGGTCTTCGATAAAATCCTTGCTTCCACTGCCCGCTTCGCCACCATGGTGCGCAGTATAAATGCCAACTATACTTCCACCGAGGGTACCTTGCTACCAGGCTTTTTGCCCACCCCGGGTTTCTTTGGCATGTCGCAGGCCGAAGGCAATGCACCTGGTATTCCCTTTACCCTCGGAATCCAGGAGGATATAAGACAAGAAGCCGCTGACAAAGGTTGGATTACCACCTCTACCCTTCAAAATAACCAGTACACCGAGACCAATACTGAGATTATGAATTTCCGGGCAACTCTGGAGCCGGTGGACAACCTGCGGATAATTCTCACGGCACAGCGCAATAGCTCGGAGAATATGTCGGAGTTTTTCCGCTGGAATGAGGATGAAGGATTCTTTGAGTCGCAAAACACTTTCTTTACCGAGAATTTCAGCATGAGCTACCTCACCATCGGTACCGCTTTTGAGCAGCTTAAGGCACCCCGTTATGAATCTGATGCCTATGAGGACTTTAAACAATACCGCCTGGAATACAGCCAGCTAAATGCGGAGGCTTTTGAGAATAGCCCTGAGAATGATTTTGGCTACACCGCCGAAATCGCCAGTCTCAATCCCGATTCCTCCAATTACGGTTACCGTGGCTTTAGCGCTAATTCACAACAGTCATTGATCCCCGCTTTTGTGGCAGCCTACTCGGGGCAAACCCCTTCGGAGTTCGGGCTGGACTTCCTCAAGACAGTACCCCTGCCCAACTGGCAAATCAATTACGACGGCCTGAAGAACTTTAAGTTTATGCGCAAGTTTGTGAGCAGCGCCGTACTGAACCACGCTTATCGCAGCACCTACTCTATCAGCAATATGCAAACCAACCTGCTGCGTCAGCAGGCCCTGGATGACGGCCAGGCCCCCTTTGACAATAACGGCGATTTCCTGCCTGAGCGTCAGATTTCGGCGGTGGTGATATCGGAGCAGTTTGCACCCTTGCTGGGGATTAATATGAAGCTGAAGAACCAGACCACCGTCCGTTTGGAGTATAAGCGTGATCGCAACGTAGCTCTGAGCATGGCCAATGCCCAGGTAACGGAAACGCGTGGGTCAGAATGGGTAATAGGGGCCGGTTATATTATTAAAGACGTGCGCCTTAAGTTCATAAAACTGGGACCAAGAAGAACAACCCCGCAGAGCAATCTGGAGTTAAAAGCTGACCTCGGCATTCGCGATAATATTACCATTATCCGCCGGGTGGTGGAGCAGAATGACCAGGTAACGGCCGGGCAAAAGGTGGTGACCTGCAAATTGAGCGGCGATTACCAGATCAGCCAGCGGGTTAGTGCCAAGCTGTTTTATGATCTCAACCTGTCGCGCTTCAAAACCTCCAGCGCCTATCCTATTACCACCCATCAGTTTGGCATTAGCATAAGATTGAATTTAGGGCAGTAGGCTTTCTGATAAATAAAATTAAATTTGCCAAAAATTTGAAGCAAGCATGAATTTTCCAGCCGAATTAAAATATACCAGAGATCACGAATGGGTGAAAGTAGAAGGTGATATTGCTACTGTGGGTATTACCGATTTCGCTCAGTCGGAATTGGGAGACATCGTTTTTGTAGAAATTGAAACTGAGGGTGAGGAGCTCGATAAAGAAGAGGTTTTTGGTTCGGTGGAAGCGGTAAAAACCGTATCAGATCTCTTTATGCCTGTGGCTGGTGAGGTTACAGAGTTTAATGCCAGGCTCGAAGAGAACCCTGAGCTGGTAAACGAAGATCCTTATGGTGATGGCTGGATGATTAAAATCAAGCTGGCTGATGCTTCTGAAGTGGACAACTTGCTGAGTGTAGATGACTACAAGGAAGTTATCGGAGCCTGATCAGAAGGTTGCCACCATCCGCCTAAAATACTTTACCCCAGCCTTGGCATGGGGTATTTTTATTTTATACTTCAGCCTTTTGCCGGGGCCCAGTATCCCCAGTTTTATGCATGATTTTAATGATAAAATTATGCACGCCGGCATTTACTTTTTTTCGGGCTTGCTAATATATCTGGGTTTTATCCGTTTTAATATTCACAACCCTCTTACCCGGGTACGTTTGGGTTTAATACTGGTGATCTGTGTGCTATTCGGATCTGCCATTGAACTGATACAGCATTTTCTGGTGGTCAATCGCGCTGGCGAGTGGTCCGATTTTCTGGCTAATACTGCCGGGGCTGCTGTGAGCGTACTCGTCTTGTTCTTTTTCCACAGGCGGGTCTGATCCGCCTCTTCTGAGGCTTCAATGCTAACCCATAATCCTTTGGTATGGAGCCCAAAAAAAATCCTGATTTCGACCTTGAATCCCGCAAGGGCTTTTTCTTTCTGATTGGCCTCGCCCTGGCCCTGCTCGTAATGATTGTTGTTTTTCAGCTTCGCATCGAAAAAAAAGCCCAGCTACCGCCAAAACCTGATGGCAGGGATCTGGTAATCGGTGCGCCTGTTCCCATCACTAAACACCCTAAGGAGGAACGTCCTAAGAAGGTGGAAACAAAAACTAAATACAACAAGGAATTGCCCCCGAAAGCGGTGGATGATACTACCAGCCTGACGCTGAATGACGATTTTAAGCCTGATCCTGTCGATGAGTTGTTGGAATATATAGGCGAGGAGCTTGAGAAAGCTACCGAGGAGCTGCCCTGGGAATTAATTGAGAAGGTGGCCCGGCCGGATGACTGCGAAGAGGTATACGGGGCCGAGGAGCAACGTGCTTGTCTCAATCGCTATATGAATGAGTTTGTCCATCGCAATACCCGTTTGCCTGCCATCGCCCGGCGCAATAACCTTCAGGGGGTGGTAACGGTTACTTTTGTGGTGGATGAAAATGGCGATGTGGTGGATGTGAAAGCCATATTGGGACCGCATGATGTGCTCAAGGAGGAAGCCGAAAGAGTGATAAAATCACTGCCCAAATTTATTCCTGCCTCCAACAATGGTCGAAAAGCAAGGATGCGGATGAACCTTAGGATCAACTTTAAGCGTTAGAAACTAAGGAGGTATGTTTTTTGCGTACCGGTATTTTGTAGGTCACAGTTGAATTTCTGTATCTTTAACCCCATAAAATTTTCTTGATGGAACCAAAGAAAAGCCCTAAAGCCGATCTCGAGAACTACAGAGGCATGTTTTTGCAGGCCGGTCTGGTAGTTGCCCTGATCGTGAGCATCGTGGCCATCGAATGGAAAACATACGATCAATCGATTAGCGATTTGGGAGAGCTGGAAGTGGAGCTCGACGATGAGATTATACCTATTACTCAACGTCAACAGGCACCACCGCCCCCACCGCCCCCACCACCCCCACCCGAAGTAATAGAGGTAGTAGAGGATGATGTGGAGCTGGAGGAAGAACTCGATATCCAGTCTACTGAAACTGATGAAACCGAGGAAGTGGAGTTCATTGAGATGGAAGAGGAAACTACTGACGAAGTGCTGAACTTTGCGGTGGTGGAATCAGTACCGGTGTTTCCCGGTTGTGAGGACGCCTCTACCAACGATGAAAAGAAGATGTGTTTTCAGCAGCAGATGCAGCGCCACGTGAATAAGAACTACAACTTTCCCGAAATGGCCCGCCAAATGGGTATTCAGGGTAAAGTGTACGTAAACTTTGTAATTGAGAAAGACGGTTCAATTTCCAATGCTGAGGTAGTACGTGGGGTAGATCCCCTGCTCGACGACGAGGCGGTGCGGGTAATTAAAAACCTGCCCAAAATGACTCCTGCCAAGCAAAGGGGTAAGCCGGTGCGCATGAGCTTTACCATGCCCTTTAATCTTAAACTGCAATAGGGGAGTCCCTAAGTCAATAAAAACATTTGAACCCCTGCTATTGTAGTAGGGGTTTATTTTTTACCAGAAACCTGCCAAAAACGAATGATACAAATGGATAAGACCGAACTTAAATTGCTCTTGCTTGATGCCGTGGTGGCCGCTATCGAGGCCGGAAAGCAGATTCTCGATATTTACGAAGGTGCCTTTGAAGTGGAGATGAAATCGGATAATACCCCGCTGACCATCGCTGATCAAAAGTCGCACAATGTAATTGTAAAGGCCCTGCGCGAAACCGGTATTCCCATGTTGAGTGAGGAGGGGCGTAATATTGCCTATGATGAGCGCTCGCAGTGGAGTACCCTTTGGGTAATTGATCCCCTTGATGGCACCAAGGAATTCATCAAGCAAAATGGCGAGTTTACCGTCAACATCGGTCTGGTGGAGCGGGGCGTAGCCACCCTGGGAGTGATCTACGTACCGGTTGATGAAACCCTGTACTTTGCCGCCAAAGGGGTTGGGGCATACCGGCTCGACCTGGCTGCTCACGTGAAGGAGGCAGACAGCATTGATGATCTTATCGAAAAAGCGGTAAAACTTCCCGAAGAACAAGAGCGTGAATTTACCATGGTAGGCAGCCGTTCGCATATGAGCGATGCTACCGCCGAGTATTTTGAGGGTATCCGGGAGGATTTTCCCGAAGCTGAAATTATTTCGAAGGGCAGCAGTCTTAAAATTTGCATGGTAGCTGAGGGGAGTGCCGATGTATATCCGCGTTTTGCCCCCACCATGGAGTGGGATACCTGTGCCGGGCATGCCATCGTAAAGGAGGCCGGTTTTGAGATTTACCGGGCCGAGGATGATAAACCCTTGGAGTACAATAAGAAGGACTTGTTAAACCCCTGGTTTATCGTAAAAAGCGTGGAATCCTAAGTTAGAACCATTCTATTTTGCATACCGGCTTTATGGGTAGTAAATTTGCGGCCCGAAAGAAGGACTCTTGGAAAAAGTACAGGAATTAAAGTCGGAGAATATCACCCTGAGTATTAAACTCAAGGGGATACTGGCACTTACGAAAGCTCGTCTCAATATCAGCGTGGTATACTCTGCCATCGCAGGTTACTTGTTGGGTGCCGGGTCTTTTCACATTCTCGAGGTACTCTACCTATCATTGGGTGGCTACCTGGTAGTAGGCGCAGCCAACGGTTTCAACCAGGTTATTGAGCGCGATCGCGATGCCTTAATGAAGCGCACTAAAAACCGGCCAATGCCGACCGGCAGGCTCAGTGTGATGGAGGCAATGGTGGCATGTACCCTGATGGCCATCGCGGGCTTGTGGATGCTCTACCTCATTAATCCCCTTACCGTGGGCTTTGGTGCTTTTGCCCTGTTCGTGTATGTGTTGATTTACACGCCCTTAAAGGCGGTAGGGCCCATTGCGGTGTTTGTGGGTGCCTTCCCCGGTGCAATACCGGCATTGCTGGGTTGGGTGGCTGCCACCAATGACTTCGGTATTGAGCCCGGTACCTTATTCGCGCTGCAGTTTTTGTGGCAGTTTACTCACTTCTGGGCTATCGGCTGGATTGCCGATGAAGAATACAAAAAGGCCGGCTATGTGTTACTGCCTTCCGGGCAGCGCGACACCCGCACCGCTAATCAAATTATTCTCTACACCATTTTTATTCTGCCGGTTTCACTGTTACCAGCCTTTGGTATCACCGGTCAGTTACAGTTATCGGTGGTGGCGGCAGCGGTAGTCTTGCTGGCTGGTCTCTTTTTGCTGCATAAGGCCATTGTCCTGTATCGCAGCCGCGAGGTGAAAGATGCACGGGCGCTGATGTTTGCCAGCATCATCTATTTACCGGTAGTTCAACTGGTGTATGTTATCGATAAAATGATCTGATGGGAGAGTTGACCGCCGTACAAAAGCGAAAAGTACGTAAACCCTTGCTGTGGGTGGGCCTGGCCAGTGTTGTAATGACCTTTGCCGGCCTTACCAGTGGCTATGTGGTAAGCCGTTCGGCCCTGGTGGCCGAAGGCCGCTGGCTGGAGTTTGAATTGCCTACGCAGTTTATCTGGGCCACGGTAGCCATTGTAGTCAGTAGTCTTACAATGATATGGGCCAAGCAAGCTGCTAAAAGGGATAATTATGCTACCGTAAAGCTGGCGCTTTGGATTACCCTTTGCCTGGGCGTGGCCTTTGCCGTGCTACAGTTTTTGGGAGGAAGAGATTTAATCGACCGGGGGCTGCACTTTGTTGGTGGTCATACCGCTATCAGCTGGGTGTACGTAATTGCAGGTTTGCACTGGATGCACGTGATGGCAGGCCTTATAGTATTAATGGTAACTTTGGGCCGGGCACATAAAGAAGCATATACCTCTGATGATTATTTAGGATTAAGTATGTCGGCCATCTTTTGGCATTTCCTTGATGGGCTTTGGATATATTTATTCCTGTTCTTGGTATATTTTAGATAAACACACTAAACTTGCAAAAATTTTAAAGATGGCTAACGGAGCTACAATCGAACATAAAACCGGCCCTATCTGGGGAGGTGGACGTCAACCCTTTGGTGGCAGCTATGGTAAACTGATGATGTGGTTTTTCCTCCTGTCGGATGCCCTCACTTTCTCTGGCTTCCTGGTGGCAATGGGGATGTATCGTTTTAAATACGAAGAAACCTGGCCTATTGCCGAACGGGTTTTTACTCACTTCCCTTTCTTACATGGTGAGCACCCACTGCTCTATGTAGCCCTTATGACCTTTATCCTTATTATGAGTTCCGTTACCATGGTACTGGCGGTGAAGTCAGGCCATGAAATGAAGAAAAATGGCGTGATCCTGTGGTTGGGCCTTACCATTATTGGGGGTCTTATCTTCGTAGGCTCTCAGGCCTGGGAGTGGTATCACTTCATTATCGGCGATAAAGGTGCCGTGCAGCTTAGCAGCGGTGAAGTACTGAAGGTAACAGATGGCAGCGGTGAGATTGTATCGCTGCACGAACTGATTACCGGTAAGCAAGCGCAGCATGGTGAGCATTATCACTACACTACCGAAGGTATGCGCATGGCTTTTGAAGCCAAAAATGAATATACCCTGATGCAGACCGGTAAAGCGGGTGAAACCTACGACCGTGCCACCGCCCTTGAAATGATCAAAAGTGCCGAGGTTATTCAGGGTGCCAACATGCGTGAAAACGAATATGGCAATGTGCTCTTTGCCGATTTCTTCTTCTTTATTACCGGTTTCCACGGTACCCACGTATTCTCAGGGGTAATCATCAACCTGATCATTTTTATCAACGTGATAATGGGTACCTATGAAAGACGGGGACACTATGAGATGGTGGAGAAAGTGGGGCTTTACTGGCACTTTGTAGACCTTGTTTGGGTATTCGTATTTACCTTCTTCTACCTCGT
>CAZUCA010000024.1:0-42743 GCA_964619125.1 uncultured Owenweeksia sp. | reverse complement strand
GGGCCACAATGCCACTATCCTGCATTTTAAGGGTTCCACTGGCCGTATTGCGCGGGTTGGCAAAGGGCTCCTCCCCGCTCTCTATTCGCTCCTGATTGAGTTTGGCAAAGCCTTCCAGCAACATAAATATCTCTCCCCGGATCTCAAATTCAGCCGGATAACCCTCTCCCCGCAGCTGCAGCGGTACCGAATTTATCGTTCTTACGTTGTTGGTAATATCGTCGCCCTTGCTGCCATCACCACGGGTTACGGCACGCAAAAGTTTGCCATCGCGATAAGTAATGCCGATGGCGGCACCGTCGTACTTCAGTTCACACACATACTCCACTTCTTCGGACAAGGCTTTATCAATGCGCTGCAGAAAATCCTCCAGTTCCTCCTTGCTATAGGTATTGCTGAGGGAGAGCATCGGGTATTTATGCGCCACGGTCGGAAAATCTTTGGTAACCTGCCCCCCTACCCGCTGGCTGGGCGAACTGGGATCCTTAAACTGGGGAAATTGCTCCTCCAGCTTTTGCAGCTCTTTTAACTTCTGATCAAAATCGTAATCGGATATTTCCGGCTCGTCCTTAACGTAGTAGAGGTAGTTGTGATGCTCGAGCTCCTGGCTGAGCGCCCTGATTTTTTGCTGTGCCTGCTCCTTAGTCATGCGGATGATTTATGCGCAAAGCAAAAATAGAAATTGAGCCCAAGCGCATACAAGCTCCCAAAAAGGATATCAACAGCCTCCTTTTCGTAGCAACAATACTTATGGCTGCATGGCTGAAGGCCCACCTTCTCCTCTCTGACCCTGATCCCCAACCGCTTATAATTCGAATCAGCATACTGCCTCAACATTGGTATAACAAATTATCAACTTCAGATGCCCACAACTATCATTTGCCTACATTTGACCTTATGATTTTTATATTCGGATACCATCCTATTGCCCGTACTGAAGGGCCGATTGAAGAGAAGGAGTGTCCTAATTGTCACAACACCCGCCATTGGCTACTGGGGAAAATGACCTACTGGATAAATCTTTTCTTTATTCCGGTAATTCCTACCCGCAGTGAGTATTTTGAATACTGCCCGGTATGCAATTTTCGCCAGGAAGTAACCCGGGAAGACTTTCATCATAAGCGAGAACTCGCTCATCTCAATAAGGAAGCGGTAAAGCAGGATATGAGTGAAGAGGAATACAATGAAAGACTCAAAAATCTATAGCAGTTGAGACGTCCCCAAAAAGGCGAATACGGCGACTTTTACCAGCACTATATCGATCATACCCGTGGGGCTGACCACCTCCTTAACCTCGAGGACAGCAGCGATATGTTGCTGGAGATTTTAGAGGAGTTACCGCCTGAAAAATATGATGTTGCCTATGCTCCTGGCAAGTGGACCATCAGGCAGCTTCTGCAGCACCTGGTGGATACCGACCAGGTATTTAGTTACCGTGCGTTATGGCTGGTAAGAAGCGGTGGTGGCAGCTTGCCGGGCTACGACCATAATATCTGGGCAGATCAGTCGCTGCAAAACCTGCCGCCATTCGGCGAGCTGCTCACTCAATTTCGCAATTTCCGGCAATTCAGCCTGAGCTTTTTTCACAGTCTGCATAAGGAACAGCTGGAAATCAAGGGTGAGATGAATGCCTATCCCATTGTAGTGCGCAGTATCCCCTTTATTATGGCCGGTCATTGCTTTCACCACCTCAAGGTTATTGAACAACGCTACCTCAATCCAGATTCTGCAGGAGCTGCCTAAAATAACCCTATGCCAGAACCCAGTTTACTGGACCTCCCTCCTCCATTTGCCTTGATTTACTGATTAAAACAACCCCGCCCCGGCCTTCCTATAAACCGATTGATGTTATAACAGTTACCATGGTAAATAATTTAAAACCAATGCACTCCCTCAATGTACCCGAAAGCAGCATGCCCCGGGTTGTAGTGATAGGCTGTGGCTTTGCAGGCCTCAACCTGGTGAAAAAGCTGCGCAACAAAGCTTTTCAGGTAGTGATGATCGACAAACACAATTATCACACCTTTCAGCCCCTGCTATACCAGGTGGCTACCGCGGGCCTTGAGCCCGACTCCATTGCCTACCCCATTCGTCACATTTTTAAGAATCAGAAGAACTTCTATTTCCGCATGGCGGTTGCCGAGTCTATCGACCCCGGCAACAAAGTGCTGAAAACCAATATTGGCGAAATTGAATACGATCACCTGGTCATCGCCACCGGCAGCAAAACCAACTATTTCGGTCTGGATAATATTAAAACTCATGGCATCCCCATGAAGAATGTACCGGAGGCGCTCAACCTGCGTTCACTTATTCTCCAAAATTTTGAGGCCGCATCCCTTACCAGTGACCTGCACGAAAGGGAGCGCCTGATGAATTTTGTAATTATCGGTGCCGGACCGACCGGTGTGGAAATGGCGGGTGCCCTGGCCGAACTGCGAAACCACGTACTGCCCTACGACTATCCTGACCTGGATTTCCGACGCATGTCTATTCACCTGGTAGAAATGATGGACCGGATTCTGCCCCCCATGAGCGAACATGCCTCACGCAAATCGCAGAAATACCTCGAAAAACTGGGGGTTGAAATCTGGCTGGGCACCCAGGTGAAGGATTACGATGGGCAAACCGTTTCAACCGATAAAAAGGATCTGCCTGCCTACACCCTGCTCTGGACTGCTGGGGTTACCGGCACCCTGATTCCCGGGCTAAAAGAGGGAGAGGATTACGAGAAAGGCCGCTATATCGTAAATCCCTTTAACCAGGTGGGCAATCATCATAATATTTATGCCATTGGGGATGTGGCGGCTATGATTAGCGATGAAAATCCCAAGGGCCACCCAATGCTTGCCCAGGTAGCCATCCAGCAGGGCAATAACCTGGCCCGCAATTTTGTGAATTGGAAACAAGGCGGCAAAGCGAGGGAATTTGAGTACAATGATATGGGGACCATGGCCACCATAGGCCGCAATAAGGCGGTAGCCGATTTAGGCAAGCTCCGCTTTGGTGGCTTCGCCGGCTGGCTATTGTGGATGGTAGTACACCTGCGCTCTTTAGTTGGCTACCGCAATAAAATGGTGGTGTTGCTCAACTGGATTATCAACTACTTCAGTTACGACAAAAAAATACGCCTCATAATCCGGCCGGTAAAACGTTTTAAGAAACAGGAGGAAAAGCTTTCGCTGGAGGAAAACGAAGAAACCATTGAAACCCCCGGTGGTACTACCTGAGTGAAGTCATGAATTAGGAGTTAGAAAGCAATGTGCACCCTGAGCTACATACCTACTGAAGAGGGCTTTATATTTACCCATAACCGCGATGAGCGCAACGACCGGCCCACCTCCGACAAGTTCCGCATTCGCGATTACGGTGATGCCAGTATTTACTACCCTGAAGATCTGGAAGCACATGGCAGCTGGATTGCCTTTTCAGACCAGGGTTGCACTGCCTGCCTGCTCAATGGTGGTGAAAAGCCCTATGAGCGCCGCTCTTCCTATCGCCATAGCCGGGGCCTGGTAGTACTGGGCTTTTTTGACTACCCCAATGCCGAAAGTTTTTTTCGCGGCTATAATTTCGAAGATCTTGAGCCCTTCACACTAATTATTAAAGATGGCCAGGGACTATTTAAAGTGGTGCATGACGAGGACAAAACCCGCCTGGAAGAGTTGAATCCACAGCAAAAGGGCATATGGAGCAGCACCAGCCTTTACACCCATGAAGCCCGCCAAAAAAGGGAATTGTGGTTTGAAAAATGGCTGAGCACCACCCGGGAAATTAGCGCAAAGGCCATTAAAGACTTTCACAGTACCGCCGGCGATGGCGATCAGGAAAACGACCTGGTAATGAGCCGGTGGGGACTGCTGCAAACCCTCAGTATTACCCAAATAGAGGTTGCCGGAAAGCAAGCTTCGCTATACTACCGCGATTTACTGAGGCAAACCCAAGATCATCGCCAACTGCTGCTGGGCGACAGTTAATAATGGCCAGTAGTTCAATACAGCTCTAACGCACCCATCGCAATTTGTCGTGGATAGAGCTAAGGCGTCTGCCCTTATTGGCTTCGCTGGCTGCCACCCCAATGTAAAAGAAGCCCAGGGAACGATCACCCTTTTCGAGGCCAAACAACTCCCTGGTCTCTGGCCGGAAAGCCAATTCACCGGTGCTCCAGTAGGCTCCGAGCCCCATAGCGTGGGCGGTGAGCCACATATTCTGCACTGCCATTGCCACTGAGCATATTTCTTCAACTTCAGGCACCTTAGGATTATCGCCCCTCTTCATTCCCACCCCTATTACGTGGCTGGCTTTTAAAGGACGTTTGGCCAGGCGTTCATAGCGGGTAGCGTTAAAATCTTTGGCCGCCTGGTCAGTTTGATCCAGATCGGCCAGGAAAGTTCCCAGCCGTGACAAACCACTGCCGGTAAAAACCGTAAAACGCCAGGGCTCGGTATAGCCATGGGTTGGGGCCCAATTAGCCGCCTCGAGCACTTCTTCAATCAGGTGGTCGTCAATTTTCTCACCGGTGTAATTATCGGGTTTTAAAGTCCGGCGGTTAACGATAATAGAGCGCAGATTTCGCAGGCTTTCATTCATGGATCATTGCTTTAATTTCATTTACAATTTCGTTTAGCGGGCGATTCCCGGCCCTTATTATCTCAGTTGCGCCTTCGTAAAAGGGAGCGCGTTCAAAGAGGTGTTTGGCGACAAACTCCTTTAGCTGGTCACCTTTGAGGTGAGCTATCAGGGGGCGTTCTGCCTGTTGGCCTTCCAGCCGTTCATACAGTTCTATTACACTGTACTGAAGATATACACTAAAAGAGTTCCTATTGATCAGGGCCAGGTTGTCGTAATAACAGGGCGTTCCGCCGCCGGTACTAAGTACAAAGCTCTCTTCCTTCAGCGCCTCCTCCAGTAGGCGTCGCTCCAGTTTACGAAAGTGAAGTTCGCCCTTGTTAAAAATGGTTTCAGTAATGCTTTTACCACTCTCGTTTTCGATGCGCTTATCGAGGTCGATGAGGGGAAGTTGTAATTCAGCGGCCAAATGTCGGGACACGGTTGATTTTCCTGCACCCATATAGCCCAGCAAGGTGATTTTCATAAAAGTCACTTTACACTTAAAGGTGAAATATGCTACAAATATGGCTAAGTTTGGTTTAGCAAAAGTTTTTCGTTGCCCTAGCCTACTGGCTTTGAGCCGGTTTTAAACTTTCTCTGAAAAAAATCTAAAAAGGGGTTGGATCGTAAAAATGATTGCCCTTATATTTGCAGCCCCTTACGAAACGAGGGTATAACAAACGACTCAGTAGCTCAGTTGGTAGAGCATCTCCCTTTTAAGGAGAGGGTCCAGGGTTCGAGCCCCTGCTGAGTCACAAAATAGCTTCACCTGGTGGAGCTATTTTTGGTTTGATGGCCAAGGTAAGCCATGGTGTCAAATCAGAATTTTGCGTTCATTGTGATGCTTAAGATTTATTTGCCCAGGTGGTGGAATTGGTAGACACGCCATCTTGAGGGGGTGGTGACCTTACGGTCGTGCAGGTTCAAATCCTGTCCTGGGCACAATTATTTTGCATACCCTCGTCAGTCGTTTGATTGGCGAGGGTTTTTTTATGCCCTTCAGTGATAATTATCAGCTTTAGCCCAAGCTCTTCATCCTGCCAAAGCTGGCAAATTTCGGGTTATCGTCCGCCCTTTAGCCTGAATAAAAGTATCAGACTGTGAGCTACGAAATAAATTTAGCTTCGCTTTAGCCTTTGACCCATCATTCCATTATCTGCCCGCCAGGAGCCACCACATTCTTCCAGCTGATTGCAACCCCTCATTATCAACAACTTACAAACCTATGAAGCTGATTAGCAGACACTATAAGTTTAGTTTTTTAAACAATTTAATTTTGCTTAACTTAATGGTTAAAACTAATCGACATGGCATATCAAAAAATAACCCCGGGAGTTTTGGTTCAGCACATTCGTGATAATCAAAAAAGTAATAAAGACATTAAGTCCTTTTTTGGCACCCAGTTTTTTGGCAAGTTCGACATGGAAGAACTGGAAGGTTTCAAGCATAGCATTGATAAAGAGATTGAAAAGCGCTCTGATGATACCATTAAGGAGCAGATCGATTATCTGAAAAAACACGGCTACAAGGTTAAAAAATCCAAGTAAACAGCCTTTCATTAAAGCAAGTTCCCGTTTTAGTGTCCCCCCTCCAGGGGGATTTTAAGTTCCTATGATCACTCTACCCCTTCCCCTCTTAGAATTTCGAGATTTCAACGCCCCTGGCGCTCCCGCCCCTAATAATTGGCGCTATTTTTTCATTTAACAGCTTAAACCGCAAGCATGAAAACCTTTGTTCAACTAAGCCTCCTATTGCTCACCCTCCACCTTACTGCCCAGAAAATACCGCTCAGCGAGGCCAATGTCATTGCCGATCACCCCATGATGGCGGCCCGCAGTGCCATGTTGTTTAATGGGGAGCTCAAGGAAAACAGCAACTTTCCCAGCGATAAGATTGCCGTGCCTGAAGAAGAGGTAATTCCCGGCAGTGGGCTCAAAGGCCAGGTGCTGATCATAGATTTAAAGGGAACAGTTACACTCAAAGAGATCTGCCTGTATGATACCTATGGCCAGAGTGAACTGAAAGTGTACACCGCTCTGGATATAATGCAACCGACTTTACTCAGCGAGCTGACGCTCGATTCATATCTCAAATGGAAGAAAATCCGCAGTGACCGTCAATGTCGCTATATCATGCTCAATAACCCCGATGGCGCCATCTCCGGAATTGGAGAAATAGAAGTTTTCGGCAAGCAAAACCAGGCGGCGGCTGAAGTTACCCTCAATACTGCCAAGGCCAGCGCCCCAGGCAATACCAGGCCCATCCGTAAAATATGGGGCGTCAATACCCATGACTATGACCATGTTCCCAGCCGGCCTGATCTGAATATGTACAATATTGCTGACATAAACCCATTGCCTAACGAGCGTACCTACGCCGAATTTCACAAAAACATCAGAAAGGGAGAAATGCTGTTTCGCAATCCTTCGCCGGGCGGCATCTCCCACCAGGACGTAAATGAGATGAGAGCGAGAGGTGGCAAAATTATGTTTACCATGCTGGGCCCCATGCCCGAGTTTGCCGATACCTATCCCGAGGAGGCCCGCAATAAAAAAGACCTGCCCTGGGTGTATTGGGACAAAAAGCTGAGCTACGAGCAAAACCGGGAGCGCCTTTACGACCCCCAGACTTATGCGCCTATGCGCGATTACCTGATGGCCTTTGTGGAAGAATTTAAAGAGGACAGTGACATTATAATCGCTCAGTGGACCAATGAGATTGACAAGACCTGGCGTGATCCCTACCACCGCCTCAACGCCAATATGGTAGCCGCCATGTACAGCATGCTTTGGGACGGGCACGAAGGACGTTATGGTAAGGGCATTAAAGACATAGCTCCCGCAATGGAAGTGGCCTGGGCCGCGCAGGCCTATCACAATCTGGGCTACACTAAAATGGCGGAAGCCTGGTTTAAGAAAAACCGCAATGATGGTAAGTTTTGCGCCGATATCATTTCAGTAAACGCCTACTGTAATAGTCGCAGCGGCTTTCAACATTCGCCCGATGCCACCGCCATTCCACCCGAGGGGACATTATGGTTACAAAGAATCAGGGAGTTTTCGGAATTTGCCCATAATCGCAATATGCAGTTTGCCCTGACTGAATTTGGTGCCGACCACAGCGGGGTTTCCGTAAACAGTGTGTGGGTAAACCAGGAAGAGCGTGAGGATGCCGCCAAAGTGCGGGCCATAAAAGACCGCAAGGCGGCCGCCGAATATTATGATGAACATTACTACCCTAAGTGGCGTGATGAGCTTTTACAAATACAGGCTGCCTGGGACCTGCGTTATTTACTGGAAGCCACTCCCTATGCCGATTACCTATTTCTCTACCATATTCGCGACATCCATAAAGAAGGTTCCGCCAATATGGGTACATATGCCTCCAGCGGCATTAGTTTTAATCACCGGATAAAAGGACAGGGATCACTGGAACTCAAACCTAATGGGGTTGCCATCCGCGATTTTTATAATGCGCTTAAAGATTATCACTTTGTAGAGCGAGAGCAAAGGGGCGATACTATTACCATGACCTTTGAAAATGAAGCCGGTAAGCGCAAAAAGGTACGCTGGACCACTGCGCACGATTCAATGCCGGAGATTCTGCCCTGATTTTTTTATGCACGCACAGTAAATTCGTAGCTTTGGGGTTCCCCTAAAGGCTTTCAAATCGAAGCAAAAACACATACTGTACAGAGCACCCGCAGTTTTGAGGTTCCCCGGCTTCTCAAAATGGCCATGCGAATCAGTCAGGCAGTAAGCGGCCGCCTGGCTACCAAACTGGCCCTTTATTATTTCTTCCGCCCGATCCCTTTTCCCATTCCCCGGCGTGAAAAGCCGGCCCGGCAAAAGGCCAGCCGCTTCCAACTGCACACTCATAAATCACCCTTTGAGCTCTTTGAGTGGGGCAGTGGCGACAGAACAGTGGTAATGATGCACGGCTGGAGTGGACGGGGATCACAGTTTTTTAAAATTACCGAACAGCTGGTAAAACAGGGATTCAGGGTGTTGGCCCTCGATGCGCCGGCCCACGGTGAGTCACAGCTCAAGCGCAGCCATATGCTCGAGTTTGTAGATGCCCTGGAAGTAGTAGCAAAAAAATACGGCCCTATTGAGGCCGCCATTGGTCACAGCATGGGCGGGATGGCGATTTTTAACGCCATGAAGCGTGAAGGCTTCTCCCCTTCCAAACTGATTATTATCGGCACCCCTGCCAATATTCGCAATGTGGTGACAGACTTTTGCAATCGCCTGAAGGCCAATGCTAAAGTAGCGAGAGGAATCATCAATTATATTGAAAACCGCTATGACATGGAGGTTGAAAATGTTTCCACCGACCAGCTTGCCGCCGAATTAAACCCGGCTGGCCTCATTATTCACGATGAGCACGACCTGGATGTGGCACTTGAAAATGCCCGTATTACTGCGGCACACTGGCCCCGGGCTGAGCTAGTGGTAACCAGCGGCCTGGGCCACCGCAAAATACTGATGGACCGCGATGTTATCGATCGCATCAGTGACTTTCTCAATCAGGAGTAAATCTGGTAAGCCTTTTGCATCGTATGTTTATGTAAAACCTTGCTATTATGAAACGGTTTCTGATCTTAACAACAATAGCCCTGGTAAGCTTTGGCTGCCAGGCCCAAAACGCATCGAAGGCTGAAATGGACACCAAGGATAAAAGTTATAAAGTAGAGAAAAGCGAGCAGGAGTGGAAAGCTGAGCTCAGCCCGGAACAATTTTATGTACTGCGCCAGGCCGGCACCGAAAGGCCATACACCGGCGAGTATAACATGCATTTTGAAGATGGCATATATCGATGCGCCGCTTGTGATGCCCCTCTTTTTGAAAGCGACTCAAAATTTGAAACCCACTGTGGCTGGCCCGGATTTGACAAGCCGGTATCGAAGGATGCGGTAGTGGAACGCCTGGACAAAAGCCATGGCATGATCCGCACTGAAATTCTCTGCGGGAACTGTGGCGGTCACCTCGGTCATTTATTTAATGATGGGCCCACCGAAACAGGCATGCGGTACTGCATCAACAGCGTGTCACTCGACTTTGACAAGGAGAAGTCGGGAAAAGATTAAGGAGCTGAATTAACAATTTGCGAACTCAGGAGGTGCTATTGCAGCACCTCTTTCTATTTTTGCGCCATGAGAATCGACATTATTACCCTGCTGCCCCGCCTGCTCGAAAGCCCCTTTGCAGATTCTATTCTCAAAAGGGCCATTGAAAAAGGCCTGGTGGAAGTGCATATTCACGACCTGCGCCCCTACGGATTGGGCAAACACCAAAAACTGGACGACTACCAGTTTGGCGGCGGGGCCGGATTGGTAATGATGTGCGAACCCATTTTTAATGCCATCGGCGACCTGAAAAAGGAAAGGGAGTACGACGAAATAATTTATATGACTCCTGACGGTGAGCGCTTTGATCAGGGTATTGCCAACCAGTTATCACTGAAAAAAAACATCATGATCCTCTGCGGACACTACAAAGGCGTAGACCAGCGGGTACGGGACGAATTGGTGACCCGCGAAATCTCGATCGGGGATTTTGTGATGAGTGGTGGCGAATTGGGTGCAGCCGTGGTGAGCGATGCCATTATCCGTCTGCTGCCCGGGGTGCTCAACGATGAAACCTCTGCTCTTACCGATTCTTTCCAGGACGACCTGCTGGCGCCACCGGTATATACCCGGCCTGCCGAATTCAGAGGTTTAAAAGTACCTGAGATCCTTACCAGCGGTAATTTTCCTAAAATTGAAGAGTGGCGCCACCAACAGGCAATAGAACGCACCCGCAGCCGCCGGCCAGATTTATTAGAGGACTGACTTTTATATTTCAGCAAGTCATTGTAATATTGCAATCCGTTTGTTGAAAAGCTATACATTTATACAAACACCTGATTCTCAACCTCTGGCAAAAATTGTGCATGTTGCTTATCAGTTAACTTTAAAGTGAATTTAGCCATGGATTTGGTAAAGTACGTTCAGGATCAGTACATCGAAAGAAAAGATCTGCCTGATTTCAGCGCCGGTGACACCATCACCGTGTATTACAAAATTAAGGAAGGTAACAAGGAGCGGGTTCAGTTTTTCCGCGGGGTAGTTCTGCAACGCAGAGGTTCAGGGGCCACCGAAACCTTCACCATCCGCAAAATGTCTGGTAACGTAGGCGTGGAAAGAATTTTCCCACTTAACCTCCCTACTATTGAGAAAATCGAAATCAACAAAGTTGGTTCTGTGCGCAGAGCACGTATTTTCTACCAAAGAAAGCGTACTGGTAAAGCCGCTCGAATTAAAGAAAAGAGAAGATAGACTTTACCTTCAGTTAATACTTAAGCCGCTCATTTGTAGCGGCTTTTTTTATGTCTGAAAGTGAAGAAAAATCAATTGTCTGGATTTAGAATCCTGAGGAGTGCGGGCGCCGGTAGTCTGTCGCTAAAGCTTATCACGCGTGGTGAAAATCAGTTTATGGTACTGGCCACCCGCTATTTTTTGGGAATTCCCCTCAACCAGCGGCGCTACTCCTTTAGTGAGCAGCAAACGGCAGAACAGGTCTTTGGCCGGCTGGCTCAACGACAGCGGCCCCGCCGCCTATTCCACTTTATTTTGAGGTAATCACAAATACGGTGCGGCGATTCTCCGCGCGGCCTTCTTCTGTATCATTGGTGGCTACCGGGCGGGTTTCCCCATAGCCGTGGTATGAAATCCGGTTTGGACTCACCCCGTAATCCAGGGCATATTCATAAACAGTCTTTGCCCGGTTTTGCGAAAGCACCATATTGTCAGCCGGCATCCCTACATTATCGGTATGGCCCTGAATGTCGGCCTTCAACTCCGGATTTTCTTCCAGGTATAAAATAAACTCATCAATCACATTGCGGGCCACTTCATCCAACTCATAACTGTTGGTGGCAAAGTTTATATCGTTGAGCTCATACTCCCTGCCGAGCTCAAGCTTCTCCGCCTTGAGGGGAGCCTCCACCACCCGGGGAGATTTATCCACATCCACATAGCGCGAGCTGAAGGCAATACCCTTTTTCTTAACACTAATTATCAGATCCTCACCAGGCTTGGTTTCCACCACCCGGGCATAACTACCGGTCTGCTCATCCACCTTCACCCTGGTTACCTCATTGGTCTTCAGATTTTTAATTTCCAATGACCCTTCTTCAACCGGTTCATCATTTTCATCGAGCAAGGTGCCTGTGATAAGGCTCACCTCTTCAGGTTTGGCCAGAGCGGGTAAGGCAAAACTGTAGATATCCCAGCCATTGGCCTTTGAGAATTTATTACTGGCGAAGTAGGCAGTTTCACCGTCAAGGCTCACAAAAAGACTGAGATCATCTTCCTCACTGTTAATAGGATAACCAATGTTTTGCGGGCGCTGCCAGCTGCTATCATCAATGGCCTTGGCAAAGTAAATATCAAAGCCTCCCAGGCCGTTTTGGCCATCAGAAGTGAAGTAAAGTGTGCGGCTATCACTGTGAATAAAGGGTGTTTTTTCATTGCCCCTGGTGTTGATAGGCGCGCCCAGGTTGTGGGGTTCACTCCAGCTGCCATCTTCCTGGCGGTAACACACGTAAAGGTCCAGTTCACCGAGGCCTCCCTTGCGGTTGCTGGCAAAATAGAGAGCATCGGCGTTGGCCGAAACCGAAGGCTGACTCTCCCATGAGTCGCGGCGGTTGATGTGATCGCCTACGCTGCGGGGGGTTGACCACTCACCGAGGCTCCCTTTTTCGGAATAGTAAATATCACAGTTCTGATAGCCCTTGATATCCTGGCATACGGTAAAATATAACTCGGTATTATCGGCGGTGATACTGGGGCCACCTTCATTATAACTGGTATTGAAGGGATCAGGCAGAGCCTCACCCTTGTCAAACTGTCCCCCTTCCTGGCGCCGGGCCAGGCTAAACTCTTCCACCAGCCGTACCTTAGCCGCCGGGCCATCCTTGCGGTTTATCTTTTTAGTGCGACGGGTAAAAAACATCAGCTGCTGGTCAGGTGAAATACTGGCCAGGTATTCATCTTCAGTAGTGCTGATCTGCCGTACCGGTTCAGGGTTGAATACAATGGGGTTCTCAAGCAGGTTTTTCTTCATGCGCGCCTCCGAGAGGGCGGCTTTCACTTCGATATCGTAGCCCATATCGCGTTCCGGGTCGGCCAAAAACTCTTCAAAGAGCCTGATCGACTGATCGAATTTCTTTTCCTCCAGCAGAATGCTACCCAAAAAATAACGCACTTCCGGCTTATAAGAAGGGCAAACCTCCAGCAGCTTTTTCCAAAGAGGGATGGTGCGGTACATCTGAAGCTTGCGCACGTAGAGGTCACCGAGCAGGTAAAGGGCATCCGCATAGTTTTCATCGAGACTTACCGCCCGTTTGAGATAGCGCTCCGCCTCCCGATAATTTTGTTTTTTCCAATTGGAGAGGGCCCTCGGCAACTGATCTTTGGCCACCTCTTCTACATCCTGCTCACAGTAGCCCAGTTCCGGCTGGGCGCTTAGCGCCACCCCGCCCATTAAAAACAGGCCCAGGAAAAACTTCTTCATAATCAAGTCCTTAAATGCTTCTAGTTACTCAACTGACCCTTTTCGCGGGCCTCCTTTATGAGTTGCTCCTTCTGATCACGGGCCTTCTGCAGCAGATCGTCGGCCTGCTTCCGGGCTCCCTTAACAATATTGGCCGCCTGGTCGTCAGCCTCACTCCTTACTTTGTTGGCGGCTACTTTGGCTCCCTGCTCCTTGAGCAAATTTCCTTTAGCGTCCGCCTCCAATTTATCGGCACGGGCGTAGGCCTCGGTTTTTAGTTTGCTGGCCTGGGCCCGGGCAGTGGCCATAATATTATCTGCCTGCTTTTGCGCTTCGGCAATTAGCTGATCACCTTTGGCTTCGGCCTCGGCAATAAGCCTGGCTGCTTCTTCATTAACCTTATTTATGGCGTCCTGCTTCACTTCCTCAACCTTGGCTTTGGCCTGTTCTTTAAGATTATCCACCACATTGCCGACAATATCACCCAGCGAGGTGGTCACCTTAGGATCGCTAAAGGTACCGCCGATAAGCACCTTCACGTCTACCTTACCCTGGCTGGTGGCGCCAAGCTTGTTGAGCAAGTCACCTGCCCCGATACCCTGAACGGGAATATTGAGGTTCATAGTGTAATCAAGGCTCTGATCAAGGCCGTTGCTGCCTGATACCTCGGCCTTAATGTTGCCGGTTTTAAAACTGAAGGGCTTCACGTTTACCCGGCCGTTTTCCACGGCAAAGCTGAGATTGATGTTGCCAAGACTCAGACTTGACAAACTTTGGTTTTTAAGGATAGCAGACAGTTTCTCCAGTGATTTTGGTGATGTCTGCAGGTTGCGGGTAGAAAGAGTGCCATTGGCCAGAATAGTACTGAAATCCGGCGTCATATCACTCTTGAGGCGTGAATTAAAGCTAAAGCCGGTACTATAGCTACCGGTAGAATTCTGAAATATTGGCGCCAGCTTCTGAATGCTGATGAGTTTGTCATAGCTCTCCTTAATGCTGAAGCTGTTTATCTTGAAGTTCATATCCACTACCGGTTGCGGTGGCACACTGTTATAGGAACCACTGAGTGCCAGTGAGCCGTCGAGCAGGTTCATGGTCACCCCTTCGAGCTTGGCCACTCCTTCCTGTATTTTAACGGTACCGATCAGATTCTCTATTTCAAGGTTGTCATAAAGCAGTTTCGCCACACTGGATTTAATGGTTAAATCGAGGTTTTCAGGTAAGCGAATGGCCTCAAGGGCGCTGGCGGCCGAATCAATAACTTCCTTCTCATTGGTGGTGGTATGCGTAGGCTCACCTGACAATTCATTGAGGTCAATGAGATTTGAATTGAGATTAAAATCTGCCTTGAGGGCTTTGTCCTGCAGGGCATAGGCCATAAGGTTGCTTATACTGCCATTGGCGGCCAGGTCTGAATTGCCAATTTTTGATTTAAAGGCATTGAGCTTTACCTGCTGGGGACTGAAGTCCATATTGAGCTGGCTTACGGCCACATCATAGGGAAGGCTATCGCTACGCAGCAATACTTCAGAGGCAATCAACATCCCCTCCGCTTTCACATTTTCATAGCGCTCGGCATCAATATCCGCCATATTACCGGCCAGGCTAAGATCGGCATCGAGCTTACCGCTGTAATCGAAGTCATCACTGGGAACCACCTGTCCGAGATTGCTGAGATCCATGTTGGTCTTCAGGTACACATCAAAGGTGGGATTGCTCATGGGCTTCGACAAATTAAGGCGGGCGTGTAGCGGGCTGCCAGCCACCAGGGCACTGGCGTTGGGAATATTTATCACGGTGCCATCGAGGTCACTGCTGCGATTGTAAATATGGGCGTCGAGATCAATATTGTCTACCCCGGCCGGCAGATCCGGATAACGGAAAGAAGCCTCATTGATGCTGAATTTAAAGTCATACTGCGGATAGGTCTCATTTTCGGCATTGTATACCCCTTTAACATCTCCTTTCAGCAAAAAATCACCACTGGTCTGTACATCCGCAAAACTCTCCTGGTAAACTGCAGGCACCAGCGACAAGAGGTTTTTAAACTGGTTCTCAGGTGCATTAAAACTGAGATCCATCTCAATATCATCCTCAGGCATAGCCAGCCAGCCACTGAACTGCAGCAGCAAGTCATTAAGCTTCAGGTTGTTTTCACCGAAAGTGAATTTAAAGGCCTCCTGATCAAAGCTAAAGTCAGCTGCGGCACTGGATTTAACCTTGGTGAGGTAGTTTAGGCCCTCCATGGCCACCGTCAGTTCCTCGATGGTGGTTTGGGTTTTAAGGTCTACAATTTTTTCAGTGAAATCACCGCTACCGCTGTGATTGAGGTTTTGAAGGCGCGCGTGGATATCACTGGCGCGATCGTCATAAACTAAATTCAGGTTTTTAATACTGTATTCCTTCAGGGTCAGTTTAAAGGCCGAAACGCTGGTATCGCCAGTCATGCTCAGGGTATCGCCGCTGGCCTTTACAATATCGTAATTGGCATTACCAGCAGTATCGATTACCACATGCACATTGGCATTTTCGATTTCTATCCCTTCCAGCTCGTATTCACTACCTGAAATAACACTGAAGAGGTTAAGGTCAACCACAAATTTTTCAATCTCTGCCAGGCGGACTCCGGCAAACTGGCCGCTGCCATCTACCGTAGTCTCTTCTATCGACATGCTAAAATCCGGGAAACTGCGGAAGAGGCTGATATCGATATCCTTAAAATCCACCTCGGCGGTGAGGGATTTATTGATTTCGGCTTTGGCCCGGGCAATTATCTCATCCTTAAAAACAAAAGGAAGGATAAAAGCGGCTAAAATCACCAGCAGAATCAGGACTAATAGAACCTTAAAAAGGCGTTTCATGCGATAGTAGTTAACAGGTTAAACTTATGGTTGATCAATGACTGGGATCAGGGCTCAAAGGTGCGGTCGGTATCACGCAGCTTATCATAATGTAATAAGCCCTCCCCTTTTGCAATTAAGGTTGAAACAGTGGCGTCTCCGGTAACGTTCACCACCGTGCGGCACATGTCAAGGATACGGTCTACAGGAAGAATTATGCCAATCCAGGCGGGATTGAGACCCACCGACTGCAGTACAATAATCAGCATCACCAGGCCGGCACTTGGTACTGCCGCCGAACCAATGGAGGCCAGGGTGGCGGTAAGAACAATGGTAAGCTGCTGAGCCAGGCTAAGGTCAATCATATGCATCTGGGCCAGGAAAACCACCGCCACTGCCTGGTAAAGGCTGGTACCATCCATATTTACGGTAGCACCGATAGGCAGTACAAAGCTGGTTACCTTTTGGTCTACTCCCAGATTATCTTCCACACACTCCATAGTAACCGGAAGGGTAGCGGCACTGCTGCTGGTACTAAAGGCTAGAGTTTGCGCGGGGCTCATGGCCTTGAAAAAGCCAGTGTAGCTAAGACCTTTTACCAGCAGCTTAAGTATCAGCGGGTAAATCAGGAAGATCATCATTACCAGTCCCAGGAATACGGTCAGGGAATACCAGCTGAGACCCTTAAAGATCTCCAGCACCTTGCCCACATCATCGCCAGCCATTTTACTCACCACACCGGCAAGCAGGGCAAAAACGAAGAAGGGAGCAGCCTGCATAACAATATCCACCATCTTGAGGAATACCTCCATGGTACCGTCGATAAAGGCTTTAACCGGATCTGACTTGGCATTGGGAATAAGCAATAGACTGATACCAAAGAAAATGGCAAAAAAGATCACCTTGAGCATGGCGCCATTGTCGCCCAGGGAGCTAAAAATATTCTGAGGCACCAGGTCCACCAGGGGTTGCAAGGGACCGGCGCCCTTGGCTTCAGTGGCCACTGCCATTTTCTCCTCCACTGCGGCGTCCTTGAGTTCCGCCCGACTCAGATCGGTAATTTCACGGGCCCGCTCCATATAGCGTTCGTCCTGGAGGTAGTTTATGCCATCTTTTATTTCAAGATTCTCCTCGGCAGCCCATACTTCATAGCTAATGCGGTTGTCTATCCGGCTTTGCTCATCCATCAGCTTTCCGGGTTTTAACAGGTTTACCAGGCCCAACCCCAGAGTTACCGCCAGGATGGTGGTAATGAAGTAAAAACCGAGGGTTTTAGCACCCATACGTCCGAGGCTGGCAGGGTCACCCAGACCGGCCACCCCACTGATGATGGAAAATAGTACCAGCGGCACCGCAATGAGTTTAAGGAGATTGATGAAGATGGTACCGAAAGGTGCAATCCAATCGATGGTAAACTGACTCCAGCCCAGTTTGGAGGATATTACCGCCCATACAATTCCCAGTACCAGTCCGATGATAATTTTCCAGTGCAGTGCTAATTTCATAAAGTGCTTTAAAGATCTTTTGAGTAGAATTTTGCGCCTCCAGGGCGCTTAAAATATTTTCATTTTCACCGGTATGGTTACCGGAATTAAAATTTACTGGTCTTCGAAAGTAAATAATTATCAGCGAGCACCAGCGCTGCCATAGCCTCTACAATGGGCACAGCACGGGGCACCACACAGGGATCGTGGCGGCCTTTGCCTTTAACAGTTACCTCCTCGCCTTTCTCATTTACACTCAACTGGTCACGCATCAAAGTGGCAATAGGCTTAAAGGCCACCCTGAAATAGATGTCTTCACCATTACTGATGCCGCCCTGGATACCGCCCGAAAAATTGGTGTCGGTCCCCCCCTCCTGCAAAAAGCGGTCGTTGTGCTCACTACCTTTCATTTTGCTTCCGCTAAAGCCACTGCCGTACTCAAAGCCTTTTACCGCATTAATACTGAGCATTGCCTTGCCTAACTCCGCATGCAGCTTGTCAAACACCGGTTCACCCCATCCGGCGGGAACCCCTTTTATCACACAAGTCACCACTCCACCCAGGGTATCTCCCTGTTTACGCACTGCGTCAATATGGGTGATCATTTCTTCAGCCAGCGCCGGGTCCGGGCAACGAACAATATTCTGCTCGGTTTGGCTCAGGTCAAGCTCTTGGTAGGGAGTATCGAGCTCAAGTTCACCCACCGCTGACACAAAGGCCTGGATGCTCACTGCCGGCAACAACTGGCGGGCAAGGGCACCGGCCACCACCCGGCAGGCGGTTTCACGCGCTGAGGATCGACCACCGCCGCGAAAATCCCGCAGGCCGTACTTCTGTTGATAGGTATAGTCGGCATGGGAAGGGCGGTAAGCCTTACGGATGTGGCTGTAGTCCTTACTTTTCTGATCCTGATTGACAATTTGAAAGCCGATGGGAGTACCCAGGGTCTGACCCTCAAAAATTCCGGAGAGAAATTCTACCTGGTCCGACTCTTTGCGCTGGGTGGTAATCCTGCTCTGACCGGGTTTACGGCGATCGAGCTGAAGTTGAATGGCCTCAGGATCGACTTGCAAACCGGCGGGACAACCTTCGATGATGCCCCCAATGGCCACACCATGTGACTCACCGAAGGTGGTGAGGCGGAAGATTTTGCCGTAGGAGTTTCCTGCCATAGCAGCAAAGAAAATAAAAGTTACCAAGGAAAAGCGCGCTCAGCTCAATTTAGCCGTTATTTTCATGCTCCTTCAGCAAGCGCTTAATGTCCTTATTACTGCCGTATAGCACCAAAACTTCCCCTTTCTCCAGCTCAGTATCCGATGAAGCCACCGGCTGCACTTCTTTTTCTTGCTTGCTGGCGCCCATAATGTTTTTCACTTCCTTACGACGTATGGTGGTAAGCACCAACACATTGTAGTTGCTGGTCAGTTCCAGCTCCGCCAGGGTTTTACCTACAAAGGCCTTTGGTACTTCCACTTCAACAATACTGTAGTTTTTACTGAGTTCATATGAGTCCGTAACACCCTCAATGTTGAGTTTCTTGGCCCAGCGTTCAGCGGTTTCTTCCTCGGGGTGCACAATCTCATCTACTCCCATTGCCTCAAGCACGGTACGGTGCAGGAAATTATCGGCACGGCTGATAAGTCGCTTCACTTTCATTTGCCGCATCAATGCTGTGGTCATAATGTTTGAGCCCTCATTCTCACCAATGCATACTATTACCAGGTCGGTATCTTTTAATGGCAGGCTTTTCACCGCCTCATGCTCAGTAGTATCGAGACAGATGGTGTGCGAAAATTTTTCTTTGAAGGCCTCCACTTTGGGCATATGCTGATCTACCCCGATAACTTCATGCCCGAGGGCGGTCAGCTTTTCTCCTAAAGCCGCACCAAAGGTGCCTAGTCCCAGAATTATGCACTTCATACTTCCCAATTTAATTAATCAAAATATTCTCTTGCGGATAGCGATAAGCCAGGTGCTTTACCCTGCGCAATACTGCTACCAATACCGTTAGCATGCTCACCCTGCCGATAAACATGGTTAAGATTATCACCAGCTTACTGGCGGGACTAAGTGCGCCCGTTATTCCCATACTTAAGCCCACGGTGCTGTAAGCCGAAAAACACTCGAAAATGATGGCAAAGAGACTCATTTCGGGATTAAAGGCAGTAACCAGCACGCTGGCAACAAAAATGACCACCAGCGATAACACCACGATAGCAAAGGCCCGCCGCAGTGCCAGCGCCGAGATCTCGCGGCCAAAAGCTTCCAGCCGGTCCTTTCCCCGTGCCTGACTGATGGCATTGAGCATAGCCACACTAAAAGTAGTGGTCTTAATTCCACCACCAGTGGAACCGGGTGAAGCCCCAATCCACATTAAAAGAATCACACACATTAGCGTCCCCACCCCCATGGCACTGGTATCCACCACATTAAAACCAGCAGTTCGAGGAGTGGCGGCAGTAAAAAAAGCACTAAGCCACCTGGCCCAACCCTGATGTGCGGCCAGGGTATTGTCACCTTCTCCCCAATACACCACGCCGGTGCCAAGGATCAGCAACACCATAGTGGTTATGAGCACAATCCGGCTGTTAAGGTTAAGAACCCAGGGACGGTGTCCGCTCTCCCCCTTGGGGTGAACACCCAATAAGCGGTTCAGTAAGAGATATTTCAGGTAACGATTAAAATTGAACAAAATGGGAAAACCCAGCCCTCCCACGATGAAGAGGCTTACAATTATGAGCTGCAACGAATAATTAAATCTGAATTCGGCCTGATAAAGGCCATTACCCAAAGTGGAGAAGCCGGCATTGCAAAAACCGGAAATGGAGTGAAAAAGGGCAAAGAACCCACGCTCCTCTGTTGATCCAAAGAGATCAGGGTTGGTGTTGATATATATCAGTACCACGCCCACCG
Organism: uncultured Owenweeksia sp.; assembly: GCA_964619125.1. Lineage (GTDB taxonomy): Bacteria > Bacteroidota > Bacteroidia > Flavobacteriales > Schleiferiaceae > Owenweeksia. Next base: position 22,358 of record CAZUCA010000024.1, on the reverse strand, counting down.
CTTCGAAGGCAAAAGTGAGTAGCAGCACCTTTTTAAGGGTGTTAAACACCTGTCCTAACTTTTCTGAATTCATCATTTCGCGCAGCATAAGCTGGCTTTCATAGGATGAGCCTCCCATGAAAAAATAACTGAAGTAACTGGTAAAAGTCATAATACCCAAGCCGCCGACCTGCACCAACAACATAATCACCGTCTGACCAAGGGTAGTAAAATAGCTACCGGTATCCACTACAATTAGCCCCGTTACGCACACGGCACTGGTAGCGGTAAATACAGCATCGAGATAGCTTATGCCATGATGAGTGGCATTGGGGAGCTTTAGTAAGAGAGAGCCGATGAAAATGAGCAGCAAAAAGCTACCAATAAAAATCTGGGCCGGATTAAAGCGCTGGCTACCCAAATTGAGCCTGATGGTGGAGAATTCGCGAAAAAAAACCAAACCCACCCCTAAAAAAAGATACCGGCGAGCACTGAAAAGGGGTAATTGAATCCAGCCACTGAGATTTAGTAAAACAAGAATGAGCACAGCAGTCAGGGCAGCGTCAAACACACGAACTTTGGCCAACGGTCTTCTGGCGCTTTGTCCGTAGCGGAAAGCCAGAGCTAGCAGCCCCGCCATAATAGAGGTCACGTATAAATAGCCCAGGAAGTAACTCAACTGAGCTTCCAGGTTAAAACCGAGCTCCTCAATAAAACCCAGCAGGGAAACGAAGCTTAGCAGCAGGGGTATTTTCCATAAAGCAGCCACTGCTAACTTTTGTATGCGTCTAAATCTTAAATTCCTCGTAGTTCTGTGTTTTTGGGCCGACGGATCAGCAGGTTGATTTCAGCTAAGGAAACTGAGCAGGCTAAGGCTAAGTTCACCACCGCCTGCTGCAGTAGCATTGTCAATAATGGATTTTAGCTGTTTGTTAGCAGCTCCCTGCAATCTTTCCTAATTTCACCGCCATGAATGCATTGATACATAATATCTCCAAGATACTGCACATTGAGGATCAGGGCCGCAGTCGCCAACAAGGGTCTGAGATGAGCCATTTTCCGGTCACCGAAAACGCCTGGTTACAGGTGGTTGATGGCAAAATCCACAGCTGGGGCTCCATGGACGAGGGGCTCCCTGAAAGCTTTGACGTAAGGGTAAACGCCAAAGGTGGCATGCTTTTGCCCACATGGGTTGATAGTCATACCCACCTGGTGTATGCCGGTACCCGTGAAGATGAGTTTGCCCAGCGCCTGCACGGCGCCAGCTATGAAGAAATTGCAGCCCGGGGCGGTGGTATTCTCAACTCGGCCCGTAAGCTGCGGCAAGTTTCTGAAGATCAATTGCTTGAACAGGCAGCACGACGGCTGCACGAGGTAATGCAATTGGGTACCGGAGCTATCGAAATTAAAAGCGGCTATGGCCTGAGCACTGAAAGTGAAATTAAGATGTTGAGGGTAGCCCGAAAGCTGGGTAAAAAATTTCCCCTGCCGGTAAAGACCTCTTTTTTGGGCGCCCATGCCATCCCCAGGGAATTTAAGAATGACCGCCGTGCCTATCTCAATCTGATTATAGACGAAATGCTACCCGAAATTGCCACCCAAAAACTGGCCGATTATGTGGATGTATTTTGCGAAGAAGGCTATTTCAGCGTGGATGAAACCCTGGAGATCGTGGAGGCAGGACGGAAATTTGGAATTAAATCAAAACTCCATGTAAATCAGTTTAACTCATTGGGGTTCATTAGGAAAGAAAATCTAACTGACGTAGTGTCAGTAGATCATTTAGAGGTGTTGGGCAGCGAAAATGACGGCGGTACCGATGAGGCGGCAGTGCTGGGCCACAGCAACACCATCGCCACTCTCCTGCCCGGCTGTAGTTTGTATTTAGAAATCCCCTACGGACCAGCACGGCGTCTGATAAACCAAAACGCCACCGTGGCCCTGGCCACAGACTACAACCCAGGCTCTGCCCCTTGTGGTAATATGAACCTGGCCGTACAGCTGGGATGTATAAAAATGAAAATGACCCCGGAAGAAAGCATTAGTGCCGCCACCCTCAATGGCGCTGCCGCCCTGGAACTGGGGCAAAGCCTGGGCAGCATAGAGAAAGGTAAGCGTGCCAACCTCATTATCACCCCACCCCTGGTCTCGCCTTCTTTCATCCCTTATAATTTTGGTCACAACCCAATTTCAAAAGTATTTTTTGATGGCAAACCACTTTCCAAACTTAAGGACATACTCTAGTGAGGAGTTGCTAGAGCTTACCACCCAAAGAGCCGGGGAAAAAAAACTGGGCGAAACTGTGCTTTGCCCCCAGGCTTCCGAGCCTCTCTCCGCAGTTCGGGAAAGCAGGGCCCGCTTTGTCGTACTCGGCATCAAGGAAGACATAGGAATCCGCGCCAACCTCGGCATTGGTGGTGCGAGCGAATGTTGGGATCACGCACTGACAGCCCTGTTAAACGTACAGAGCAATCAATTTTTGAACGGCGGGGAGATCCTTATTTTAGGCAGTCTGGAATTTCCTGACCTGCTTGTGGAAGCCAAGGGGCTCAAGCCTGCCGACAGTAGTGACCTCAAAAAGTTACGTGCGCTTACGGAAACGGTGGACTCCATAGTAGCGCCATTGGTTGAAGCGATTGTTGCAGCCGGTAAAATCCCCATAATTATTGGAGGTGGTCACAACAATAGCTACGGCAATCTCAGGGGCAGCAGCCAGGCCTTAGGCCAGGCCATCTCCTGTATCAATATTGACCCGCATGCCGACTACAGAGCCCTTGAAGGTCGTCACAGTGGCAATGGATTCAGCTATGCCCGTGAGCAGGGATACCTGGGCCGTTACGCCATTTTCGGACTTCATGAGGGCTACAATTCAGATCAAATGATTGCCACTCTTGATGAGGATCCAAATATCCAATACAGCACTTTTGAGTCGCTGCTGGTTACCAACCCTGAAAAAAAACATCATACCTTTGTTAACCTTTTGAATTGGTGTGGTTTAGAACCCATAGGTCTGGAGCTTGATTTGGATGCTCTGACCGCCTTTCCTGTTTCAGCTTTAAATCCCAGCGGTTTCACTCTCAATGAAGTAAGAAGCCTGATCACTACTACGGCAGCTCTGAGAGCCCCGCTTTACCTGCACCTCTGTGAAGGCTCACCCGGCCGCGCCGCAAGTGAACCTGACCGCCAGATGCTAGCCAAAAGCATCGCTTATCTCATATGCGACTTCATCAAAGCCCATCCACGATATTAACCCAATCACAAAACATTTAAATACAACTACATACATTCATCTACTGGAAGTTTTTATTCACCTCTAACATCATTGTTAAGAGAGTGAATTTCAACTCGCCGCCGCAGGCTGAGATGGGCCACTAAAAGAAAACAGCCATAGGCCAGAGTTAACCCCCAGCAACGGGGGTGTGCTGCCGGAAAACACAGCCGTTGCGCTATCTCACCCAGCAAGGACATGGGGTCGCTTAACAAATCCCAGCTATTGAAGCGCAAATAGCGCCCCAGGTAGATTCCAAAACCACAAAGCAGGCAAACCAGCGTCATTATAAGCAGCCGTTGCCAGTGGGGTAAGCGGAGGGCCAGCCAATCTTCAAGGGCATTAAGGCTGTGAATAAAAAACATCATCCCTACCCAGGCAAAACTTACAATCAGCAGGGTATCGAACCACAGCCACCGCTCCCCGGCCAGGCGCAAGTGAAATAAGTCGGTGAGAATATAGGGTGCATTAGGTAAAAACAGGAGGCATAGAATTGCTAATATCATGGCATTCAAACGTTTATAACTCAAAAGTAAGCGCCGGCTAAAGAAATGGGGCAGGAAGGCTAAAAAGAGATTCCACAAAAGAAATATATAGGCCAAACTACCGGAATAGGCCACACGCCCTGACAGCAAAAACAGACAAAAGACGATAGAGAGCAGTAATTTTTGTGTGAGTCCGGTAGCGGCGAGAAATCGTAGATAATAGCTGCGCATTTTAAGCTTTTGGCATGAATAACGGATGGCTGAAAGCCATGATTGTCATCTGCGGAGCTTTTGACAAAACTTTAACGCCATGCGCACCACTCCTCTATCCTCTTTCACAGCAGCGGGGAAAAGCCTAATTTAGATAGAGTTATCCTGCTAAACCATTAACCAGATTGCGCATGAAGATCAACGACCAACACCGGCTTATGGCCTCCGAGCCCAATGAGGACTTCAGATATCATTGGCAGCCCACGCCAAATCTATACAGCCCTCCCGAATTTAAACTACCCAACCAGGAGCCGGATAGCATTATTATTCACTACACCGCTATGACCAGCGCCCAATCGGCGGCAAATGCCCTGTGCAACCCCAAGGTAAAGGCGTCGGCTCACCTGGTGGTGGGTAAACAAGGTGAAATATTCCAACTGGCCCCCTTCAACTACCGCACCTGGCACGCGGGCGTAAGTGAGTATGGCGGCCGAAAGTACTACAATCATTTTGCCATCGGCATCGAAATCGACAACGTAGGGTGGTTGATAAAAATGGGACAGGTGTACTCCCGCCCTGAACTTTTAAACCACGGCACCAGCTTCAGCGAGGACGAAATCCAGGAAGCGCAGCATCGTAACCCCAGGGTACATCATCATTTTTGGCAGCGTTATACCCGCGAACAGATCCTCAAGGTTTATGAGCTCTGTGAATTGCTGGCCGAGCGATACCCCATCAAGGAAATCCTGGGCCATGACGAGATATCACCAGGCCGTAAACAAGACCCCGGTCCGCTCTTTCCGATAGAAGATCTGCGCAACCAGGTACTGAACGAAGGCCGCTTCCATGGCAGTGACGATGACCTTAATTTTCCCCGCCGGGGTAAGGTAAATGCCTCCAAATTAAACATTCGTACCAGCCCTAATGGTGAGCTGGCGGCATTGCCGCTTTTACGCGGAACCGATGTTTTGATTCATGAAGAGAAAGACGGCTGGTACCGCGTGAGTACTGACCTGGAAGGCTGGGTAAGTAAGAAATTTGTGGAATGAGCCGGCTCTATATAGTCATAATAATCGCCTTGCTCATACTGGCCTTTGTGGTAGCCTTACTCAAGGAAATTGGGTTTATCATCATTAAATAGAAAAACCTGATGCTGCTGCTGCCGCGATTACCAAAAGGCCAGCCAGGCCAATCTATTACATGACCCTGGCAGCGAGGGTTAAACGTATCGCTAAGCATCATGGTTTCTGCAGCTTACGACTAAGCTCCCCGGCCCTGGTTGTTACCTTAAGAAGATACAAGCCGGCAGCGAACTCCGGAAGCTTCAGCTGTTGATACAAAGCTATTTCAGAAAACACCTTGTTTAATACCTCCTGGCCATCAGCGCTATACAGAGATATAGAGACTATCCCGGAAGGATGTTCCAGCCTGAGAAGCTCTCCTACTGGATTTGGATATACCTCCAGTTCATTAGCGGCCAACTCCTCTCTCCCTACCGTGTTGGGACACTGACTCATATCGATGGCTAAATATTGATTGGCCAGCAACTCTCCCCCACATATACCAACCAGTAAATCACCGTCAGTGCCAGATACCAATTTCAATTCGTACAAGCCCTCATAGAAAAAGCTGGCATCTATCAGCAAGGTATCTGTATAGTCCAGCTTGCCCGCAGGTGCGTAGGCACGATCCACAATTACCGGGTATCCATTGGCATTCAGAAATTTAAGATCACTGCCATCGGGGCTGATACTGTTGATCGCCACCTCCTTGCCGAGAGGTATGGCATAAGTTGCGGATTGACAACTGTAGTACAGCGTATCACTGCTAAAGGCCAGGGGCTCAAGGTTGATCTGATCACAGCTATCACTTACAAAATATGGCACCTGCCAGTAGGTTTTGGTCATCAGCCGCCACCAGCCCGTAGCAGAATCAATACCCCATTCCGAAATCTCAAGTGGTATTACCATCAGGCCGGGAACGGTCGGTTTAAAGTTTAACTCCTGGTAACTGACATTAAAATTAAATGCGGGTAGCGGGTTTGATTTACCTAAGGGTTTCTTAAAATCACGGAATAATTTGGTTACCAGACCATTGCTGAAGTCGAAGGAAGCCGGATTTACCACCGCAATATTAAAACTGTCATTTTCTACCCCGTCTACCGCTGCCGGCTTTAAGTGTTTTTCATTGCCAACGCAGGCTTCCCTTACTTTAAGTTCGGGATGGTATCGTGGAAAATTATGCCTGCGTGAGCTGATGAATTCAACCCAGCCGGAAAGAGGTAAACCAAGGGTATCAGCGCCGGCAATATTTGCAAAATCAGCGGCCCCACGCGACGCATATACCTGAAAATGATAACAGTTAGTGGCAAATGTATCAAGACTGAAGCTACCTTCATAGCGTTTCCGGTAAAGAGTATAATCGGCATATTCATTCAGATCCAAACAATCCTGATCAGCGGAATCAACCACTGCAACGCCGCTTTGCTGAGCAGTAAAAGTGATATGATGGCCACAGTTGTTAAAAAGGTGGTAGCTGAACTGACCAAAGTCGTCACACAGGCCGGCATCCTCCATTAAAACATCTATCAAAACCCGGTATTGCCGATTAGAACTGCTATAAGCCGAATCTTCCTCCAGCTTGAGCTTCACCCAATAATGCTGACATTGCCCCATAGTTGTTAGCAAACTAAAGAGCATCATAAGCGCGGTTGCAACTACTTTCATGCTTCTAATGTATCATCATCGGTGATAAGCGGCAAGTCTCCTTTTTTAAAAGGGCCTGCGGAGACATTTCAGGCCAGGCGGCTGTTATTCTTCATCCTCCACCGTTGATCAAAACAATCCTTTACAGCCATATGTAATTGAGAGGTATGGACTACGAAAAGATTTTCGCTGAAATTCAAAAGGAACTGGACTTCAACAAGTCCGAAGGCAAGGTAGCCGATTATATTCCCGAGCTCAAAAATATCGAAGCCGATAAGTATGGCCTGTACCTCAAATGTATGGATGGCCAGAGTTTTGAGTTGGGCGATGCCCATGAAAAATTCAGCAATCAGAGTATTGCCAAGGTGTTTTCGCTGGCGCTGGCCATGAAGTATTATGGGGAAAAAATCTGGGAACGCATGGACGTAGAACCCTCGGGCACCTCATTTAATTCCCTGGTTTTGTTGGAGTATGAACAAGGAATCCCCCGTAACCCCTTTATCAATAGTGGCGCCCTGGTGGTAGCCGACATCCTGGTGGAGAAAATTCCCAATATTAAGGGTGAGTTCATAGAGTTTGTACGAAGTATGGCCAATTCCACGGACATCGATTACAATTATGCCGTCGCCAATTCAGAGGCAGAAACCGGCTTTCGCAACCGGGCCATGGTAAATATGCTCAGGGCCTTCGGCAATATTCACAGTGATGTAGAAGATGTACTTGATTTCTATTACCACATGTGCAGTATTGAAATGAGCTGTGCTCAGCTGGCCAATGTATTTTTAGTTTTTGCCAATTCGGGGGTACAACCCGATACTGATGAGCGCATAATCAGTGTGCAACAAAGCCAGAGAATTAATGCCCTGATGCAAACCTGCGGATTTTATGATGAGGCCGGTGAATTTGCCTTCCGGGTGGGTTTGCCCGGAAAAAGCGGCGTGGGCGGTGGCATTGCGGCGGTTTACCCGGGCCAGTACAGCGTAGCGGTTTGGAGCCCAAGGCTCAATGAACAGGGCAATTCAGTGCTCGGCATGGAAACCCTGGAGCTGCTTACCACAAAAACCGGCATGGCTATCTTTTGAAATTTCTGAACCCAGCAGGCCTATTTGAAGTTTTCTTTAATAAGCAGCTCTGCCGGGCTGCCATCAACCTCCAATTACATTATTGATATATGGACAACTTCTCGGATTGGTTTATGCCCGTCGCCATTGGGGTCATAATGTTTGGCATCGGTATAAACCTGTCTTTTGCCGATTTTAAGGCGGTTTTTATCCGACCCAAGGCGGTGCTCAGCGGGCTCAGTATGCAGATGCTGCTCCTACCCATAATAGCTTTTGCCCTGATAAGCTTCTGGAATGTGGAGCCGGTGTATAAAATGGGCGTGGTACTGGTGGCTGCCTGCCCGGGAGGAACCATGAGTAATTTGGTAACTTATGTCCTCAAAGGTCACCTGGCCCTATCCGTGGCCCTTACTGCCTTTAACAGTTTTCTTATCCTGTTTAGCATCCCCATTGTGATTGATGTCACCAACCAGATTTTTATTGGTGAGGCCCAGATCATCTCCCTCACCTTTGCGGACACCCTCGGAAAGGTTCTTACCAGTGTGATAATCCCGGTGGTAGCTGGTATCATATTTAACGAATTTACTCCTGAGCACCTTACTGACACCATCAACCGCTTTTTTCGTTACCTGGTGGTGATAGCCATGGTTGGGATGGTAGGAGCAGTAATATTCTCTCCCGACTCAGATAGAGGAATGTGGTTTGAAAACCTCGAATTGCTGGTGCCGCTGGTAATCCTCAATATTATTACCGTGTTTGGCGGCTTCTACCTCTCACGGGGAATAAAGCTGAAGCACCGAAGCAATTACACTATTGCCATTGAGCTTGGCCTGCAAAATAGTGCCCTGGCCATTTATATTGCCACCGACGTAATTGAAGAGCAGAAGATGGCCCTGGTGGCGGTATTATATGCGAGCTTTTCCTTTATTCTTACTCTCGCACTGGCCTACCTGCTTAAGGTCTATTTTAAACCGGTTGAAGAAGGGGCTGGTAAAACTGTAAATACACGGCAGGCGCGCAAAATTCCGGAGAAGTCGGCTTAGTCCCGACTACAAGCCATATTCGGAGCACTCATAAAGACCCTCACCTACCTGCTTTTACTTTTTAGCTGAAAGGACTGACAAGGCAAGGCCGCTGGGACCCGCCCACATCAGCACTAAGCCTGATCACAGGTCTGCCTCACTGCTCTTATGATGCCACGGATTGCCCGTAAGCAAGGCTTAACCAACAATACCGGGATTTCCAAAACGCTTGAGGCTGGTATCGGCCCTGGCTTTTACCTCTTCCAGCAGTTCATCAGGTTTGCCTTCGAAAAAGGGAAAACAACTGGGGCTGAGTTTATAAACGTGCACCACGGTAATCTTTAAGCGCAAGTCCCGGAACAGTTCACCCGCCGGGGAAATGGAGCGAATGGAATAGCGCAAAAAATCGACCGGAACCAACAGTTTTCTGAGTTTATTACCGTTTGCAGAGGTGGCAAAATGGATGGATTTGTCAATTAAACGCGCCACTTAACCTGCAAAAACACGGGTGCCATAACTCTACTTCTTTTTACCAAAAATGCCGAGTTGGAATAAACTGTGATTGATCCACTCCAATAAGCCCTGTTGCCCGCCGCTTTCCATTCAGTTCCTGAAACAGGGCATTACCGCCAAAGGAGGTCATCCACAAAAAGGTAAGAGCTTAATAACCCGAACTTTGCATAAATGTGTCCGGTATAAATAAAGTAGGGCCTACAATCAGGATAAATAATAAGAGCAGGGCAGCCACCCTGATATTGAGTTCACTCAGCCCAGATAGGTGGAGAAGCCATGGGATTCTCATAAGATGGTAGGCGCTGTATTGAAATCACCAAAAACCCGGTTTAGCTGCTAATATTTATCAGCGCAGCGCTTTTAACTACCAGCTGTCAATCACTGGCAGCTGCTCATTACCTTTGGCGACCCGGTAATCCAAAAACACACCCCTTGAAAGACGCCCAAGCCCTGCTGGAAGTAAAGAAGCTAAAATTTGCCTACTCAGAAAAACCGGTGTTGCGGAACATCAATCTCAGCCTTTATCCCGGGGAAGTACTCGGCCTGATTGGTGAAAGTGGCAGTGGTAAAACCAGCCTGATAAAGCTACTGGGTGGATTGCTCGATCCGCTCGGCGGTGAAATTTACTACCAGGGTGAAAAAATGACCGGCCCGGCTGGCAGCCTGATCCCGGGGCACCCGGATATAAAGGTGGTGAACCAGGATTTTGACCTGATGCCTTTTCTCTCGGTTGAGGAAAACATGCTCCGTCATGCCCGTTCAGCCAGCGACAGTGCTCAACGCAGAATTAGTGGGCATTATCGTCAGCGCCTGAAATTGAAACAGCTGAGCCAGCAACGGGCAGTGGATACCTCAGGGGGGCAAAAACAACGGGTGGCCATGGGCACTGCCCTGGCGGCCAAACCCAGAGTACTACTACTCGATGAGCCATTCTCGAACCTCGACTACCCCCTTAAACAGGAGCTGATTGCCTTGCTGCAGAGTGAATGGAAACCTGCCGCAATGGTGCTGGTCACCCATGAACCCAGCGACCTGCTTGCCCTGGCCACCCGGGTAATTGCCCTGGAGAAAGGCCGCATTATACAGACCGGCAGCACTACCGATATTTACCAGCATCCCAAAACTGCTGCTATTGGCCGCTTACTGGGCCCGCTTAATCACTTTGAAGGTGAGGAGCTGCAAGCCCTGGGCCACCCCGGCTCCGAAGCCCTGATCCGGCCACATCAATTGCAGATAGCCGAACAAGGGCTGGCCGCGGAGGTAACTGCCATAAAATATCAAGGCAGCCACTACCTGCATCAATGTTTGGCCCTGCCCGCTAAGAGGCCTTTTCAGCTGCACAGCAGGGAACGGATTTCCCCTGGCAGCAACATCCGGCTAAGGTGGGTCAATAGCTAGGCAGAGTTTTAATGGAAAAATTATTTTACTAATATTCCCTTGGCCAAATCGAAATATTTTATAGTTAATCACAATAATACCTCTTTTGATTTTAAGTCACTGTAAATAATTATTATTCAAAAGATTAAGCCAGTATGAGGTGAATTAAAAAAGAAATATTTACCTTTCGGTAATGCTTCTGCTCGGAGATATTAAAAATTCTAATATATGCGCATGTCTGCCGATTATCTGGAGTACAGCATTAAAACCCTGCAGGAGGTGCAGCGCGAGTTGGATCTGGCCTCAGCCTTTGAGTTGGATGAGTGCCTGATGCTGGTCGAGCATGTTGTCTGCTTTATTCACGAAACTAATAGCCTGCTCTTGCAGGAAAATATTGATATAGATGAGTTTTTGCCACAGCCAGACTGGCTCTCGCTGGAGCTCCAGCGCTTGACTGATTCGGGGCAAGGTATTTCATTTGCTCATTTTAAAAAACGTGCATTAGCCTTTGTGGAAGCCATGACCGGCTATATGGAAATGTGGCTCCAAAAATCAACCAGCACCTTTTAGAAACAGAAAATACTATATAAAAAAGGAGCGCCCTACCGTCTGATGACAAAAGGGCGCTCTGCAATTTTATTAAAACCGTGCTTAGCTATTCAAAAGACCATTGGTCTTTTTCACGGCATCGGCACTGCTCTGCATGTCCTGCTTCTCAGCATCGGCAAGATCTAATTCCACGATCTTTTCAATACCATTGCGACCAATAAGAGCTGGTACACCAATGCAGATATCGTTAAGGCCATACTCACCTTCGAGCAGACATGAGCAGGGGAACATCTTCTTCTGGTCGCAAGCAATAGCCTGTACCATTGCCGATACAGCCGCACCGGGAGCATACCAGGCGGAAGTACCCAGCAATTTGGTGAGGGTGGCACCACCAACTTTGGTAGCTTCCTTTACCTCGGCCAAACGGCCTTCGCTGATAAATTCAGAGACGGGCACACTGTTGCGGGTAGCCAGGCGGGTAAGGGGAATCATACCGGTATCACTATGGCCACCGATTACCATACCGTCGATATCTGAAATGGGGCATTCGAGGGCTTCGGCCAAACGATACTTAAAACGGGCCGAATCAAGCGCCCCACCCATACCGATAATGCGGTTTTTAGCCAAACCAGTAGCCTGGTGAGCGAGGTAAGTCATGGTATCCATCGGGTTTGACACCACAATCAGGATTACATTGGGAGAATGCTTAATCAGGTTTTCGGCTACCGACTTTACAATACCGGCATTGGTTGAGATAAGTTCCTCGCGCGTCATACCGGGCTTACGGGGAATACCAGAGGTGATTACAGCCACGTCGCTATTAGCGGTTTTGCTGTAATCATTGGTACTACCAACAATGCGGGTGTCAAAAGAATTAAGTGATGCAGTCTGCATCAGGTCCATGGCCTTACCTTCGGCCAGGCCTTCCTTAATATCTACCAGCACCACTTCAGAAGCGAAATCCTTAATGGCGATGTATTCTGCGCAGCTGGCTCCAACGGCACCGGCACCTACAACGGTAACTTTCATATGTATTGAGATTTTTGTTAGAATTATTTTTGGGCGATCAAAGGTAAAAACTAGCGGCTAAAGCAACCGGATAAGGCAGGGATATTTACGAAAATGGCCCTGGTTGGTGCCAGGGCCATAAAAACAAACTGTTATTTGATCATTGACTGTAGTTCGATAATTCAAAACAGCAGCTCTTGGAACAGATCAAATTAACAAACACACCCATAGCTAACAAGTTGATTTTAAAATGGTTCTACCCTTTTCGAGGAGATTTTGCTATTCTTTTTCCAGACGGCCCACTGCCTCCCCCGGCTCCAGTAACTTTATTTCGTGCGAATACAGTCGGCGGGCGTTTTTCCCGACCCTGAAAGTGTCATAATAGCTCAGAGCACCGGCAGAAATTGAGCCCACCAGCGGAATTATTTTACCGGCCATACGGGTGCCCTGACGGGTAATGAGGCCCCTGCTTAGTTTTTGTAAAACTGCGCTAAAAGCCTGGTCCGACATTTTTCGCACCAAATACACCCCTCCCCGTTGAAAAACGTATTCCTTGACCAGCCCAAAACCCATTTGCCTGAACATGCAGTAAAGCATCTGCTCACGGGTTACCAGATGGGTTTGTCCGTGCAATGCAGCTATGTTAGTGATCATTTGGGATTGCAGGCGCCATATGGCAGTGATTTCGGGCAGCACTGTTATCAGGCCGGTAACGCCTCCCGGTATGCTCAACGCGGCGGAAATTGAGCTGGTTTGAATGGAAGTATTGCGTACCAGCTGATTTATTTTCATATCAACATCACTGACGTCATCACCAACCGTAGGAGCAGGTATTTGAACCAATAACTGAAAAATCTGTCTGCTCAACAGCTCTGATTTGGCCTTAGAGTTTTTGCCCATAGAAATCATAACTAATCCAACGGCCGGGCAGTTCAGGGAGCAGCAGGTCTCTATTCAGTAGCCACCCCGTCCATTTCGAGTTCGTCAATCTGCTCCAGCTCCCACTCTTTAAAGGGTTCAAGCTGAAACTTCTTGTCAAACAACTCCCTGCCGATATAAAAGCTAACCCAAAAATTGTTGTAAAAGTCGAATACGGCCGGGTCAATGCGTTCCACCCGCGCAAAGGAATTGGCCTTAAGCTCTTCCACAAAATGCCGCAGTTTGGAGGTTTGGCGACCACCGCCATCTTCATTTTCGTGGGCACTGCTCACGATCATCAGGTTATTGAGATCCGTCGGTTTATTGTTGATCAGATAAACATACCAATCGCTTTCTCCCTTCTCGTCGATGGTTTTGGCTATCGCAACCTTCACATCGGTAACCCGTGGTATGTGGATGTCTTTGCGCATAATAATGAGATACTAGTTAAAAGCGCCCCGGGGCTGATTGTTTGATGAGTTTAAAATGAAGGCGCCCGGTAAAACCGGGCGCAATGTTAATTACTGCAGCAATGAATCAGAGGTCCATATCGCCAAACTTGGCATCGTAATCGTCAATAGCCTGCTGCAGAATTTGCTTGGCCGTTTCACGATCCTGGAACTCCTCTACCTTAACTTCTTTGTTCTCGAGCTTCTTGTAATCTTCAAAGAAACTACGCATCTCGGATATCAGGTAATAAGGTAACTCCGAAATATTATTGTAGTGGTTTACGCTGGGGTCGCCGGCAGCCACGGCAATAATTTTATCATCCGCCTCACCATTGTCAATCATGCGCATCACACCAATAATTTTGGCCGGAACCAGGCACAAGGGCACTACTTCCACCTGCGAAAGTACCAGGATATCAAGGGGGTCATGATCATCACCGTAGGTGCGGGGAATAAAACCGTAATTAGCTGGATAATATACCGAGGAGTAAAGTACGCGATCAAGCTTCAGCATACCGCTGTCCTTGTCCAACTCATACTTCGCCCGGTTACCCTTAGGAATCTCAACGATGCCATTCACAACATTAGGAACATCTTCGCCAAGGCTAACATGGTGCCAGGGGTTAAAATACTTCTTCATATTCGTCTTACTTGTCCTATTCGATTTTTGGGGGGCGCAAAGGTATCCTTTAAGCGTGAATTAGCCCTTAATTTTCCGAAAAATGAATAACCTGCTGCCTTACCCCCGAACAGATTGGCGTAGCTCAACCTGGCCTTATCAGCCGCCGGTAAATACCCTTAAAGACAAGTTGCCAGGTAGGCCCCTGATCGCTAGAGACGCTGAAAAGCTGGCTTAGCCGGTTGGCCGACAGGCGGGTGAGCACTGTACGGTATAACACTTCTTCACCCTCTAGCCGGTAAGAGGCCTGAAAAACCTGCCTTTCACCAGCAGTATAATCTTAAGAGTATCTTCTGACTTTGGCCCCAGGGTTGGCTGGCCTTAGTTGTCACCCATACCTGCTTCCGGTTACGACTGTCGTTATCCACGAAAAAAAGCTTCTCCTTTCACCTCCTCCCTGGCCACGCCAATGTTCACTTACCGCACAACCAGCGAGAATTTTCCCCACCGGGGTATATCCCGGCAAAGAATCCTCCTCATTGAAAACCTGCCACTCTCCTACCCAAATGTGGAGCAGGTGGTAGAGTAAGCCTTAGGCGCAGACTTGATAAGCGTTTAGGGGTAAGAGGGCCAAAACAACAAAGGCCGGAATCAGGGTTAATCGCATAGCTCAAATTTGCAAACCCTTCAGCCTCTCCGGCCATGCGTAACGTATTCCTTTTTTACCACCAATGCCAATTCATCATTGGGCAATTCGATATACCCCTGGTCATAACAGAAAAAATAACGTCCGCCCTTTTGGGTTTCATAAATATTGGTGTAGTAGTTAAAATCAAATCCGCGGGCATTGAGCTGTTCCCTACGCACTTTTGCTTTACCTGCCGGATTTAGATCAGCGAGGATCTTGCGATTTTTTGAGAGAGCCCGGTTTACATTGCGTACCAGGTTGGTAGTGCTGCGGTTTTGCTTATTGTTATAGGCACTGCGGCATACGTCATCACAAAATTTTTTGTCGTTACGGCCACTGATCGGCAGGCCACATTCGAGGCATTTACGCTCTCCATCCATGGCTAAGGGAGGTTTTGGTTCATAAAAAGATAAGAAAACAGACGGTTACAAACGATTACAAACGGGTAGTAAATGGGTAGTAAGCGTTTGCTATACGACTGAGCTGCTGATCAGCCTTCACCTTTGTTGCAAGCTTTTTAACCGAAGCCGAATTCAAAAATTATCAACTTAAATCTTTTAGCTATGAATTCACTGAGAAACCGTGTGCAACTGATCGGCAATCCCGGCAAAGAGCCAGAAGTAAAAGAACTGGAAAGCGGCAAAAAAATGGCGCGTTTCACCCTGGCCACCAATGATTATTACAAAAATCAAAAAGGCGAGCGCGTTACTGAAACCCAATGGCACAATGTGATTGCCTGGGGACACACCGCCGAACTGGTTGAGAAGTTCGTACACAAAGGCAAAGAAATAGGCCTGGAAGGCAAACTGGTAAACCGCCAGTATGAGGACAAAAAAGGCGAAACCCGCTATATCAGCGAAATTGTGCTGAATGATCTCCTCTTAATCGGCCCTAAGGAGTAATTTGCCCCGTCAGGCAAGATTTATTCCCGCCTAAAGCGGCCCTTTTCTTCAGGAAGGGGCCGCTTTTTTTACATTTGGACCGAACAAAATACCTATACAGGCCTTTGGCCAATAAAAACCTGACATGATGATTAAAAAACTTCTTTTTCTGGGGTTGAGCACCAGTTTGCTGATAGCATGCCAAAACCCCGCTACCGAAGCGAACCAAGAAAACAACGATACTGCTGACAGCGAGGAAGCAGTAAGCGAGATGCCCGAGGAGTTACCACAATCCTACGAAAAAGGCGGCTTGAAGATTTATCCCAAAACGAGCGTCAAAGAATTTGCCGGCGCAAAACTCAGCAACAATCTCGATGAGTTTTCAAGTAATGAGCAGGGTGAAATAAAATTTGATTTCGGAGTGGAAGGATATGAGCTTGGTGCTCAAACCACCGAAGCCGGCACTGATCTGGCCAACTCCGACAAGGGGCAGCACATCCACCTGATTGTTGACAATGGTCCTTATAGTGCCCACTACGAGCCAAGCTTCAGCAAGGCCTTTCCTGACGGTCCCCATTACGCCATTGCTTTCCTCTCACGTAGCTACCACGAGAGCGTGAAAAACCCCGGAGCTTCGGTGGTATTTCAATTTAACAGTGGCAGTGAGCAGGCCGAAGAAATGGACCTTAGTGGGCCCCTGCTTTTTTACAGCCGTCCTAAAGGCACTTACAGTGGCAAGGATGCCAACAAGATTCTCTTTGACTTTTACCTGGCCAATACCAAATTGTCTGCCGATAAACGCAAGGTGGCGGTAACGGTTAATGACAGTCTGGAATTTGCCTTTGACAAATGGCAACCCTATATCATTGAAGGACTACCGGCCGGGGAAAACACCATTGAAATCAGCCTGCTCGATGAAAATGGCAATGACATTAACCCCGACATGAACCGCACCGTGCGCAAATTCACGCTAGAAAAATAGTAGTGAGCACTATTGTCAATACCACAATAACCCTTTCATTTAGAAGGGGTTATTTTTTTAGGTATTACTTTTAACAACTACATAGCTGGATGTTTAGGCCAGTACACTTATGTTTGCCCATCTATTATTTTATCCCTAAAACAGATACCCTTATGAAAAAACTAGTATTCTCAGCCATGGGTCTTTGTCTTTCACTGGCGGCCAGCGCCCAGGTGGAAGTAGAAGCAACCATGGAGCAAAGTGACCTCAATCTTAACATGGCCGGTATTGAAACGGTTAATGACACTATTTCACCTACCGTGCTTTCCGGTTGTGACGTGGCTCCGCGAACTTACTCAGGTGCGAGCGGATATGTTGCCGGTGGCAATACCCTCGGTTTTGTTGAAGTTGCCCAATGGCTGAATATCGATAGCCTGGACGTTGACGTTTACTCGCTGATGGTATTCACCACCCGCAAGGAAGAAGGTCCCAGCAAAGGTAGCTTTACCGGCCACCTCTATACCAGTACTGACAGCCTTACCCCTGGCACCAGCCTGGGTAATACCAACGCCGTATCATTTGACAACATCGATACTGTAAATTCATTTACCAACTTCCCTTTTCCAGCCCCTATCAGCGTGGGTCCCAACTCCTTCTTTGTAGGTGTTGATATCGACAATGGCAGCGATACTATTGCAATAGCTACTACCGGCCCTAATTGTGGTGGTGGCACTGCTGCTATCCACAACGGCACCAGCTGGAGCCGCATTGGTAATGAATATTCTACCGGCGGCAGCCCCCTCGATGTGGTACTTTACATTTTTGCCGAAGTAGAGAATAACAGTATCGGCCTTGATCGCAATCTGATCAGCCGCAGTGGTCTGAACTTCTTCCCTAACCCGGCCGGCAATACTGCCACTATCGAATTCGATATGGCTGGCGAAAATGAAGTAAGCCTGTACATTCAGGATATGACTGGTCGTACGGTTTACAGCGAAAGCATGAGCGTGAATGGCAAGTCGGCATTTGAGCTTGACCTGAGCGGCCTTAAAGGCGGTGCTTATACTTACCAGCTAGTAGGTAGCCAACAGCAACTCAATGGTGTTTTTGTAAAGAAATAGGCCTTACTAAAGCCTTAAAAAAAAAGAACGCCCCGTGCTTGATGCACGGGGCGTTTTTCTTTGACTCCTGTTCTGGTTCGGAATGTTACCAACCTTTTCCGGGAAATAATGATTTTGCAGAGTTGACCCCCTTTGGTCTCAATTTCAGGATAAAAAATACCTGGTTGTTGCGCCGATAGCCTCATTAATGGGTATCGTCACTCTCTGTAAACCAACCCTACTTCCTCGGAAAAGGGCGGCTGCACATTTTCTCCCCTAGCCGTGCAGCCCTGGTAACTCTCCCCTTCCTCTATCTCAGAAGGTGTCAAAGAATCCTCTATATTTTTAAAATCAAATGTGTGCGACAGCCCTATCTCCCGGGCAAATTGGTAAAAGCGCTGATAATTTACCTTCTGCTCCCCGGGATACAGCAAATTGGAGTAATTATCCAGCAAACCGGTTTTAATACAAGCCATCATAAAGCGCCTGAACAAGGGCGGACTCATTCCTTCCAGAATTTGCAGCCACTCCTTACGAATAGCGTCCTTTACCTGCAGTTCCTCCTCACTACATTCGCGGGTATTTATCACCAGGGGTGCAAAATCAACCGGCAGTTTTAACTTCCGGAACACCGCGTAAATTTCACTGAAGAGGCTGTTGTTACTGAACTTCACTGCCTCACTCAACTTTTCCAGATCTCTTTGATCAAGCTCCACCGCGGGCTGACAACCCACAAAAAATTCTTCATTTAGCTTAAGCTGAGAAAGCTCTTCCAACAAAGGCAGGCAAAAATCATCGAGTAATTCCGGTGAAATTTCCGGACCGAAAATCACACAGTTGCCTGCTTCTAAAACCTGGGCCAGGGCCTTGATATACGCCTTTATGCGCTTGCGCTCTTTGCGGCCATCAAAGCATGACATCAGGATGTAAATTTGGGCATCCGCCAGTACTTTCGCATCGGAAGTAATTACCGCTGACTTGAGTTGAGAAGCTTTAAAACTCTCTGTCAAACTGCGTACATGCTCACTATTATCATCATAGCCTAAAACCGTGAAATGTTGATTTAAGGCTTCCAGCAGCGTGCCTCCTTCAGCACATAAACCCATTACAGCAATAGAAGTCTGAGCGTTTAAAGCTTGTTGAAAAGCAGTTTTTGCTCTTTCAAGGTGGGCTGGCTCAATAACAGGCTTAGTCATTAATATTAGCATTCAAATGTGAAGCTAATTTAGGCCACGCCGCCAGCGCCACATGCAATTTTAGACCGGCTGAAATCTCTCTGCGACCGATGGTGGAATAATGACGTTAAACGGCAAAGGAGCAATGGTGACTGAAAAACAACACCTCTAAAACCAGATTAATAAGCCCATAATTTGGCTGAAAAGGACATAAAATTCTGATTGCAAAAACATTAAGTACTGATTGGACTGAAAATGATCAGACTATAGGGCGAGGCTAGCCTCAACTACAGAAAGGCTTTATAGCCAGCAACTTTCGAGAATTAATACCTGCCATGGTTTTAGAAGGGACACTTTTCGGCAGCGGCTATTTAATCATCCTTATAAGGTGTGAATGCGGCTCATCAACACATCCTTGTTGGAGCGGCTGATAGGGATTACCTTGTCGGCTACCACCAGGCTATTATCTTCAATATCACTTACATGCGGCAAATTCACCATAAAGCTGCGATGCACTTTCACAAATCGCTCGGGGTCCAGTTTGCCTTCCACGTTCTTCATGGTAGAATGCACCACATAGGACTTTTCCTGAGTTTTAAACAGCATATAGTCACCTTTTGCCTCCACATACAGAATATTAGACTGCGCCACTTTTACCAGCCGCGAGTCAACCTTGAGATAAAGGGCCTCCCGGTTATCACCGAGGGTTACCTGCTGGTCGCCCTGTAGTTTCTTAAGATGCTGAAAGTTGTTCATGGCCACCTTTAAGGAGGCCATTACGTCTTTCATGCCATAGGGCTTTACCAGGTAACCAAAGGGGTTTTCAGCACTGGCGCGGGCAATGGTATTTTCGTCGGCATAAGCTGTAGTGAAGATAACCGGTATTTCAAATTTCTTGCGCACCAATCGCGCCAGTTCCACCCCATCCATTTTGCCTTTTAGCTGTATGTCGAGCATCAGCACATCGGGTTCCTTTTCGGTCAGTTCCATTACCGCTTCCTCACCACTCTCCGCAATGCCCATTACCTGATGTCCAAGAGCTTCCAGGATATCGCGCAGGCTTTCGGCAATCATGGGATCATCTTCAACAATTAAAATCTTCAAGTTTTCCATATAACATTGCAATATGCCCAGGCAATTATGGCTTTAAAGGCTGAATAATAGTAAATGTTGTACCCCGGTTCTCTTCGCTTTCAAAAGTTACTTTACCACGATGCATTTCCACAAACTGCTTTACAATGGCCAAACCTAAGCCTGTGCCTTGGATTTTTTCAGAATTACTGGCTCGGAAAAAAGAGGAGAACAGTTTATCGTGTTCATCCAAGGGAATTCCAATACCATGATCCTGCACCCGAATGTAAATAAATTCAGGAGTAAAACTAAATAACAACAGGGGATTATCGGCACCCTGTGAATATTTAAAAGCATTGGACAGCAAATTGCTAATCACATGGGTATAAATCATTTCATCAAACCACACGTCAACTACTGTGCCTTCCACCGCTATCTCCACTTCACGACCATCGTCCTGATGGGCAAAACTGGTTTCTATTAACTCCCGGGCAAAAGCGACAATATTCTGAGGTTTGGGCCTGAAAGGAACCCGCCCGCTTTCAATCCGGCCCATCATGAGGATATCGTTCATAAGGTGATTGAGGCGCACCAATTCAGATTCAATTCTCCCCATGCTTTTGGCCACCCGCTCCTTATTTTCAAGGGCTTCATTCTGCAGCAGAAATTGCACGAGATCCACATTGGTTTTTACGGTCGTTAAGGGGGTACGAAACTCATGCGAAGTCATGCTCACCAGTTTTGACTTCATTTCGCTGAGTTCTTTCTGCTTTTCCAATGCCTGGTACATATCGTCTTCGGCCGTCTTTCGCAGGGTAATATCCCTGATAAAGGCGGTGAAAAAGTAGCGGTCGCCCTGGGTAAGTGGTACGATACTCAACTCAATAGGAAAGTAA
This sequence comes from uncultured Owenweeksia sp., assembly GCA_964619125.1. Taxonomy (GTDB): domain Bacteria; phylum Bacteroidota; class Bacteroidia; order Flavobacteriales; family Schleiferiaceae; genus Owenweeksia. The sequence continues at coordinate 1,423 of CAZUCA010000024.1, read as the reverse complement.
TGCCCTTCTTTATGTTGTCCGGCAATTTCAAAGCGACTGTTGAGAACTGGTCCCTCACCGGTTTTCAGGAAATGTGCCAAACCAGCGTTATGGGCCTGACGGTATTTCTCGGGGATGATCAGCAAACTTAAATCCTGTCCCACCGCTTCGGTGGCCGAATAGCCAAAAAGAGCTTCGGCCTGTTGGTTCCATTCGGTCACCATACTGCGCTCATCAATAGTGATGATAGCATCCAGCGCGGAGTGGATAATAGTTCGCATTTTGTTTTCGCTGTTGCGCAAAGCCAACTCCGCCTCTTTACGGCGGTTTTCATTGCGGCGGCTAGCGAGTTTGGCGCCAGCCATATGACTGATGGTCACAAAAGTTTGTACATCCTCATTGTCAAATCCATCCTGGCTGTTACTGGCGGAAACTATTACCCCGTATACCGAACTTCCCCCTACAATGGGCACGGCCAGATGCGACTGGCTATGGCCCTCCCCGTCACCAGGCTCTGCCGAGTTCCGGGCCTGAGGAGACTTGCTTCTAAAAGCCTTAATCAATAAGGAATGTGGCTGCTTCTTACCAGCAGAACCTCTCAGGGCAATAGCTTCCGCTTCCTGCCCAAAGAGTTTCAGGACCTCCTGATCTTCCTCATAGAGGTATACCAGGCATTGAGAATAGCCAAAGCCACTGCTCAGGGTATTAATTACATTTTGAATAATGGTGTCAGTGTCGATATCACCGATCAGCGATGAGGTAAAGTCATTGAGGGCAGTGAGGAAAGCCTGCCGTGCCTGGAGTTCAATATTTTGCTTCTTGACTTCGTGAAGTAAGCCCTGCCGCTGCAACTCCACCTCTTTGCGCTTGGTGATATCCACCACTACCCCTAGCGATCCTATCACCTCACCGTACTTGTTGCGCATGGGAGCCCCCGAAATATGCAGCCAAATCGGCTTGCCATCCTTACGCCGCACTTTGAGTTCATAGGCCGATGAATTGCCCTGGCGACGCTGTGCCATGGCTTCATCAACCCGATGGTGAGCGTGGTGATCCTGGATCCTGAGCAGCACTTCATCGGATTTTAGGCCTGCCAACTCCTCAAAACTGTAGCCGGTCATCTGGCAAAAGTGCTTATTGGCAAATATTATGCGGGTATCCAGGTCTGATTCTACCAGGCCCAGATTGATATTTTCCATGATGTTCCGGTACTTCTCCTCGCTATAGCGGGCCAGGTTGGTGGCCAATACCCGGTCGGTGATGTCGCGGGCTACCGCTACCACCTCAACTTGCTGGTCTGCCCTTTCTATGAGTTCGACCGACTGACCGATCCAGAATTCGCGGCCATTGGGCATAACCACCGGAAACTCAAAATAAGTGGAAGGAAGATGCTTATCCAATTGGTCCCGGTAAAACTGCCACACTTTATCGCGAAAATCCTCAC
>CAZUCA010000023.1:42520-44643 GCA_964619125.1 uncultured Owenweeksia sp. | reverse complement strand
TGTACGTAGAAGATGATTATGTTAACCGCATGATTATTGAACACTTCTTACGTAACGAATACGACTTACACCTTGCCACATCGGTAGAGGAATGCCTTGAACTTTGTCGCCAAATAAAATTTGAAATTATACTAATGGATATCAACCTGGGTGATCCGGTGGTTGATGGTATTGAATTAATGAAACGACTCCGTCATGAGCTCCAGGCTCCTTCCTATTTTATTGCTACCACCGCTTATGCCATGGATGATGATCGCGATCAATTTCTCAGTGAAGGATTTGATGACTTTCACGCCAAGCCGGTAAACCGCAATCTCCTGATAGAGCAACTACAGGCCCTGAGTTAAGGCCAGGCCGGAAAAAATAAAAAGCCCCGTGTAATACGGGGCTTTTTCAATTATGTTCAGCTTGTGGCTTATTCTATCACCGGCAGCACCTTGGCTCTTACTTCGCCAAAGCCAATGCGTACCTGCCCGTTCTGGCAGTAACCACGCATTATGAGGCTGTCGCCATCTTCAATAAACTTTCGTTCACTGCCATCTTTCAGGCTGATGGGCTTGGCGCCGCGCCAGGTAAGTTCCAGCATAGAACCGTAGCTATCTTCAGTAGGGCCGCTGATGGTGCCGCTGGCCATCATATCGCCGGCATGAATATTACAGCCATTTACCGTGTGGTGGGCCAGTTGCTGACTGATATTCCAATAAAGGTGTTTGAAGTTACTTTCACAAAGTTTGTTCTCCTCCCCGTTCTCGGGCTGTAAAAAGGCTTCCAGTTTAATGTCGAAAGTGCGCTTACCCTCGGTTTGGAGGTATGCCAATGGCTTCGGATCCTGGCTTGGGCCTTCGGTGCGGAAGGGCTCCAGGGCATCGAGGGTAATTACCCATGGCGATACGGAGGAAGCAAAGTTCTTACCGAGAAAGGGCCCCAGGGGCACATATTCCCAGGCCTGGATGTCGCGGGCACTCCAATCGTTGAAAAGCACCATGCCGAAGATGTAATCCTCTGCTTCACCACTGCTGATGCGCTCCCCCAGGGGTTTGCCGTCGGTAGTGATAAAAGCCATTTCCAGCTCAAAGTCGAGCAGTTTGGTGGGGCCGAAGACGGGCGCGTCAGCATCCTGGGGTTTCATCTGGCCCAGCGGACGGTGAATATCTTCCCCTGAAACGATAATACTGGAACTGCGGCCGTGGTAGCCCACCGGCAGGTGTTTCCAGTTAGGCATCAGTGCGTTGTCCTTGCCCCTGAACATAGTGCCCACGTTTTCAGCATGCTCCATGCTGCTGTAAAAATCGGTATAATCCTGGGTGAAAACCGGCAACAGCATCTGCACCTCGTCTACCGGGTGCAGAACAGCTGCACGATGATCGTCGTTGTTTTTCAAATCATTGTTTCCGGCCTCAAAGATTTCGGCAATGCGGTTGCGTACCTTGCGCCAGGTAGGGCGGCCCAGGGTAATAAAATCGTTGAGAGTATCCTGCAGGAATACGTCTTCAGGCAACTCAATACCCTGGAAATAGCCCAGCTGGTGCAGGGCCGACAGATCAATGGCTGTGTCACCAATGCGGGTGCCCACGCTGGTGATATCATCTTCGGTAAGAAATACACCGAAGGGAATATTTTGAATGGGGAAGTCGCTGTTGGCTGGCACTTCGATCCAAGATTTGCGTTGCGGGTCGTTGGCTGTAAGCATTTGTGTCAGTATTTTTGGCAAAGATTAAAAAATTAAGATACGCCCTACAAAACCCAGAAATAAAGCCTATGCAACGTGATGAACAAATTTTTGAGCTTATTGCCGCCGAGCGTAACCGTCAAACTGAAGGTATTGAATTAATTGCCTCCGAGAATTTCGTGAGTGAACAGGTAATGGAGGCGATGGGCTCCGTTTTAACCAATAAATATGCAGAGGGTTTTCCTGGCAAACGATACTATGGTGGTTGTGAGGTTGTTGACGAAGTGGAAAATGTGGCCATTGACCGGGCCAAGGCACTTTTCAATGCTGACTATGTAAATGTACAGCCCCACTCGGGCTCTCAGGCCAATGCGGCTGTTTTCCTGGCTTGCCTTAAGCCTGGTGATAAAATTATGGGTTTTGACCTCTCCCATGGGGGCCATCTTACCCACGG
>CAZUCA010000023.1:27394-42420 GCA_964619125.1 uncultured Owenweeksia sp. | reverse complement strand
TGATGAATGATCCCATTCCTCATTGCCATATTGTAACTACCACTACCCACAAAACCCTGCGGGGTCCGCGTGGCGGCATGATTATGATGGGCAAGGACTTTGAGAATCCCTGGGGATTGAAAACGCCTAAAGGCGAAATACGGATGATGAGCGCTTTGCTTAATTCGGCCGTATTTCCCGGTACCCAGGGTGGACCACTGGAGCACGTTATCGCCGCGAAGGCGGTGGCTTTTGGTGAAGCCCTTACTGATGAGTTCTTTCAGTATACCATGCAGGTTAAGAAAAATGCCCGGCGCCTGGCTGAAGCCCTGCTGGCGCGTGGTTACAATATCATCAGTGGTGGTACCGATAACCACTGTATGCTGATTGACCTTCGCAACAAGAACATTACCGGTAAAATGGCTGAGAATGTGTTGGTGATGGCTGATATTACTGTGAACAAAAACATGGTACCCTTTGATGATAAGTCTCCCTTTGTGACCAGTGGTATTAGGATCGGAACTCCTGCCATTACCACCAGGGGGCTGAAAGAGGATGATATGGATAAAATTGCTGACTTTATTGACCGGGTGATTGCCGATCCGGAAAATGAGGATTCGCTGGCCAGCGTGCGCAGTGAGGTGAATGCTATGATGGCTAAATTCCCGCTCTTTTCTGCCTCAGAATCAACCGTTGAATAAATAGAGTATTTTGGAAATATTTCTGCACTCCGAAGCCTGGATCGCACTACTCACCCTTACTTTACTGGAGGTGGTGCTGGGTATCGATAATATTATTTTTATCTCCCTGCTTACCAATAAGCTGCCCGCTGAGCGCCGTGCCAAGGCCCGGACCACCGGCATTGGCTTAGCCCTGCTGTTGAGAGTGGTAATGCTTTTGGGAATCACCTGGATTATAGGCTTTACCCAGCCCATTTTTACGCTTTTTGACTTTACCGCTACCGGCCGTGATTTGGTATTACTGGTGGGAGGGCTATTTCTAATTGGCAAAAGTACCAGTGAGATTCATCACAAAATTGATGAGGATGGTCACACCGGGGATAAGCATAAGATGAATAAAGCCGCCGGCAAAAGTTTTGTCAGTATTATAATTCAAATCGGGCTGCTTGATATTGTCTTTTCCTTTGATTCTATTCTTACCGCCATCGGCATGACGGAAGAGTTGCTGATCATGATTATTGCCGTGGTTATTTCACTGGTAATAATGCTGATTTTTTCAGGTCGCATCGCTGCTTTTATTGAGAAGCATCCCACCTTGCAGGTATTGGCCCTTGCCTTTCTGATTTTAATTGGTTTTGTGCTGGTGGCCGAAGGTCTGCACGAAGAAATCAGCAAGGGTTACATCTACTTTGCGGTAGCCTTCTCCCTGGCGGTTGAAGCCGTGAATATCAAGGTAAGAAAGAAGTCCCTGGCGTCTGCCTCAAAGAAATAAAACTATGCTGTGTATTGATAACCCCAGTCTGGAGCCCTATTTCAATCAGGCAGTAGAAGAGTACTTTCTCAAAAATTCTGATCGCAATATCTTTATGCTTTGGCGTAATGACAATGCCATCATTGTAGGCAAGCATCAGAATACCCTGGCCGAGATTAATGTGGAAACCGTTAAGCGCCGCAATATTAAAGTGGTACGCCGTCTCACTGGCGGAGGGGCGGTTTTTCATGACCTGGGCAATCTCAACTTTACTTTTATTATGGGTTTTGATGAGGATCAGGCCCAGATCGATTTTAAGAAGTACACCCGGCCCATCCTCGAAGTGCTGGAAGGTTTAGGGATTAAGGCTGAATTCAGCGGCCGCAATGATATCCTCATCGAGGGGCAGAAGTTTTCAGGTAATGCCGAGCATATTTACCATCAAAAGAAAAGAGTGCTGCACCATGGCACCTTGCTCTTTGCCTCCGAGATAAAGGATATTTCTGATGCCCTTAAGGTAAATCCCCTCAAGTATGAGGGTAAGGCACGTAAATCGGTGCGGAGTCGCGTTACCAATATCAGCACTCACCTAAAAGAGCCATTAACAGTGGAGGAGTTCCGCCAAAGAGTAATGGATCATATCGTGGGAATGTATCCCGATGCCCGGGCTTATGAGCTCACAAATGAAGATAGGGCGGCCATTCAGCAGCTGGCCGATGAAAAGTACAGCCAGTGGGAGTGGAACTTTGGTTATTCTCCTAAATATGGTCTTAAGAACGGGATAAAGACCGAAGGCGGTCACCTGGAGGTACATTTCAATGTGGAGAAAGGGCGCATCGCTGATATCAAGCTCTACGGCGATTTTTTTGTGCACCGCGACATTGAAGCGGTTGAGGAGGCCCTGATAGGAGTGGAGCATCGCTATGAAGCTATCCTGGCTGCTCTGCAAACCATTCAAAGCAGTGCTTACCTGAACAACATCAGCGAGGAAGAGCTGGCAGGTGCATTCTTTTGATTACTTAACAAACAGAAATAAAAAGCCCCGCAATTTTGCGGGGCTTTGAGTTTATTGAAAGGAGAGGGATTTAGTTATTTTCTTCTTTCTCTTCTTTCTCTTCTTTTTCCTCCTTATCGCTTGCAGATTTCTTTACCGTGTTTACCACGATTTCTTCCTCCTTGGTTTCCTTGTTCTTCTTAAGGTCAATTTTAATGGAGTCACCTTCTTCGATTTCGGAGTTGATGATTTGCTCGGCCAGCGGGTCTTCCACATATTTCTGGATGGCTCGCGCCAGGGGACGTGCCCCGTACTTCTCATCAAAGCCTTTTTCGGCAATGTACTCCTTGGCCCTTTCGGTCATCTTCACCTTGTAGCCCAGCTCTTCAATACGCTTGTAAAGCTTGGCCAGTTCGATATCGATGATACGGAAGATATCCTCTTTTTCGAGGTTGTTGAAGAGTACCACATCGTCAATCCGGTTGAGGAACTCAGGGGCAAAAGCACGCTTTAAGGCTGTTTCAATAACCCCTTTCACAGCATCGCGCTTGGTGGCCGTCCTTGAGGCGGTACCAAAGCCAACGCCGGTACCAAAGTCTTTCAACTGGCGGGTACCAATATTGGAGGTCATTATTATAATGGTGTTCTTAAAGTCAACCTTGCGACCGAGTGAATCGGTCATATGGCCGTCATCCAATGCCTGTAGCAAGAGGTTAAATACATCGGGGTGGGCTTTCTCAATCTCGTCGAGCAGCACCACAGAATACGGTTTACGGCGTACCTTTTCGGTAAGCTGACCGCCTTCTTCATAACCAACGTATCCGGGAGGGGCACCCACCAGGCGCGACACCGCAAACTTCTCCATATACTCGCTCATATCCACGCGGATAAGATTGTCTTCGGTATCGAAGAGGGCACGGGCCAGTTCCTTGGCCAACTGGGTTTTACCAACCCCGGTAGGACCGAGGAAGATAAAGGAGCCAATAGGCTTGTTGGGATCCTTAAGTCCGGCACGGTTACGCTGAATGGCTTTTACAATTTTTTTAACAGCATCGTCCTGACCTATGATCTTCGACTTGATGTCGTCGGCCATGCCGCTCAATCGTTTGCTTTCGTGCTGGGCCACCCGTTGTACCGGGATACCGGTCATCATGGCTACCACCTCGGCTACGTCGGGCTCATCCACCGTTTCACGGTTTTTCTTCACTTCTTCCTCCCAATGCGCCTGGGCTTCCTGCAGTTGGTTTTCCACCCGCTTCTCATCATCGCGCAGGCGGGCCGCTTCTTCGTAGCGCTGCTTCTTCACCACCTGGATTTTATCCTCGCGAATATCCTCGAGCTTTTTCTCCAACTCCAGTATTTCCTTAGGAACATTAATGCTGGTGATGTGCACCCGTGAACCGGCCTCATCGAGGGCATCAATGGCCTTGTCGGGCAGGTGGCGGTCAGTTACATAGCGTGCGGTAAGAGCTACGCAGGCATGGATGGCCTCATCGGTATAGGTCACATTGTGGTGATCCTCGTAGCGGTCCTTTATGTTATTAAGAATCTGGATGGTTTCTTCCGGGGTGGTGGGATCTACCATCACCTTTTGGAATCGACGTTCCAGCGCTCCGTCTTTTTCGATGTACTGGCGGTATTCATCAAGGGTGGTGGCACCAATGCATTGAATTTCGCCCCGGGCCAATGCCGGCTTAAACATATTGCTGGCGTCCAGTGAGCCGGTAGCGCCGCCGGCGCCTACAATAGTGTGCAACTCATCGATAAAGAGAATAATATCGTCATTCTTCTCCAACTCATTCATCAGCGCCTTCATGCGCTCCTCAAACTGGCCCCGGTATTTGGTGCCGGCCACCAGCGAGGCCAGGTCCAGGGTTACCACTCTTTTGTCAAAGAGCACCCTCGACACCTTGCGCTTCACAATCCTCAGGGCCAGGCCTTCGGCGATAGCCGATTTACCTACACCGGGTTCTCCGATCAGCAGGGGGTTGTTCTTTTTACGACGGGAAAGGATCTGCGAGACGCGCTCTATTTCCTTTTCACGGCCCACTACGGGATCCATTTTCCCATCCTCGGCCAGCTTGGTAAGGTCGCGGCCAAAGTTATCCAGTACGGGAGTTTTGGTTTTAGCCTCCGATTTGGAGCGGCCACCGCTACTGCCTCCCGAATAACCCTGGGGATCCTTGCGTTCGAAGTCGTCATCGTCCTCATAGCTCATTTCACTACGGGGCTTATCCCTAAGCTCATCAGCATAATGCGCCTGGTACTCCCGCTTCACCGTGTCGTAGGATACCTCGTACTGACGCAGGATCCGCGACACGGGATCATCATCATTACGCAGAATGCACAACAAAAGGTGAGAGGTCCGTATTTGGCTGCTCTGAAAGAGCTTGGCTTCTAAAAAGGTGGTTTTCAGTGCCTTTTCGGCCTGACGTGTAAGAGGAAGGTTCTTTTTGGTACTTATCTGTCCAGAAATATTGGGGGCGCTGATGGCCTCTATTTTTCTACGAAAAGCCTGCACGTTCACACCCAGGTCCTCCAGGATCTGGATAGCGCTACCTTCACCTTCACGAATCAGCCCCAGCATCAGGTGCTCGGTGCCGATATAATCGTGCCCCAGACGTATAGCTTCTTCCTTGCTATAGCTGATCACGTCTTTTACGCGGGGTGAAAAATTTTCGTCCATAATCAGTTTTTCTCTTAGGGAAATTAAATTCAATATAGGGTAGTAATTGAAATCGATAACTGTGCCAACATCGATTTCATTCAAAGTTAGCAGACTGTTCAACACCACCCAACCTTCCACTGTTTATAATTATTAACAGCAAGCGGTTCTAAATTGTGGAGAAAAGCTTGTCCGGGGCCTTTGGGAGCCGCCTGCTAGTCTTATATTTGGGCTTTTGATATAGATTTAGAACTAAACTGTCATTATGGCTGGAGAACGGATAATACCGATCAATATTGAGGAGGAGATGAAATCCTCCTACATCGACTACTCCATGTCGGTGATTGTATCGAGAGCGCTGCCTGATGTGCGCGATGGAATGAAGCCGGTGCACCGCCGGGTGCTTTATGGCATGTATGAGCTGGGCGTACTTTCTAATCGCTCCTATAAAAAATCAGCCCGTATTGTGGGTGAGGTACTGGGTAAGTTTCACCCGCATGGTGATACCTCGGTATATGATACCATGGTGCGGATGGCCCAGCCCTGGAGCCTGCGCTATATGATGGTTGACGGGCAGGGAAACTTTGGTAGTGTGGATGGCGACCCACCCGCGGCCATGCGTTATACCGAAGCCAAGCTGCGCAAGATTTCGGAGGATATGTTGGCGGATATTGACAAAGAGACAGTCGATACCCAGCTCAACTTTGACGACACCATTCACGAGCCTACGGTATTGCCGACCCGCATCCCGAACCTTCTGGTGAATGGGGCCAGCGGTATTGCCGTGGGTATGGCCACCAATATGCCTCCCCATAACCTCAGTGAGGTGGTAGACGGCATTACGGCTTATGTAGACAATAACGACATTACAATTGAGGAGCTGATGAAGCACGTCACTGCTCCTGATTTCCCTACCGGCGGTACTATTTACGGCTACGAGGGGGTAAAAGAGGCTTTTGAAACCGGCCGTGGCCGCATCGTTTTGCGCGGAAAGGCTACCATGGAGGAAGTGAAGGGCCGCGAGTGTATTGTGGTTACTGAGATTCCCTACCAGGTGAATAAGGCGGAAATGATTAAGAAGACCGCTGACCTGGTAAATGATAAAAAGATTGAAGGCATCGCCAATATCCAGGACGAAAGTGACCGGAAGGGCATGCGCATTGTATATTACCTCAAGCGCGATGCGGTTCCTAATGTGGTGCTGAATAAACTGTATAAGTACACTGCCCTGCAGTCATCTTTTTCAGTGAACAATATTGCCCTGGTAAAGGGGCGCCCAGAGCAGCTCAACCTCAAGGATATGATCAAGTACTTCGTGGAGCACCGTGAAGATGTGATTATCCGCCGTACCAAGTACGACCTGCGCAAAGCAGAAGAGCGTGCCCATATTCTCGAAGGTTTGCTGATCGCTCTCGATCACCTTGATGAAATTATCGCCCTGATCCGTGGTTCACAAACCCCGGAAGAAGCACGTACTGGTTTGATGGAGGGCTATGAGCTTACCGAATTACAGGCCCGTGCCATTCTCGATCTCCGCCTGCAGAAACTCACCGGACTTGAGCGTGAGAAGATCAAGGAAGAGTACAACGAGCTGATGGAAAAAATTGCTTACTACAAGCGCATTCTCAATGAAGTGGAGCTGCGTCTCCAGATCATTAAGGATGAGATGATGGAAATCAAGGAGAAGTATGGCGACGAGCGCCGTACCGACATTGAGTTTGCCGGTGGCGAAGTGAGTATCGAAGATATGATTCCGGATGAGGAAGTGGTGATTACCATTTCTCACGCCGGCTATATTAAGCGTACGCCCCTTACCGAGTATAAGAAGCAAGGACGTGGCGGGGTAGGCCAGCGCGGTGTACAAACCCGTGATGCCGACTTCATTGAGCACATATTTGTGGCTACTAACCACAATTATATGCTCTTCTTTACCGAGTGGGGCCGCTGTTTCTGGATGCGCGTATTTGAAATCCCCGAGGGCTCTAAAACCAGTAAGGGACGTGCTATTCAGAACCTGATCAATATTCCTTCTGACGATAAGGTAAGGGCCTTTATCAATACCAAAGATCTTAAAGACGAAGAGTACATCAACGAGCATTTTATCGTGATGGTAACCAAGAAAGGGGTGATTAAAAAGACGCCGCTTGAGGCATACTCACGTCCACGTTCAAACGGTATTAACGCCATTACCATTCGCGAAGGTGATATTCTGCTCGAAGCCCGCCTTACTACCGGTCATGATGAAATCCTGCTCGCCAAGAAGTCAGGTAAGGCCATTCGCTTCAACGAGGAGAATGTGCGCTCTATGGGACGTAATGCCAGTGGTGTGCGCGGTGTAACCCTCGAAAATGAAAACGATGAACTGATCGGAATGGTGAATATCCGTCCTGACGATAATGAGAGCACCATTTTGGTGGTTTCAGAGAAGGGCTACGGTAAGCGCACCGATCTTGATGATTACCGCGTGACCAACCGGGGTGGTAAAGGGGTGAAAACCCTTAATATTACCGATAAGACCGGTGCCCTGGTAGCCATGAAAGCGGTAACCGACGATGACGACCTGGTAATTATCAACAAGAGTGGTGTTATGATTCGCACCGGTATGTCGGATCTGCGTGTTATGGGTCGGGCCACCCAGGGCGTTCGCATTATCAATCTCAAGAAAAAGGATGAAATCGCTTCTGTGGCGCGGGTACCTGCCGCCGATGAGGAGGAGGAGATCCTTTATGATGAGGAGGGCAATATCATTGAGGTTTCGGCCGATGAAAATGCGGAAGGAGCTGACAATGCGCCCACTGATGATTCAGAAGAATAGTCTGTAAAGACGGTAAATATTTTAAAACCCCATCATTAGTTTGATGGGGTTTTCTATTTTTAGGGGGTGAGTTGGAGGCAAACTATTCTTTTTATCCCAGCGTTCATAGCGGCCGTTGTCATCGGTACCCTGCTTCATGAAGGTGGTCATTTACTGGTGGCGCGCCACCTCGGCTACGTCACTGAGCTGCATTATCAAAGTGTAAGTTATCACCACCGCGCTTCTATCGATTATCGGGCCGATGTAACCAGCGTAGCTGCTTTGGCGGAGCCTGAAGCCATGACCAGGTCATTTGAAAAACCGGTCAATCCCCAACATAGCTTACTGATCACACTAGGTGGTCCTATCCAGACGGTCTTAACCGGTAGTTTGGCTTTTTTAATTCTCTACCGCAGTCGCGAGGACCGCAGCGAATTGAGCCTGCCCGACTGGGTGCTGGTTTTCCTGTCTCTATTCTGGTTGCGGGAGCCGGTTAACCTCATTGCCTGGGTTATCAGGTCGTTTACGACCGGTCAGTTCAAAGGGGGAGGGGATGAGTTCAGAATTGCAGCGGCGGCTGGTTTGCCTGAGTATAGCCTTTTATTATTGCTGGCGATAATAGGGTTGATTATTGCCATATTAACTGTTTTTAAACTGATACCTTCACATCAGCGTAAAGGCTTTATCATGGCTGGCATGGTCGGCGGCGGCCTGGGGTATTGGCTCTGGCTTTACGAGTTAGGGCCGCGCCTGCTTCCTTAACAAATTGCGGTTATTTTGGTTAAGGGGTTAACCTGACCATCTTAACTATGGAAAAAACGCTGAAAAGTATCGGTAGTATGTTGGCCGAAACTGCCAAAAACTGGAATGCGGCTGATCCCTGGCGTCAAAGCGCCATCATAGCATACTACGCGATATTTTCCATTCCTGGTCTCCTAATGATTGTAATCTGGATTGCCAGTGCCATTTTTGGTGAAGAGGCCGTAAGAGGCGAACTGGGTCAGCAGATTGAAGACTATATGGGGTCGAAGGCAGCGGAGGGGATAGAGCAGATGCTCTCCAATGCCAATGGGGATAAAAGCTCGGCCTTTATGAAAGTAATTGGTATAGCGGCTCTGGTATTTGGTGCTACTACCTTATTTTTTCAACTGCAAAAATCACTGAACTATATCTGGGAGGTGGAAGCTGACCCTGACAATAATCTCAAAAAGCTTCTTTATGACCGGGCGTCCTCTTTGGGCCTGATTGTGGTAATAGCTTTTCTGCTGTTAATAACCCTGGTGGTAACGGCCATTCTCTCTATGCTGGGCGATTATATCGAAGAGCAATTTGGCAATAGTATGCTCTACCTGGTGCAATTGGCGAACTTTCTGGTGTCGCTGGGGACTATACGCTGTTTGTTTGCAATTATTTACAAGGTGTTGCCGGATGTGGATATTAAGTGGAAGTCGGTATGGGTGGGGGCCCTGGTAACCGCCATTCTCTTCACCATTGGCAAAACCCTGCTGGGCCTTTACTTTGGCATGGCTGAGCCAGGCGATAGTTTTGGCGCTGCCGGCACTATAATACTGGTAATGCTGTGGGTAAACTATAGCTGCCTCATCCTCTTTTTCGGGGCGGAGTTTACCCAGGTTTATGCCCATCGCTATGGTTACAATATCCGTCCCAGTGTACACGCCAAGTGGCGGGCCGATTACTTAATGAAACAACGTGAAGAAGCTGGCTCTGCTGATGAACCTCGCAATTAAGAACCCCTATGACAAAATAGACAAGGTCAGGCGGTTTGGATTATTTGCAAAAGGGTTTCTCTATTTTCTGATGGGAAGCCTGGCCTTCCTGGCCGCCTTTGGTTTTGGCGTTGACTTTGGCGGTCATGAAAATACCCTTAAGTTTTTGCTGCAGTTGCCCGCCGGGAAAATCATTGTTTTCACCTTGGCCAGTGGGCTGATGGCCTACAGCCTCTGGCGTATCTACAAGGCCTACCTCGATCCCAAGGGAAAGGGCAGGGGTGGTCGCTGGTTCAATAAAATGGGCTTCGTTTACTCGGGAGTGGTTTATGGCTTTTTTGCCATTACCTTTTACAGTGCACTATATTCGGCCAACTTCAATGCTGATGCTGAGGAGGCGATGCTATCGCAGGTGCTCAATATGTCGGCGGGCCCGTGGATAATGGCAATAATTATTGCTGCTGTAGTGGGGCAGGGAATCTTTCAACTCTGGTTTGGTTTCAGTGAGAATTTCATGTTTTTACTTGATAATGACCCTGCCAACAACGCCCAGGTCCAGGTACTGAAAACTCTCGCCAAAATCGGCTATACCTCGCGGGGGGTGGTGTTTCTGATTCTGGCTTACTTTTTACTCAGGGTGCTGATTGCCCATGATGCCGATGTGTATGACGGTACCAAGGGAGTTTTTTATTACCTGCTCAATCTCGATGCCGGTAACTTTCTGATGGGAACTCTCGGAATGGGACTCCTTATTTATGGGGTCTTTACCTTTATTGTAGGCTTTTACTCCAATCTCTCCAAGATTGTGTAGCTCCGCGAACATATTTAAGCGCTATCAGCTTACTTGTGCTATCACCTAAAACTTACCGACGATGAACCTGAGTTCGCATTCAGACAAAATAAACCTGGTCAGGCAAATAGGTTTTTATGCCAAGGGCCTGGTGTATGGATTGATAGGCGCTTTGGCGGCTATGGCGGCCTTTGGCCTGGGTGGCGATATTAAAGGTCGGAAGGGCATCGTTAATTTTTTGATGGAACTGCCGGCCGGAAAATTACTGGTGGGACTGGTAGCATTGGGATTGCTGGCCTATAGCCTCTGGCGCTTTTATGAAATGGTTGAAGACCCCGACGGCAATGGTCAGAAACACCGTTGGGCAACCCGGCTGCGCTATTTGTATTCAGGCTTGTTGTATGCAGCTATCGCTTTGTCTTTTGCCAGCCCATTATTGGGTAATCTGGGCTCTTCAGGTGGCTCCTCACAAGGCGGCGGAAAAAAGAAGGCCATGCTGGCTGAGATGCTTGAAAAAGACTGGGGCGTATGGGTAATCGGAGCCATAGCGTTAATAGTAGCCGGACAGGCAGTTTGGCAGTTTTACCGCGGCTATTCAGGAAAGTACATGAAAAAAATTGACAGCACTCCCGCCAATCGCCATGAATATGAATTGGTAAGAAAGAGTGGCAAATTCGGCTATATGGCCCGGGGAGTGGTTTTCGGCATCTTGTCTTTTTTCCTGGTTAAGGTTATTCTCGATCACAATGCCAACGCCTATAAAGGTACCGAGGGAGCCTTTCAGTACCTCCTCAGCCTCGATTATGGCTCTATTCTGATGGGAGCAGTGGCACTGGGCTTACTGGGATATGGCATCTTTTGCATTTTGGTTGCCCGCCATTCCAACCTAACCCGGGTGGGCTAGCTGTTTACGTAAAAGGCGTGTATTACTCCTGGCAGCCATCCCAGGGCTGTCAATAGAATATTTATCAGCAGGGTCATACTTAAACCGTGTTTAAGGGCCACCGCCAATGGTGGCAGTAATATAGACAGAATGATGGTAAGAAGGCTCATTAAGCGGTTTTTATAGTTAGATTATAAAAACTCTTAAGGCAGCCGGATGTTTAGCTTCACCCATACTAACAAAGCAAAAAGACCACTATGAATATCGAATCTGATGAATGGAAAGAAGCGGGATTGACCGTAGCGGCTTTAGGAGCCAGTTTTTTACTGAAGCGGGTGCTGGAAGAAGCCTATGAATTTGTGTATAAGGAAGATCCTCCCAATGCGGTAAAAGACGACGAAATAAACTGGGGAAAGGTGGTAGGCTGGACCATCATTTCGGGCATTGCCGCTACTGCCACCCGGGTTTTGGTAAAACGCTACGGCGGCCAGCGCTTTTTGGGTTGATTTAGCCACATTGAATGTGGCAGATTAGCGCAACAGCCCTTAAATTAGCCGGCCAATTTAGATTTACCAATTATGGGAAGAGCATTCGAATACCGCAGAGCGGCTAAGGAAAAAAGATGGGGAAAAATGTCGCGCCTGTTTCCGCGCCTGGCCAAAGCCATTACCATGGCAGCTAAAGAAGGGGGAGAAGACCCGGACATGAATGCGGCCCTGCGTACGGCGATTCAAAACGCCAAGGCGCAAAATATGCCCAAAGACAATATAGAAAAGGCCATTAAAAGGGCTTCGGGCAATGATGCCACCAATTACAGTGAGGTAAATTACGAGGGCAAAGGACCGCATGGCGTACTGGTATTCGTAGAATGCGCCACGGACAACCCTACCCGTACCGTTGCCAATGTAAAATCCTATTTCAATAAAGCCGGAGGAGGCGTTGTGCCTAATGGTTCACTGGAGTTCATGTTTGACCGCAAAGCGGTATTCGAATTCGAAAAGAATGATGACATCGATATCGAAGAACTGGAACTGGAATTGATCGATCACGGACTGGAAGAAATTCATGAAGAAGAGGATATGGTATACCTCTATGCCGATTATACCCAGTTCGGCAATCTTTCACAGGCCCTTGAAGATCGCAAAATCGATCTGAAAAAGGCCCAGTTGCAACGCATTCCCAACTCGCCGGTTGAGTTCGATGATGAACAAATGGAAGAAATTGAAAAAATGCTTGACAAGATTGAGGACGATGATGATGTACAGGCAGTTTATACCAATATCGCCTAAATGAAAAAGATAGCAGCGGTAGAATATTCAGGTGATCTCCGTACTGACAATATTCATCTTAAAAGCGGAGCCCACTTTATTAGTGATGCCCCCATCGATAATCACGGCAAAGGAGAGGCATTTTCACCCACCGACCTACTCGCTACTTCATTGGCCAACTGTGCTATCACCGTAATGGCCATCTATGCGGGCAGGCAAAACATTAAAATCACCCTTATGAAAGCAGAGGTATATAAGGAGATGACGGCTGCTCCTCGCAGGCTGGACAAATTAGCAGTGCATTTCTCTATTAGCGGGGCGATAAATGGTCAGGAACGGGATAATTTAATTGACATAGCTAAAAACTGCCCGGTGGCGCTAAGTCTTCATCCTACTATAGAGCATGATTTCCATTTTATTTGGAATGATTAAAAATAAGCTTTTTAATGTGCTACAGTTCTGATAGTTAGCTAACGATTTATTTGCATTGCTAACGATTCTTAACTGCTTAAGAACAAGGAGCAACGATGCTATATTTTCGTAATTAGCCCAGCGGGTGTAAATTGATAACAACTGATTGTAGAAAAAAGAAATTTTGTAGTTCAGCTTTTTTGAGTAGTTTCAGCCCCGATTTAAAAACTATTCACAGATCTATTAAAAATCTAAAATCATGAAAAAAGTACTTTTTGCCCTTAGCGCTGTAGCCTTCTTTTCACTGGCTAGCTGTAAGAAAGATTACACTTGCGAGTGTGCAGTAAATGGTGACACCATGACTCTTCCTATTCAGGATGCTAAGAAAGGTGATGCTGAAGACGCTTGTGACGCCGCTGAGGTAACTTACAAGAACGCTGATCCAGAAGCTTCTTGCGAACTGAAGTAATTTAGTTCTCTGAAACAAATAGAAAGCCACATCATTCGATGTGGCTTTTTTTATTTTTGCCCGCTATGAAAATCCTCAAATCTCTCCTGGCCATTGTTCTGGCTGCCATATTTATTTTCTCGGCCTACAGTAAACTGGAAGGCATGGATGCCTTTGAAGTGTATCTCTTCCGTACCACTTTTTTAGGCTTTGATGCCGCTGCGGTAACGGCGCGCTTGCTCCTGGCAGCGGAGCTGCTTACGGCCTTGTTGCTGCTTACCCGCCTTCGCTATCGCCTCGGCTGGTGGCTTGGCATGCTGATGACGCTGGTATTCTCTATTTTCCTTAGCGGGCAATGGCTGCAAGGAGAGGAGGGGAATTGTTATTGTTTTGGTGAATTGATGGAACTCTCTCCCGCCGAAAGCTTACTCAAAAATGTCTTCATCATTATTCTCTTTCTCCTCGCCCGCGGACTGACGGCTTTAAAGTTCAAAGGTGAGAAATGGGTTTTTGGCATTCTTACCGTTAGTTTGCTAATACTGCCATTTATATTTTCACCCCCCGATATTTTTCTGGAGGGCCGCTTTAAGCCGGCGGAGCATGATCAGCTGGCCCTTAATGCAGCCATCGATTCTAATTACATCCCGGCAGATTTTGTGCACGAGCGTAAATTGATCGCATTCTATAGTACCGGATGCCGTTACTGTCAGATGTCTTCTGAGAGAATATCTGCAATGATGCGCAAAAATGAAATTTCAGCCGATAAGCTTAATGTTGTGTTTTGGGGCGATTCGATTAATCCACAGGAGTTTTATGACAAAACCCATTCCATGGACTTTGATTTCACTTCCCTGGCTACTAAACCTTATCTTAAAATTACCAAGGGTCGCATGCCGTTGGTTTTGTTAGTGAAGAACGGGGAGGTGGTAGATCAGATGAATTATCGCACTCTCGATGAAGAAGTGCTGGTAGATTTCCTTAATACTTCAGAATAGGCCCAGTTGACCTTTGGGGGCGCGGATGAACTTAGTGGTATCATAGGGCGGGATAGTAATATCTCTGAAAAACTTTTTCCGTGCCAGGGCGATCATGCTTTTTACTTGCTGCGCCACCTGGCCTTCGCCGCGCATACGGCGGCCAAATTGTGAATCATTCAAATTGCCGGCATGGGTTTCTTCAATAAGGTGCCTTACTTTTTCCGCCCGGTCAGGGTAATGATGTTTTAGCCAGTCCATGAAGATATCAGCTATCTGGCCGTTGAGGCGCACCATGGTATAATTTACCCCCAGTGCTCCGGCATCTGCCGCCGCCCTGGCAATATCAAACACCTCATGACTGTTAAGAGCCGGTATTACCGGAGCTATCATCACCTTTACCGGTATGTTGGCCGCTGCCAGCCGTTCAATTGTCTGTAGCCGCTTTTTGGCAGAAGCGGTGCGTGGTTCCAGGCGGCGGCGCAGGTTCTCATCAAGAGTGGTAACTGAGATGCTTACATGCGCCAGTCTTTCCGCGGCCATGGGTTCCAGGATGTCAATATCGCGCTGAATCAAGGCGTTCTTAGTGATAATTCCTACCGGATTTTTGTAGCGCTGTAAAACTTTGAGAATCGAGCGGGTAATCTCCAGCTTGCGCTCAA
>CAZUCA010000023.1:16043-27294 GCA_964619125.1 uncultured Owenweeksia sp. | reverse complement strand
TGCCGGTCAAAGCGATTGCTGGGATTTAGTTGAGCTCCCCTTCCTTTTTTAAACTGCAAATCCTTCCGCTCCGCCATAGGGCAAAGATCGCAATCTCAAAGCTAAATACCCTAGCGGTTAAATTGAAAGAATTTTCCGACTTTGCCGAACAATTTTGCTTCTCCTTCTATATTGAGGCAATGCATACATGAGTTTTAAGTTTGCGATTTGAATATGAAAAAAGCAGATGCAACCGATGAGGTTGCTGACCTACGGCGTCAATTGGATGAAGCCAACCAGACCATTGAGCAATTAAAGAAATCATCCTACCTCTCGGAGGATTTACACCATACCGACCAAAGTAACCTCAAATTTGGTTACTGGGAGTGGTCCAATGAAAGTAAATTGGGCTTCAAGAGTCCTGCCTTTGTGCGCATGCTGGGTTACAACCCGGATGAAGTGAGCGCCGATTTCTGGAGCGATCACATTTTTAATGATGATTTGAAGTCACTTAAAAAGCAGTTTAACAAGTACTTGGATACTATCGTTAAACATCCCTTTGAATTAAGTCTGCGTTTTACCCATAAGGATGGGCATACCGTGCCTATCGATGTGCATGGCAAAGTAATTCGTTGGACGGATGACAATCAACCAGCCTACGCAGTGGGAGGTCTGGTGGATGTATCAGAATTACATCAGTCACGCGCCAAGTACCAGGAAATATTTGAGCGCATGGAGATAATTGTTGAGGGAATTGATGCAGGTATTTGGGACTGGGATATGAAAGCCGACACTTCATGGTGGTCTAACCGCTTTTATAAACTGCTGGGATTTGATCCGGGCGAAATTGATCCTTCCAATGACCATTTTATGGAGCGTATAGCCGAAGGTGACCGCAAGGAAGTAGAGCGCCTGATTGAGGAGCATTTGATTGATAAAAAGCCCTATCGTGCTGAATTCAGGGTACGGGGTAAAGACGGCAAATTACATTGGGTGGCAGGCGTTGGTAAGGCTGTATTTGATGATCTTGATCAACCGTTGCGTATGGCAGGATCGCTGATGAATATTGATAATAGAAAGGGATTGGAAATGAAGTTGCTCGATCAATTAGAGCTGTTCAAGGTAGCGGAAGAGATTGCAAGAATGGGGGCGTGGGAATATTATCCGGAAACGCAGGATATTGTGTACTCCGATCAGGTGTTTGAAATTTTCGGTCGCTCCTGGGAGGAAAACCCCAACCTCGAAAATTCCCTTACTTACTATAAAGAAGAAAGTAAAAAGAAGGCAATGGCAGCCCTCGAAAAGGCAGTAGAGGATAAGGAGCCTTATGAAGTGGAACTCGAAATGATTACCCCGGCCGGCAAGGAACTGTGGTTGCGGGTAAAAGGGGTACCGGTCGTAGGAGATTCCGGAAAGGTGGAGCGGATAATGGGCATTGTTCAGGATATTGATAGGCAAAAAAGGCAGGAGCTGGAATTGCAAGAGCAGAAACTGCTTCTGGCAGAGGCTTCCCATATTGCCTGTATCGGAGCCTGGAGTATTGACCTTGCTACCGAAACTACCTTGTGGTCTGATGAGGTTTATGAAATCCATGAGGTATCACGTGAATACCAGATTCAGGCTAGCTTGGAATTTTATCACCCCGAAAACCAGGAGGAGATTGTTCAGGGCCTAACCAAAACGGTAGAAACCGGGGAAGATTTTTCGACCGAAGCGAAGATTGTTACCGCCAGGAATAATGAAAAATGGGTAAAAATTGTGGCCAAGGCGGTGACCAACGCTGATGGCATAGTGACCCACATAAGAGGATTTATTCAGGACATCCATGAGGCCAAATTGAAGGAAATACAACTGCAGGATTATCAAAATCTGATAACCCGCCAAAACGCACTTTTCCGCGAAACGGAAAAAGCCGGTGGTATTGGTTCCTGGGAGTACAATATTGAGACCAATGAATTATACTGGTCAGAGGAGTTTTTTCGCATTCATGATGTCAGCGCTGATTACTCACCCACGGCTGAAAAGGCCTGGGAGTTTGTTGATCCTGAATTTCGCAAACCCCTACAGGATGCTTTTAATGAGACGGTAGCGACGGGAGTGCCCTATGAAATGCAGGTGCAGATTACTACTGCTACCGGGGTAAGGAAATGGGTGATTGCCAAAGGTATGCCGGTAGAAGGGGAGTCAAAAATGAGAGGCTTGTACCTCGACATCAGTGAACTGAAGGAAAAAAAAGAAGCCCTGCGTCGCTACAATCGCGAGCTGGAAAAAAGGCAGCAATTGCTCACCCAGGCTGGAAAAATGGTGAAAATGGGTTACTGGGAATGGAATCAAATTACCGGTGAGGTAACCTGGTCCGATCAGTTATACAGCATTTTTGAGGCCGATTACAGCTTTGAGCCCAATGAAGAGCATTCCTTCAGCTATATCTACTCCCCCGAAGATGCGCAGGCGATCAATGAGGCAGCTGAACGGGCCCGCAGCACCGGGGAACATTTTGACATGCAGGTATTGGTCACTACCCTTAAGGGAAATAAAAAGTGGGTGCTGGTGCAGGGAGCACCCCTGCGTGACCAGAAAGGAGAGCTTATCGGCACCTTCGGCACCATACAGGATATTGACCAGATTAAAAGGAAGGAACTGGAACTACAGAAGACCACCCATATTATCGGGGAGCAAAACCAGCGTCTGAAAAATTTCACCCATATCGTTTCCCACAACCTGCGTTCGCATAGCTCCAACATCCAAACTATGCTCGACTTTATGGACCGGGCCCCCAACGAGGATCCGGAAACAGTGATTTCCTACATCAGGGAAACAGCCAACAGCATGGAGGAAACCCTGGGTCATCTGCATGAGGTTATTAAAATCCAGAATCAGACCACTCCTAAAATGCGAACGGTGAACCTGCAGAAGGAGCTGGATAAAACCTTGAATGTGCTTGAAGGCGAAATCGTAAATCACCAGGTATCCTTTGAGTTTGATTTGCAGGTGATAACTCTGAAGTATACCCGGGCCTATCTTGATTCCATTTTGCTCAACCTGATCAGTAACGCCATTAAGTACCGCCAGCCCGGACGAGCGCCCCTGATTAAGATCAGAACTTACAGCGATGAAGGTACTGGTAAAACGGTACTGGAGATAGAGGATAACGGCCGGGGTATGAACCTCAAAAAACAGGGGCATAAGCTTTTCGGACTTTATAAAACTTTCCATAGACATCCTGATTCTCGAGGGATAGGGCTCTTTATAGTTAAAAGTCAGGTAGAAGCCATGGGAGGCATCATTGAGGCCGAAAGCAAGGAAGGAGTAGGAACCACCTTCAGGATATTCTTTTAACAAACAAGTTTTTTATGTACTGGTTATCGATGGGTAAACTAAAAATCCTCAGATGAATATCATTGGCAATGTGATAAAGAATGCCCTCGGCTTAACTAATTCCATCAGTTCTCTTGGTAATGCCACTCCGGTCGAAAAGCAAGAAGAACAATTGAAGGGCCTTCTGGAGAAGGCACAGAGAACCTCTTTTGGCCTTTATTACAATTTTGCAGAAATTCTGAAAAGTGATGATCCGGTAAAGGAATATCAAAAACGGGTACCACTACATGACTATGATAAAATTGCCGGTGAATGGTGGGGTCAAACCCTGATCAACCCTGATATTACCTGGCCGGGTTCTCCTGGCTTTTTTGCACGTACCAGTGGCACCACCGGCAGTGAGCCAAAGCGTATACCGGTAACCGACGATATGATTCAAAGTATCCGCAGCGTGGGTACCGCTATGCTTAAATCGGTTTCAAATTTCGATTTGCCGCCTGAATTTTTTGAGAAGCAAATCCTGATGCTCGGCAGCAGTACTGACCTTGATGAAATATCAGGCCGCAAAGAAGGGGACATCAGTGGTATCAGTGCCGGAAATATTCCGGGATGGTTTGAAACGGTGTACAAACCCGGTAAGGAAATTTCGGCGATAGAGGATTGGGATCAACGGATAGAGCGCATTGCCCATGAGGCTCCCAACTGGGATATCGGTGCCATGAGTGGTATTCCCAGCTGGACCCTGGCTATGCTTAAAAAAATTATTGAGATTAACGGGGTGGATACCATCCACGACCTGTGGCCCGGATTGCGGGTGTACGCTACCGGCGGGGTAGCCTTTGAACCCTTTCTCCCGTCCTTTGAGGAGTTGTTTGGCGAAGAGGTGATTTTTATGGATACCTATCTGGCCAGTGAGGGCTTTTTTGCCTACAACGCCAGGCCGGAGACCTCGGCTATGAAACTGGCATTGGAGCACGGGGTATTCTTTGAATTTATTCCCTTCGATGAACGCGGTTTCGACGAAGCCGGTGACTTAAAGGAAGACCCACAGGTGCTGACCCTGGCCGAGGTTGACGATCAAACTGACTATGCGCTTATAGTGACCACTCCCGCCGGAAATTATCGTTTTATGATTGGGGATACGGTACGATTTGCCGATTTGGAGGAATATGAAATAAAGATTACCGGGCGTACTAAGTATTTCCTCAATGTGGTGGGCAGTCAGTTATCAGAGGATAAAATGAATGCCGCTATTAAGCACGTAGAGGAAAGTCTGAATTTACCGGTGGAAGAATTTACCCTGGCGGCTGTTAAGGATGAAAAGGAGGATTATTATCACGAATGGGTGATAGGTGTGGAGGATTCGTACGGCGAGAAGATAGATAATGAGCGAGTGGCCAGGGCTATTGATGATTATCTTGCTGACAACAATAAAAACTATGGCAAGGCCCGGCGTAAGGCCTTAATGGGGGTCAAGGTATGGGTTGTGAAAACTGAGAAATTTCACGATTGGCACGCCAGGAAAAGAAAGAAGGGCGGGCAGGTGAAAACCGTGAAATTAATGAAGGAGGAAGATTTTAAAGAGTTTCGGGATTTTGTAACGGCCTGAAGCCTGCAAAATATCTACTTTAGCCCCTCCTAAAAATCTAGCAAACTATGTCTGCAAACTTATTGGAAGGAAAAAAAGGGATCATTTTCGGAGCCCTTGATCAGGATTCCATCGCCTGGAAGGTGGCCGAACAAGCCCGCCGCCAGGGAGCAAAATTTGTACTTACTAATGCACCGGTAGCACTGCGTATGGGTGCCATCAATACCCTGGCCGAAGAAACCGGTGCCGAGGTAATTGGTGCCGATGCCACCAATATGGAGGATCTCGAAAACCTCTTCACCAAGTCACAGGACATTTTGGGGGGCAAGCTCGACTTTGTGCTCCACTCCATCGGTATGTCGGTAAATGTGCGAAAAGGCAAGCACTACACAGATCTTAATTACGAGTGGCTGCAAAAAGGCTGGGATATCTCTGCTGTGAGCTTCCACCGCGTAATGCAGACTGCCTGGAAACTGGAGAGCATGAACGACTGGGGTAGTATTGTGGCCCTTACCTATATGGCAGCACAACGCACTTTTCCCGATTACAATGATATGGCCGACAACAAGGCCTACCTGGAAAGTATCGCCCGCAGTTTTGGCTATCACTGGGGGGTACGCAATAAAGTTAGAGTAAATACCATTTCACAATCGCCTACGCCAACCACGGCTGGTAGCGGTGTGAAAGGTTTTGATGGCTTTATTCGCTATGCCGATAAAATGAGCCCCCTGGGTAATGCCACTGCCGACGAATGCGCGCAGTACGTTATCTCACTCTTTTCTGACCTCACCCGCAAGGTGACGATGCAAAACCTTTACCACGACGGTGGCTTTAGCAATATGGGAGTGAGTGACGCCGTGATGGCGCAGTTTATGAACAACGAGCAGGAGTAATAAAACTCTTCCCGCTGATATTTGAAACCCTGCCCTACGGCGGGGTTTTTTGTGTTTGAATAGTTGCTGCTTGGGCACCTGGACCTTTAGATGATTATCGAAGACCTCTATGCGCATAGAATTGTCAATCCGGAAATCACTTATTATCGTTTATTTGTATTCATAACGATATTTAACACAGAGGAGGAAATATGAAGAGCCTGATCAGCGGATTTTTCTGGCTTTGTAGCCTGAGTATTGTAGTGGTAAATAATACCAATGCCCAGGACATAAGCGAGAAGGCAGATGGATGGTATAAAATAAGGCCCGAGGCCCGAATTACCGCCCCCGCCTTTTTAAGTGATTACCTTGGTTTTTTAGGACTCAATACTAACTCAGACGTTTACGAGCTGCGTAATCAGCAAAATGATCAACTGGGAATGGTTCATTACCGCTATCAACAGCTCCACCGGGGTATACCGGTAGAAGGCGGCGAAATGCTGCTCCATGAAAAAAACGGCTACCTCCAAACCGCAAATGGTGAAGTGGTAACAGGTATTTCAGGCAGCCCCCAGCCGCTAATTACGCCCACAGAAGCATTACAGTGGGCCGAACAACATATTGGCGCTACTCACTACCTCCACCATGATGAGGAGCAACTGCGCTATTTTCAGGGGGTGCTCGATCACCCGGAAGATCTTTTACCCTCTCCCGAGCTGGTTTGGGCCCACCCTGATTACAACAATAGGGGTGAGGAGTATCGTTTGGCCTATAAACTGGACATCTATGCCCTGGAGCCTATGAGCCGGCAGTATGTGTTTGTGGATGCTCAAAATGGCGAGCTGCTATTCACCCTCGATCGCATTTGTAACGGTAATACCGTAGGAACCGCCGAAACCCGCTATCACGGTACCCGGCCTATTTATACCGACTCAGTGTCAGCGGAAGTATATCGCCTGCGCGAAACTATAACCGGTGGTGGCATTGAAACCTACGACCTCAATACTACCACCCAGTATTCGCAGGCGGTTGATTTTATTGACAGCAACAACTATTGGAATAACTATAATGCCGAGCAGGATGAGGTTGCCACCGATGCTCATTGGGGGGCTCAGGTTACCTATGAATATTTTTACAATGAGCACGGTCGCGACAGTTATGATGACCAGGGTGCTAAATTGATCAGTTACGTGCACTATGGCCAGAATTATGTCAATGCCTTTTGGAATGGCCAGTTTATGACCTATGGAGATGGCAATGGCAGTTTTGGTCCCCTTACCGCCCTTGATGTGGTAGCCCACGAAATTTCACATGGGGTTACCGGTAATTCAGCTCGTTTGATCTATCGCGGGGAAAGCGGAGCCCTCAACGAATCCTTCAGTGATATTTTTGGTGCGGCAGTGGAATTTCTCAATGACAGTGCCGATGGCGATTGGATTATAGGGGAGGAGATGAATGCCAGTGGCCTGCGCAATATGAAAAACCCCAAGCCCTACGGCGACCCCAACACCTACCAGGGGCAGAATTGGGGCTATGGTCTGTTTATCGACAATGGCTACGTACACAGTAATAGCGGTGTGCAGAACTTTTGGTTTTATCTGCTTTCTGATGGTGATGCGGGCGTAAATGACCATGGTGATCAATATGTGGTAAAAGGCATAGGCGTACAAAAGGCCGGTGCTATTGCGTACCGCAATCTCAACAATTACCTCACCCGCAGTTCCGACCACTTTGATGCCCGGCAGGGTGCCCTACAGGCGGCTGCCGACCTTTACGGCAGTTGTTCAGAGGAATTGATTCAAACCGCTAACGCCTGGTATGCCGTAGGCCTGGGCGAAGCTATGGGTGAAATGGACCTGTCGCTGGCGGAAATCCTGGTTGATGATTTCCTTTGTGCGGCGGATTCAGCTGAACCGATAGGGGTAAGGATAAAAAATCTTAGCTGCTCCCAGAGCATCCCTGCGGGCGATAGCATTTTTCTGAGCTTTGCCTCAAATGGAGGTATTGCGTATACAGATACCCTCGTACTGGTCAATGCCCTGCCTCCCGGAAGTGATCTGATTTATAATTTCACCGCCGGTGTTGATCTCTCCCAGGCAGGCAACAATTTTATCACCGCCTATATTAACTACCCGGCGGACAGTGCTGCCTATAACGATACCATCGCACAATTTGCCGTTGAAAACCGGCAGCTCCAAAACAGCGACTTCGGCTTGTTGGAAGTGGTCTCACCGGTTTCAGGTTGTGAACTGAGTGATAGCACCGATCTGGAGCTGCGCCTTTTCTTTAACGGCTGCGATTCGGTGGAAGCAGGGACGGTTATAAATCTTGCTTACAGCTTAAATAATGGCCCCCAGCAACAGTTGAGTTACACCTTGCCAGCCCGATTTTATGGCCGCGACACTTTTCTGATCAACATTCCGTCGGCACTTGACTTGTCGGCCGGTGGCCGGATGAGGCTTGATTTTGAACTGAACAACAGCAGTGATTTAAACAGTAGTAATGATAAACTTCGCAATTACCGCCTCACTAACCCCGTTAGCATCAGTGATGAATTAATCAGCTTTGAGCACTTTTGGGTACTGGATTCTTTAGCGATAATAACGGCTGAGGAGGCCAATGTAGATCGAAGTTACCTGGCTGGCAACACGGGCTTTTTTGGCCTGATGATGACCGGTGGGGCGGCCGTGGAATATCCGGAAGGCATTGAATTACCTACCGCTGCCAGTGTTTGGAATGTAAACCCAGCTTTCTTCAGTCAGGCTTGCGCCTGCGTGGATGCCCGTGATATGATCGGGGTCACCCTGAACTTTGACCTGCGTCAGCGCTATAGCGAAATATACCAGCATGTACTACACCGCAATCTGCCCTATGCCAGTGCATTTCGTATTACCGTTGACGGTCAGCAACAGGGACTTACCCGGGTAGCTTCCAGCGCCAATGGAGATATCTTCCAAACCCTGAGCTATTCTCTCAATGATTTTGCCGGTAGTGAATTTGAGCTATGTTTTGAGGCTAAAACGCTCATGAATCGCTCCGTTAACGGCATTACCCAGGATGGCGATGAGGTACATATCGATAATGTTTTTCTCAATGGCCACTACGTTGGGTTAGATGAATTTAGCCTCAATACCAATGCAATCACGGTTTTTCCCAATCCAAGTCATGGTAGCTTTTTCTTGAGCCATCAGTTAAAAACCACTGAAGAGTTTAGTGCTACCCTGAGCGACTTAAGCGGAAAAGAGTTACGGAATTTGAAGGAGAAACTGCAGCCCGGGCAAGCGCTTGAAATTCGCAGTGATTTACCGGCCGGAACCTACTTGCTTCAGTGGGTGGCTGGTCAGCACAGTGGCAGTGAGAAAGTGATTATTTACTGATCGCCATTAAGCAATGTCATCAGGGTATTGTAAAGCTGTAGTACCTCGGTCGGCACTTGTTCATCAGGCAAATGCCAGTAATAGCTGAGCGTGCTTTCCGGTCTTTGAATTAAAATTTTACGATTGAGGTTGCCGGGTTCCTGGCGGAAGCTGGCAACTTCTCTTGTTTCGGATAGTTGCCTTAAAATCACCTTCATTTCTTCATCGGAAATGCGCCGGATGATACTGGGCTCCCTCTCCTTTACCGCCGTTTTTAGCAGCAGTCCCTCGCTGGATAAGCCATATTGGGGGGCGTTGCCAACTACCCCTCCGGTTTCCCCAAATACTATCATGCTAAAGTCGGCCTCCCCCATATTTTTATGAGCACCACAGGCAGTGACTAAAAACAGAAGAGCAAGGGTACAGCTTCGGAATATCAGTTGCATGAGCTCAAAGTTTAGAGAAGGTGTTCTTCCACCAGTTCACGAACGCAACCTTTGCCACCTTCTTTTTGCAATACAATATCGCAAAGCTCACGCACCTCGCGGACGGCATCGGCCGGGCAAACACTGAGTCCAACCGCTTTCATAACGGGAATATCGGTGAGATCATCACCGATATAGGCTACTTGTTCAGGCTGGAGCTGGAGTTTTTCCAGCCACTCATTCAGGACCTCTATTTTGGGGCGCTTACCCACGTACACATGGTTTACACCCAGCATTTCCCCACGCTTCTCCACTATGCCGGTGCTAATTCCGGCACTGATAATTCCGGTAGTAAAGCCAGCCTTTTGCGCGTTTTTAATGCCCTGTCCGTCCTTGGCGTTGAAGTGTTTTATTTCATCACCATTTTTGGTGAAAACCATTCCACCATCGGTTAATACACCATCACAATCCATGATCAGCATTTTCAATTTGCTGAAGTCAGGCCTCAGCCGGCGATAAAGTAACCGGCTTACACTATGGCCACTGAGCTCTGCAATTAACAGCAGTTCGTCAACGGTAAGTTGTTTTTCCTGCTGTAAGACCAGGCGCAGATTTTCTTCGGGCAGTTTTAATTTACCCTGCTCAGCCAAAAACTCAAGGTTAGCGAGAAGGGTGTTTAGTGGCGAATCAGTCATTGAGGGCCTTACGGATTTTCATGGATTTTTCAAGAATGCCGCGCAGTTTATCCAGTTGAAGCATGGTGTGTGGATCACTTTGGGCGGATTTAGGGTCAGGGTGGGTTTCGATAAAGAATCCATCCGCACCGGTGGCCACGGCCGAAAGGGCAATCGTTTCTATCAGGCTGGGATCACCGCCGGTAACACCCTCGGTGCGGTTGGGCTTTTGTACCGAATGAGTACAGTCCATAATTACCGGTACTCCAAGGGCTTTTAAGCGGCTGATAGAAGTGGCGTCCACAATGAGGTCGGAGTAACCAAAGCTCACCCCGCGCTCACATACCCAGGCATTTTTATTGCCGGTGCTTTGCACTTTTTCCACCGGGAATTGCATTGCTTCCGGTGACAGGAACTGGCCTTTTTTAATATTCACTCCTTTCCCGGTATTGCCGGCGGCCAGCAAGAGCTCGGTTTGGCGGCAGAGGAAGGCCGGAATCTGCAGGTGATCAACATATTTTGCCACGGTGGCGGCTTCGTGGCTTTCGTGGATGTCGGTAATGG
Organism: uncultured Owenweeksia sp.; assembly: GCA_964619125.1. Taxonomy (GTDB): domain Bacteria; phylum Bacteroidota; class Bacteroidia; order Flavobacteriales; family Schleiferiaceae; genus Owenweeksia. The sequence continues at coordinate 16,518 of CAZUCA010000023.1, read as the reverse complement.
TTTCCACTCCCAGTTCTTCGCCCACTTCCTTCAGGATTTGCAGGGCCTTTTCATCACCTATGCCGGTAAAACTGTCAAGGCGGGAGCGGTTGGCTTTGCGGTAGCTGCCTTTAAAAATGTAGCGGATATCGAGATCGTCGCAGATGGCTTTTACCGCCTTGCCAATTTCGAGGGCCATTTCCTTGCCTTCAATGGCACAGGGTCCGGCTATCAGGGTAAACTTCATGGTCTTTTACTTAATGGGGCTGCAAGTTAAGAAGTAAGCAGTTGTTAGCAGGGAGATTTGGCAAGTGAGTATGGAGATTTGAGAAGCGGGAAGTCAGCAGAGAGTCGTCTGCGTTCGGCATCATTCAACATAAAAGAAGGAAGCAGGCAGCGTGACCTGGAACTGTTTCACTAAACCAAAGGAGGGTATTTATTATAAATGACCACCGCTGTCAGCCTGAGTGAATTTTCAAAGCGCAGCGAAGAAAAT
>CAZUCA010000023.1:0-15943 GCA_964619125.1 uncultured Owenweeksia sp. | reverse complement strand
ATAAATGACCACCGCTGTCAGCCTGAGTGAATTTTCAAAGCGCAGCGAAGAAAATTTTTATCGAAGGCTGGGTATCAATGCAGGTCACGCTTCGATAGCATTCCTCACTGGGAATAGAATTATTCAGCGTGATAGGACGGGGCAGGTAGCGGAATTAAATCGCTAACTTGAAGTATGCGGCATTATTACGTCTACATTTTACACTGTATGGATGGTTCTTATTATACTGGTATGACCAATGATTTGGAACGACGGGTACGGGAGCATAATTCAGGGGAGGATACCAATGCCTTTGTTTTTAGACGGCGACCAGCAAGATTGGTTTGGTCAGCCAGTTTTAGCAACCCTGAAACGGCTATGGAAAAAGAGAAACAAATCAAAGGTTGGAGTCGTGTCAAGAAAGAAGCTTTGATCCGAAAAGAATATGAGCTATTGCCAGCATTGTCGAAAAAGCAATTTAAGAGCGGCTGTCAGCCTGAGTGAATTTTCAAAGCGCAGCGAAGAAGGTTTGCCTGCCTGCCGCAAGCCAGGAGATGTGCCCATTTAGAAGGATCGTCTTGAAAGCCAAGTTAGTACATAGTATTGGGGTTTGCTGATCTTTTGGGAATTTGCTGAATGGCATCCCAATGCTCACAAATCTTGCCTTGTTGGTTGAAGCGGAAAAAATCCATCGTTACATACTGATCATTCCCCGGCCAGCTTTGGTGAGTGTGAAGGGCCACCAGGCGGCCCTCGGCAATTATTCTTACAAACTCAATCGACTTATCGGGATAATGGCGCTGCATGCGTTCAAAATAGTCGATAAAGCCCTGGGTACCGTCGGCCACTTCGGGGTTGTGCTGGATGTATTCGCTGCCCACATATTTAGTAATGGCTGCGCGGGGCTTGCCTTCAAAGGCCATTTTATAGAAGGCAACCGCATTTGCTTTATTTTCCTCTAAGTTCATGCTTACTTGTTGGGGAAAGTGGAAGTTAAGACTACGCAGTGTTTCTGGCAATGAGCATCGGCACTAGTCCGGCGCTGTCATTGATCTGCATCTTATCGGGCTATTGCTAAAATCTATAGCATTACACTCTATGGTGATAGTAATACTATTATTTTTGCTAGCAATACCTGTAGCTATGGATAAACTGTTAGGACAGCTCACTATTTCAGTTAATGAGAGTATTTACCTCAAGGATCCTGATTCGAGCAAACTGGGCCGGAAGATCATCAGCGGAAGCATCGCCATGATTGACGCGGTGGGTTTTGAGTCTTTTACTTTCCGCAAACTGGCCGCCGAAATTGGCTCTACCGAGGCCTCAGTGTACCGCTATTTTGAGAGCAAACACAAGCTGCTGCTTTATATCACTTCCTGGTACTGGGCCTGGCAGGAATATCGCCTTGTTTTTGGTCTGGCCAATATCCCTTCACCTTATCATCGCTTGGAAAAGGCCATTACCCTGCTTACCGAAGAAGTAGTGGAAGATGGCAGCTTTGCCTATATCAATGAAACCACTCTTAACCGCATTGTGATATCCGAATCGGCCAAGTCCTATATGACCAAGGATGTAGATGAAGATAACCAGCATGGCGTATTTCTGGGCTATAAACGCCTGGTAAGCCGGGTAAGTGATATAATCCTTGAAATCAATCCCGGTTACAAATACCCACATATGCTGGTGTCTACCATTGTGGAAGGAGCGCATCAGCAGCGCTACTTTGCCCGGCATCTCCCCAGGCTCACCGATGTGGTAAGGGGAGAGGATGCCATTGTAGAGTTTTACAAAGACATGGTTTTAAAGGCTATTAACGATTCAAAATGAGTAGCGAAGCTTCCTTAAGTCCAGCCCAGCGTTTTTGGCGCCTGCTGAAACCCGATCATCGCGAGATCACTAACGTTTATGTCTATTCCATCTTTAACGGATTGGTCAACTTATCGCTGCCCCTGGGTATCCAGGCTATTATTAACCTCATACAGGGGGGGCAGGTAAGCACTTCCTGGGTGGTATTGGTAGTGTTTGTAGTACTGGGCGTAGCTATAACCGGGATTCTGCAAATCTTTCAGCTGCGCATCGATGAGAACCTGCAGCAAAAGATATTGAGCCGGGCTGCTTTTGAATTTGCCTACCGCATTCCCCGCATTCGTATGGAGGCCTTGTACCGGCATTACGCCCCCGAGTTGATGAACCGTTTTTTTGACACGGTATCGGTGCAAAAAGGTCTCTCCAAAATTCTGATCGAATTTTCCTCTGCCGCCCTGCAGGTGGTGTTTGGGCTGATTTTGCTATCCTTTTACCATCCATTTTTCATTCTCTTTAGCTTGCTGCTCGTGCTGCTGATATTAGCCATCTTCTGGTTTACTGCCAAAAGAGGTATGCGCACCAGCCTGGAAGAGTCCAAGTATAAATACCAGGTGGCCCATTGGCTGGAGGAGGTGGCCCGTACCCACACCACCTTTAAGTTGGCCGGTGCCAGCGATTTAGCCATGCAGCGCACTGACGGGCATGTTGGCGACTACTTAAAGGCACGTCAGAAACACTTTGGGGTACTGCTGCAGCAGTATTCACTCATGGTGGTTTTCCAGGTACTGGTAGCAACCGGCTTACTGGCTATCGGCGGTATTCTGGTAATGGAGCAGCAGATGAACATCGGCCAGTTTGTGGCAGCCGAGATCATTATCCTGATGGTCATGGCTTCGGTAAAGAAGTTGATCCTCACCCTGCAAACCATCTACGATGTGCTTACCGCCCTGGAGAAGATTGGCCAGGTCACCGATCTTGAACTGGAGCCGGTGGGAGGAGGGGAGTTTACCAGCAAAGGTCCGGCAAAGGGCATGACGGTAGAACTCCATAAGCTCAGTTTTAAATATCCGGGCCAGCAGCAGGCGGCTATCCGGGAAGTGTCCCTGACTATTCCCGCCGGTGAACGCCTGTTGATAACCGGTGCCAATGGAGTGGGGAAGAGTACCTTATTAAACCTGCTCGCCGGTCTATACCAGTTGCACGATGGTAGCCTTAGCTATAACGGACTTTCAGCAACCAGCCTGAACTCTGATAGCCTCAGGGCCCACATTGGTGACTGCCTTGCCCAGGAGTTGCTTTTTGAAGGCAGTTTGCTTGATAATATCACCATGGGCAGGGAAGGAGCCACTTTTGAGAATGTAAAATGGGCCGTCGGGAAGCTCAAGCTCGATGATTTCGTGAACAGCCTGCCCCAGGGTTACAATACCTTGCTTGACCCGGTGGGTAAAAGCCTGCCGCGTAGTATTATTCAAAAACTACTACTGGCACGCAGTATCGCCGATAAGCCGGCATTGCTGTTGCTCGAAAACGTTTTTGAGCATATCGAGGCCAGTGACCGCCGGGAGATAATTGATTTTATCACCAGCAAAGACCATGGCTGGACTTTGGTTACCACTTCTTACGACCCTTACCTGGCCGGGAAATGTGACCGTATTGCCATTATGGAAGCAGGCAAAATCACAGCCCATGGACCTTACGCCCATATCAGGGAGCTTTTGAATTTTAATGTGGAAAGCCATGCTTAATATTTCCGGCAATAGTATCAATGACTTCGTGGATCGCAGCCGCTACCCGGCCCTGCGCAAGGTAGAGGCCAGGCGGTCAGGACGGGTATTGCTACGGATTCTGGGCATAGCCTTTGTTTTGGGATTAATCATCCTGTTTATTCCCTGGACTCAGACGATCCGTTCGCAGGGACAGGTGACAACTCTCAGGCCCGATCAGCGTCCTCAAACCATTCACTCCGTTATTGGCGGCCGCATTGAGCGCTGGTATGTGCAGGAGGGTGATTTTGTAGAGCGCGGTGATACTATCCTCTATATTTCCGAAATCAAGGATGAGTACTTCGATCCCCAGCTTTTAAGCCGTACCGAGCAGCAGTTACAGTCAAAAGAACTGTCGGTGCAATCCTATATGGAAAAAGTGAAAGCACTCGACAGTCAGATTGATGCCCTGGTGCAAACCAGCAAATTGAAATTGGAGCAGGTAAAGAATGAACGGCGCCAGGCTCGCTTAAAGGTAGTTAGTGACAGCATTGATTACCAGGCCGCAATTCTCAACTACGAGATTGCGCGGGAGCAGTTCAACCGTATGGAGGGCTTGTACAAGAGCGGTTTGAAGTCTAAAACTGAACTGGAAAACCGCAAGCTCACCATGCAAAAGGCACAGGCGGAAATGATTTCGGCGGAGAACAAACTCCTTACTGCCCGTAATCGCCTTATTAACGCGCAGGTAGAGATTTCTTCCATCCAGGGGCAATACCGCGATGAGATTTCCAAAGCCGAGTCTGAAAAGTTTACCGCCCTCTCGGCCATGTATGATGCAGAAGCGGTGGTGACCAAGTTGCAGAATCAGTACATGAATTATTCGGTGCGGACCGGGATGTATTATATCACGGCTCCCCAGGACGGCTATATCACCAAGGCTATCCAATCTGGCATCGGGGAGACCCTAAAGGAGGGCGAGGAGATAGTCAGCATTATGCCGGCCCGTTACGACCTGGCCATCCAGATGTATGTAAGGCCGATTGATTTACCCCTGATGCAGAAGGGTCAGGATGTACGCATCCAGTTTGATGGCTGGCCCGCCATCGTATTTGCCGGCTGGCCCAATACCAGTTATGGCACCTTCGGTGGGAAGGTTTTTGCCATCGACAATTTCATCAGCGATAACGGCATGTTTCGGGTATTAGTGGCACCCGACAATGAAGATCATCCCTGGCCTGAGGCTTTGCGGGTGGGGGCCGGTACGCGAAACCTGGTTCTCCTGAAAGACGTACCTATCTGGTATGAGTTGTGGCGGAAGATCAACGGCTTTCCCCCCGACTATTATAAGCTGGAAGATAAAACCGGGGAGCAAAAGCCTTAATCCCGGTAAAGGGATTTTCATATAGTGATAGTCAGACAAAACCTATGAAGAGCATTATCTATATCACCTTGTTTACTTTATCTGCCATTTTAGTGCGCGGACAGGATAGCAATGTCTATATCTTCAGCTTCGATGACTTTATTAATCAGGTTAAGGAAAATCACCCCATGGCTTTGCAGGCTGGTTTACAACTGCAAATGGGTGAAGCAAATCTTCGTAAAAGCAGGGGCCTCTTTGATCCGGCCGCTATTGCTGAAATAACCCAAAAATATTTTGATGGTACGCAGTACTACAGCAGGAGCTATGCTGGCCTTAGGGTACCCACCTGGTTTGGGGTGGAGTTAAAGGCCGGCTATGAGCAAAACCAGGGTTATTATCTGAATCGGGAAAGAAGCACGCCGGATGATGGCTTATGGATTGCCGGCATTTCGGTACCGATAGGGCAGCGGCTGTTTATCGATAAGCGCCGCACCGAATTGCGAAAGGCCAAAAACTTTATGAATATCTCGGAAACACAGCGGCGTATGATGCTAAATGACTTGCTGCATGCAGCTGGAAAAGCTTATTGGGACTGGTTTTGGGCCCACAGTGATTTGCAGGTCTATGAAAATGCGCTTCAGGTAGCTCGTGAGCGCTTTGCCGCCGTAAAACAAACTGCCCTCTTGGGCGACCGTCCTTTTATTGATACCCTCGAAGCCGGGATTCAGGTACAGAACCGTCTGCTCAATTACCAGCAAGCGCAGCTAGATTATGCCAATGCCACCGCCATGCTCGAGGTATACCTCTGGGCAGAGGGTTTGGTGCCATTGGAGCTTGATCTATCGACTGTTCCGCCTTCTCCTGAAGCGGTTGAAATCAGTCAGGTTAATCCCTTTTTTTACACCCAAATTGACAGCCTGCTGGCGGCTCATCCCCGCATCAAACAATACGATTACCGGCAGCAGGAACTGGCCCTTGAACAGCGATGGTTGCGGGAGCAGTTAAAGCCGAAGTTGGATCTAAACTATAACCCCATTGCCGCTGCCGGCCCCGATAACCCTTTTAATACCTACTCTCTGAATAATTACAGCTGGGGTTTAAGTTTCAGCATGCCCCTTTTTCTGCGGCAGGAGCGGGGACAGTTACAGCTTAAAAATTTAGAAATAAAGGAGACGCAGATCGATTCCGGTTTGGCCCGGGCCAATATCAACTACCAGGCAAAAACCAGCCTCAATGAGTGGGGCACCAGTATCGATCAACTTGAGGTTTACGGACAAACGGTAAAGGATTATGCCGGCCTGCTGGCGGGAGAGCGGGAGCTATTTGCCAATGGCGAAAGCTCGCTATTCCTGGTCAATTCCCGCGAACTGGGATTTATCAACGCCCGTTTGAAATACAATGAATTGCTGGTGAAGAATAAAAAGGTGAGTTGGCAGGCAGCTTACTACCTGGGTACTTTGTGGCCTAACTAGCTATTTCGTAGAAATGCCTTGGCCTCCATGATCTCAGGCCGTTGAGAGCTGCCTGCTTCCGCCTGCTTCAGCAGCAATCCAAAATATTCTTTGGCTACTTCCGGTTTGCCACTTCTGCTTGCCGCCACCGCTGCACCATAGACACCATTGAACCGTTGAGGGTGAAATTGTAAGTCGGTTTTATATGCTTCCAAAGCCTCTGCAGGACGGCTTAACGCCAGCAGCAGATCACCAAATAATTCCCGGGCGGGGATCACCTCACAGGGAGTAACGGGATGCTTCTCGCTGTTTTCTTCCATCATGGCGGCTTCCCCCATCAGGGCAATCGCATCGTCATTCTTACTCTGGGCAAATTTTAGCCAGGCCTGGGCGGCTTTAAGCTGTATCATCACCTGGTTGGCCTGGTACTGGTTTCCACTGTCGATCAGTTCATCATGCAGCGACTGCAAAGTTGCGATTTCCCTGTTGGCTTGAGTTTCATCACCCAGATGGGCAGCCCCCAGGGCCCGCGTAAAATGTAAAATCGCTTTTTGCCAGGGAAACTGCTGCCAGGGAAAATCAATAGTGGAAAGTTCGAGCCCGGCCGCCTGCTGCCAGTTTTTGTTTTCGAGGGCTATGCGGGCCGGGATGGCGGCAATGGCATAGGCATCCTTGAAATTTACCGGGTACACCTTTTGGATGCTGCCCAAATACTGGTTTTCCTCGCTTGCCTTTTGGTTATCGCCTTTTTGCAGATAGGCATAAACCAGGTAGTCCAATCCGTGCAACTCCTCATCCCAATGTCCTTCAAAGCCGGACTGCTCGGCATAGCACACCGCCGACGAGATGGATTTGAGGTTGGAGGCAATGGATTCATCCCATAATCCCAGGCGGGTAAAAATATGGGAAGGCATATGCTGGGCATGGGCCGATCCCGGCGCTATCTGGGCATATTTCCTGGCGGTAGGCAAGGCCTTTTTTGCCAGTACCGGGTTGTCATAACTGTGGATGATATAATGGGCAATACCGGGGTGATTGGGTTGTTCGCTAAAAATGGCTTCCAGTATGTTACCTGCTTTACGCTGATTACGATAGCCTTTATCGGCCGGATCGGCTGTGGCATTGAGGGCGAGGGCATAAAAGATTGCCGCCTCCTTGTCATCCGGGTATTGCTGATAGGTCTCCTCCATCTTTTGGGTAAATTTTGCCGCCCGGGTAGTAGCGTCAATTTTATCCCAATCCTTGAAGTACACGCCTATGGCATCCAGGTAGGCTTTTTCACGGTCGGATTTAGGGATGGAAGTTGCCGCCTGCAGAAGAGCGGCACCTTTTTTTAATTGCTCTTCGTCAGGGGGCGCCCATAGGGTATGGAAGATGCTCATGGCCACTCCCCAGTAGGCCATTGCACATTCTGGGTCGGCGTCAATAACTTTGACAAAGGCTTTTTCGGCTTCGTCGTATTCAAAGGAATGTAGCAATGATACTGCCAACTCGAAGTCCTTCTGCGTTTCTGGCTTACAGGAAGATGAAAAGCTGACTTCACCAAACTCACCGCTGCCACACAACAGCAGGTTTCCACGCCGGAGATCGATGGTAGCAATTTCCGGTTTGGACCGATGATGCTGGCATGCTACTATGATGAGCGGAAAAATTAACAGCAGCAAACTTCGGCCTACCCCTTTCATACTTAATCTACTTTATAGGCACCCTCGCAAAGGTGAGCCACAATAGCTTTTACCTTTAGCAGGCCGTCTTATATCCTACCCTAAGTTAGCTATTCGGGAGTAGAATTCAGTAGTAATTTCAGATTTGCGGAAGAGTGAAGTATCGATCCTCCCTACTCTGTCAGATCAGCATAGTGGTGGCTATTTTTGATATTCCTTAACCATCTGGTTGATTTTACCAAAAATGGACTCTCCTTCATTATCCTTCATTTCAATCTCAATGCGGTCGCCAAAGTGCATGAAAGGAGTGGAAGCCTTGCCATCATTGATTACTTCCAAACAGCGCACTTCTGCTAAACAGCTGGAGCCATTGGGGCTGCCTTGATTGGCTACCGTGCCGGAGCCTACTACCGTGCCAGCCACTAAGGAACGGGTTTTGGCGGCGTGTGCAATTAGTTGCCCGAAGTCAAAGGTCATATCAACACCGGCATTGGGCGATCCAATGAGTTTGCCGTTGAGACGGGAATAAAGGGGTAAATGCAACTTGCCACCTTTCCAACTCTCCCCCAATTCGTCCGGGGTAACCACTACCGGGGCAAAACTGGTCCAGGGCTTGGATTGGTAAAAGCCAAACTGCTTCGATAATTCATTGGGGATCAGATTTCTCAGGGAGACATCATTGATGATGGTTATGAGTTTAATATGCTTTAAGGCCTCCTTCGGGGAAGCGCCCGCAGGTACGTCATCGGTTACAACAGCCACTTCCGATTCAAAATCAATACCCCATTCTTCTTTTTCAATCTCAATATCGTCGTTTGCACCAATAAAGGCATCGGAGGCACCCATGTACATCAGGGGATCGGTCCAGAATGATTCCGGTAATTCGGCATTGCGGGCTCTCCGTACAAGTTCAACATGGGTAACGTAGGCACTGCCGTCTGCCCAATGGTAAGCCCGGGGCAGGGGCGCCAAAACTCTTACGGCATTAAAGTCAATGGTATCGCTAAGCTCTTTGTGGTTGAGCTTCTGGTATACAGTCTTTAGCAGGCTTTCAGTAGTGGCCCAATTGTCAAGGGCGGACTGCATGGTTGCGGCAATTTCAGGTACTTTCACCGCTTGGCTTAGGTTTTTGTTTACAACCACCAATTGGCCATCACGGGTATGGTTATCAATTGAAGCTAGTTTCATTGCGTCAGATTTTGAACAGCGGTTTCCCACCGCTGGATTTAACTATTTTATGTGTTTTGCTGCTGGCAATTCAGGTTCTGGAGAGTCACGCTTCCTCTTAAAATCACAGAGTAGAATCAGAAGGTTGACCCAGAAGGGGATTGAGGCGGGCGAAGATATAGATTTATGTCGGGCCTGCCGGATGGGTATTAAACTGATTACAGTTGCAGATTTTCAGCAGCAATTTCCTGAGCATAGGAGGTTAATACTCTAATACCCTTTCAGGGTTTTTGTATAAAAGTACCAAGAGAGTGATTTGTAAATCAGGATCTTGTATAATTATTTGTAGATTTGAGTGTAACCAAAACTTATCCTGCAATGAAAAAGACTCTTATGGGCTTGCTGGTGATTGCTATGGCATTTACCAGTTGCCAAAAAGACGAATCAGCCCGTGCTGGCGACCTTGAAAATCTCAACTATAAAAAAGGCGATAAAGTAGAGCTCTGCCATAAAAAAGGCAACGGCGACTACGTGACGGTATCGGTGGCATCAGCCGCAGTGGCCAGCCATCTGGCCCACGGTGATATTTATCCCAATGCCGATGGTAGCTGTGGTTGTTCATCCTCCTACAGCCAGGACTTTTCCACCGATGCCTCCGGCTGGTATTTCGGGGGTGGCTACGGCAACGTGGTGTATAATGCTGCCGATGAGAATGCCTTATTCGCGGGAACTGCCAGCGGACCCTACAGCTATTATGGCGATGATCCCTCGCCGACCCAGTACAGGGCAGATTGGCCATCGGGCGGTTGGTATGCTTCCTTGGATGTTTATCTCGATCCGGCCTGGGCCGATGGTACCGGTTTTGACTTTTCAGTAGCCGCCAGCAAACAGGATTCCAGTCATCTACGTGATTTTATCTTTCATGTGGGGGTAGTAGGCAGTAACGGACTACTGGTGAATGCCAGCAACAATGCCGATTTCTACACCAACCCTTTTAAATTGCTGAATGAAAATGGCGGCAACTACTACACGGTGGGAAGTGCCGGTTGGTACACCTTCCGCCACCTTTTTTATGACAATGCCGGCACCCTGGCAGTGGATATGCAACTGCTCGATAGCGGTGGAAACCTGCTGTGGTCAGTAACCCGCAGCAATGCCACCGACCTTATTGGCACCGTGGTGGGCGGTACCCGTTACGGCTGGTTTACCCATATCGACGTTAGCAGCGGTATACTGGTTGACAACCAGTATTTGTGCCGGGGTAGTCAGCCATAGGAAGAAGAAGTGTGTATTTGATAATCTTTAAACCCCGGGGGAAACTCCGGGGTTTTTGTGAGTTAAAATTGTTTAAGATCAGGCTCTGATGAGCCAGTTCAGTATAAATGATTGCCTGGAATTATAAAACGACAGGAAAAACCCCCCGGGTGCCCATATCCACTACCTTTTCACCCAGCAGAGGCTCAAACTTGCCATTACTATTGCCATCCTGCCATTCAAAGCTCTGATTGATGGAGATCACCACCTCGATATTTATATCCTTGGAAGGGTTTTCAGGGATGACCAGGGCAGAGGGAAACTTGCCGGTTACCACACAGGAACCGGGCGGTACCGGGGAAGTAGCGTCAATCGGATTGGGCACGGTGGTTTGCGGTGTCTGCCCTTCGGTCACCTCATTGATTTGATAGCCAGCAATTTCTCCCTGCGACTCCAGGCCAAAATAGCCCTGGGCTTTATTGTCCTTTACGCTTACACTTTGGCTCGCGAGGGTGTAATTGTCGATATAGGTGTTATATCCCAAGAAAGAAGCCAGGGTGGCATTAACATCAATATTGTCGCTTACGCCTTGGGGCCAGTTGGGAATGCTGTCGGCAGCACCGGTCAGGTTGTAGCTTATGTGGTATTTCTGAAAACCAATGGAGCTGCGGAAATATTCATAAGTGCCTGCGGTGAGCTCGCCAAGTGGAACGCTGATAGTGTTTTGAGTTTCGTTTAGAAACAATTCGTCCTCAAAATCGATAGCGGTAGTGCCACCGGCCCCCGTAGTGGCGGTTGAAATTACCGTTACTCCTTGGTCGAAAGGGGTGAACTTGTCGGGAAAGAGGCCAATAAAATGTAGCCCCAGGATTTCAAAGTCAGGATTCTGGGCAGCATGGCCAGAAGGGACCGTTACTGGATTGCCAAGGTTGTCAAGGCGTGGGGCCGTGGGATCCATTGTAAAAGTGATATTCAATTGAGGGTGATTGGGAGGAGCTTCTGGTTTATCATCAACGGAGCAAGACAGTAAACAGGCAAATAGGGCAGCGATAGAGAGAAAACTTTTCATGTCAATTTAGTTCTTTATGCTAATGAATACTTGATAGTAAAAGAGGTTTTAGGACGGAGGTGAAATTAGAATTTGCCGGGAGTTTGGACAAATCCATCTGAGAGCAGAAGGCGTGCTTATCGGAGGCTTTGTTTATCACCGGTTTTGTCATTAAAACCAGCTTTTCAAAATCGCTGGGCCCCCATGTATTTATTCGTCAGAACTTTGACAATGCCAGTTCCAGAGTTTTATCCTGTCCCGATTGTACTTCGCTAATAGTATTCTTGCTGTATTCATCCGGAATCATCCCGATGCCCTCATAGGATTGACCATCAGCAAACTCTATTTTTTGAGGGGCCACTGAATAATACCAGCCATTGGGAAGTTCCTTGCCGATTTTGGTGGAATGGGCACCATTAGTGGTATCGCCTATGTGGGTGACATTGGGCAGTGTTTTAAGAATCATGGTGGTCCTTTCACCGGCGCTAATGGTGTAGCGATCGGTAATCAGCACAATAGGCTTATTAAAATAGGGCGTTTCAGGCTGGATATACCAGGAGAACCAATCTGTGTAATCTTCTCTGCCGGGACCATTTTTGGTTTTGGAGCGGTGGGTGAAGCGTTTTTCCCCGGTTAAGCGGCCCAGTTCACTAAAGCTGTAGGTCATATCGCCACCGCCATTGTTACGCAAGTCGATAATCAGACCCTCGGCAGCCGTCATATAATCGAGAATTTTCCCTGCATCCAAAAGATTGTCTGAGATCCACTTCAGGTGCCAATAACCGGTGTTCCCGATCATGCCGTAGGTGCTGCCCTCGTATTCACTTTCCAGCACTTCGCCAGTAAGGTAGTCTGACTTTATCAGGTCCAGGTTAAAAAGACTGTCTTCACTATCCCGATTGTAGTAGATATTGGAGGTAAATACTTTCCGGTTGGGTGCAATCAGGTCCACATGTCCATCATTCAGGGTGGCCAGCATTTGGGTCAATACCTGGTAGAGCTCATCTTCAGTGGTGCTGGCATCTACCTGTGGCCTGAAAAGGGTGTATTGCTCTTCCCAGTCTACATTTCGTTCTTCAAAGACGGCATAATCACTTTGAAAGGTGCCCCATAACTCCTCAAAAAGTGCTTCGGGATTATCCTGAGGTTCCGGTTCAAAAAATGTCTTTTTACAGGCGGATAAAACAACGGCGATCAGGAAAATGGCCATAATTTTCTTCATGTTCAGAAATTGTATTTCCCCACCAGGTAAATCAGGTTCTCCACAGAGTTAAGTGGTGTGGGGCTTTGGTTGAAATTGAGTGACAGCCAATAAGAGGCTCCCAATTGCCATTTTGGGCTGAGGCGATAGTAATAGGAGATATCAAAATCAAAAACCTGTGAGCTTCCCCATGATTGCAACTCGCCATCATTTATATAATTTAAAAAGGACCGCAAGCCCCGGTGCTCCAGGTTGTCTTCAAAGTACCAATCGTCCTGGGAGAGGTAGGGATTTCTGCAGTTGTATGAGAAGAGAGCGAGTCCCACATTTCCGCTAAGTTCACTTTTATCGTTTAGTTGATATTTTGCCTTTAGCCATAAGTCGAGACCAAAGGAAAAGTAATAACCAAAACTGCCGGAGTCTCCAAATTGGTAGGAGGAAGACCACAGCCGGTTGCGCGATTTCAGGCCGGTGCTCAGGCTGAAGTGATTTCTTTCGAGCACTTTTTTGCCCAAGCCATATTGCAGGTCAAGCATGGTAAAACTATGGGGGAGGGCGGTGCGGGTCTCAGTGTTAAAGGTAGCCTGGTAGTCATAGCTTTCGCCTGCCTGGGGTTGATATTGGCCAAACTTCACCAGCGCCATTTGCTCCAGCCTGCCTGATCGTTCGTAAATCAAACCAAAATTCAGGGCCGACCATTTTTGGTGAATAAGGGGAGAAAAATTAAGGTCCTGTCGCATTAGCTGGCCCAGCCCCCAGTTTAGTTGCAGGGAATTAGGCTTTAACTCCTGGGCGCTCAGAGCGCTGCCTGACAAAGCCAAAACAAGAAGGACAATTTTTTTCATGCTTCAGTGGGCCCTTGTTAAATTAATGCAGATCTATAAGTCGCATAGGCGCTTCTTACTGGCATGAAGTTAAGTCATTTCTCTGCACGATCAATCCCATACGAACAAGCTTAGCCACGGCAATATCAATAGTAATGACCTGGCCTGGAAGCTTAATAATGATTGTGGACAAGCTCCTGCTCAAACAGAGGCTATCGCGGTAAGAAAATGCGGTATAGAAATCCTTTTTCTGTTATTGCTTCTTACATACCCACAACCAGGCATCGCCAATTTCCTCATCCTGCACCACCCGCCGATACTCAAAACCATTTTTCTCCAGGATGTGGGTGGAGGCATTGTGTTGGGGCGCAGTTTTAGCTGTTATGATCAGGCTGGCATCTTCCTTTTTGGCAATAGAAAGTAACTCCCGGCAGGCAAAGGAGGCAATGCCTCGTCCTTCATTTTCCTTAAAGGTCCAGTAGGCAATCTCAACTTGGCTATTGACAGGCTTGCCCGTAAAACCACAGGATCCCAAAACTTTATCATCCCCTACAATCAGGTAACCCACCCAAGGAAAGTGATAGCCCACCTTATGATAGAACTGATCATACATTTCCAGTAATTGCCGGGCTTCCTCCGATTGGAAAAGTTCATTTTGCCTGTCCTCCTTAAATGTCAATGCTCTCAACTCCATACTACTAAAAGATTTTGAAGAATCGCTCATGATATGGCTAAGGTCTCCATAATCAACCACAAAAAAAGTTAACTTATACAGGTGTGATTAAGCTGGTAATCTACGCACTCTGCTTTGGTTGTCGGCTACGCAACCATCTTTTGCTTAACACCCCAGTTCACAAAAGTTATCGTTGCTACGGGCACGATGACCAAGCCAAGGAGGAAATTCAACAGCCAAGGCCAACCGTCTAAATCATGACCTTCTTGCGAAACCAGCACTAGGGTGCCGAGGGGCCCTTTGGAAAAGATGGTGTTATAGACAAAATTCCAGCCCAGGTGCAAGCCAAAGGGTAAAATAATGGATCTGGTTTTGACGAAGGCCAGTGCCCAGGCATAGCCCATTAAACCCGTGCCGATAAATACTACCACCATGGCTGGAAAATGGCCCAACACGCCAAAGGAAAACCAATGGTATACGCCAAAGGCGGCGGCCGAAAGCCAGATGCCGGTTCGGGCGCCAAGCTTTTGAATGATTATATAGAGCAACGCCCCCCTGAAAATCAATTCTTCCGTTATTACTGACCGCACATCCCACCACAAGGATTTTAAGATCACGGTACTGCCGGTAGTTTTACTTACCACCCAGTCGGACGATCTTAGCCAGGCTTCGGCATACTGGGCCATCAGGCAGAGGAAGCCGGTGAAAAGAAACCCTATTACAAATTGCTTTAGCCGCTTGGTCAGTGGCAAAAAGCCCAAGGCTCTGATGTCCTGCTTCGTGGTGAGATAAAGTAGTAACCAGGAGGCGGCAAGAATGACCAGAATCCCGATCATTGAAGGTTGCTAACGAGGGGCTCAAAACCTCCGTAAATCATCCTGCCGGCGTCAAAAATCAGTCTTTCGGGGCTGAGCAAAGGGTTTAGCAGTTCCGCCATTCTGGGGTCTTCAGGAACCTCTTTGTTGGCTTTATCGCGTATCTCCTTCGAAGGAAAAACCACCCAGCCGAATATCACCACTTCATCCTTCCTGAGATCCACCACTTCCGTAAATGAACGGGTTCCTTCTAAAGTCAGATCGTCACCTACATATTCGCGGTAAGCCAGGGCGCCGTACTCTTTCCAGATTGCCGCTACTTTTTCTGCCACCTGCTGGTATTCCTGCAAGTGAACTTTAGGAAGGGGAAATACAAAACCGTCTATGTAATCTGTCATTTGAACTTTAAACTTTTTACTGGTGTAAGGGCGGCTCAGCAGGGGCCTGGGTAAATGCGGGACCAGACACGAAACTAGCATTCTTTAAGGAATCTTTAAGCAGGGGAGCGCCTCTCCGCATGTGCGCTTGCGTTTTCAATCTGAAATACCTGATTGTCGGCATTATGCTGGTCTGTTTTTCCGGCTATTAACTTAAAGCCATTATTAAGCAAGAGCCGCTGTGAAGCCTGGTTTTCCCGGTGGGTAAAGGCCTCCAAAGTTCTTAAAAATAACTGCCTGACTGCCTGAAGCCAAAGTTAAGAATGGCTTTTAGGGCTGCGTCCATAATTCCTTTTCCCTGGCGGCTTCTTCCCTGGTGTTGTAAAGAATCGAAAGGTTTCACTGTCCACCATGCCTGCCGGCCGGCAAGCGTAAAGCTGCTACCGGAGCGGGAATAAAGCTGACTTACCTTTATTTGTTGTTGTACCCAGTTTTTATTCTTTTTAATTTTAAATCTAAATTCCTCAAATTCTCTTCCCAATCATTTTCGAGATATAAGCGAATTTCGTTTTTCTGAAAGGTAAATTTGACATTTCCCGAATACCATTCAGGGATTAC
>CAZUCA010000022.1:0-45068 GCA_964619125.1 uncultured Owenweeksia sp. | reverse complement strand
CTGCTTAATTTGGTTCCATAAGAATCAGGTTTCCAGCGATCCTTGAGGCAACTACTACAAATGACAATAATACTAAGGAGGTATATGATTTTCATAGGGTGAAAATTATATAAATTATTCGGTTTATTAGTCCTTATTTCTTACGGAATATGTCTCGCTTCAAAACTCCATATTCGTCAAAACCCAAACGAAAGCTAAAGAGTAGTGCCAGGGTAATGCTAAGGGTGGTGGCCACAAAAATGATGAGAATAATGGCAATTTGGTATTTGATGGCCAGTAAGGGATCGGTCCCACTGAGAATCTGCCCGGTCATGACACCCGGTAAAAAGACAATACCCATGGTGGCCAGGCTGGCCACAGTAGGCTTGAGTGCTTCGCTGAGACTGCGCCTGAGGAATGGTCGCAGCGCCTCTGATTTGGTGGCGCCGGCAGCGAGGTAAAACTGGTGCCGGCTTTCATTTTCGCGAATGAAGGTGTAAAAGTTATTGATACCGATAATTATGCCCTTAAGCGAATTGCCCAGTAACATCCCCCCTACCGCTATTACATAACGGGCGGCCAGCACCTCTTTCAGGTTTAATACAAAGAGGTTGAAATAAGCCAGGATGCCAAAACCGGCAATCAAAAAGGCCAGGAAGGCCAGTGGAAAAAACCTCCAGATCCTCAGGTCGCTATTGTTGAGGGCCGAATGGGTGGCAAATGCCACCATTAGCAGCAGCCAGCCCAGGGTAAGCCAGGGATTGTCTTTTTCAAAGAGAAACTCCAGAAACACCCCAATCAGGATCAGTTGCCCGGTCATGCGGGCGAGAGAGATCAGGGCATTTTTCCAGATCGGCACCCGGTAAATGCGGAAAATCACGAAGGGGATGATCAGCAACAAAAAGCAAACGCCCAGGGCGAGCCAGGATATTTCTTTGGCCTCGGTCATTAGCTGGTCAATATTTGCTCAAAATTTACTGCTCTGAATTCCTTTACCAGCGGGGCATCGTGGGCTATCAGTAAGATAGTTTTATCGGTTTGGGCCAACTCTTGCAAAATTAGCTGCCGTTGCCTGGGGTCGATGGCCGAAACGGCCTCATCCAGCAATAGTATATCACGCTTCAGCAAGAGGGTTAGAATGATACTTACCCTTTGCTGCTCTCCCCCGGAAAGTTCCTCAAAATTTTGGTTGAGCATTGCTGCCGCTAAGCCAAATTTCTCTAAATATACTGCCACTTCTTCCCTGTCAAGCTGCAACTGCTTATTGCCACTAAAGGCAAAGATTTCCCTGAAGAGCTCCCAAATGCGCCCCCTCCCCAACACCGGCTGCTGCGGTACATAGCTCATTTTCTGCCGCAGGGCAAACACATTGCCGGCCGCCAGATTTTCACCATCAATAGTTATTTCACCCTGCTCCGGTATTTCAAAGCCTAAAAGCAACTTAAACAGGGTGGTCTTTCCCACACCGGAGGGGCCGTGCAGCCATATTTTTTCGCCCTTTGCCACTTCAAACTGATAACAAAGTGGCGGTTTGTTCTGGTAGGAAAAATGCAGCTTGCGGATTTGGATCATGAATTAGCACTTAGCAGATTAGCTAAAATAGGAAAGCAGCTGGCAACGCAGCTTGTTTAAATTGCAGACACAGTCAGGTTTCAATTTTGAAGCCAGGCTGTAAGGCTTCACTTAAGGAATTCTAAGTCAGTTGGAAAGTGACTAATATCGCGGTGGGTAACAAAGCTTAAGGTTGTGGCTTGGCTAAATCGCGCTTTGTTAGCATCTTTAAGCGCCCAAAATAAATTCATCAGAAATGAATACCCACGAAATAGACTACGAAATTACTGGCGAGGAAATGCAGGCAGTAGGTATTGAGCTCGACCCTATGGAAACCGTTGTAGCCGAAGCGGGCAGCATGATGATGATGGATGAAGGTATTGAGATGAACACCATTTTCGGTGATGGCAGCAATCAGAACAAAGGCATTTTCAATAAAGTACTTTCAGCGGGGAAGCGCTTTCTTACCGGTGAAGGGCTGTTTATGACCACCTACACCAACATCGGCAGCGGCAAGAAGAAGGCCTGGTTTGCCTCGCCATACCCCGGTAAGATCATCCCGCTTAACCTGGCTGAGATGGGCCATAAAGTAATATGCCAGAAAGATGCCTTCCTTTGCGCCGCTAAGGGGGTATCGGTGGGTATTGAATTTCAGAAAAAACTGGGCACCGGCCTTTTTGGTGGCGAGGGCTTTATTATGGAAAAGCTCGAAGGCGATGGGATGGCCTTTCTCCACGCCGGTGGCACCATTATTGAAAAAAAGCTGACGGCCGGCGAAAGCCTCAAAATTGACACCGGCTGCATAGTGGGCTTTACCCATGGCATTCAATATGATATTGAGTTTATCGGGGGGCTGCGGAACGCCTTTTTTGGCGGCGAAGGAATTTTCCTGGCAAAATTAAGCGGGCCCGGCACCGTTTATGTACAGTCCCTGCCATTCAGTCGCCTAGCCGATCGCGTTATTGCCAGTGCTCCTAAAATGGGCGGCAAGCGCAAAGGCGAAGGCAGTGTACTGGGTGGACTAGGTGATTTACTGGATGGAGATAATTATTAAGATGAAGAAAATTCTACTGTTAATACTGTTTACTCCCCTGCTTGGCCAGGCCCAAAGCAAGGAGGACTTTGAAAACTTTGGCGAAACCCTTTACCGGTTTATCACTGACACCTCCCAAACGGCGGTGGTGCAGTATATCCGCGACAAAGAATATCACGCCCTTATTGACCGGCAACCCTTATCGCCTAACCAGAAAAGTGAGGCCAAGCTGCATATCAATGCCACCTTTGGTGAAAAATACCGACGATATCAGGAGAGTGTGATGAATCTGCAGGATGCCTACCGGCAGGAATTACTGGACGGCGCCAGCTTTGAGTATCTCAACACCCACTATGAAGCCCTTAATAACTCCCGTGATACTTATGCGGTGCAAACGACTTTTTTGTATCGCAATGGCCGCATCCAAAGCCGGGTAAGGCTAAATGTAGACGTGGCCTGGCTGGGCGACCGCATGGTAGTGACCAGCCCCGTGAGGGAAGATTTTTAAGAATTGCGATTACCGAGCATGGGCACAAAGCGGAAGTTGCCGTGATCGCTGACTCGTAGTTCGCCACCGGCTAACTTTTCCACCAGCTTCATCTTTTGACTGCCCTGCCCTACCGGAATGACCAGGCGACCACCTTCGCGCAATTGATTGACCAGCTCCTGCGGAATATGAGGTGCACCACAGGTAACTATGGCCCGGTCAAAGGGGGCGTAGCTGGGTAAGCCGGCAAATCCGTCACCATATTTCATTACAAACTGATAGCCCAGCTTTTGCATCATCTGGCGGGTAATGTCAAATAATTCCTTCTGCCGCTCAATGGTATACACCCTGGCCCCGAGCTCATGCAGCACCGCCGCCTGATAACCACTGCCGGTTCCGATCTCCAAAACCTTATGACCGGGCTCCACGGCCAGCAATTCACTTTGAAAAGCCACTGTATAGGGCTGCGAAATAGTTTGACCAGCGGCAATGGGGAAAGCCTGATCCTGATAGGCATAATCTTCGAAGGAGGAATCAATAAAAAGGTGACGCGGAATGCGCTGAATGGCCCTGAGCACTGCCGGATCGCTGATTCCCTTGTTGATAAGGAGCTTCAGCAACTTGTTGCGTTGGCCTCGGTGTCGTGGTAGATCGTTCATGATTCTGCAAAAATCAACATTTGTGGCTTTAATGTCACCCTGCCTCCAATTTATGTATTCAACAAAAGTCTGTGAAAAGCCACTGCTATTCCCTTTGGGCTAAGACCGCATAAAAACTACTTTTGCTGTAAAATTCACAGAATGCTCAAAATTGGTGTGCTCGGAGCCGGGCACTTGGGAAAGATACACTTAAAATGCCTGCGCAATTTGCCGGATCACTATCAACTGCAGGGTTTTTATGATCCCAATGACGAGAACGCGGCCAAAGTAGCGGAGGAATTCGGTTTGCCGCGCTTTGAAAGTGTGGATGATCTGATAAAGGCTTGTGAGGTGATTGATATCGTTACCCCTACCCTCAATCACTACGAATGTGCCCGAAAGGCCCTGCAGAATGTGAAGCATATCTTTATAGAAAAGCCCATCACTGAAACCCCTGCCCAGGCCAAAGAACTGATAAAGCTCACCGAAGAAGCCTCGGTTCGCGCCCAGGTAGGTCACGTAGAACGCTTTAACCCCGCTTTTTTGAGTGCGCGTAACTACGTGCAGAACCCCATGTTTATTGAAACTCACCGCCTGGCTGAATTTAATCCCCGTGGTACCGACGTGCCGGTGGTTCTCGACCTGATGATTCACGACATCGACATTGTGCTGAGCCTGGTAAAGTCAAACATCAAAAAGATCAGCGCCAGTGGTGTGGCAGTG
The DNA here is from genome assembly GCA_964619125.1 of uncultured Owenweeksia sp. Classification (GTDB taxonomy): domain Bacteria; phylum Bacteroidota; class Bacteroidia; order Flavobacteriales; family Schleiferiaceae; genus Owenweeksia. The sequence continues at coordinate 40,657 of CAZUCA010000022.1, read as the reverse complement.
GTGAGTGATACCCCCGACATTGCTAATGCCCGGATTGAGTTTGACAATGGTTGTGTGGCCAACCTTACCGCCAGTCGCATGAGCATGAAAAATATGCGCAAAACCCGCATTTTTCAGCGTGATGCGTACGTTACCATCGACTTTCTCAGCAAAGAAAGCGAGATAATTCGCATGAAAGATCAGGTGGATGATGACGACCCCTTTGCCATGATTATGGAACTCGGTGAAGGTCGCCGCAAACAGATTTATTTTGAGAAACCCGAGGCTCACCCCAGCAATGCCATTCAGGAAGAACTCAAATCTTTTGCCGAAGCAATCAATAAAAAGGAGGAAACCAGCGTTACCCTTGAGGATGGCTATCGCGCCCTCGACGTAGCACACCAGATCCTGGAGCGCATTAACCTCAATCTAAACATTATAGCCTGACCTCTATGGGCAAAAATTACCCGGCAGCCAGCCTGCTTGTTTTACTGGCATTAACGATTTTTGGCTCCTGTTCATCAGAAAAATACCAGGCGCAGCAACCGCTATACCTGGATATTCCGGCCATTGACCTGAAGCATAACCCCGAACGCGATTCCAGCAAAGACGGTAGCCTGCATCACGCCATTTCGGCGGTGTGGGTGATTGTAAATGGCAAAAGCGCCGGCACCTTTGAGCTTCCTGCCACCGTGCCCGTGGTATTGGAAGAGGGCGACAACAAGGTAGAACTGCTGCCCGGCATTAAGCTCAATGGCATGACTGCCAGCCGGGTGATCTATGCTTCCTACGAAGGCCTTGTGCGCAATGTAAATTTCAGCCCTTCGGCAAATGGCAAGCCTGATACACTTCACTGGAGTAATCTTCGCAGCCAGTATGACCGCCAGGCCGAGGTGCAGATTCTGGAAGATTTTGACGGGGCCGGTCTCAACCTGGAAGCCACCGCTCAAAGCGATACCGTTATACGTATTATCAGTGACACGGCCCTCACCTTTAGCAACCCCCAGCGACCCGGTGAAAACAATGGTAAAGCCGGTGCAATTTTTACTGACAGCAAAAACAGTATTGCCAAAATTGCCACCAGCAACGCCTACCAGCTTCCCACCAATGGCGACAACGTATATGTGGAGCTTACCTACCGCTGCAACCAGGGCTTCCTGGTTGGGGTAATCGCCGAAGTGCCGGGACAGATTGTTGAGCAGCCCACCGTATTTGTAAACCCCAGTGAAGAGTGGAATAAAATCTACATCAATCTGGTTACCGAACTCACTGCCTTTACCAATGCCGAACGCTTTAAGCTGCTCTTCACCTCTCAACATGATGACAGCCAGGCAGTGGGCAAAATTTATATCGATAACATCAAACTGGTCTACTAAGTCGCAATGAAGAAAAACGAAGGCCTTCAGCGATCAAAGTATATCTTCTGGGATTTGCTGGCCGCCATGCTGAGCTATACCCTGCTCTTCTACTACCGTCGGGTTTCGATTATGGGTGCTGACTTTTCGCTGCAAAACCTCCCCCAGGAACAGCAGTACTACCTGGGCCTCATCCTGGTCCCCATCTTCTGGGTTACCGTATACCTGATCACCAATTTTTACCGCGATATCTACCGCCGCTCCCGGCTCAAGGAAGTGGTCTACAGCTTTAATTCCTCCCTGCTGGGCTCGATTTTTATCTTTTTCGCCCTGATGCTGGATGATTTTGTAACTAACTATACCGACTATTACCGCGCCTTCCTGGTTTACTTTGGCAGTCATTTCTTTTTCACCACCCTCTTCAGGGGTATGCTCAGCAGCCGCACCGCCTACCGCATCCGCCACGGCAAAATTTGGTTCAACACCCTGCTCATCGGCAGCAATGAAAAAGCGGCTCAACTGCTCAGTGACCTGGGGCTGCACGCCCGCCTGGGCCAGCGCTTTATCGGCTTTGTGAGTGTCCACAATAACATCCGCTTTTTGGTAGAGAAAAACCTGGCACACCTGGGCACCCACCAGGAGCTTGAAAGCATTATTAAAGAGCACGAAATCGAGGAGGTAATTATTGCCATTGAATCATCCGAACACGAAAAACTTGAGACCATAGTCAATATTTTAGAGGCTACCGACGTTAAGGTCAAGATGATCCCTGACACCTACGACATTATATCCGGAAAAGTGAAGCTGCAGTCGTTGGCGTCATCCCCCCTGATTGAAATCAACCACGAGCTGGCCCCGCTTTGGCAAAAGGTGGTAAAGCGCCTGTTTGATTTTGTGGTATCGCTGCTGTTGCTTGTGCTGTTTTCGCCACTGCTGCTGCTTTCCGCCATTATGGTGAAACTCAGTAGCCCCGGCCCCATCTTTTTCAGACAACAACGGGTAGGCCTGCATGGACATCAGTTCAACATCATCAAATTTCGCAGCATGTACCAGGATGCGGAGCGTCATGGCCCCATGCTGAGCAGCGAAAATGACAGCCGCATCACCCGTTGGGGACGGATAATGCGCAAGTACCGTCTTGACGAACTGCCCCAATTCTGGAATGTACTGACCGGTGAAATGTCGATTGTAGGACCACGCCCTGAGCGTCTCTACTACATCGAGCAGATCAGCCTCAGCGCCCCGCACGTGCGCTACCTCCAAAAAGTAAAGCCCGGTATCACCTCCTGGGGTATGGTGAAGTTCGGTTATGCCGAAAATGTAAATGAAATGGTAGAGCGCCTGAAGTACGATGTGATTTACATCGAAAACATGAATCTCTTCAACGATCTCAAAATCCTGATCTACACGGTACTTATCGTTTTGCAGGGTCGCGGCAAATAATGGATCTCGAAAAGTTCAGGCAGCAGGCACGCTCCGCCCGCAAGGAAAACAAGAAATTTTTTCGCCGCTTAAAAACGGTGAAACCCAAACAGCTCGACCAGCTATTTCAGCAGGAACACGAAGCCGCCTTTTCACATATCGATTGCCTGAGCTGCGCCAACTGCTGCAAAACCACTGGCCCCCTCTTTACTGAACGCGATATCAGCCGGCTGAGTAAGCACTTTGGCATGAAGGCCGCCCAGTTTAGTGAAGAATACCTGAGGATAGATGAAGATGGCGACTGGGTGTTGCAACAGCTGCCCTGCCCTTTCCTGGGTGAAGACAATTATTGCTCCATCTACGACATACGTCCCAAGGCCTGCCGGGAGTTTCCCCATACCGATCGCAATAAAATGCACCAGATTTTAGGGCTCACGCAAAAGAACGCTGAAGGCTGCCCGGCCGTATTTGAAATGGTGGAAAGGATAAAAGAACGCCTGAAGTAAAGCAGCTTGCCTAAAACTCAGAATAGAGCAGGTACTTACGACGAAGCTTTCTGAACTGCTCCAGCCCTGGCTCCCAACTGCTGTGAATATCGGCGGCTGACTTACCGGCCATTATATCCTTGCGCAGCTGACTGGTACCCGCCAGTTTGTCGAAAAAGAGGTTGCTGTGAAAAAACTGCGCCTTATCCGGAGCCTGGCGATATGATTCCGTCAGCCAGTAGAGGTAAAGCTCTCCCAACCCCTCCATATAAAAATCGGCGAAGGCACCCAGGTCAAAACCATAGCAGGTTTCGCCTTCGTACTTGGGATATTTGGCTTCTTCCCTGCTGCTGGGCACAAAGCTGATTTCGGTATTTTCAAAATAAGGAGCGCCCAGCAGCTGAAAAGGCTTATCGGTACCGCGTCCAATACTTACGTTAGTGCCCTCAAAAAAGCACAGCGAAGGATAAAGAACAATGGCGCGCTGATTGGGCAGGTTGGGTGAGGGGGCCACCGGCAATTCATAGGCCGTCTGATGATCCCAGCCCCTCAGTTCCACCACTTCCAGATCACAGTGCAGACCATTGCCCAGCCAACCTTCACCATTGACCATGCGGGCATATTCACCGATAGTCATCCCGTGGATCACCGGCACCGGGTGCATTCCTACAAATGATTCAAAACCCGGCTCCAGTATGGGTCCGTCGATATAATAGCCATGCGGGTTGGGACGGTCCAGCACCAGCATCTTCAGCTGGTTTTCGGCACAGGCCTCCATCACGTAGCTCATGGTGCTGATATAGGTGTAAAAGCGCGCGCCCACATCCTGAATATCAAAGATCACAATATCTACTCCGGCCAGCTGAGCGGCCGTGGGCTTTTTATTGCTACCATATAAGGAAATGATGGGCAGGCCCGTTTTGGCATCGCGACCATCGGCAATTTTTTCTCCGGCGGAGGCGGTTCCCCTGAAACCGTGTTCTGGCGCAAAAACCTTTTGCACTGCCACTTTATTTTCAATCAGGAAGTCTACCAGGTGTTGCTCATAAACCCGTGAAGTTTGGTTGGCTACCACCGCCACCTTTTTACCGTGAAGGATAGGCAGGAAGGCACCAGGTCGTTCGGCACCAACCAACACGGAATCAGAAGTGCGCAATTGCGCCATTGCCAGTATGGGCATCAGCCAAAGCGCGAGCAGCAAATAGCTATATTTGGCGCTTCCCGAAAATAACTGCATAAGATTGAATTTTGAATATTTTATTGCCAACCGCATCGTAAAGAGCAAAACTGCGGCCAAAAAAATTACCCGACCGGTGGTAAGGATCTCGGTATGGGCCATTGCCATCGGCGTTATCATCATGATTATCGCCCTCGCTACCGGCAACGGCCTGCGCAAAGAAATCCGCGGCAAAGTAACCGGATTCGGTGGAGATATTCAAATTCTCAACTACCAGCCCAACCCCACCTATGAGCAGGGTCCCAGCCAATTGGCTGACAGCAGCCTGGCCCGTCTTAAAAGGGCCCCCGGCATTAAATATTTGCAGCCATTTGGCCGCAAGGCGGGTATCATAATAAACGATGAACTGTTTGAAGGGGTAATCCTTAAGGGGGTTGATCACACATATCACTGGCAAAGCATTCGCAACTATCTCCGCGCCGGTATCATCCCCGACTATCAGCATGGTGATTTCAACGACTCGGTACTGATAAGCCAGAGCCTGGCTGACCGCCTGGAACTCGAACTCAACCAGCGCTTTAATATGTACTTCGTTCGCCAGGACGGCCGTCCCCCACTGCTGCGAAAGTTCTACGCTGCCGGGATTTACCAAACCGACTTTGAGGAAATTGACAACAACTTTATAATTGGCGACCTGCGGCATCTGCAGCGCCTGAACCGCTGGGACAGCAGCCAGGTATCGGGTTACGAGCTCTTTATCGACGAGCCGGATAAAGCTACCGCCACCGCCGCCGAAATTCGCCTGGCCCTGCCCTTTGACCTCGATGCCATTACCGCACGCAAGCTCAACGAACAGCTGTTTCAATGGCTGGATCTCTTTGACCTCAATATTATCATTGTGATTGGCATCATGATTATTGTGGCTACTATAAATATGAGTATTGCCCTGCTAATTTTGATACTGGAGCGCACCCGTATGATTGGTATTCTCAAGGCCCTGGGCAGCGCCAATGGCAGCATCCGCCGGATATTCCTGATTAACTCTGCTTTCCTGATCGGACGGGGCCTGCTTTACGGCAACCTGATTGGTATCGGCCTCTGCCTCTTGCAGCAGGAATTTAAGCTGGTAAAGCTCGATCCGGCCGTTTACTACGTAGGTGCGGTATCGATTGACCTTAATCCCTGGCACATTCTCGCCTTAAACCTGGGTACCATGCTTATCTGCCTGGTATGCCTGGTTTTGCCTTCGCTGATAATTACCCGCATCTCCCCTGTTAAAGCCATTCGCTTTGATTAATTTTGCAGTTGTAAAATCGATAATCCCATAAAAACATACTCTGAGTTGAAGAACGACAAAAAAATCTGCAACAATATTCTTGATACTATCGGTAACACGCCCCTTATTCGCCTGAATAAGATTGCCGAAGACATCCCCGCAACCGTACTGGCCAAGGTTGAATATTTCAACCCCGGGCAAAGTGTAAAGGACAGGATGGCGCTCAAAATGGTGGAGAATGCCGAAAAGGAAGGCCTGCTGAAACCAGGGGGTACCATCATCGAGTGCACCTCTGGCAACACCGGCATGGGGCTGGCCCTCGCTGCCATTGTAAAGGGCTATAAACTCATTTGCACCCTCAGTGACAAGCAGAGTAAGGAAAAAATGGATATTCTGCGGGCTATGGGCGCCGAAATTCATGTGTGCCCTACCAACGTGGCCCCTGATCATCCTGACAGTTACTATTCTGTAGCAGAACGACTCAACAAGGAGATTCCCAACTCTTTTTATCCCTATCAGTACGATAACCTCGGAAATCGCGAAGCGCACTATGAATCAACCGGCCCGGAGATCTGGGAGCAGACCGACGGAAAAATCACCCACTTTGTGGTGGGAGTAGGCACTGGTGGCACTATTTCAGGTGTGGGGAAATACCTCAAGGAAAAGAATCCCAACATCAAGATCTGGGGTGCCGACACCTACGGCTCCGTCTTTAAAAAATACCATGAAACCGGTGAGTTTGACGAAAAGGAGATCTATTCTTACATCACCGAGGGTATTGGCGAAGACATCCTGCCAAAAAATGTTGATTTCGGAGTGATTGACCATTTCGAAAAAGTGACTGATAAAGACGGTGCTCTGGTAACCCGTGAACTGGCACGTAAGGAAGGTCTATTCCTGGGCTATTCAGCCGGTTCGGCCTACCAGCTTATCCGCCAGATGAAGGATGAACTAACCGAAGATGATGTGGTGGTGGTACTGTTTCACGACCACGGCAGCCGCTACGTAGGTAAGGTGTACAACGATGACTGGATGCGTGAGCGCGGTTTTCTGACTAACGAAAAGTCCACCGCCTATGACCTGGTAAAAGCCCATGGTGAAAAGCGCCTGGTAGTAGCTTTGGAAGACGAACTGGTATCTAATGCAGTGCAGAAGATGCAGCAGTACGACATTTCACAGATGCCGGTAGCCGATAGCAGTGGCAAATTTAGTGGCTCGCTCAACGATAGCCGGCTGTTTCAGAAGCTCCTGAACGACCCCGGCATTGCCGAAAAGTTTGTGAGCGAAATAATGGAAGCGCCTTATCCGGAAGTTAAGGCAGAAGATGATATCAGCAAGGTAGCAGCCCAACTGAGCAAGGAAAACAATGCAGTGCTGGTGAACCTGCCCGATGGCCAGCATCATATCATTACCAAACACGATATTATCGGGGCCTTATCCTGATGTCGTTTGAAGATCAGCTAAAGCGGAAAATAGTACTATCCTCTGCCCCGCAGAGGATAGTATCGCTGGTTCCCTCTCAAAGCGAACTCCTATGTTTTTTGGGACTGGAAGAGCAGATTGTGGGAGTAACGGCATACTGTGTGGAACCCCCGGGATTGCTGGAAAACAAAACGGTAGTTGGCGGCACCAAGAACTTCGATATCCAAAAGATTCTGGCCCTGGATCCCGACCTGGTAATCGCCAACAAAGAAGAGAATCCGCCCGGGCTGGTGGAAGCACTGGCCGCTGAAGTACCGGTGTGGGTAAGTGATGTTAACTCCCTGCATACCGCCCGGGAAATGATTTTGGGCATTGGTGCCCTCTGTCGCAGGAGCGAGGCTGCCTTGCAACTGGTGCAGCAAATTGACCATGACTGGGCACAGTTACCCCGCCTGGCCCGGCCCCTGCGCTTCCTCTTTGTGATCTGGAAGGATCCTTATATGGTGGCTTCCCGCGACACCTATATTAGCCAGCTTCTGAAAAGTGCCGGCTTTGAAAATGCCTGCCAGGATACGAATGGCCGCTACCCTACCATGGATGAGACCGCAATCGCTAAAAGTGATGCTGAAGTAGTATTTCTAACATCGGAACCTTACTGTTTCTCAACGGCAGAGCTTTTTTACTTGTCAGATAAATACGACAAAAAGGAATATCGAATAGTGAATGGTCAAAATTTCAGCTGGTATGGCAGTCGGATCATCCAGTCAATCAATACCATAGATCGAATAATTCGGCAATTAAATTTGAAATTTTCATAATTTGTAAGCCGAATCCTAAATAAGGAGATAATCTAATTTAGCATATCAATATTCACCTGACCACAAATAGTTATTTTTTTTGCAGGAGGCACCTTGGGTGGCATTGTAGAAAGGACAAACGCTAAGTTACCTCACTCATGAAAAATCGCATAAAGCAGATTCGTAAAGCTCATAATTTGTCACAAGTTGAGATGGCAAACCAACTTGGTATTTCCCAGAGCGTAATATCCCTGATAGAATCGGGTCACAGTTCACTTTCGATGGATTTACTGAAGAAAATTAGCGAAAAGTACCATGTAAGCTGCGACTGGATTATTTATGGTGATGAAAATTATGTAAAGATTTGTCCTGAGAATGATTTTATTCCCCTGGTCGACGAGCAGGTGGCAGCGGGTTATCCACAGGCCCTGCACGATTCCGGCTTCCTGAGAAAGCTGCAGCATTACAAGATTCCCGGCTTCGAAAAGGGAACTTTCCGCATTTTTACCGTCTCTAATGATAATATGGAACCCAGTATCTGCCAGGGCGATAAAATTATCTGCGAAGAGTTTCCCCTGACCGCAGAACTCAAAGCCGGGTTGATTTATGTGCTGGTCCATGATAATGACATCGGTATTGCCAGGCTGATGCCGGATAAAGAAACGGGCAAACTTATCCTTCAACACGACAATCACCTCTATCGTGACGAATGGCGGGCGAGGGAAGACATACAACAATTGTGGCTGGTACGGTCAAAAATTACCGCCCGGCTAATAGATCAATACAGCGGACAATCCGCCAGGCTGAATCGGATGGAAAAGGAATTATCCGATCTGAAAAAGCACCTCAATCAGTTCAATTCTCTGGCGTCCGGGTCTTAAACGTTCAGGGAATCACAGAGCGCTGATCATCACTGAGGTCACCAGTGCTAACGGGTATCTAAAGCGATATTGCGTTTACCAATAAGTCTATTATAGACCTAAGGGGTTGATAACTAAAGGATAACATATCCTATTCACAGAATTAGAAATCTGTATTATTTTTACCCTCAATATAGCCGTAACGGTTATGTCCTAACTGCTGTAAAGATGACTAAGAACAGAGAGAAAACCCGCACCGTGGTAGAACGGATACGGTCGTTGCGCAAGGCATATGGGTTAACCCAGATTGCGCTGGCCCGTAAGTTGGGAGTTACCCAAAGCATTGTATCGTTGGTGGAGTCAGGAAAAAGTTCCGTTTCTATCAACTTCCTTAAAAAGATGGCTGAAAATTTTGATGTGAGTCTCGATTGGCTGGTACACGGCAAAGACACTTTCAGTCGCTACAACACAGCCAACTTTGTTCCCCTGATCGAGCGAAAGGTTCACGCCGATTATATAAAACACCACAAAGACACTGAGTACCTCGAAACCCTGCAACTCTATAAAATACCGGGTTTCGAAAAGGGCAACTTCCGCATTTTTGAAGTGTCGGGCGACAGCATGGTTCCCAGTATTTACGAGTCAGACAAATTGATAGTCTCAGGCGTCGACAGCGTAAAAGATATCATTGAGGGTAAAATTTACGTACTGCTAACCCAGGATGACATCGTCGTAAAGAGGGTTTTTATTAACCACAACGATCCCGACTTCAGCCTGATCCTGCGCAGCGATAACAACACTTACCAGGATATGCATATCAATGTGGAGCGGGTTCTGGAAGTGTGGAAAGTGGAAGCCAAGATCACTTCTTCATTTTTGAAGGAGAATATCGCCATCAATCAACGCATCAATGACCTCGAGGAAAATATTACCAGCCTTAAGGATGAGATGAAAAGACTGGTTGACTCAGTGAGTCAGGCGCGCAATGGCTCCAGCTAAGGAGCGATATGTTTTTAGATATCTTTTACAATACGGCGAATCATGGCCGGCCCCTCATAAATGAAGCCGGTATAGACCTGTACCAGGCGTGCGCCGGCACTGAGCTTTTCACGGGCGTGGGCACTGGTGAAGATTCCTCCCACCGCGATGATATCCATCTTCTGCCCCGACTTTTCGTAGAGGTATCGTACTACTTCGGTAGAGCGGTCGGTTAAGGGCTTACCGCTGAGCCCTCCGGCCCCTATTGCCTCAACTTCAGCTGTGCTGCTAGTGAGCTGGCTGCGATCGATGGTGGTATTGGTGGCGATCACACCGCTAATGCCGCTCTCCTCGTAAATCTCAACAATATCATTAAGCTGGCCGTCAGTGAGGTCCGGCGCTATCTTCAGTAATATCGGCCGCTTAATGCTCATCGCCTGGTTGCGTTGCTGCAGGGTATTAAGAATGTGCAGCAAGGGCTCCTTATCCTGTAAAGCCCTTAAATTGGGAGTGTTAGGCGAAGAAACGTTGACCACAAAGTAATCGACATAGGGATGAAGCTTTTCAAAGCAATAGAGGTAGTCATTAACCGCCTCTTCATTTGGGGTCACCTTATTCTTGCCAATATTGCCGCCGATGATTAGTTGTTTGTTGCGGCGCTTTTTCAAACGCTCCACCAGGGCATCCACCCCTTCATTATTAAAGCCCATCCGGTTGATGAGCGCCTGATCGGCAGGTAAGCGAAAAAGCCGTGGCTGCGGATTGCCCGGTTGCGGTTTAGGGGTAACCGTCCCCACTTCAACAAACCCAAAGCCAAAATTTGCCAGTTCTTCGTACAACTTACCATCCTTGTCAAAGCCAGCTGCCAGCCCCAGGGGATTACTAAACTGCAGGCCAAATGCCTCCACCGGCCGCTGAGGCGCCCGGTATAAACCGCGAATAATAGCGGGGGCCAAAGGCAGGCGGTTTACCGCTTTGGTCCATTTAAAAACGCGATGGTGAATGGTTTCGGGATCGGCGGTAAAAAGAAGGGGGCGAATTAAACTTTTGTACATGTGGGCAATTTGCCGCGAAAATAAGGAACCGTGAGTTTATATCTTTGCCGCTATGGCAAAAGATCATATCAACATCCAAAACCGCAAGGCGCGTTTTCAATATAATATCCTCGACAAGTATGAGGCTGGCATTAAACTACTGGGTACCGAAATAAAATCGATCCGTGAAGGTAAGGCCAGCCTGCCCGAGAGCTACTGCTACTTTAAGGGGGAAGAGCTCTACGTAAAAAATATGAATATCGCCGAATACAGCCATGGTAATATCATGAACCACGACCCGGCACGGGAGCGTAAATTACTGCTGCACAAGCGCGAACTGAAAAAGATAAAGCAAAGCATTGAAAAAGGGGGCAACACCACTATTATCCCCTTGCGCCTCTACATCAATGACAAAGGCCTGGCCAAAATGGAAATTGCCCTGGCCACCGGTAAGAAGCTTTATGACAAACGCGACTCTATTAAGGAAAAGGACATCAAGCGCGATATGGATCGGCGCATGAAACACTAGTACTCCGACAAGAACCAATGTTATTTAGGTGAATTCAAGCGTAATTTTTACCTTAAAAAATTATAAAGGCCTCCCACCTCCTTAAAGCTTAAAAATATTGGTATAGGTTCAGAATTAGCGGCGGTCTTTTCATCATTATGTGTTTGCTCTCATCCTGTGGTACTATATTCAGCGAGAGCAGTTACGATGTAAGGATCAATTCTAACCCACAGGGAGCGCAATTCAGGGTTTACGATCGGGATCACAGGGAGATTAGTTCTGGCAGCCCCCCCCAGACCATCCATCTCTATTCGGGTAGCGGTTACTTTACAAAGGCACACTACAGCGTGCTCTTCAGCGGCGACAATGGCGAGGAGGTAGGTCTGCCAATCACTTTCCAGGTGGATGGCTGGTATAACACGGGCAACCTGATAGTGGATCCCCTTACCGGTGCGATGTATACCATCGACCATAATGAACTTACTGCCAATCTGGGCAAGTCATCATCTTTCAATAATAACAAGGAGGAGTTGCGGAAAATGTCGCTGGATGAATTACCGGGCCACCAGTAAAAGCCAGCGCCAGTATCTGAATAATCAGCTAAAAAAAAAGCCCATAAAAAAACCCCGCTTTGGCGGGGTCTTTTAGCTTAATTTTCAAAGCCTTTATGGCGGGCGGCCATCAAAGTGTTTTTGAGCAAACTAACCCGGGTCATTGGCCCTACCCCACCAGGAACCGGCGTGATATAGGCCGCCTTCTTAGAAACCGCTTCAAAGTCTACGTCGCCCACCAGGCGGTGACCTGATTTCTTTGACTTATCTACTACCCGGGTGGTACCTACATCGATAACCACTACCCCTTCCTTCACCATATCGGCGGTAATGAAATTGGGCTTACCCAGGGCCGCAATAATAATATCGGCGTCCTGTAAAATTTCCTTCAAATTGGTAGTGCGGCTATGAGTGAGGGTTACGGTGGCATTGCCCGGGTAATGGTTGCGTCCCATCAGAATGCTGGCCGGCAGCCCCACAATATGAGAACGTCCTACCACTACACAGTGCTTACCACCGGTTTCTATATTATAGCGATCGAGCAGATCCATAATGCCCATAGGGGTTGCAGGCAGGTAGGTGGGCAGGTTCAGGGCCATCTTACCCAGGTTCTGCGGGTGAAAGCCATCCACATCCTTATCAGGGTCAATGGCCATGATAACTTTCTGCTCATCAATCTGCTTTGGCAAGGGCAGTTGCACAATAAAACCGTCGATATCCTCATCGCGGTTGAGCTTATCCACCTCGGCCAGCAATTCCTTTTCCGAAATAGTTTCTGATAGCTTTATGAGGGTGGATTTAAAGCCCACCTCCTCACAATCCTTCACCTTGGCGTTGACATAGGTGATGGAAGCTCCGTTGTTGCCTACCAGCACTGCCGCCAGGTGCGGGGTTTTACCCCCTTTGGCACTGAGAGTCTTTACTTCTTCCGCAATTTCAGTGCGGATTTCTTTTGACGTTTTTTTGCCGTCGAGTATGATCATATTACTGCTACTGCTTGGGAATTGCTACTGCGATTTCTGAATATTATGAGCTCTTACATGGGGCCGCCTTTCATGCCTTTCATCATGCCGGCCATGCGCTTGGCACCTCCCCCCTGCATCATTTTCATCATCTTACTCATATCGTTAAACTGCTTGAGGAGCTGGTTCACATCCTGAATAGACTTACCGCTGCCATCGGCAATACGCTTGCGGCGGCTGCCGTTGATAAGTTTAGGATTGCCCCTTTCCTCGGGAGTCATGCTGTAAATAATGGCCTCAATGCCCTTAAAGGCATCGTCGTCGATATCGATGTTTTTGAGCATTTTGCCCATGCCGGGGATCATGGCCATGAGGTCTTTAACATTCCCCATTTTCTTAATCTGCTTGATTTGCCCCAGGAAATCGTCGAAATCAAATTTATTGGTAGCGATCTTTTTCTGAACGCGGCGTGCTTCTTCTTCATCAAACTGCTCCTGGGCGCGCTCCACCAGCGATACCACGTCACCCATACCGAGGATGCGATCAGCCATCCTTTCAGGATAAAACACATCGAGGGCTTCCATCTTTTCGCCGGTACCGATAAATTTGATCGGTTTCTGTACTACCGAGCGAATACTAAGAGCGGCACCACCACGCGTATCACCATCGAGCTTAGTAAGTATTACTCCTTCATAATTCAGCACATCGTTAAAGGCCTTGGCGGTATTTACCGCATCCTGACCCGTCATTGAGTCCACCACAAAAAGGGTTTCATCCGGCTCGATAGCCGCATGAATATTGCGGATCTCAGTCATCATAGCCTGGTCAATCGCCAAACGACCGGCAGTATCGACAATTACCACGTTGAAGCCATTCTGCCTGGCGTGGGCCACGGCGTTTTTGGCGATAGCCACCGGATCCTGGTTACCCTCTTCGGTGTACACCTCTACCCCGATTTGCTCACCAACCACTTTCAGCTGGTTGATAGCCGCCGGACGGTATACGTCACATGCCACCAGCAGGGGCTTCTTTGTTTTTTTGCGCCTGAGATAATTGGCCAGCTTACCCGAGTGAGTGGTTTTACCCGAACCTTGCAAGCCTGCCATCAGTATCACCGCCGGTGAGGACTGCAATTCCATCTCCACCACCGTACCGCCCATCAGGGCCGCCATCTGGTCGTGAACGATCTTGGTCATTAGCTGACCGGGCTTGAGGGAACTGAGTACCTTCTGGCCCAGAGCCTCCTCTTTTACCGTATTGGTGAATTCCTTGGCGATCTTATAGCTAACGTCGGCATCTACCAGGGCACGCCTGATCTCCTTAACGGTTTCGGCTACGTTGACCTCTGAAATTTGCCCATGACCTTTGAGTACATGGAAGGCTTTATCGAGTTTGTCCTGTAAACTATCAAACATGCATTTTTTCCTTTTAATTCAGCGTAGGGCTGCAAAAATAAACAATCTGCAAGGCTTAAACCTTTAAATTGCATAAATACAACTAACTAAAATTCACACAAATGAAAAAGTTTATTTCTACCCTTATGATCGCGGCGGTGCTCAGCACCTCTACCGGATGCTTCGGCGAATTTCAATTGGTGCGGGGCCTGTGGTCGTGGAATGACGACGTTACCGACAGTCGTTTTGTAAATAACCTTTTGTTTTACGCGCTTAATATCATCCCTGTGTATGGCGTGGCGGGCATGGGTGACTTTATTATTTTCAACCTCATCGAGTTCTGGACTGGTGACAACCCACTCTCTATGAACGAAGGTGAAAAAGACCGCCAGATTATTCCGCTTGAAGGGGAAGAGTATATCGTTGAAGCGACTAAAAACCAGTTTAAAGTTTATAAAGAAGGTGGTGAAGCCACTATTCTGCGCTTTGACGAATCTGACCACAGTTGGAACCTGATTGCCAATGGTGAGAGCCAGAAATTAATTTCACTGGAAAGCACTCCCCAGGGCGATATGCACAAAGTGTATACCGACAACACCGTGATCAGTCTCGATGCCAACACTAATTATGACCAGACCTTTCTAAAGGCTTTGCTTCTCAAAAATGAAGAAGTAGCCATGAAGTAACTGGTCTATCACCATACTATAAACCCGCCGTTTTGCTACGGCGGGTTTTTTTATGCCTAGGGCTAAAACTTTTACATACGCTCGGGCACATCTATTCCCAACAGGCGCATACCGTTTCTGATCACATCCGCCACCGCCTCCGAAAGTTGCAGACGGAAACTCACTGCCGCTTCATTTTCATCAGACAGAACCGGCAGAGCCTGGTACATTCCGTTGTAGGCCTTGGTAAGATCGTAAATGTATGCGGCCAGTACCGCCGGGCTATGGCCTTCGGCTGCTTCACTGATCACTGTCTGAAATTGCACCAGCAGTTTAACTATCGCCAGTTCCTGGGGGGCCAGCTCGGTATAGCCGGTCACAGCGCTACGTCCCTCACCCTTGCGCAAGAGGGAGCGGATACGGGCGTGGGTATATTGAATAAAAGGACCGGTATTGCCCTGGAAATCTATGGACTCCTCCGGGTTGAAGAGCATACGCTTACGCGGGTCCACCCGCAGGATAAAGTACTTTAAAGCACCCATACCAATCATGTGGTAGAGTGCTTGCTTCTCTTCCTCGCTCATGCCTTCGGTTTTACCGAGCTCCTGCGAAATGGCGGCTGCCGTTTCCTCCATTTTGTGCATCAGATCGTCGGCATCCACCACCGTACCCTCGCGCGATTTCATTTTACCGCTGGGCAGATCCACCATGCCGTAGCTGAGGTGGTACAAGTGTTTGGCCCAGTTATAACCCAGCTTATCCAGGATCAGGAAAAGTACTTTAAAGTGATAATCCTGCTCATTCCCTACCGTGTAGATCATGCCGTCAATGCCAAAGTCGAGGTAGCGCTGGATAGCAGTACCGATATCCTGAGTCATATACACGCTGGTGCCATCGCTGCGCAGTAAGAGTTTTTCGTCGAGGCCATCATCAGAAAGGTCTACCCACACCGAACCATCATCCTTGCGGTAAAACACCCCTTTTTCCAGGCCTTCGTCCACCACCTTTTTTCCCAGCAGGTAGGTGTCGCTTTCGTAATAGTTTTTATCAAAATCCACCCCCATGCGCAGGTAGGTTTCCTCAAAACCCTGGTACACCCAGCTGTTCATGGTTTGCCACAGGGCCACCGTTTCTTTATCGCCGGCCTCCCACTTTTTAAGAGTAGCACGCGCTTCCTGCATCAGCGGGGCCCGCTCTTTGGCCTCATCCTCACTTAAGCCCTTTTCCTGCAGGGCGGCAATCTCCTTTTTATAGTTACGGTCAAATTCCACGTAGTATTTGCCCACCAGGTGGTCGCCTTTCATGCCACTACTTTCAGGGGTCTCACCCGCGCCAAATTTCTGCCAGGCCACCATACTCTTGCAGATATGAATACCGCGATCGTTAATAATCTGCGCCTTGATCACTTTATTTCCGGCAGCCTTCAGCAGTTCAGCCACCGAGTAACCCAGGAGGCAATTGCGGATATGCCCGAGGTGGAGGGGTTTATTGGTATTGGGGCTGGAGTATTCCACTACTACCACCGGTTTTTTGGCTGTATTACCCGCCTCCATTGGCGCGTCCTTAACCGCGGCCAGGGCCTCCAGCCAGTAGGCATTGCTCAACGAAAGGTTGAGAAAGCCCTTAATTACATTGAAACTTTCAATTTCGGGCACCAGGCTTTGCAGTTTTTCACCTAACTCCTTAGCGGTAGGCTCGGGGCCCTTGCGGCTGCTTCGTAAATATGGAAATACCACAATGGTAAAATCACCCTCAAATTCCTTGCGGGTCTGCTGCAACTCCACGGTATCCACCTCCAGCTGATAGAGGTCCTGCAAGGCTTCAATCGCCTTGGCTTCAATTTTTGAAAGAATGGTCATTATCGCTTAAGCGCTGTTTTTCTGTTTAGATTCTATTTTTTCAATAACCGGTTTGATTACCCGGAAGGCGGTTTCTCCCATGGAGTTGCCATTGAGGTCGAGCAGGGGATTAATTTCAGTGGTTTCAAGGCAAATCAGGCGCTCGTCTTCCACCAGGTTAAGCAACAGATCGCGGGCTTCCTCCTCGCTTAGTCCGCCTTCCACCGGCGTTCCGGTACCGCGGCTCACACTGGGGTCCATACTGTCTACGTCAAAGCTGATGTAGATAAAATCACAGTCACGCAGGTGTTCAAGTGCCTTGCGGGCGGCGGCCTCCACTCCCATTTTGCGCAATTCGTCAGTGGTGATGTTGGGAATGCCCTCCGCTTCCATCAGTTTTTCCTCGGGTTGCTCCGTATCGCGCACCCCAATAAAAAAGAGATCAGAGGACCTTACCCTCTGGTTGGGGCCTTTCATCTCATTCCAGTGCCAGATGGTTTCTTCACCGGGATCGTTGTTTTTATTGGCAAGATTATCAGAGTGGAGGGCGGTGCCCAAGGGCATGCCATGTACATTGCCGCTGGGGCTGGTGTAAGGTGAGTGCAGGTCGCCATGAGCATCGATCCATATTACGCCCAGTCGCTTTTGGGGGAAGGCCTTTTTAATACCGGCAATAGTACCGCCGGCATTGCTGTGATCACCGGATATTACCGCTAGCGGACGCTGCACCTTGAGGCTGGCACTTACCTCCTTCTCAATGTTTTTATACATCTCGGCAATGCCATCCAGTCGCTTGGCAAACTCCATCGTCCCCTTTTTGTAGAGAAGCTCATTCTTGGTTTTGATGTGTTTAACGTTGCGGGAAGGGAAAAAGCGACGGTCATACTTAAGGCTGGCAAAGCGCAGTGCTTCAAAACCCAGTGAGCTCCCACGGGTACCCGCTCCCAGCTCACTCATTGCCGTAAGTATGTTTAATTTCTTGGCCATAGTTGTTTGTTTGGGCCGCAAATTTAGTCAAAGCCAAACGACTAATCTTTTTGTTATGTTTATCCTCTAAAATTTGTGCTTACACAATTACATAAGTGGAGGAACGCGACTTAGTAGAAAATTTAAAAGAAGGCAAGGAAGCAGCTTACAAACACCTGTTTTACAACTACTTTGAGCCTTTATGTTTTTACGCCCACGGCTACCTTAAGGATATGGATGCAGCCAGGGACCTGGTACAGGAAGTGTTCAGTTATATTTATGAAAACCGGGCCGATCTCAGCATTCGTGAATCACTGAAAGCCTATCTCTACCGCAGTGTGGGCAACCGAAGTCTCAACCTGCTTAAACACTTTGAAGTACGGGAGCGCCACCACCGTGATATTGGTGAAAGAGCTGACCACCTTTACCAGGATGAGCAGATAGAACTGGCCGAGTTACAGGCACGCATTAATAAGGCCATCGATGAACTGCCTCCTCAGTGTGCCAAGATTTTCAGGATGAACCGCTTTGAACACAAGAGTAACGCCGAAATAGCCAGTGAACTCAATATTTCAAAAAGAACAGTAGAAACGCAAATTTCCAATGCCCTCAAGGTATTGCGCAGCGTCCTGAAAATGGCCTTCATTAATTTTTTACTGGATTTTTTTTAAACCGGGTACGTGTGGGGAGCCTTAAGATTGTCCAATATTAAAAGAGCTGCTGCTAAGCAATGAACTCAATAAATGATCATATACTGGCGCTGGTTGCCAAAACCATCGGTGGGTCGGCCACGAAGGCCGAGCGCCGGGAGCTGGAACAGTGGAAGGAAAGCTCAGCGGCCAACCGCCGTGAGTACGAGGACCTGATGAAGGCTGCCGAAGGTGCCGGGACAGTTTTGGGATCGCGGGTGCAGATAGACCTTGAATGGGAAAAATTCCGGGCCCGCCACTTTGAAGAGCGCAGCCGTCAGCCCCGGATTCTGCGTCTCAACAGCTTTTTAAAATACGCCGCCGTATTTGTGCTCTTCCTGGGCTTGTTGTGGACCGGCATTTACTTCAGTGGCAGCGATGTTTATCGCAGCGGTGAGGGCGAGCGAATGGTGGTGGAGCTCAGCGACAACAGCAAGGTGATTCTGGGTGAAAACAGTCACCTCACCGTGGGCCGGCTCTTTAATGGCTTTGAAAGGGAAGTTAACCTGCATGGTACTGCTTTTTTTGATGTGGCCCCTAACCCCAAACGCCCCTTTACTATTCTGGGTCACACCAGTGTGGTTAAGGTGTTGGGCACCAGCTTTCGCTACACTACCCTCGAACATAAAAATCAGATTGACGTCACCGA
This sequence comes from uncultured Owenweeksia sp., assembly GCA_964619125.1. Taxonomy (GTDB): domain Bacteria; phylum Bacteroidota; class Bacteroidia; order Flavobacteriales; family Schleiferiaceae; genus Owenweeksia. The sequence goes on along the minus strand of CAZUCA010000022.1, from coordinate 21,650 downwards.
AGGTAAGGTAGCCTTTTGGCAGATCGGAACCCCAGACACCCTCAAGCTGGTGGCCGGTGAAACCGGCAAGGTGGAAGACGGCCTGCTCCTGCGCGAAGCTTCAGCCGCTGCCGGTCAAAGCTGGGTAAGCGGTAATTTCACCTTCGACAACGCCCGCCTGTGGGACATTCTTAATGAACTGCAGGACTACTACCACTTTAACCTCAGCAATCCGGCAGGGGTGCGCGAAAGCAATTGCCGCTTCAGTGGCAGCTTTAAGGAGCAAACCCTGGTGGAAATCCTTGATGAACTGGCACTTACGCTCGATTTCACTTACACCCTCCAGGATACCAATCTTTTGATCAGCCTCTTAAAATGCTGATGGTGCTATGAAAAGTACCGCTAGCCTTCTGATTCCCACCATCCTGATGTTGATCGCCTGCACTAAGGCCGAAAGCTTCACCGACACCCCACCCCCGGCTGAAGCTGCCCAAAAAGAGGTGGATAGCCTTTTCAGTGACCTGCCTTCCCTGGCCCGTTACCTGGGTGACAGCAGCCTGTATCACTTTCTGGAAAAGTACAAATGGCAATCTGCTTACGATAACGATTACCTTATCAGCTTTAGCGGTGATACCTTATATCAGGAAATTGACCGCCGCCAGCAGGATTGGATATTCGGCCGCCGCCGCAACATAGAGGGAGAATGGGAGCAATACCTCAGCAGTAAGCGCTATAACTTCAGCCCCAGCTACCACTACTCAGGTGAGTGGCTTGTCCTTAGCAATGGCGACAGTTATAGCCTAAGCGCTCCTACCCTGTACCGCAACCAGAGTTTTTCCTTTGAGTTGAAAGCGATCAGCAAAAGGATAGTTTGATAGCTCTGACTCACATTTTTCTGCAAAAAAAAATATAGCCGTCATACGTGTTGAAAGATCACAAGTTGTCATAACAATGATGATCTTTATATACCTCTAACCAACCCCTTAGATGAGATACCTTCTTGTCAGTCTTATTCTCCTGATAGCAACGCCCCTGGTAGCCCAGTCGCGCTTATTGCAGCGGAGCATTATTTGCCAGCCAGGCCAGCAGCAGCCCGCCGAAATTATGCTGCGCATTGAGGAGCAGGGTATTTCGGTAAGCTATGCCACCAATGCATTAAGGACCGATGCGGTAGAGCTTAGCCGCGAATTTTACCGCTTGTACGAATTGCTGGAAATCGTTTTTTATCCCGGCTACAATTTTCTTGAAAAAAGGGGAAAAATTCTGGTGGTACCCCAAAGCCGCAGCCAGATCACCATTTCAGGCTATGTGGAAGACCTGCAATCACAAGAGCGACTGATTGGGGTGAATGTTTTTCTACCTCAGTTGCAACTGGGCACCGCCACCAATAAGTATGGCTTCTACAGCCTGTCAGTACAACCCCCCGAAGACAGTTTACTGCTGGCGGCCTCACTGGTGGGATATGCCAGTTCCTCCTTCCAGCTCTCGGCTGAAGGGCATCACCGCCTTGATATTAAGATGGCCACACAGGATGAAATACTGCCGGAGGTGGTGATAACCGACGATAAATACGAGATCAGCAGCACTCAAATGAGCAAACTGCGGCTCAGCCCTGGCGAGATTAAAGCAATTCCCGGCTTTTTGGGGGAGGCTGATATTCTTAAGTCGGTACAGCTATTGCCCGGAGTGCAGGCAGCCAGCGAAGGGGCCATAAATTTTATTGTACGCGGTGGCGGCCCTGATCAAAACCTGATTCTCCTGGATGGGGTACCGGTTTACAATGCCTCACACCTCTTCGGCTTCTTTTCGGTATTCAATGCAGATGCCATCAAAAATGTGAGTTTCACCAAGGGTGGTTTCCCCGCCCGCTTTGGGGGTCGGCTCAGTTCGGTACTGGAAGTGGATATGAAAGAAGGAGATATGGAAAAGTTTCACGGCTATGGATCGCTGGGACTGCTGGCCAGCAAGCTTACCCTCGAAGGCCCAATCTTAAAGGACAAATCCTCCTTTATGATCTCGGGTCGCCGTACCTACTTCGACCTCTTGTTCCGCCTGTTTTCCACCACCCCCACCCGTAATGGCTACTTCTTTGACGACATCAATGCCAAGATTAACTACAAATTTTCGCGTAAGGATCGCCTCTACCTCAGCTATTACTCAGGTAAAGACCAGATTTTTTCTGACTACAGTGGTGAAAATTTCAGCGACCAGGATTACCTGCGCTATGGCAACAATACCGGCGCCCTGCGTTGGAATCACCTCTACAACGACAAGCTCTTCAGCAATCTCAGCGCCACCTATACCCGCTATAAGCTGGCCCTGGCCACCAGCGCCCTGCGGGAAGACTCTTACAGTGGACAAAGCTACCACAGCCTGATTGAAGACTATGGCCTGAAGTACGATGTTGATTATAGCTATTCGCCACAGCATCACCTTAAGGCCGGTACTTCATACACTTATCACCTCTTCGTGCCCGGCGTAATGCACTTTGAGGAACAGGGCGATGGCAACAGCCTGGATTCAACCCTTTTATTTTCGGCTATAACCTATGCTCATGATGCTTTTGCCTATCTGGAGGACGACTGGAAGATTAACGACCGCTGGCGGCTCAACAGTGGCCTGCACTATTCGGCCTACCTCGCCAATGGCAGTTTCTACCACAATTTGCAGCCGCGGCTGGCCGCCCGCTACCTGATAAGCGACCGCTGGTCATTAAAAGGCAGCTACAGCTATATGCAGCAGTACATCCACCTGCTTACCAACTCGGGCTCAGGTTTGCCTACCGACCTGTGGGTGTCATCCTCAGAAGATATTGCTCCCCAGAAGTCGCATCAGTGGGCAGTGGGCAGCATATCAGAGCTATGGCAAAACAAGCTGGAGTTTACCACCGAACTCTATTACAAAAAATTGTCGCAGCTGATAGCCTTCAGCGAAGGCAATATTTTTGACCCCAGCGCCAATTGGCAGGAGCAGGTGGCCACCGGCGGTAAGGGAGAATCCTATGGCATCGAGTTTATGCTAGCCAAAAAGAAGGGAAACACCACCGGTTGGGTAGCCTATAGTCTGAGCCGGGCTCAGCGGCAGTTCAACGACATCAACGAAGGTAAAGTCTATCCCTATAAATACGATCGCCGCCACGACCTCAAAGCGGTGCTGTCACACGACTTCAGCAGCCGCTTTAACATTGGCCTGGCCTTTCTTTACAACACCGGCATAAAGGCTACTATTCCCATTGCCAGCTTTAACGACATCTATGGCCGTCAGCAGGTATTGTATTCCAGCCGTAACGCTTATGAGTACCCGCCTTATCACCGGCTTGACCTTTCCTTTAACTGGACCAAGGCCGTCAGCTTCGGGGAGCAAACCTGGACTGTAGCCGTGTACAATGCCTATAACCGTCAGAACCCCTATTTTATCTATTACACCAATAGCAGTGATAGCCGCCAGGCCAAACGCCTGTCACTCTTCCCCATCCTTCCTTCCGTAAGCTATAGTTTTAAATTTTAAGCTATGAAAAACTACCTTTTCCTACTGCTATTGCTGGCCGGCCTCAGTGCCTGCATCAAAGACATTAAGGTTGACTACCCTCACGGCGGTGGCCAGCTTACCTTGAACAGCCTGATTATTCCCGGCGATACCATTTACGCCACCCTAAGCGCTACCCTACCCTATGAGGAGGTGGCTTTAAACCCCTATTTTAAGGATGCTTTTGTAACCCTTTACGAAAATGATGAGTTGGTTGACACCCTGCGGATCTGCCACAGCTACTACCGGGCCGATGCCGGCGACAGCGTATGGCAATACTGCTCCTATCATCCGGCAAAAGGCGGGAACCGCTACCAGATAAAGGCCTTTATGCCAGGCTATCCGGCGGTAGATGCCAGCGTGCGCATCCCTGGCCAGGCGGTAATTACCAGTGTTATTACCGAAAAAGACGAGTTTAGCGGCAGCCCTTTTGAGATCACCATTGAGGATTCCCCGGGAGAAGACAATTATTACCTGCTGGAGCTGCGACATGATGATCCCCCCTTTGAAAGCAGGATGGCCGAGCTAAGCACCGACGATCCGGCCGTAAAACTTTATGCCTATTTCGGTATTGTACGGCTGCCGCTGGACTCACAATACGGCAGCCAGGCCTTTTTCAGCGATCAGTATTTTATTGAGGGACAAAAGAAACTGAAATTTAGAGCCTCTTTCAGCAATGCAGATGACGAGGTAAACCATATCATTCTGCATTCCCTTAGTGCCGAGTACTACTACTACCTGCAAGCGCTGGCCATTAATAATGCCGTAAGTGAAAACCCCTTTTACGAGCCCGTACCTATTAAAACAAATGTCAATAATGGCTTTGGTATGCTGGGCGGAGCCTCTGTAACGGAAATAAAACTCAATTAAAAAACGCCTTACTAAAAGCCCGCTATAATTGCAGCAGCCACCAACCGGCCCCTCTAAAAGTTCGTTTAAACCAGTATATTGGATACTGCTGTTGAACACCTAACCCATTATGTGAACCTGAAAATGAAAAATTTACTGCTTCCCCTTCTGCTCCTCCTCACCGCCAGTTGCCTGGCGCAATCCTACACTATCAGTGGCTATATTGAAGATGCCGACAGCAAGGAGCGCCTGATCGGGGTAAACATTTACCTCAGTGGCACCTCCTATGGTACCAGTACTAACACCTTCGGCTTTTACTCCCTCAGTGTTCCGGCGGGCGAATATGAGCTTATCGCCAGTTATGTTGGCTACAGCAGCGAGCGCATGACTATTGAGGTGAATAAAAATATCAACCTCGACCTTAGTATCAGCATCAGCAATGAAACGCTGGACGAGGTGGAGATCACTGCCGAAGAGATCAAGGCCCAGCAGGTGCAGATGAGCACCGTTCGCCTGGGTATTCCCGAAATTAAAAGAATTCCCGCCTTTATGGGTGAGGTTGACATCATACGGGCTATCCAGCTATTGCCGGGAGTACAATCGGGCAGTGAAGGCACTACCGGTTTCTACGTACGAGGGGGCTCACCCGATCAAAACCTGATACTGCTGGACGGGGTGCCGGTATACAACGCCTCGCATCTGTTTGGCTTCTTTTCGGTGTTTAATGCCGATGCCATCAAAAATGTGCAGCTTACCAAGGGTGGTTTCCCGGCCCGCTATGGTGGTCGTCTGAGCTCAGTACTCGAAATTGACATGAAGGAGGGCAATATGAAGGAGTTTCACGGCGAAGGGGCACTGGGGCTTATTTCTTCCAAACTCACCCTGGAGGGCCCGCTTATCAAAGACAAGACCTCCTTCATTATTTCGGGCCGACGCACCTACTACGATGTGCTTATCAGGCCCTTTCTGCCCGAAGGACTGGTTACCGGCTATTACTTCGGCGATTTCAACCTGAAACTAAACCACATTATTTCCCGAAACGACCGGCTCTATCTGAGCTTTTACGGGGGACAGGATAAATTTTACCTGCGTGAAAATGACGCCTTCAACGATGGCTTTGGCGTTGACAACTCATATGAGTACCGCACGGAGCAGGATCTCAAGTGGGGTAACCGCACCGGCTCTCTGCGCTGGAACCACCTTTTTAACGATAAGATGTTTGGTAACCTCACTGCTACCTATACGCGCTACCGCTTTAGTATTGGCTCTGAAGAGGAATTTGTTGACAAAACCGAGTCGCCCCCCCTGGAAGAGAGCTTTGGCTTTGAATACTTCTCCCTAATTGAAGACCTCGGCCTGCGCTATGACCTCGAATATGAATTAAACCCGGCCCACAGCCTTAGGGGCGGCATCAACTACACCTACCACACCTTCAGACCGGGTGTGGCCCAGATCAGCGAAGACTACAGCGACTATAAAGTCGACTCCATTCTCGAGTTTTCCAAACCGGTATTTTCGGATGACATCTATGCCTACCTCGAAGACGACTGGCTGATCAACGATCGCTGGAAGGCCAACTACGGGCTACACTACTCCCTTTATTTTGTGGATGGTATTTCCTATAATTCGCTGCAGCCGCGCCTGTCAGCCCGCTACCTGATGCGCGATGACTGGTCGCTCAAGGCCTCCTATGCCATGATGAACCAGTACATACACCTGCTGTCAAACACCGGCATCGGTCTGCCCACCGACCTGTGGGTATCTTCCACCGCCAGGGTGAAACCGCAGCAGTCGCACCAGCTGGCCTTTGGAAGCGCCCGCAATATTTTTGGCGATAAATACGAGTTGTCAGCGGAGATGTATTACAAATGGATGGAAAACCTGATTGGCTACAAGCCCGGGGCCTCCTTTGTAAGCACCACCGATTGGCAGAACACGGTGGTGACCGGCGGCCAGGGCCGTGCCTATGGCCTGGAACTGCTGTTGCGTAAAAACGAGGGCAAAACCACCGGCTGGATCGGCTATACCCTGGCGCGCACATACCGCCAGTTTGACGAGTTGAACGATGGTGAGATCTACCCCTATAAATACGACCGCCGCCATGACGTAAGTGTGGTGATCAACCATAAGTTCAGCGAAAAATTTGATCTCGGCCTTACCTGGGTATACGGTACCGGCAACACCTTTACCGCCCCGGTGGCCATGTACAATATCGACCAGGATGAATACGGTTCACATTACCCGCGCACGGTAGAGCGCTATACCAGCCGTAATGCCCTGCGTATGCCCGCCTATCACCGCCTCGACCTCGGCTTTAACTTCCACAAAAAAACCAATTGGGGCACCAGCACCTGGAATTTCAGCGTTTACAATGCTTATAGCCGCAATAACCCCTTTTTCCTATATATCGACACCGAATACCCTTCGCAACGCCGGGTAGTGAAGCAGGCCAGTCTTTTCCCAATCATCCCATCTGTATCCTATATTTTTAAATTCTAAGCTGTCATGAAAAAGATCTTCCTTCCCCTTATCGCCCTTTCGCTGCTGAGCTCCTGTGAGGAGATGTTTGAAAAGACGATAGAATATGAAATTCCGCAAGAACCCTCAAAAATCACCATCGACAGTAAAATTATTGCCGGCGATTCGGTCTTTGCCCTGGTCGGCACCACCGTGTATTCGATGAGTAATAAAGATCCGGAGCTCGATTTTGAAGCAAGCCTGAGGCTGTATGAGGACGGCAATTTTCTTGAAGAGCTCACCCCTACCACTGAGAAGGGCTACTACTCAGGCCGATATACCACCCGCGCCGGACACACCTACAGCCTGGAGGCACAGCGCGATGGTTACACCACCGCTTTTGGCAGCACTGAGCTCAAGCAGCCGGTAGTGGTAAACTCGGCCGAGGCAGTGACCAGCCAAAACGGTTATCGCCTGAGTGTGAGCTTTAATGATCCACCGCAGGCGGGCGACTATTACTTTTTCACCATTTCCCTGCCCACGCCCTGGAGCGCTGATGAAATTATTTATTTCAGCACCATCGACCCTACCGTGGAGGTTTTTGAAAGTTTCAACGATCCCTTCAGTGATGAAGGCACCAGCGGTACCCGGGGCTACCTCTCTGATCAGTACTTCAACGGCAAGGAAAAGAAATTGCAGCTCAATCTGAATAATTACTATTTCGAACCCACGCCCGACAGTACTACCGAGGCCTATTTTAACCTTTACCGCATCAGCGAGGATTACTACCTGCACAAGCGCAGCGTCGGCGCCTACAGTAACAGCGATGGCATTTTCGGCGAGCCGGTGCAGATCTACAGCAATGTGATAAACGGCTATGGCATAGTGGGTGGTGCCAGTGGTTCCCGTTATAAATTCAGTTTAAAGAACTAATTCTCAAGCCCTCAGCCCTGCCACTACGGCTGAGGGCCCTATTGGCGTCGCGGCGCTGAGTGGTTCTGCCTTAGCAAGGTGTTAGTTTGCTAATATCATATTCGTATTTTTGGCCGTTACTAACTCTCAGCAGGCCGTATGGCGAAACAAAAAAGGAACAAAACAAAAGCCCAAAAACAAAAGGGGGCCGGCCTGAGGCGGGTCCTTACCAACAAGACCAATCACAGCATTTTCGGCATTTTCCTGGTTTTCTGCGCCATCTTTCTCCTTACCTCTTTTATTTCCTATCTCTTTAACTGGCGCGAGGACCAGAGCGACCTTGAGGGGGGACTGCTGAGCCTGCTGGGCAACCCCGAGTACCGGGTAAACAATCTTTTGGGCAAGCTGGGGGCCGCCCTCGGCCACCAATTTATTTACCGCTGGTTTGGTGTAGCCGCCTTTCTCATCTGCTGGTTTCTGGCCCTTACCGGATTGCGAATCAGCATGAATATCCGCCTGCAAAGCCTGCGCAAGTCACTGGGCGGTATCATCTTTCTGCTCATCTGGCTGCCGGCGGCTTTTGCCTACAGCTTCAGTTCCCAGCCGGTGTTGGCCGGTGCTTCCGGTTTTTTCAGCTACAGCTGGCTCCTGAGCCTGGTGGGCAGCCTGGGCACTGCCGTGGTGCTGATCTTCAGTATGCTGATCTTCCTCGCCATCCGCTTTCGCTGGACACCAGAACGCATCAATGCCTTCTTTGCCAGGCTGGCCCCTTCACGCAACGCCAGCGCTGAAGCGGCGCCTGAGGCCGTTAATAATAATGCTACCATCGCCACCCCTGAGGCAGTTGCTGCTGCTGACAGCTCTGAAGATACAGCCGATGATGAGGAGGAGGAATTGGGTGAAATCACCCTCGAAACCCGCACCGTTGAAGAGGAAGAGAGCGGCGAAGAAGACGAATTGATTGTAAATGATATCCGTACCACCGAAGCGGAGGAAGAGACCGCTGGCGATGAGGGGCCACCCGAGGTGGAAGGACTGGAAATAGAAGAGACCGAAGAGGAAGATGAGCTCGACGAAAGCCTGCTCAAGCGCAAGCTGAAAGAGTTTGGTGAGTACGATCCCACTCTCGACCTGGCGAAGTTTAAACTCCCGCCCATCGACCTGCTGAAGGAATATACCCAGGAGGGCATTTCGGTAGACCAGTCTGAACTGGAGAGTAACAAGAACAAAATTGTAAACACGCTCCAGAACTACAACATTGACATCTCCAAGATCAAGGCCACCATTGGTCCCACCGTAACCCTTTACGAGATTGTACCGGCAGCCGGTGTGCGCATCAGCAAGATCAAAAACCTGGAGGACGATATTGCGCTTTCGCTGGCTGCATTGGGTATCCGTATTATTGCGCCCATCCCCGGGCGTGGCACCATTGGTATTGAGGTGCCTAGTAACAACCCGCAGATGGTGCCCATGCGCAATCTGCTCAAGGGTGAAAAGTTCCAGAAAACCGATATGGAGCTGCCCATTGCCTTCGGTAAAACCATCAGTAATGAAACCCTGATGGCAGACCTTACCAAAATGCCCCACCTGCTGATGGCAGGTGCCACCGGACAGGGTAAATCGGTGGGACTGAACGTAATCCTCACTTCCATCCTTTACAAAAAGCACCCCTCACAGGTAAAATTTGTGCTGGTAGATCCCAAGAAGGTGGAACTTACCCTCTTCAACAAAATTGAGCGCCACTACCTGGCCAAGCTGCCCGACAGTGAGGAAGCCATTATCACCGATACCAACAAGGTGATCAATACCCTCAACTCCCTCTGTATAGAGATGGATGAGCGTTACGACCTGCTGAAAAATGCCATGTGTCGCAACATCAAGGAATACAACCACAAGTTTGTACAACGCCGCCTCAATCCTGAGGAGGGTCACCGTTACCTGCCTTACATAGTGCTGGTGATAGACGAGTTTGCCGACCTTATTATGACCGCCGGCAAGGAGGTGGAAACTCCTATTGCCCGCCTGGCGCAGCTGGCACGGGCCATCGGTATCCACCTTATTGTCGCTACCCAGCGTCCGTCGGTAAACGTTATTACCGGTATTATCAAGGCCAACTTCCCCGCGCGGATTGCCTTCAGGGTTACCAGTAAAGTTGACAGCCGCACCATCCTCGATGCCGGTGGTGCCGACCAGCTGATCGGTAAGGGTGACATGCTTTTATCGCTGGGGCAGGATCTCATCAGGGTACAGTGCGCCTTTGTGGATACCCCCGAGGTGGAAAACCTCACCGACTACATCGGTAATCAGCGCGCCTACCCCGAAGCCTACCTCCTGCCCGAATTCGTGGGCGAGGAAGAAGGCGGCAGTACCATTGACCTGAGCGACCCGGCGGAGCGCGATGCCAAGTTTGAAGAGGCAGCCAGGGTAATTGTACAGGCCCAGCAGGGCTCTACTTCCCTGCTGCAGCGTAAGCTCAAGCTCGGCTACAACCGGGCAGGACGAATTGTAGACCAGCTGGAGGCCGCGGGCATTATCGGCCCCTTTGAAGGCAGCAAGGCCCGCCAGGTATTAATTCCCGATGAAATGTCTTTGGAACAGTTATTGAAAAACGAGCAAGACAAAAATTCCCAGTAATGAAAATGATACGCATGGCTCTGCTGAGCCTGATGGCCGTAGCCACTTTTAGCGCTAAGGCGCAATCACATGTTGAAGCCAAAAAACTCCTAACCGAAGCCTCGGAAAAGGTGAAAGCATTAGACCACCTCTACATCGAGTTTAAATACGACTTTGTAAATAAGCGTGTAGATCCGCCCGTTACCCAGGAGGAGACCGGCAGCATAGCCATTAAGGGCGATGATTACCACCTCAATTTTATGCAATTTGAGCAGATACGTAAGGGCGCCAAGCTCTACACCATTCTCAGTGAGGATGAGGAGGTACAGGTAACTACCTATGAAGCTGAAGATGCTGAGCAGGGCCTTACCCCCAGCAATATTTTCGACCTTTACCAAAAGGGGTACAGTTACAAGCTCGGCGGCACCGCTAAGGAAAATGGCCGCACCATCCAGTACGTTATCCTCAAGCCTACCGCCTCTGAAGAGGTAGACAAAATAATGGTGGGCATCGATAAGGCCAGCAAGCAGTTTGTGAGCTTTAAGCAGTGGGGAAACAACGGCACCGAAACCACTTTCACCATCACCAGCTACGCTCCCAATAAAGAGCTGCCCGCCGGCTACTTCAGTTTCAATAAATCGGATTACCCCGGCTACTATATCGCTGAGTAATGAAAATTATCGATCGCTTTGTACTAAAGGCCTACGTTAGGCCTTTCATCATCACCTTTATGGTGATGGTGCTCTTTCTGCTGATGCAGTTTGTGTGGAAGTACATTGACGATCTGGTAGGTCGCGGCGTGGAGTGGTATTACATTGCCGAGCTGCTCTTTTATACTTCGGCCACGGTAGTACCGATGGCCCTCCCCCTGGCGGTGCTGCTGTCATCTATTATGACTTTTGGCACCCTGGGTGAAAACAATGAAATGGCGGCCCTTAAGGCCTCAGGGGTATCTCTGATCAGGGTGATGCGCCCCTTGATTGTCTTTATTGTGCTGCTGGCCACCTCGGCCTTTTTCTTTTCAAATTACGTGATACCGGTAGCCAACCTTAAGAGCGAAACCCTGCTGCGCAACATCACCAACAAGAAGCCGGCCCTCAACATCCGTGAGGGGGTTTTCTACTCGGGCATCGAGGGCTACTCCATCAAGGTGGGTGAAAAATATGGCCCCGATAAGAATATGCTACGCAATGTGTATGTCTACGACCACACCAAAAATTCGGGCAACCAGAAGGTGGTGAGCAGTGCCACCGGTAAAATGGAGGTTACACCGGATGAGATGTACCTCAATATTGAACTCTTTGAGGGCAACTCCTACGAGGATGTGGTGCCCGACCGGCCCCGGCAGCGCGACAATTACCCCTTTATCAAATCTTCTTTTGACCGCGCCCTGATCCGCTTTAACCTCTCCGACTTTCAGGCCGGTGACCTGCGCTCTGGCAGCCGCAAGGATTACGATATGCTCAATGTGGTGCAACTGGTGGAAACCGCCGACAGCCTTAAGGAGAATTTTGCCGAGCGCCGCTCCGAGTTTACCAAGCAGATGCGGGGTAAGTATGCCTTTCACCTGGCCAAGCCCATAGCCGCCGATACCGCTGCTATTGTGGAGAGCATGAACGATACCATCCTGCTCAATATCGATCCGGTTGAGCGCCGCCGGGTGATGAGCAATGCCCTGCGTATCGCCCGTAGCAACAAGACTTACTTCGACAATACCACCATTGAGTTTAACTGGCGTGACAAGCTGATAGCCCGCCACCGCCTGGAGTGGCACAAGAAGTTTTCGGTGAGCTTCTCGGTAATCGTACTCTTCTTTATCGGCGCCCCCCTGGGAGCCATCATCCGCAAGGGTGGTATGGGCATGCCGGTGGTGGTGTCGGTATTTATCTTTATCGTGTACCACGTTACCAGCTACAGCTTCGAAAAGCTGGGCCGCGAACTGGTATGGACGCCTATGCGCGCCATGTGGCAGGCCAATTTCATCCTGCTGCCCTTTGGTATCCTACTTACTTATAAGTCAGCTACTGACAGTGCCATTTTCAACATCGAATTGTATTTGAAGCCTTTTAGAAAAATTTCAGGCATTTTTGCATTCCGAAAGAACAAACGGCTTGAAAATACTTCTTCTCACCAATAAGGTTCCCTACCCTGCCAACGATGGCAGTAGCATTGCCATGGCCAGCATGGTGGATGCCTACCTGAAGAACCAGGTTGAAGTAAGTCTGCTCTCCATCAATACCCACAAGCATTTTAAAAGCGAGGCAGAGATAAAAAAGCAGCTGCCGGCGGCAGTGAATTTTTACGCCATTGAGGCCAATACCAATCCCACCCTGCGGGGAGCACTCAAAAACCTGATCGAAGGATCGCCCTTTCACGTGTCACGCTTCTGGCAGCAGGACTATGCTGACAAGCTGCGCGAGCTGCTGCAGGATGAGAGTTTTGACCTGGTGCAGATTGATGGCCTCCCCATGGGCGTTTACCTGCCCGAATTGAGGCGCTACAACTCGGCGCCGGTAGTTTACCGCGCCCACAACCTCGAATACGAGATCTGGCAGCGGCATGCCGCCTCTCTGCGCAACCTGGCCAAAAAGGCCTACCTGCGCCTGCAGATCAAAAGGCTGGAGGCTTTTGAAAAGCAAATTATCAACGATTGTGATGCGGTGCTGCCCATTACCCGGGCCGACCAGGCCAAGCTACAGGCGCTCGCCCCCGCCCAGAAATTTTATAGTGCCCCCTGTGGTATCGACCTGGGGGGAAGAAAGCCCCTGCAAAAGAACCAGCCCCGCTACGACCTGGTGTATCTTGCCAGCTTTGACTGGGAGCCTAATGTGCACGGCGCACTCTGGTTCTTAAAAGCGGTATGGCCCCTGTTGCAGCAAAAACGCCCCGGCACCAGCTTCCACCTCGCTGGACGCCATATGCCCGCTGCCCTGCAAAAGCTGGCCTCATCTACCGTAAAGATTTCAGGAGAGGTGCCGGATATGGAAGAATTTATCGCCGGGGGTAAGCTGGTGGTAGTACCGCTGCTGGCCGGTAGTGGTATGCGCATAAAGATTATTGAAAATATGGCCCTGGCGCAATGCCAGGTATGCACCAGTATTGCCGCCGAAGGCATTGCCCTGGAGGACGGCAAAGACATTGTACTGGCCGATAAGCCGGAAGCAATGGCCACTGCCATTGCCAGCCTGCTTAACGAGCCGCAACGGATTGAACATATCGGCCGCCAGGCACGGCAAACGGTGGAGCGCTATTACGACAACCGCCGCATCGGCGCCGGAATACTATCATTTATGCGCAAGGAAGTATGTTGAAAGTACTTTTCTTTATCTGCCTCTTCGGGGTGCTGCACACCTATCTCATCTTCCCCCTGCTGATGCGCCTGCTGGGACTATTCAAACTCAAGTCCCCTCTGAAGGCCGGTAGCGGGCAGCCCACGGTAGAGATCATTTTTGCTGCCTACAACGAGGCGCAGGTAATCGAAGCTAAGATCCGCAGTTGCTTTGAATGTGACTACCCAATTGAAAAGATCAGTGTGCAGGTGGGATCAGATGCCAGCAACGACGGTACCGACCAGATCATAGGCCGCCTCCAGGAGAAGTATCCGGGCCTGAAGCTGAGCCGCTTTAAGGGTCGCACCGGTAAAACCGGAATTATCAACCAGCTTACCGCCCGCAGCGAGGCGGAACTGCTACTGCTCACCGATGCCAATATCATTTTTGACCGCCATACCCTGCCCACGCTGGTGGCACGCCTGCAACAGGACAAGGCCGGTATTGTAGGCGGACATATTCTCTACCAGCAACCCGGACGCCGCGGTATCAGCCAGCAGGAAAACCTCTACCTGCGCTGGGAAAACAAATTGAAGGAGCTGGAGTCGCGCCTTTTTGGCAAGGCCATGGGTGTGGAAGGAGGCATCTACCTGATCCGTCGTGAACTCTTCCCGGCCATCCCCCGCCTCTACTTTATGGAAGACTTTTACGTAAGTCTCAGCGTAATGACGGCTGGGGAAAAGGTTCTCTTTGAACCGGCAGCGGTATGTTACGAGGATGTGAGCGTACTGAGCTCCGAGGAGTACAAGCGCAAGCTCCGCATCAGCATTGGTAACTTTCAGAATTTAAAGAGCTTTTGGCGGCCGATGCTGCGCCGCTTCTGGCCGGCGGGCTTCCTCTTCTTTTCACATAAAGTGCTGCGCTGGTGCACCCCATTCTTCCTGCTGCTCTTGCTGCCCCTCTCTACCCTGCTTACCATGGAGGGCATATTCTTTGGGCTCTTTGCCGGATTTTATATGCTTTTTATCGGCTTAGGACTTTTTGGTATCTTATTTTCGCAAAGTCAAAAGGCGGGATTGCTGAAGTATCCCGGCCACTTTATTCACATGAACCTCGCTTTACTGGAGGGGTTCTCTATTTTCATAAAAGGAGTAGATAGCAATGTCTGGGAGCCCACACGCAGAAATCAGGAGTAAGTTAGACAGTATAGAGTCCGCCATCGAAGATATCCGCAATGGCAAGGTGGTAATTGTGGTGGATGATGAGGATCGCGAAAATGAAGGCGACTTTGTGGCGGCGGCGCAGATGGCCACCCCGGAAATGATCAACTTTATGACCAAGGAGGGACGCGGCCTTATTTGCACCCCCCTGATTGAGCAGCGCTGTCACGAGCTGGAGCTGGAGCTGATGGTGAATGACAACACCGACCCCCTTAACACTCAGTTTACCGTTTCGGTTGACCTTAAAGGACATGGCGTTACCACCGGTATTTCCGCCTCTGACCGCGCCAAAACCATCCAGGCGCTGGTTGATTCCACCACCAAAAAAACCGACCTGGCCCGACCCGGGCATATTTTCCCCCTGATTGCCAAGCCCGGCGGCGTGCTGCGCCGTACCGGCCATACCGAAGCCGCCATTGACCTGGCGCGCCTTGCCGGACTGCAACCAGCCGGGGTAATTGTGGAAATTATGAATGAGGATGGCAGCATGGCACGCCTGCCACAACTCTTTGAAATTGCCCGTAAACATGACCTCAAGCTGATCAGCATCGAAGACCTGGTGGCCTACCGCATGAGCAAGGAATCGCTGGTGGTGAAAAGGGAGGAATTTCCCATCGAAACCCAGTACGGCGAATTTATGCTGAGCGCTTACGAGCAAACCACCAACGGCCAGATTCACATTGCCTTTACCAAGGGCAGCTGGAGCACCGAAGAAACGGTACTGGTTAGGATGCACTCCAGCAGCGTGGCCCATGACATCTTTGAGATCCTCACCAACGACACCGGTCACCAGCTCGAAAGAGCCCTTAAGAAGGTGGCTGAAGAAGGCAAAGGTGCCATCGTATATATGAACCAGGAAAAGCCCAGTGGCAGCCTCCTGAAGCGCCTTAAAACCTACAAGGAGCAAAAGGCTGCCGGCGAGGATATGAAACGGGTAAGCTTTGTGGGCGACTCCCGCGACTACGGCATCGGGGCCCAGATCCTGCATGCCCTCAACATCAAAAATATCCGCCTGCTTACCAATAACCCCATGAAACGGGTAGGCATTACCGGCTACGGCCTTACTATCGTGGAAAACGAGACCATGTAGTGGGTAGAAAGTATTGGCTAAGCAGTAGCAGGTAGCAGTTATCTGGCGATAGTTGCCATATTTAAGTGCTCAGCAGCAGGATCTCCTCATAAATACCAGCAAGCCATGGTGGTAGCGGCTACGGTAATTTGCCGTCGTCGGAAGCTTCCGGAGCTGGTAAATCCTCACTCTCCCCGTCCTCGTCCTCATTGCGGCCGAATATCTCCCGCCAGAGGTCAGAAAGGGAATTGAAGTCGACCCGGTAAAACACACCCACGCCCTGCTGATAATTTTGCTGAGCCAGGTTAGAGCTGTACGACTGGATAGCGCGGTTAAACACTTTGGCCCGAAAGCGCCCGTCACGGGTAATGTTGTACTCCACTTCAAAATCACCGGCAATCTGGCTCTGCTGAGTCTGATCATTAATGGGAATTCCCACCGAACCGTTTACGGTAATACGGTCATCGAAGAGCTGCCGCGACACACCCACGTCCAGTTCATCACGGGTTAGGGCGTTGTTTACATTGGCCGGATCAGCTGCGGAGCCACTCTGGTAGTCAAATGAAAAGCTGGTTTTACCGGTAAACTGGTTGAGGAATGTTTCAGCCAGGGTTGTAACCCCCTGCATGGTAATGTTTCGGCCACTGCTTGCCGTTAAGGCACCGCCGGTATTGTTGTTGCCAATAAACTGCCCCAGGGTAAGCAGCGCAAATACCTGGGTGTACTCCCCGCCGGGGTCGGTCATACGGTTGTTGATAGCCGACTGCACGCTGCTGGTAGCCCGGGGAGTGAGAATAGTAAAGTCTATCTCCGGGTTCATCAGCTCCCCACTGAGGTTCATATCCACATACACCAGGGTTCGCCCCCCTTCATAGGTGGTCACCAGCGGACTGGGGTCGGCCCTGGTAGAGTAGCGCGCGGTAAGGTTGATAAGCGCTCCCAGGGGGTCGCCGTTCCAGTTGATGGTACCGCCGCGCAGCACGTCGAAACGGCGGGTGATAAGGCCCTCCTGCAGGGCAAAGTTGTAATAACCATCGGCAATGGTGTAGCTGCCGTAGAGCTCTATTTCACCATAGGGTGCCACCCGCAGCAGGATGTCGCCATTACCGGTACCGGCCAGCTTATTCCCCCCTTCCTCATCGATAAGAATCTCTACGGTGGCACTCTGGTTCAGGTCGAGGTTAAAATTAAGGGCCACCCCCCGGTCCAGATTAAGACGGCGGGTAGGCGTAAGCTGCAGGGTATCGGCCTGGTTGGGTGTAACGAAGGTGACAAAGTCAGATTCACTCACCTCGGTACTGCCAGCCAGGGGCAACACAAACCTGGAATTGCGGCGGCTGGTAAGGTCCGCGTCTATCACCAGCTCATCCACCGGCCCGGTCATGGTAATACGCCCGTCAACAAAGGCGGTACCGTAGTAAGGGTCTTCTGAAACAGCGGTGGTATTGAGCACCAGCATTTCCCTGGCCTCCACCTCCAGGTCGAGTTCAAAATCGCGCAGGTGCTTATGCCTGATCTCTCCGCGCAAAATACCCTCGGTGCGGTAATCGGTATCGCGCAGCTGCAGTTCGTTGAAGGTGATTTTATCTTCGGTGAGGGTAACCCGGGGTGTTTCGTTAAAATTGTAATCCACCTGCAGGAAGCTCACCGTGAAGGCGGCCCGCGGTAAGCTAAGTTCACCGGTAACCACCGGTTTGCCGGTAGTACCCCGTACCTTTAGCTGGCCGTTGGCATAGCCGCGCAGGTTTTCGAGCAGCCCTTCCACCATGGGATTGAAAGCCTGCAGGAAGAGGCGGTCAAATCCGAGGTCAAAACTGATACTGCCGGTGGAATCGGGCTGGTAATAACCCTCGGCCACAAAGGTTTCGAGCTCACCGCGCAGCAGGCGGGCCTGCAGGTTTATGGTATCGTTGCGCACCGACCAATCGCTGGTTACCGCCAGGTCGCCAAGGGTGCTACCGTTCATGCTGAGGCTGTCGATATGCAGGTCGGCGGCAAACTTAGGCTGCCCCAGCAACTGGGTAAGCAGCAGTTCCCCTTCAAGATGACCGTCGAAATCGGTGTTGCGCGAACGTATGAAATAGTCGACCAGGTCCATGCCGAAGCCCTGCAAACGCAGGCGCAGAATCTCGTTGGGATCGTCACTGATATTGCCATTTACCACCAGCGAGCGGCTCTGGTTGCCTATCACAAAATCCTCCACTCTGATACCGGTGGTATCCACGTAAAAGCGGTTGCCCCCCTTAATGCTAAAGTTCTGGTAGCCCACGTTAAAGTCAGAACTGTAAATGCTAAGCAGAAACTCAGACGGCCCCCGCTGGATGGCAAAACCATTGAGATCACCCCGGCTGTCAACGCTGTCGCGCAAAATCCAGCTCAGGTTGTAATTGAGAGTGTCGCGGTAATAGTAGTTGCCCAGGCTGATGCTGTCGATTTCGATCTCGTCGTTGAGAATAACCTTAGCCAGGTCGAAGTTCACCTCGGTATGCGCGGTATCGCCCTGATAGCTGAGGGAAAGATTGCGCACATCAGTGCGTTTAAAGTCAAAACCGGGCGATTCGATGCTGATGTCGAAAAAGCTGGAATCGCTGTGGTAGCGCCCATCGAGGCGGGTGCCGGGGTCAATCTCCAGCTCGGGAATAAAAATCTCGGTAAGGATACGGGTGTTGTTGATGTCGAGGTCAAAATGAAAGTCGTGATCGGCGGGAGCCTTTACCGGATCCATGGTTTTGATGTACTTGCTCAGTTGCGATTTGGCGGCCTTCACAATGCCGTCGTAGGTGTACTTACCGGCAATGCGGGCGTCGAGGATGTTGGAGCGGATAGCCAGCAGGTTGGTGTCGGCCATGCCGTTAGATACGATTTCAATATCCTGGAAAAAGTAGAAATTATTGGAGTTTTCGTAGGTGGTGTTAAACACCAGGATGTTTCCGGTCCACTGGTTGTAGTCGAGTGCCTTCAGGTCGATTTTAATTTCGCCGGTAACGGTGGAAATGGTGTCCTTGGTAAGCTGCAGCTTGTTGAGCTCGGCCTTTACAATTTTGGCTTCAAAATTATAGCTGGAAGTATCCTGGCCGAAGCTGGCTGAGCCCGAAAAGTCGAATTGCAGGTTGGGGTCGTTGATCTGCAGCTCCCCTTCAAAAAGACCGCCGGCAATATCACCGTCGATGCTGATGTTCTGGTAGTTGTAATCCTTAAAGAACAGCTGGCTCACCTCGCCGTCGAGGCTGGTGTTCATAGTCTGGGGGTCAAGGCCACGGCCGTCAACCTTCAGCTGAGTGCTCACCATACCCAGGTCGTTACGGCCCAGCAATTCGCCCAGCTGAAAGCGGTTGAGCTCCACCCGTCCCCGGTAGCGGAGGGGGGCATTACTGCCGAGGTTAGCCAGGGTAGCCTGCAGCGACAGCCCCCCCAGGCGGGAGCGCAGCACGGCATCAGTCTGGAAGTCGGCCAGGGTACCAGTAAAATCGCCCCTGAGGTTAAAGGCCCCGATCTTATCGATCATCGCCGGCAGGCTGTCCTGCTCAAAGAGGCCGGCAATAAAGCGAATATCACCGGGGTAAGTGCTGAGATCCATATCGATGGCCCGCATAAAAAGACTGTCGGCCGAGGTGGTGTTGCTGAAATGGAAGTCACCCTCCACCCGGCTTTCCTCGCCTACACGCAGGTCGATGCCGCTCAGCTCCATATCGTTGACGATGCCCGCCACCGATCCCTTCAGCTCAAAGTCACCGAAATCGGGCATCTCCGGGGCAAAATAGCGGATGTCCTGCGAGCGGATGCGCCCTTCCTCTATGGTGCCTTCCATACGCACCAGGTCCACAAAATTGCGCATGGCCTTAGTGCTGTCGTAGTAAAAAGTAGCATCACCCCGCAGGTAAGTATGGGGGGTTTGCAACTCAAGATCATGGAGGCGCATCTCTTTTTCGAGGTAGGCAAATTCGCTGCGCAGTGATTGAACCGCCACACTGTAGCGGTCTACGCCGTTGAGCTCCTCTACATCCAGCGAAACGTACTGGCCCTCCAACTCAAAGTCGCTGGCCTCGATATTGAGGCGCTGCAGGAAAAACTCCACGCAGGAGTCACAGTTAAAGTCTTCGTAGCGGAAGCGGCCATTGCTGATGTCGATATCGCCGATGCTCACCGCAAAGGGCGGCTTGTCGGGATCGCTGGGACCCGAGGAAAACTTAGCGATGAATTCATCAAGGTTGTATTCCTCCTCCCCTTCGTACTGCAGGTAGTAAAACTTCAGATCCTCGATATCGGCATCGGAAGCGCTGAAAAAGTCTTTGCCAAAGCCAAAAATGCCTACGCTGAGCTCGGAGGCATAGATCAGGGTGTCGCCGTGATGATCGGGAGTGTAGAGCTCGCTAAGTACGAGGTTATTGGGAAAGCTGTAGCGCAGGCCCTCCAGCTCAATATGGGTATCATAGCGCTTATTTACATAATCTACCCCCCACTGCGCCAGCCGTGTTTGTACCGGGGTAAAGGTCAGCAGCGTAGTAAGCAGCAGCAAAAAGAGAATAAGCACTGCTATAATGAAGCCCGATATTTTAAGAAACTTCTTGATGTTACTTTTGCAGGATGAATACGTTCGTACTAGGCATAGAATCCAGTTGTGATGATACTTCCGCCGGCATCGCTGACGGCCCCAATATATTGGCAAATGTAACGGCAAATCAGGAGATACACCGCGATTATGGCGGGGTAGTGCCCGAATTGGCCTCACGCGCCCATCAGCAGAACATCGTTCCGGTGGTGGATGCCGCCCTTAAGCAGGCAAAAATTTCGCCAAAAGATATCAGCGCCGTGGCCTTCACTTCCGGCCCGGGACTGCTGGGATCGCTGTTGGTAGGAACCTCCTTTGCCAAGAGCCTGGCCATGGCCCTCGACGTTCCCCTGATTGAGGTCAACCATATGCAGGCGCATATCCAGGCCCACTTTATCGAAGGTATTCACCCTAGCCCGCCGCCCTTCCCCTTTCTCTGCCTGACGGTGAGCGGCGGCCACACCCAGATCGTAAAAGTCACCAGCCACTCGAAGTACGAGCTGCTGGGCCAAACCATTGACGATGCCGCCGGCGAGGCCTTTGACAAAACTGCTAAGATTATGGGCCTGCCCTACCCCGGCGGACCGCTGATCGATAAGTACGCCCGGGAGGGCGACCCCACTAAGTTTAGCTTTAGCATGCCCAATATCCCGGTGCTCGATTACAGCTTCAGTGGCTTAAAAACCAGCATTCTTTATTTTCTGCAAAAGGCGGTGAAAAAGAATGCTGATTTTATCCCCGAAAATATGGCGGACTTGTGTGCATCCATCCAGGCCACCATTATGGATATTCTGTTTAACAAGTTGGAACAGGCAGCGGAGGAGACTGGTATTAGCCATATTGCCATTGCCGGTGGCGTATCGGCTAACTCCGAGCTGCGCAAGCGCCTCCACGCCCATGAAGCCAGTCACGACTGGACTACCTACATCCCTCCCTTTGAATACTGCACCGACAACGGCGCCATGATTGCCATTAGCGGTTATTATAAATTTCTGGAGCAAGATTTCAGCGATATGGGGGTG
The DNA here is from genome assembly GCA_964619125.1 of uncultured Owenweeksia sp. Taxonomy (GTDB): domain Bacteria; phylum Bacteroidota; class Bacteroidia; order Flavobacteriales; family Schleiferiaceae; genus Owenweeksia. The sequence goes on along the minus strand of CAZUCA010000022.1, from coordinate 186 downwards.
AAGGCCACGGCGCGAAAGGGGTTGAGGGAGTAGTGGTTATTTATTATTGACCAACCGCTTTTCTGTTTTCTCCGTTCATCCGGAGCTTTTGGTTAGATTAGTTGACTGAACCAAAAAATCTGGTACTACAGGTTCCACTCACATCACCATACCACCCTAAACTGCGGTTATCCAGCGGAATGGTAC
>CAZUCA010000021.1:47389-49409 GCA_964619125.1 uncultured Owenweeksia sp. | reverse complement strand
TCACCCTCAGGCAAGGCGGCCCTGGGCGGTATAATGGGCGCCTCTTCCTGGTCGCCTTCCTTTACAAATCCTCTGCTCATAATGATATCTGATCGGTCTGCATTATTAATCACCGCTTTGATAAGCTCTGTAAGCAAGCTTTGTTTAAACACACTGAAGCAGTGGCGGCTGCCAGTTGATAGATAAAAGTTCTTGCGGCAATAAAAGCGATTAAAAACCAATCTCCTTTTTGCTCCTCAATGCGGCTTAAAACAAAGGTCGTATTTGCAGGTGGCTAAGGTAAAATGCAGACCCACAAACTATGGTGAAGGGGCGGTAGGCTAAAGCTTTATGAGACGCTCGCGGCCAATAGTTCTTTTACCCTCAACAATTTCGAGCAGATAACTTCCTGCCGGCAAAGCGGAGATATCGATTATAAGTTCCCCCCTGTTTGGCTCTTCTACCGTCAGCTTTCGCACTAGCACCGCCTGGCCCTTATCATTGATTATCCGTAACTCAGTATCTTCTGCATTTTCCCTTGCGAGATTCAAAGTTATCTTGCTGGTGGCCGGGTTTGGGTAAATTGAATATCCCGCCAGGGCAAGTCGGTCAATTAGCCCTATTTCCGCCAAAGTGTAAGCATTGGTATCTATTTCGCCACAGTCATTCTTCAGGATCAGGCTCACCTTAAAAGCCTGGGCAGCGAAAAGGTAGTTGTGCTGCGGGGTGATGGAAGTGTTGTCACTTTGGCCATCACCAAAAAGCCAGAGAAAAGAGCGGTAGTTCCGGGAGGCCCGCCCATCAAATTTCACGGTGGCACCACCATTGCTATTAGTTTGAATACTGGCCGTCCAGCGGGCCTGCGGGTCAAGGCAAAACTGGAAACTGCTGTCGCTTAGCACGGTATCGCCGCAATTGTTATAGGCATAAAGAGTGACCTTATAAGTGCTGTCAGATGCATAGCGATGGCTGAACTCTTGTCCCTGCCCGAAATTGCCATCGCCTAAATCCCAGAAATAACTGAAATTGCTGTCTGCCGCCGCCACTTTCAGGCTGTCATTAACCTCTTTCAATTGGAAGGCAGCTACCGGAAGTTCACATACTTCGAGATTAAAACTGAGGGTATCATTTACCCCACAATCTTTAAAGGCAATTGCCCTTACGGTATATACCCCGGCCGCCGGATAGCCATGAGTGAGGCTGTCGCCCACCTGAAGGGGACTGCCATCACCAAAATCCCAAAGCAGTGAATCAGCATTAAACGAGGCACTACCATCAAAACTGGCATTGAGCAAATTGGTGGAGTAGCTCATATTTAGCTGGGCATGTACCAGCGGGAGATAGTAAAAAAGGGTATCGGCGAAATTGCCCACGTCCTTACCACAAACCGACAAAATGATATTGTTGTCCGACCCGTTTTTAAAGCGAAGACCAATGGAGTCACCGGGTCTTACCGGGGAATTGAGCAAAATCTCAATCAGGGTGTCATTTATAGGATTGAAGCCTATGGCTACCAAATTGGAGTCGAGCTTTGAATCGACAATAAACTCCGAGGACGTTTTGGTAACACTGGGCCAGGAAATTTTGCGGGTTGTGGCCACATACAATCTATCATCACCACAAGTCAGCAGCTCGGAAGTGCTATTGTTGCGATGGCGTACACCGTACCACTTATTGCTGCAAATACTGTCAATTACCACGGTAGCTACATACTGCCCCTCACTTCTCAATACCATAATATTACTGCTATCGGGCCTGTACTCCTCCCATTGAAGGCATAGGGTGTATTGACCAGGGCTTGTTACCACCGTGTGAAGCACCCCATTGCTGCTATCAAGGTTGAAGGGCTGATTTAAACCGATTTGATTCTGGGCGTTGTAGCCACTGGCATAAGAGAAAGAAGTAAGGGAACCATCCCATTCAGTCGCCAGTGCGGTTGCCGGAAAAAAATAAGTGCTGTCACCGTCAGCTTCATTAAAGCCATAAAGCTGCAGGGGTCTGTTTATGCAAAAGGCCTGCAGGATTTGCTCCGGGTTCACCA
>CAZUCA010000021.1:0-47289 GCA_964619125.1 uncultured Owenweeksia sp. | reverse complement strand
GAGCTCTCAAGTTTCAGCCAACAATTATTGGTGGTCCACCCTCCGGTAGGGTTCATGGTAAAAAAATTGACCTCATAGTCCAGCATATTGCCGGTGGCAGCGCCTACGCTTTTATAGCTAATTATTCCGCCACCCTTGAGGTTTTGAGCGTGATAAAAGCCGGAACTTATAAAGACGAGGGCAAAGGTTAGCCAGTAGTTTTTAGGCATTGGTAGATTGTATTGGTCTTGTTAAAATAATGAAAAAACCGACTAACTACCTGTCATTAAACCCGCACAAAAAGGTTAGCAAATAGACCCGGGAACAGGCCAGACCTCAGTGGAGCAAACATTTAGCCGCCTAACCGCTTAAACTAAACTAATTTTCAGCTATGACAGATTGGAACTTAAAGGGTAAAAAAGCGCTGATCACCGGCGCTTCTGACGGTATCGGCAAAGCCATTAATGAGGAATTCCTCGCCCTGGGGGCGGAAACCATCATTGTTGCCCGCCGCGAGGATAAATTAAAGGAGATTAGTGCTGCCAGTGCACAAAAAGATCAGCGCTGCCATTATGTGGTGGCTGACCTCGGTACCGCTGATGGATGTTTGGCGGTATTAAAAAAGGTTATGGAAAAATGGCCACAGCTCGAGGTGCTGGTTAATAACGTGGGTATGAATATCCGCAAGCCCACGCTCGATTTTGAATTGAGCGATCTTCAGGAAATTATGCGCGTTAACGTGGAATCGGCTTTTGTACTTAGCCAGAAACTACACGATTGGCTGAGAAAAGCCAATGGGGCTTCCATCGTCAATATTTCATCGATCACTTCCTACAATGTGGTGCAAACCAGCACTGCCGCCTACCATATGAGCAAGGGTGCCCTCGATCAGCTCACTCGCTTCCTGGCAGTGGAATGGGGCCAGGACAACATTCGCTGCAATGCCATTCACCCCTGGTACATTGCTACCCCTCTGGCCGAACAGATCTTAAAAGATGAAAAAAAGAAGGCCCGAATCGTGTCGGCCACCCCTCTGGGGCGGGTAGGTCAGCCTGAAGAAGTAGCGCGGGTAGCGGCCTTTCTGGCCATGGATGTATCCAGCTATATGAGCGGTGCCCACCTTACGGTAGATGGCGGATTCTCCAAAGCGGGCTTGTCCTTTTTAGTGGATGAAAAGGATTAAGGGCTAGCGATTTTGCCAGAAGTAGGGCGTAAACAGGATAAGTACAGTAAAAATCTCCAAACGGCCCAGCAGCATTAAAAAGCTCAGGAAGGCTTTACCCAGTATCGGGATATGGGCAAAGTTATCTACCGGTCCCACGCTGCCAATACCCGGACCAACATTGCCCAGAGTGGCTACTACGGTACCAATCGCCGACATAAAATCAAGGCCGATGGCTGACATCACCAGGGCCCCGATAAAAAAGCTGATCAGGTAAATCAGCACAAAGGCAGCCACCGTATAGGTTATGCCTTGTGGAACAGCCTGCCCATTGAAGCGTACCGGGATAATGGCATTGGGATGCACCTGTCTTTTCAGCTCCAGGAAGCTGTTTTTGATAAGTACGATAAGCCTCATTATCTTAATACCCCCGGCGGTACTGCCAGTAGAGCCTCCGGAGAAGAATAAAATAAAGAGTAAAAAAGCGAAGAAGTTGGGCCATAACAGGTAATTATCGGTAATAAAGCCCGTCGTGGTAATTATAGATACGGTTTGAAAAATCCCGCTACGGAAGGCTTCTTCTCCCGTAACATCGGTAAAGTACCAAAGCCCCAGGCTAATAACCACTCCAATTATCAGGGTTATCAGGGCATAGGTTTTGAATTCTTCATTCTTAAAAACCGACTTAAAGCGGCCGGTAACTCCCAGAAACAGCAGGGTAAAATTGACCCCGGCCAGAAACATAAAAATGGTGATGATATAGTGAATGGCCGGGTTGCTGAAAGCAGCGATACTGGCATTTTTGGTGGAAAAGCCACCGGTGGCCATAGTGGCCATGGCGTGGTTGATGGCATCATATACGCTCATGCCGGCGAAGTGCAGCAGAACAGTCTCGATGATGGTGAGGGCAAAATAGATCAGCCACAAGCGTTTGGCCGTTTCGGTGATTCTGGGGTGTAACTTATCCGGCGTCACCCCGGGTGCCTCTGCCACAAACAGCTGCATCCCTCCCACTCCTAACAGCGGTAAAATTGCTACCGTTAGCACGATAATACCCATCCCTCCCAGCCAGTGCGTCATACTGCGCCAGAAAAGAAGCCCTTTAGGCATGGCTTCAATATCGGTGAGGATGGTGGCGCCGGTGGTGGTAAAACCACTGATCGTTTCAAAAAAAGCATCCACATAATTGGGAATCGTACCACTGAAAATATAGGGCAAAGCCCCGAACAAGGCCATGGAAATCCAGCCCAGGGTAACAATCAAAAAGCCATCACGCTTGCGCACATCGCGGTTGGGATTGTTGCGATCAAACATGCGCAGACCCAGTCCCGAAAGGAAAGTAACGGCCGAGGCCAGCGCCAGCGGAATCCAGCTTTCATCAAAATAAAGGGAAAAGCCGATGCTCAGCGCCATCATCAGGCTAACAATCATCAACAAGGTGCCCGTAAGAGAGGCAATCATCTTAAAATTAAAGAGATGCATAGGCTTACCTGAAGTATCGGGTTACTTTTTTAGCACAACGCCCCTTGGCAAAAACCACCACGCGGTCGCCGGGCTGAATCTGACTGTCGCCGGTAGGGATCAGTCCCCGTTGATCACGGATAATACCACCGATCAGCGAACCATCGGGCAAGCCAATATCTTTAATGGGCACTTTGGTAACCTTACCTTTTTCTGTAACATGAAATTCCATCACTTCAGCATCCACCCCGTGAATGGTACTGAGGGTAACAAAGTCACCACGGCGGATATAACGGTAAATGAAGTTGGCGGCCGCCAGTTTTTTGTTGATCAGCGAATCAATGCCGATGCTTTGTGACAGGGAGAGGTAATCGATATTTTCAACCATGGCGATGGTTTTCTTAACCCCGCGTTGCTTTGCCACCAGCGAAGTAAGGATATTGGTTTCGGAATTGCCGGTAACCGCCACAAACACATCAATATTCTGAATACCTTCTTCCTCGAGCTTTTCTACATCGGTGCCGTCAAAATTAAGGGTAAGTACATCCGAAAACTCGCTGGCTATTTCGGTTGATTTATCGGTTTTCTTCTCGATAAGTTTTACATGGTAGTCGCGGCTAAGCTTTTTGGCCAGCAGTCGGCCGGTACGGCTGCCGCCCATAATCATGATATTCCTGATCTCGATTTTGCGTTTTCCCGTCACCGAGAGTACTTCTTCGATCCCCTCTGAGTGGGTGATAACAAATAAGTGGTCGCCGGCCTCGATCACCGTATCACCCTGGGGAATAAGGGTGTCTTCTCCCCTTTTAATGGCTACCATCACATAGTTGCGATCGGCGGCAGAAGAGGCTATCTCGGCGATGGTTTTACCCACTACCGCAGCGTCTTCCTCAATGTCGAGACCGAGCAGGGTGATTTTACCATTTTCAAATTCTATCGACTCGCTGGCCGCATTGGTTTTTATAAGGTGCCGCACTTCACGGGCAGCCAGGGATTCAGGTGAAATAAGCTCATCAATACCAAATTCGCGCACATCTACCGTACCGCTATCGGTGAGGTATTGCATACTGCTGATCCTGGCGATGGTTTGACGGGCGCCAATCTTTTTTGCAAACATGGCCGAGGTAAGATTAGCGCCTTCATTTGAAGTAACCGATATAAAGAGATTGGCCGATCCCACCTTAGCCTTTTTGAGTACCTGAAAATCAGTAACATCACCTGCTATGGTGATAAGGTCAATGCTGGTATCAACGTTGTTGAGACGATCCTGGTCGCTGTCGATGAGGGTAATATCGTGTGACTCACCTGACAGCCAGCGGGCAAGGTGCATCCCTACTGCGCCAGCGCCTGCTATCACTATATCCATATAGTTATTTCAAAAATAGAATCGGCAAATGTACTAATCTGTAGTACATACACCGGGCCTTTGTAATTGAATTAAACTAAGTGCCTACCGGGGAAAAATGTTTTTGACGCCCTGGTAAGGCGTAGTAACAAAAGCAGAAAATAATGGCGTACGGAGTAAAATTTACCAGGTTTCTTCTTTCAGGGCTATCACGGCCTGCATAATATCGCGCTGGCTCACCTGCCCCAGCAATTTACCATTCTCCATCACGGGAAAACGGCGCAACTTGAGTTCCAGGAACATATTAGCCGCTTCCAGGACACTTAGATTGGGAGGCATGGTTTTTACGTCTCTCACCATAGCATCGCTGACCTTTGGGGTGGCCTGCGGCATATTCAGATACTTGCCACGCACTACCTGTTTAAGGCAGTCACCTTCAGAAATTATGCCCACCAGGTTTTTTTGATCATCGCATACCGGACCTCCTGAGATCTTTTTCTCCAGCAAAGTTTTTACCACATCACCCAAACTTTGATCAGGGTGAAAAGTCTGCACCTTTTTGGTCATCACATCCTTTACCTCTACCCGTTGAAGTTCCTTACTGACCTGTTGTCTAACTCCGTGAAAACTTACCATAAGCCTGCTTTTATATTTTATCCAGATAAGGTAACCAAATTATCCGTCAGTTCATAAAGGGCCTCTTCTCAAAACCTTTTGGGGCCAGATGCGATAAGTGAAAAACTCCTTTGCTATGAACGAGTTCTTCCATGAGACATTCGGGGTGAGTGACGAACTCTTTAATTACCTGATTCTGCCGTTGTTAATCTTTCTGGCACGCATTGCCGATGTATCCATGAATACCGTCAGGATTATCTTTGTGCTCAATGGCAAAAAGCTAATCTCCACCCTGCTCGGTTTTTTTGAATCACTGATCTGGTTACTGGCAATAGGCCAGATTTTTCAGCAACTCGACAACTGGCTTTCCTACCTGGCTTATGCAGCAGGCTTTGCCATGGGCATTTTTACCGGCATGCTGATAGAAGAAAAACTGGCGGTAGGCAAGTTGGTAATCAGGGTAATTTCCACCAAGGAGTTTAAGGAGCTCACCCGCTATATGCGCAAAGAACACTTTCGCTTTACCATTCTTGATGGCGAAACCTCCTCCGGTGACGGGCAGGTGCTTTTCACGGTGATCAAACGCGATCGCCTGCCGGGCTTCCTTGAAGAAATGCACCGCTGGCATCCCAATTCTTTCTACACCATTGAGTCGGTAAAAAAAGCAAGTGAGACCGGCTTCAGCACTGATATTCCCCGGCGCCGCGGTATTGGTTCATGGCTTACCTCCATAAAGCGCAAGTAAAATCAGCTTACCCTCACCCTACTGCAGACTGGCTTTACGCCTTTGCCGTGATTGCTTCAACCAGCTTTCCTTTAACTCATCGAAGCTGGTGGCAATTGGCAATTTCAGCAGGCCGGAAATTTTGTGGTAAAGCAGGGCGCGATCGCCACCACTTTCAATAAAACGGTAGAGGCTGCGCTCCCCTTCTGATTTCGATAATTTTTCGCCGCTCTCATCCCGTATCAAGGGGTGATGCACAAAGGATGCCCGGGGATAGTGCTGTAAATCAAGGGCCCTGGCCAGGCTCATTTGGGCGAGGCTGCTGTCCAGCAGATCCCGGCCCCGCACCACCAGCTCAACCCCAAAATGTTCATCATCAATTACTGAGGCCAGCTGGTAAGCCGGTAAACCGTTTTTACGACGGAGCACCACATCGCGCAAAGCGGCCGGAAAAGATTGAGGCGGTAGCGGCTGATAAAGACCGGCCAGCCCCTCACTCTCGAAGGGTGTTTTAAAGCGCCACTGCATTTTTTCCGCAGCCATATCCAGTCCAACTTCCCTGCAGGTTTGAGCATAGCCCCCCTGGTAAAGGGTACTGGCCACCTGTCGCCGGCTACATTGGCAGGCGTAAAGCAATCCGTCACGCCGCAACTGCTGCAGGGCATCCTGATAGAGGTCAAGGCGGTAACGCTGGCGGTAATTGGCTTCAAAATCCTCAAAATTTTCAGGTCCCTCTTGCCAGCTGAGGCCAAGATAATGCAGGGTTTTAAATATGTGCCGGGCATAGCGCGGCCGGTATCGGGCTTCGTCGAGATCGTCAATACGCAGCAATATGTCGGCTTCCTGCTCAGCCGCCAGTAAAGCCGTCAACACCATGCTGTAGGCATTGCCAAAATGGAGATAGCCACTGGGTGTGGGCGCAAAGCGCGTCAGCAATCGGGCCATATCAGAATTTACAATCTTCGTTGCGGCGGGTATCAGTGATAGATTCTATCCGCCACTCATCCTGCTTATGGAGAAACAAAAACACATTTACACCACAGTGGCTGAAGTTGCCGTTGAAGTAGAATTTATAGGGAACCCAGGCCACTGCCATGGGGTAATCAAGCATCACCTGCACTTCCGCTACTCTTTCTTCCAACCGGGCATTTTCAAGTCCTGCCAGGCCATGGAGAAAGTCGTCTAAGGTGATGTCATTTTTCTGGGTTTGCCCCTTGCTCGAATAAATGCTGTTCAGCCGGGCTTCCGGACTAAAAGCCTGTCGTAGCGCAGCAGTGTCTTTGGCTGCCAGCCTGGCAAAGAAATGCTCAATTTCCTTTTCTACTCTCAGGGTATCGTTATCGGTCTGAGCGCTTGCCAACAGTGAAAAAAGCAATGCCACGAATATACTAATCAGGCGCATAAGGATAGTTTTAATTGCCCCAAAAGGTAATTACTAATTTACGCGGGCCCGCCTCATTACGGTGCTCGCAAAGGTAAATTCCCTGCCATCTGCCCAGGTTAAAGCTGCCATTACTTAGCGGCAACTGCACAGAACTCCCCAGTAGCGAAGCTTTAATATGGGCCGGCATATCGTCACTACCTTCATAAGTATGGCGGTAATAAGGTTGATCTTCGGGTACCATCTCATTAAAATGGGCCTCAAAGTCGTGCCTCACGGTGGGATCGGCATTTTCATTGAGTGACAAGGAAGCGGAAGTGTGCTTAATAAAAAGCTGGCAAATGCCCATTTCAATTTCCCGCAACTGGGGTACGGCTGCTTCCACCGCTTCGGTTATGAGGTGAAAGCCCCTGGGATAGGCCGGTAAGCTAATCTCCTTTTGAAAAATTCTCATAAAATCTGTTAAATCTGGCGTTTTACTTCAAAGGTCAGCAAACCACCGTCGAGCTCCGCCCAGTGCAACTGACCATTGCGATATTGGTAGTGATTCACCTTGCCATCGGGAGCCTTTTTGCTGTAGTCATGGGCCCTGGTTTGAACCAATTGATGATAGTTCCCTTGTAATTCGGAAAAAACCCGGGCAGTCTCCCTGGGTTCATCTATAAGCAGGCAGGCTGAAGTATAGAGGATATCGCCATGTATAGTTTCTTCATCGTTGCCCAGTAGCATTTGATAACCGTCACCTGCCCTTTTGATTTCAGAGCGCTTATGAATATGGCCGTTTACCCACAGGGTGTATTCAGCCTGCTGCAGAATATTATTTATAAATACGGCCTTCTGATAATATTTTACTTCCAGGCGGGTCAGCATCCTGATATTGACCAGGCTCTGGTTTTCAAAAATGACTTGCTTTCCGGTCACCGTTTTAGTAGCGTTAATAGTACCGGCCGGCTGACCTTTGTAGTATACCTCAAAAACACCCTTTTCTGACCGCTTACTGACTTCAGTGGTGGCTGAAGGCGGCATCAGTGACATCAGTATAATGAGTATGAGCTGCTGCATATAATGACGGCTAGTTGCTTTTCCCGAAAACCTTTCTCACCTTTTGGACTTCCTAATGACCATGAACAAAATTAAATACAAGAAACCGATTTACCCAGTAAACCAGGAACTGGAGGCCTATCTGCATCGCCATGCCCGCTTTTTTAAAATTCCTATTGAATATAGTGATTTACGGCGGTTTAGCGAGCAGGTACCATTGCTGGATAATGAGGGTAAAGCAACCTTGTGGAACACTGTAATTTATCCTCCCTCTGAAGCTGATGAAATCAATCGCAATCTGGTGGATCTTTATCAGGTTCTGGTGGCTGATGGCAGTCATATTGACTATTTACGGGTAGCCAGCATTGATTTTTGTGTGTACGGTAATTCCCAGCCTTTTCGCATAAAAATACGCAACCTGGTCAATGATAATTACGACTATTATTATATCAAAAAGGCTGATGCCAGCCGGATATACGGCCTTGAAATCGAACATCTGATCTCACCTAATAAGATCAACTTTATCTACTACAAACAAACCCTGGTAGAAGAGCACAGCGTAGGCATACCGGGCGATGATTTTATGGAGCGCTTGCAGCAGTTTAGCGAGGACCACAACCTGGTGCGACTATCAAAAGAGTTTGTAAAGTTTAACGAACGTTGTTTTGTGCAGCTTTTAGGCGATATGCGAGCCTATAATTTTGTGGTAGTGGTAAACCAGGATTTCGATGATCAGCAATACCGGATTCGCAGCATCGATTTTGACCAGCACTGCTATGAAGGCCGACACCGGATATACCTGCCCCAGTTTTATCCTGAAAACCTTCCCTACGTACAGCTTACTCAGGATAATATGTCACTGGAAACGGCAGCGCAATACGTAAACGAAGAGCAATCATTGCTAAGGAAGCGCTATAACCTGGTCCAGGGCCAGTTGCGGGAGCTTATCGAAATTCAGAAACGGGATCAGATCAGCACTACCAAAAATATCAGACAGCTGAGAAGCGAACTGGCAAAATTCCACAAAGACGCCGAGTTCAAGCACTGCCTGAATATGGGCGACATTTTGGAGCGCCACATAAAGCTGAGGCTCAGCCTGGTTTAAAAAAAAGAAACCCGGCCGACTTGTAATCTGACCGGGTTCCCAACCTAACCAACCTGTAATCATTATGGCTTATGGTAAGCCATCACCTAAAAATATTGTTATTTCACATATTACAATTCCCGTGCCTAAAATGTTAGCAGCTAAAAAATTTAACATTCAGGGCGTTCTCTGGCGGGCTTATGCTGTCACCTTCGGGAAGAGGCCCTATGAGTATTCAAAATAATTATTGCCAATTATTGTAGGAATTGCCTTGCCAACCGAAAAAGCATCGTAGCTTTGCCCCTGATTATTAAACATTTGCTATGCTCAACTTACTGCGATGGTCTGCCATCCTCGAGGGGGTTTCCCTGCTACTTCTCCTGTTTATTGCCATGCCGCTAAAGTACCTCTGGCAACAGCCTATGGCGGTTGAAATTGTAGGAATGGCCCACGGTGTACTCTTTATTCTCTATGGTTTTGTGCTACTGATCAGCGCTCCAAGCCTGCCATTGAGCTATAAAGCCACTTTTCTGGCATTTGTGGCGGCCTTTGTTCCTTTTGGAACTTTCTACGCTGACCGCCGCTTTTTTCAAAAGCGCAGGGTCGCATCCCCAAAATGAAAGAATACTTGTCGTCAATATTATCCAAACTGATTAATTGCGGCCTGGCAGCGCTGCTATTATGGGGCGGCTGCCTGTATGGCCAGCCCCGATTTATAAAGGTTCCCACTGGCAGTACTGCTTCCCTGAGGGGGCTGGCGGCGGTGTCGGCGCAGGTGTGCTGGACCAGCGGCAGCTCAGGGCGGGTCTACAAAACCATTAACCGGGGCCAGGCATGGCAGGATGTTTCGCCCTATGGCTATGAAGCGCTGGATTTCAGAGATATAGCTGCCTTTACGGCAGATTCAGCATATATATTGTCGGCAGGATCACCCGGGGTGGTACTGCTCACCACCGATGGCGGTGAACATTGGGAGGAGGTTTTTCGCAATGACCATCCTGATATCTTCTATGACGCCTTTGATTTTTTCGCTGATGGCACAGGGATTGGCTTTGGTGATGCCATTGACGGTCGCTTGCAGCTGATAAAGGGAAAAGGCCAGCATTGGCAGGCGGTGCCCCACGATCATCTGCCGCGCGTGTTAGCTGGCCAGGGCGGCTTTGCCGCTTCCGGAAGTTGCCTGCAAAGCTGGGGTGACAGCACGGTGGCCATAGTGTTGGGAAATAAGGCCGCCAGCGTTTTGATTTCGCACGACAGAGGGAGCAGCTGGCAGACTCACTCCAGTCCGCTTGATTTTGGCGAAGCCAGCAAGGGTAACTTTTCCCTAGATATTTTTAATGACAGCCTCTGGGTAATCAGCGGCGGAGACTATCGCGGTGATAGTCTCAGTAATACCACCCTGGCCATTAGTTATAATGGTGGTCGAAAATGGCAGCTTCCCGCCGGGGAAATTATCCAGGGCAAATACCTTTCGTCGGTAATTTTTATCGATGAGTATAGATTACTGGCCTGCAGTCACCGGGGCTGCTATTACACTGCCGATCAAGGTAAACAATGGCTGCTTCTCCCCGATGGTTTTTACAGCCTCAGTATAGCTAAAGATGATTCGGTATGGGCCAGTGGTAAAATGGGTCTGACCGCATATTTAATTTATTGAGAATTTAAATCTGGCTTAATATTAAGTTGAGTTTATAGGCTTAATTTTAAGCACACCGTCTTACTACATTAAGAATCAACCCCTTTCATTAGTACTTTTTATCCTAATTATTTTTTTGAACCATAATGAACATTATCACCACTTATAATATTACTTCTGTAAATAATATAATTTCTGCTAACTCGTGATAGATTTGATTGAACCAACTCCATTAAATTCAGAAGGTGATCAGCTGAAGAACCTCGTAGAGCACGTTCCTGAACTGATCTATGAGTACATCACCACCCCTGAAAGTGCGGGGTACTTCACCTACGTAAGTGAGGCATGCAGAGATATTTATGATGCCGAGCCCTCCGAGCTGATAAATGATGCTGATATAGTTTGGAAATCGATCCATCCCGAAGATCTGCATGATTTTACCACCAAATTTATCGAGGCCATCGACCAGGTAAAGGTCTTTGTATGGCAGGGACGCCTTATCTCCCGGAAGGATTTTAAGCTCAAATGGGTAAAGCTCACCGCTCAGCCCGTCAAAGTAGATAAGGGTACCGTTAAGTGGTATGGAGTGGTGCACGATATTACTTCCTTCAAAACCATTGAGAGTGAGTTGCAGTTTGCCAAGGAAAAAGCAGAAAGAGAGGCCAAGGCCAAGGAAGAGTTTCTGGCTACCATGTCGCACGATATTCGCACACCTATTGGGGGCATTCTCGGTATGACTGACCTGATGATGGCCGACGCCACCGATGAGCAGAAAGAATATCTGCAATTATTGAAACACGCTGCCAACAACCTCAATTCACTGGTCAATAACATTCTGGATTTCAGCAAGCTCAATTCCGGTGAAATGATTATCAACCCGGCCCGCATGTCATTATCAACCATGCTCGATAGCCTTTACCAGCTTCACCACTTCAAAGCCGATGAAAATCGCAATAAACTGATCTTCGAACTTGATGAAAGCCTGCCGGAAGATCTATATACTGATGAGATGATCATCACCCAGATTCTCAATAACCTGCTGAATAATGCCAACAAATTCACCAAGGATGGAGAAGTGATCTTAAAGCTTGAAACCCTTTCCCGCCAAGAGAGCAATCTCAAACTCCGCATTTCGGTAATAGACAGCGGCATTGGCATTGGTGAGGAGGACCTGCAGACTATTTTCGAAAAATTCAAGCAGGTGGGCGCCGGTATTAATCATCAGGGAGGCACCGGTTTGGGCCTCAGTATCACCAAGCAATTAGTGGATCTGATGGGCAGCAAGCTCAATGTAAGCAGCACCCTGGGTGAAGGCAGCTGCTTCAGCTTTGAACTCAATTTACAGGTCCTTACCGAATCTAAGTTAAAACAGCTGAAGACCGCTAAAAAGTCAGCCTAGCAACTTTTGGCAAATGGATATGTTGGTTGTAAAAATTCTGCCATGAATATTCTCCTTAACCTTCTTGTTACTGCCCTGGTAATTTGGCTCGCCGCCAAAAGTATGTCCAGGGTTCACATCAGCAGCTTTGGGGCTGCTTTTTTAGTGGCGGTGATAATCGCTGTACTTAATTTTTTAGTGGGCTGGCTGTTGGCATTACTGCTCAATATTGCCACTTTGGGTTTGTTTTACTTCACCGGCCTCAGTTTTATCATCAGCATTATTGTCAATGCCATCGTAATTGAGATCGTAGACCAATTGTCGTCACGCTTCAAAACCGATGGTTTTGCCCCTTCCTTATACCTGGCAATTTTTATGGCCCTGGCCAACGCCCTGGTAACCGCCATCTTTTATTAGCCTTGAACCTCCTGCTCTATATCGGGCTGGCGGTAATTTCGGCCGTAGTGGTTTGGTTTAGCAGTGGTATGCTTGAGCGGTCTGCCGGAAAGCTGTCCGCACATTATCGCCTGCCGGCCGCAGTGCATGGTGCAGTAGTGGTAGCCATCGGCTCCAGCTTCCCCGAATTGAGCAGCGCTGTATTGGCCACCCTTATTCACGGCGAGTTTGAATTGGGACTCTCCACCATTGTGGGCTCCGCCATTTTCAATATCCTGGTAATTCCGGGAATGGCCACCCTGCTGGCGCGTAAGCGGCTTACGGCCGAAAAACTGATGGTATACAAAGACGCCCAATTTTATATGGTGGCAGTGGCGGTACTCTTGCTGGTTTTTTCATTGGCGGTAATATATAATCCCGTTGAAGGAACGGAAATCCGCGGAAAAATGACGCCCTGGATCGCTGCCATTCCCATGGGAATGTACCTGCTTTATATTTTCATCCAGCAACAAGAGGTTTCCGAGCAACGGCCTGAGCGGGCATCGAAGCAATCCCCAGCTAAAAACTGGTTTGTATTGATTCTTAGCCTTATGCTGGTGGTAGCCAGCGTTGAAGGCCTGGTAGCCTCCGCCCTCTATTTTGCTGAAGAGTGGGATATTCCCTCTTTTTTCTGGGGTCTCACTATGATTTCCATTGTCACCAGTTTGCCCGATACTTTTGTTAGTGTGAGTTTAGCCCGAAAAGGTGAGGATATTGCCAGCATATCCAATGTACTGGGCAGCAACATCTTTGACCTGCTGGTGGCTATTCCGCTCGGGGTGATTCTGGCCGGCGGGGCAATAATAAATTTTTCAGTGGCGATCCCCCTGATGGGGGTTCTTACCCTTGCCACTATTATCCTCTTCACCACTTTACGCACCAGTCTTGAGCTCAGTAGGCGCGAAGGCCTGGTTTTGCTCTCGGCCTATGTGATTTTGGTGGGTGGGCTGGTAGCGGAAAGCTTTAACTACATCGACCTTCTCCCTGCCATTTAAAAAAAAGAAGGATGGCGGCAGCTTACTACAAGCCTGGCATTGGGCTTTCATCCTGATTGTTTTTGCTAAATTTAAGTACAGCAAGCAATCTCAAAAACCATGGCCAATCTATACGTACAGGAGAACACCAGCTACCGCTTAAAGAGTTTTAACGATCAGGTGGAGGTGGATGTGGAAATTGGTGACGGACAACCCGGTTCCTACGCGTTTTTATACAACGCGCAGCCGCGGGGAGCCAATGAAAAAACCAATCTCGGCCGGGCGAGCGATATTGCCGGGGGAAAGCTCACCGTTTCGGCCATGATCACCGATGAACGCCTGGAAACCAACTGGACCAGCATTCAGATAGTGATTACCGAGGGCAGCAGCCAAACGCGCTTAGGGCCCTATAGCCGGGAGGTAGCGAATCAGGGCGACAAGGTTTTTTACACCGTGGATCTGAAGTTACAGGCCCCGTGAAAAGCTTAACGCTCGTAGTTTTCAGCTTCCTTTTAAGCAGCCCTTTCCTTTGGGCGCAAGTACATTACCGTCCACCGGCCAACCCTGCTTTTTCAGTGAGCGGGATCGAACCAAATTCCGTGCTTCGTCCGGTTAGCGTGTCAGAACTGAGCGCCAACGTGCTGCAAAGTTTTGACCGCGAAGGACGCCTCAAACCAGACCTGGGAATTGAGTTCGCGCCCTATTGGCTGCAGAGCCGGCAGCTCAGTTGGGAGGAGTACCAAAATCCCGGGCTGTGGCAGAGCATTAAGCAGAGTTTCCAGTTATCCGGCGCCAGTGTATATGACAGTTCGCTGGATAAGCGGGTGCAAGCCCTGGGTCTGAGGATTCAAGCCCTCAGCGGCAGACCCAGCCAGGCCTATCTGAAAATGAGCGAGGAGCGCCTTGAGATTATGACATTAGGGGCCTGGGCTAACGCGGCCCGCAGCCTGGCTGGTAATGAATTAAAAACCCTGGCAGCTGCCATCGACTGGCTTGACCAGCGTTTAAAGGAAGGGAATTACAGCGCCAGCTTCCGCCAGGAATTTCGCAAACGCGCAGAAAAGCTCGCGCAACAATTTCAAGAGGAAGAAGTGAAGGCATTTTTAGAAGGTCTGATAGGGCAGTACACTGCCGATCCTATTTTTCAAAAAACCGCGGAGGCCAGCCGTGAAAGAATTGGTTTTTTTCTCGAACTGGCAGGCGCAGCAGCTTTCCAGCCACAGAATGAAGCCCTGTTCAACACCGGTCTGTACCGGAGTAATTACTGGCTCAGTGCTTCTTACATCACCAATGAAATGAATCAGTGGACTTTTATGACCCGCTATGGTTATGATGAAAATGGGGAGCAACCCCTAAACTGGGATGCCGGACTGAGCTTTTCGAAAGGAACAAAGGAATTTGAATTCAGCCTTGAAACAATCCTGCGCTACCTGCAGTGGGAAAAAAGCTCGGTTATCCAAACACCCCACCACGACAATAAGACCCTGAGCTACCGTATCGCTGCCAACCTGAATTACCACTTCAATGAAAGGCTCTTTCTAAACCTGAGTATGGGCAAGGGCTATGACACTCCCTTATACTACGGGTCTTTTTTCAGCCTGCTTGGACTAAGCTTCGATATGTTTTCACCCACGGTGGTACGGGAGTAAACGGAAACAGCGGTTTCCATCGCTCAAAATGGCCGGAACTTTAACCCCTTTCCGAAACCTCTTCCTGCAATACCTTACGCTGACGGGCAGGAACCTGCTTCAAGGGTTTAATAGCCAGCAAAAGACTGATAATCATTAAGATTCCGGCAATGAAAAAGGCAGCTCCGGGGAATTCCACCACCGCCTCATCCTGGGTGAAACTGTAAAAAATATAGGTCATAAGCGGTGGGCCAATAATACTGGTGAGACTAATCAAACTGGTAAGCGCACCTTGTAATTTACCCTGTTCGTTGCTGGGTACCTGATTGGAAATTATCCCCTGCAGAGTGGGTCCCGCCATTCCTCCCAGGCAATAGGGAATTATAAACAAAAACATCATCCAGCTTCTGCTGGCAAAGGCGAAGAGGAAAAGACCGCAGGCCCAAAGACTCATCCCCAAAATTACGGTAGCCCTCTCCCCGATCTTGCCCACAATCACCTTAACCAGCCCACCCTGTACGGCAGCCACCACTACTCCTACCACTGCCAGTGAATAGCCAACGGTGCTCTCATCCCAACTGAAGCGATACATGGTGAAGAATGACCAGGTAGACTGAACGGCATAACTGGCGATATAAATAATAAAGAACGATAGCAGAAAACCGGCGATAAAGGGATATTTTCTCAGGTGCATGAGACTGCTGAAAGGATTGGCCTTTTTGAAATTAAAGGGTCGGCGGTTTTCCTTAAGCAGGGATTCAGGTAATACAAAAAGTCCATAAAGAAAATTGAGCAGGCTTAAGGAGGCGGCTACCAGGAAGGGCACTCTTACCCCCCATTCACTGGCGATACCACCAATTACGGGACCTATGATGAACCCAAGGCCGAAGGCGGCGCCAATCAAGCCAAAATTTTGTGCCTTCTTTTCCGGCGGGCTTACATCTGCAATGTATGCGGTGGCCACGGTAAAGCTGGCACCGGTAATTCCGGCCAGAATGCGCCCTACGAAAAGCCAGCCAATAGTTGGGGCCCAGGCGTGGAAAATATAATCGATACCCAAACCCAATAAGGCCATCAAAATTATAGGGCGGCGCCCGTACCTATCTGATAACTCACCCAAAACCGGGGCACAGATAAACTGCATGATGGCATAGGAAAACAACAGCCAGCCACCAATACGACTGGCCTCGCTCAGTCCGGCTCCCTGCATACTTTCGATCAGGCTTGGCAATACCGGAATGATAATACCGATACCAATAACATCAATCAGTACGGTAACGAAGATAAAACCTAAAGAAGCTTTTGAATTAAGGCGCATTGCAGCTTGAAAATTGGCCACAAAACTACCCCATTTTCCAGATCGGCCGCTTTTCCCCAAACAAAAAAGTAATTACTGAAATCAGGCGGTATTGGCCTCTTCACGGGCAATATCATCTTCAGTCAGCTCTATTTCGGAATCTGCCTTACCAATCATGCGCTTGCGTTTGCGCCGTAAGCGCCACAGGTCAATAAGGTTGAAGAGCATAATACAGAAGCTGGCCCAGATCAGGCCTCCCACAAATCCAGCCGCTACATCGCTGGGATAATGTACACCTACATAAATGCGGCTTAAACCGATGGCCAGGATTAGCAATGCACAGAAAATACTCAGGCTCCAGCGCAAAACCGTGGAGCGCACATAGCGAAAGATCAGATAGATTACAAAGCCGTAAAAGGCCATCGCACTGAGTGAGTGTCCGCTGGGAAAACTGAGCCCGCCAATTTCTACCAGATGCTCAATGCTGGGGCGTTCGCGCATATAAGTATGCTTAAGGGCAACGGTAGCCACCGCAGAAAGCCCTGACACAAATAAAATTTGAAATACCAATTGATAGTTGCGCCTTATTATGAGCAGGGCCGCCATTATACCGATCACCACCATATAGGCATAGCGATCACCGAGATCAGTTATAAAGGTTATAAATGGCGTCCACGCCGGGTTGCGGTAATCTACAATGAAGCTTTGAATGCGATAGTCATAAATGTAGAGCTGGTTGGCGCTCAGCGCTTCAGCCAGGTCAAGAAATATGTTGAGGCCAAAAATGAATATGACCAGCATGGCCAGAATCAGAATGTAAAACGATGAGTTTTCATTGTCGCGTCCCAGGCGTTTCTTTACCGCCCGTACCATTCTCAGGGTATAACGTTCAATCTTCAGCATAGCAGTATTAATAATTTTTAGGGCTTAAAAGTTTAGGGAGAGCAAACAAGGCAGGCAAGCTTTTGTCTATTGGCCACAGCAAAACCATTGAATATGAAGCTCTCCCGAAAAATAGTGGTGGTAACCGGCGCCAGTAGTGGTATCGGCAAGGCCATAGCCCTGGCGTTATCGGCCCGGGGCAGCTATGTGGTACTGGCCGCCCGTAGTAGTGATCAATTAAAGGAAATTGAAGCGCAACTTAAATCGCCAGGCATGGCGGTGGAAATGGATGTGAGTGATACTGCCAGTGTGAGGCGGGCATTTAAATCCATTGGGCAACGCTATCAACGTATAGACGTGCTGGTAAACTGCGCCGGTATAATGCCCCTGAGCTACCTTAAAAACCGTCATCTCGACGAATGGCTGGATACCATTGAGGTCAATGTAAAAGGGTGTTTAAGATGTATTTACGAAGTTCTGCCTAAAATGAAAGATCAGCAAGGTGGCCATATAGTCAATATCGCCTCGGTAGATGGCAAGGAGCTTTTTGCCGGCGGAGCAGTATACGGTGCCTCCAAAGCAGCGGTAATTGCCCTGAGCCAGGCAATGCGCATGGAACTATCACCCGAATTCAATATTCGCGTTACCGCCATTGAACCAGGCACGGTAGAGACTGATCTGCGCGATGATATTACTGATGAGGAGCTCCTCAGCGACAAGGATTATGGCGGCGATGAACCCAAGCTGAAAGCCAGTCATATTGCGGAAGCAGTGATATATGCCCTTAGCCAGCCGGAGGAGGTAAACGTAAATGAAATTTTGATCAAACCTGCCGGTAAGGCTTAGGCAGTAGACTGCATAATCTTCTCCAGAATCTTAAAAGTAATCCAATAGGTAGGCTTTACCCCTTCTGCTCCCAAACTTCCGGAGCTGAGGGTGCTGCCGGTTTCCAAAGGATTATCAGAGGCGTAGTAGGCATAGCGTACGGTAATGTCCTTATTAACACTTTTGCGGATACGGGCGGCACTTTGTACTGCCTTTTGGTAATGAGCTCCTTCCATTTCCAGCCCAACTGCGTTCCAGGTGGAAGTGAGAAAATGGTGCAAAACATCGCGGTTTTGCAGGGATGTACCAAGCACCGTTACCATGGTGCCTTCATAAATAGCCATGTCCGACTCCTTAAAATCATCAGGGCTCAAATCGTTTTCAATAGGATAATTATCAGCAGTACCCTCAAAAACATGGGCGGTGGGAATCATCAAGTCACCCTTCTTCCCTTGCAGAATACCTGCTTTGCCCATCACCGATACTGACTTAAAATTCAGTGCGTGGTTTTTGCCGGCCTTTACATAGGGTTTCAATAGTTCATCCATACATTCAAAGGCCTGCTCACCAAAGGCGTAATCCATCACCAGCAATACCGGCAGGTCATTTTTTGCATGTTTTTGAAGGGGGTGATTTTCCCAGGGCACGGCATTGAGGTCAATTATTTGAATGCCGAGGTTGGTACCCGAATTATCCTCAACCTGCATCAGGCCGTGTTCACGCGCAAAAGCCATAATTTTCCGGGAGGCCTCACGGTTGCTATTGGTGAAGAAAGCCAGTTCCTGGAAGTCCTTGAATTTCTCATCGAGGGCGGCAAAACCGTAGAGGCTGTTGGCAATGCTGTGCAAGTTGGCACTTATCACGTGAATATCGCGCTTGAGCAAGTCATTTTCATCGAGCCTGCTTTTGATGTTTTGGGCCCACTGTTCGCCGTATACATGATGGCCAATTACCTCCCGCAATTTGGCTGAAAAAACGATTTCTTTTTTCTCCCCGTTTTTCTGGTCATTAATAGCCACCTGACCCAACCAATAAACCAAATGATAGAGGCTGTTACTGCCCTGGCTGTGTTCAAATTTATCAACCGCCACCTTGGTTTCTTCCACGGTGCGCCCAAGGATAGAGCTCAGATAAATGAGGGCGCGCTTTTCGTCAAACTCCTCATCTGCCTTTTTAAAGTTCACCACCTCTTCCAGGCGTTTCCACACATTTTTAATCTTGCCTTTATGATCGAGGCCCTGGCGCTTAAGTTTTTCGGCTTCAATGTTGAGAAAAGTAAGGTGGGTGAGAATATCGTAAATATCACTGCGGCCACGGCTCATTTCCACAAACATGCGATCCTTATCCACCCGGTAGCAGTTGCGGCGGCGTTTAAGGGGAATAATAATGTCGTGGCCAGCCTCATGCAGGCCTTCGCGGGCTACCAGGTGTACAAAGCGGCATTCTTCAATGCCCATGGGCAATCGTTCGGCCACGTATAGGAGGCCATCGAGCTCCACCTTTTCAGGGTCGTTGATGCTGCCGTAAATTTCGGGCGAAAGGCTAAGCAGGGCTTCGCTCAGCTGTTCGCCACTGACGCCATTAGGTTTAAAATTACCCCTGATGATGAGGTGACGCATGGTTATATAAAGTCGTTCGATGGCGGCGCGTGATTCACGCGATCGTTTTTTAGAGTAGATCATTGAGTTTGGGATCAGCGAAACAAAAGTGTTTCTTTATGTTAAAGTAAGACAAATTAATGCACCCAGCCATGCAGAACGCTACTTACAAGCACCCGATCGATATCAGGAATGAGCATATCGATAGTCTGGGCCACGTAAATAATGTAGTGTACCTGCAGTGGGTGCAGGAGACGGCAGCTGCCCACTGGCGCCATGCCACCACTCCTGCTGAACAACAGCAATACCGCTGGGTAGTTTTGCGGCATGAAATCGATTATATAAAGCCGGTGTTAGCTGATGACCAAATTTGCGGTCACACCTGGGTAGACCGCATGGACGGCGTAAAGAGCCACCGCCGGGTGGAAATTATGCGCGCTAATGAAACTGTGGCCAAGGCCCTTACGGTGTGGGTCATGATCTCTGCCAAGGATGGCCGCCCCCAACGCATACCAGATGAGCTGGCCGCAAAATTCCTTTGTTGGGCCACCTGATTTGAGCAGGTTTAATGCTTTAGCGGCCGGTCGCTGTTCCAGAGTTCGGCTTCCAGCTCCTCCTCTTTCAATCCCAAATTATCTAACTGCAGCTCCAGGCGCTTAATAGCCTTAAATACTCCTACCAGATCAGGGGCCAACAGGGCGGCTACTCCCAGCGGTATCAACAGCAAAATGAGCATGAGTGATAGCTTCATGCTAAGGAGTATCAGTACCGCCGCCAGAATAATCCATTTAGGATGGGGTTGGCTTTCAGAATGATGATTTTGCTTTTTGTGCTTCAGGTCAACTACTGCAGAACTTTTCATGCTTATCAGATTTTTAGGTAAAGTTACCTGCGGGCCGGGGCGACCGGTTTTCTCTGAAGCTCAAATAATTGTCTGAAAAGTTCAGCAAGCTTTAACCCTCTCAGGCCCGGGCATTGGCATTGCGGTATTGTTGGGGAGGTAGTTTGTAGTTCTCCTTAAAAACCTTGTTAAAATGCGAGGGGTTTTTAAAGCCGCTTTCATAGCATATTTCATTAACGTCCAGATCAGAACCGATCAGGAGATCATGGGCGAACTCCAGCCGCTTAAGGGTAAGCCACTTGCCGGGTGTTTCATTGAAGTGACTTTTAAACTCCCGCTTGAAGCTTGATAAGCTGCGGCCGCTTAGGCGGGCAAAATCTTCCATTGACAAATCGTGCTGAAAGTTTTGCAGCATTATGCTTTCTAATTCATTGCCAAAGGACTGGTTTCGGGAGGCGAAGAAGGCAGCTAAGCGGCGATTATGCCGATTGAGAATCAAATTAAATATCAACTCTTTAAATTTGATATCGACCAGCTGAGTGGGTATCCCCCCGCCCTTTTTGAAGTAATTGAAAACGGTAAGAAATAAGGCCTTAAGGGTTTCATCTACGTCTACCGGAAAAACCTGGGGGCTCTGGCCTTTTTCAGCGCTGGGTAAATTCAGATCCGGCTGCTCCTTAAGGAATCGGCTGATAAACTCATCGGAAATAAAAAAAAGCATTACACAATAGTCTACCTCAAAATACTGCCTGGTCGTGTAAACACCCTTTCTGAGAAAAAGAGCATCCCCCTCTCTGATGTGGTAGGTTTCACCATCAGCTATCCAGTCTTTCTCGCCACTCACCACGTAGGTTAGCATATGGGTTTCGGTCCACAACTGGAACTTGTCGACATCAAGCGGGCATTTGTACTCAACCATCAGGAAGTCATCACCCACCAACTTATGGTAAGCAGGGTTCCTGAGGAAAAATTGATACATGTCTACAATCATGGCGGAAATTTTGCTCCCAGCCCACTAATTTAGTCAATATCAAGCCGATACTCTTAAAGTGAAATGGGCCACTTTTGTATTGGTAGTGGTGCTGTATTTTAGTCCTTTATTTATCGCATCAGTATGAAATTTTATGCCTTTATGGCCTCCTTTTTAATCGGGGGGCCAATAGTGTCAGCGCAGGTAAATGATAAAAGCAACTTGCAAAATCAGATACTCCAGGCCGACAGCCTTTTGTTTGAAGAAGCATTTAACCAGTGTCATCTCAAAATTCTGGATAGCCTGCTGCACCCGCAATTGGAGTTTTTACACGATCAGAGTGGCCGCCAGGATTACTCTGAGTTTTTGGGCGCTATCCGGAAGAATATTTGTGCAGGACAGGGTCCTAAACCAATCCGGCAACTTATTGAAGGCAGTACTGCCATCTATCCCCTCAACGACCAAGGCAAACTATATGGCGCGATTCAAACCGGTAGCCACTTATTTTACCTGCGGGAAGCCGATGGCAGTTTACGGGCTACCAGTAAGGCCCATTTTACCCATACCTGGTTGCTTGTTGAGGAAAAATGGCAATTGTATCAGGTGTTGAGTTACGACCATCACGAGCCGGAGTAGGTATAATTCAAATACAGGCCTTCACCTGCTTATAAGGAAGCTGTCTTATTGCTTTGACACTTGTTTTTGAGAAGTGAGCATTCTTATTATCTCCTTACTACAACTCTCGGGCTGATCGAGCCAGGGTAAATGACCGGCATTTTTTATCACTTTAAATTCATGCCTGGGAATGGTCTCCACTTTGGGACCACCACTCTGGGGGCTTTCAAAGGCATCCTTATCCCCCCACAGTAAATATACCGGGGCTTGTATGTTGCCCAGCTCCTCGGTGATCAGGTTTTTTCTACGCCAGCCGCGCAAATCAAGTAGGCGTTGAAGCAGGTTGGAAAAGGCCTTCATTCCTCCTACCAATGCCATGCTGTCGCGGGAATGGGTGTAAAAAATCTCAGGTTGTTGCTCGGGGCGTGCTATCAAAATCTGTTTAAAAATGCTTTTAGCTCCCTTGACACTTGGCCTGGCAAGGGTTCTTAGCAGAATTTGATTGAGACCCCTTGTGCCTAAGGCCCGCAGTACCCCGGGCACCCGTCGGCAGATACCGGCGGGTGCTCCAATCAAAAGAAGTTTTTCCACCCGTTGAGGACAGGCCAAGGCAAAGCAGATGCTAAAATACCCGCCTATTGAGTTCCCTATCAGGGTAACTTTTTCCAAACCGATAGCGTCCAGAAAATTCTTTACAAACTCGGTAGCGTGAGTGCGGAAATCCACACCGCTATAATCAAAGTTGCCGCTTAACCCGCAACCAGGGCGATCAACCACATAAAGGTGAAAGTGCTCTGAAAGGGGTTTGAGGATACTATACCATTCACTGGAATGGCTGCCACCGCCATGAATTAGAACCGTCGGAGGACCTTCGCCCATTTCCAGATAATGTATCTGCTTGATAGGTCCCCTGGCACCAATGTAGGTAGACTGAGGATCAATGCCAGCCAGCCTGAATAAGGCAGCCCGGCTTTTCTTGTATGGTTCAATTGCGTCCATAGCCGAATGTGGGCAGCAATCGTGGTAGGATTACAAGGACCATTATAAATTTCCACAAATTGAAGCGGGGTTGCAAGTTTAGCTGCGGGCCAGTAGAAACAGGTAGTCGCCGGCATTACCTTCATAGGAAGAAATAATTGTCCTTATCCGTCCACTGTCAATATCCTCTCGCAGGTTTGCCAGGCCCTGCTCTACTTCCGCACTATTAGTCAGGGTAGCAAAGGTGGAAATGCCACTGCGGATTTCGGGGCTGAAATAGAGTTCCGGCCGATGCTTGCCGCTTTGCAGAAAGAGGTCCTGTAAATCCTCCTTCACAAAGTACTTCTCGGTGGTGGCCACTTTGAAGCCGGCTGCGATCAGGGCCGCGTTGGTTGCTTCAAAGGAAGGCATTTGCACCATGGCCTTGCGCAGGGTTTCAGGGAAATAGTGATTAAGCCAGTAAGCTTCCATCTGTGCCGGGGTGGCAGTAAATATCAAGAGCCGGCCACCTGCTTTTAATACGCGGTGGAGTTCTGTAAAACCGGCCTGCAAATCGGGCCAGTGGTGAGTGGTGAGGCTGGCCAGAATGCCATCCACGCAATTATCTGCTAAGCCCGTTTGGGAGGCCTGTCCCTGCTGCCAAACAATATTGCTATTTGCCTGGCGGGCCCTGGCAAGCATTACCTCCGAAGGGTCGATACCGATAAAATGCAAGCCAGCTTGCCAGAGGGCATTACTATAGTTGCCGGTGCCGCAACCAATGTCGAGATAGGTTTTTCCCTTTTCCAATTGCAGGTAGTAGGCCATGCGCGAAGTCAGGTAAGGGTCGGCCTGGCGGCTGCGGTTGTAGCCAATGCCGATGCGGTCGTATTTGGCAGGAATACTCATCTGGGGGTGTTAGCTAGCAGCTAAGATAGCTTTCAGTGATAAGGAATAGCCAAAATGCGGCAACATTAGCAAATCGCTCAGGGTTTATTAGACCACTTAATTGTAAGCATGTCCTACAGCAAACTGGCCCTGATTGTGGGCAATTGCCTCTTCCCCTCTCACGAACGCCTGGCACCGGATGAAAACACCCTCTTTTTTATGGCCAAAGACGCCGGCCTCTGAACTCATTTCAGTTATCATAAGCACAAACGCCAGTGTCCCCTGCATGGGGATGATGCTCAGCACCCTCGATAAAACGAAGGCGGAAGGCAAGCAATACCTGTTTAAGAGGGCGGAAGAGTGGATTGAAAAGGTTAGTAGCCCCGGCGCGTAACCAAGCCGGCTATCCCGCGGTCAATCCCTACCTTTATCGCCCAAAAATTTCCACTAATGATCCCTACTCTCTCCCCCCTTATCTCCAAAGCGCTCAGCCTCAGCGACCGTCAGGTGACCAACACCCTGCAGCTGCTGGATGAAGGTGCCACCGTGCCCTTTATATCGCGCTATCGCAAGGAGGTTACCGGCAGTCTTGATGAAGTACAGGTGCAGGAAATTCAGCAGGAATACAAGCGTTTGCAGGAAGTGGAAAAACGCCGTGAGAGCATTATTGAAAGCATCCGTGAACAAGGCAAGCTTACCGACGAACTGGAACAAAAACTACGCGCCAGCTGGAACCTTACCGAGCTGGAAGACCTGTACCTCCCCTATAAGCAAAAGCGCAAGACCCGCGCCAGTGTGGCCCGCGAAAAAGGCCTGGAGCCTTTAGCTGGCAGCCTGATGAAGCAGCAGATTAATGATGTGGAAGGCCTGGCCCAGCGCTTTGTAAAGGGTGAAGTAGAATCGGTGGAAGATGCCCTGGCGGGAGCGCGGGATATTATGGCGGAGTGGGTCAGCGAGCGGGGCATAGCCCGCGACAGTGTGCGCCGTCAATTTAGCCGCGAAGCCATCATTGCCGCCAAGGCGGTAAAGAGCAAGTCTGACGAGGAAGGCGCGGCTAAGTATCGCGATTATTTTGACTTCTCGGAACCGCTTAAGCGTATTCCCAGTCACCGCCTGCTCGCCATTCGTCGTGGTGAAAGCGAAGGCTTTTTACGGGTAAGTATTTCCCCCGATGAGGAGAAGGTGCTCGACAATCTGGAGCGGATTTTTGTTAAGGGAAGGAACGCAGCTTCGGAACAGGTTAGTCTGGCTGTAACAGATAGTTATAAGCGCCTGCTTAAACCCAGCATTGAAACCGAGTTCAAGAACAGTTCTAAAGAAAAAGCGGATGATACCGCTATTGGCGTGTTTGCCGAAAACCTGCGCCAGCTGCTGTTGACTCCTCCCCTTGGCCCGGTGCGTACCCTCGGGCTGGATCCGGGCTTCCGTACCGGCTGCAAACTGGTGTGCCTGGACGAGCATGGCAGTCTGCTCCACAATGAAACCATCTACCCTCACCCTCCCCAAAATGAAAAAGGCAAGGCTGCGGCCAAAATTAGTCAGTTGGTGGAAGCCTATAAGCTGGATGCCATCGCCATTGGTAATGGTACCGCCGGCCGCGAAACCGAGGACTTTATCAGTCGTCAGGTAAGATTCAAGAAGGTGGTGCAGGTATTTGTAGTGAATGAAGCCGGCGCCTCCATTTACTCGGCCTCCAAAATTGGCCGGGAGGAATTTCCCAACTATGATGTTACCGTTCGGGGCGCTGTAAGCATTGGTCGTCGCCTGATGGATCCATTGGCCGAATTGGTGAAAATCGACCCCAAGAGCATTGGCGTGGGGCAGTATCAGCACGATGTGGATCAGAACCGGCTCAAGGAAAGCCTGGACCGGGTGGTGGAAAGCGTGGTAAACCAGGTGGGCGTAAACCTTAATACCGCCAGCCGCCATTTATTGGAATACGTTTCCGGACTGGGGCCTAAACTGGCCGAAAATATTGTGGCCTATCGTGAGGAGCACGGTGCTTTTTCGGCACGCACTGAATTAAAGAAAGTGCCCAAACTCGGACCGAAGGCCTTTGAGCAATGTGCCGGCTTCCTGCGTATCGAAGGTGGTGCTAATCCCCTCGACAATTCAGCCGTCCACCCCGAAAGTTATGCTGTGGTAAAGAAAATGGCCAAGGATCTCAACCGCTCGGTGGAGAGCCTGATTGGTGCCAAAATGCTACTGAAAGAATTGGATCTCAACCGCTACGTGGAGGGTGATACCGGACTTCCGACCCTGAAAGACATTGTAGAAGAACTGGGCAAGGTGGGCCGTGACCCTCGTGGCGAGGCCGAGGTTTTTCAGTTCGACCCCAATGTGCGAAAGATCAGTGATCTTAAGGTAGGCATGATTCTCCCCGGCCTGGTGACCAATATTACCAACTTCGGCGCTTTTGTGGATGTTGGGGTGAAGCAGGACGGCCTGGTGCACGTGTCGCAGCTAGCCGATCGCTTTGTAAGCGACCCCAATGAAGTGGTGAAACTGCAGCAGAAGGTGAAGGTAAAGGTGCTGGAGGTGGATGAGAGCCGTAAGCGAATTCAAATGAGTATGAAGTTGTAGTAGTTAGTAAGGAGTATTGAGTAGTTAGTATTTGGTAGAAAGTATCAGGTATCAAGGGAGATCTGGGGAATACTTTAATTGAAATCAAATTCCATGCTATGAGCTTAGTAGTCAGCCTGAGTGGCTGAACGGAGAGAAGCCGTATCGAAGGCTGACATCGTATTATGGCTATATTTGCTAAATATCGACAAAGCCATGAATGTCAGTCTGACCAAAAAGCAGGAAGAGTATATTGCCAGCCAGGTATCAGGATGGGATTATCAAAATGCCAGCGAACTGGTGCGGGAGGCGCTACGTTTGCATCAACTGTATCGCAATAAAGTTCTGCAGGAGTTGCAGCAGGAAATTGCCAAAGGCTGGGATAACCAGGCCAGTTCCAAATCGGTACTCGATATAGTCGCTGAGAAGCAGGAGCGTTATAGGAAGTAATGCATGGCTTATGTTTTAACGAAAGCCGCTGGACAGGATTTAGACCAAGTCTTTGAATTTTCGGTTATGAAGTTCGGACTTGATCAGGCTATTAGATAACTGCATTCATTTCACAAATTGTTTCTCCAACTTTCAATCAACCCGGGCCTGGGACGACCAAGGCCTGAAGTTAGGAAAGGCTTGCTGAGTCTAGCCAATGAAAGTCATGTAGTATTCTACCGGATCAAGAATTAGGAAGTGTGGATTGTGAGAATCCTGCATGGTAGCCGGGATATTACCCGATTTGTATAAGTTCAGGAAGCAACCTTCTATCCACGGCCTTTCTCCTCAATCAAGATTAGGCTAAGGACTTATAAATGGGGACCTTTACAGACTCTCCTTCCTTTATCCGAAATCTTCCCATCTTTGCAAACCCTGCGGCAGTCCTTTGCAGCCTAAATGGCTTGATACCTTAAAACCTGCTCTGATTAGAGACTAACAGGCAGGCTTGAGACTTTAAAACTTTAAAATCTTAAAACTTTACACCCACCTCACATGGATTTAGGAAAACACAACCTCCTTACCGCCGCCAGCTACACCAGCGTTGGTCTTTTTTTAGAAGATGAAAACGGTGAGCGGGTGCTGCTGCCCATGAAGTGGGTACCCAAAGGAGTAAGCGAAGGTGAGAAAGTAGAAGTCTTTATATACCGGGATAACGAAGAACGTCCCATTGCGACCACCCTGCCACCCAAGGCCACTGTTGGTGACTTCGCCTTTCTGCAGGTCAGGCAGATGACCAAGTTGGGCGCCTTTATGGATTGGGGAATGGAAAAGGACCTGTTTGTGCCCTTCAAGGAACAACAGGAGCGCATGGAAGCCGGCCAGTGGTACGTGGTGTACGTCTACATCGACGAAAAAACGGGGCGCATTACGGCCTCTGGCAAGGTGGATAAGTTTGCCGAAAAGCCTGATCAGGAATTAAGCCCGAAGGACGAGGTTGATCTTTTGATCGTCGCGCAAACCGACCTGGGGTACAAGGTGGTTATCAATAACCGCTATATGGGACTGGTGTATGAAAATGAGGTGTACGACCATCTCCACATTGGCAACCGTAAAAAAGGCTACATCAAAAACATTCGTGAAGACGGTAAAATTGATGTCAGCCTGCAAAAGCCCGGTTACGGCCACGTAGAACCAAACGCACAGAAGATTTTAAGCGCACTGGAAAAAAATGAAGGCTTCCTGCCCCTCCACGACAAGAGTGCTCCCGAAGAGATTACCGCTCAACTACAGATGAGCAAAAAGACCTTTAAAAAAGCTATTGGCAGCCTTTACAAGCAAAAGCTGATCAGCCTTGAGGAAGGTGGGGTAAGGTTGTTGTGAGGCCAATGAGTCGTGAGCCAGGCTTCGACTATCGCTCAGCCTGACACCTATCTCATATGGCTTAATTAGTTATTTCTCTCGACAAGGCCATTTGTGAAATTAGCTACCCCCTCCTCACGCCTCCTGCTCCTGCAGCAGTCGTTGGGTGGTATCAATAGCCGCCCCCACTGTAAGCATACTTTCAGCGGTGTCATCGTCGATCTGAATATCAAAGGCCTCCTCCATATCGAGAATAATGTCCACCAGGTGGGCGGAATTTATTTGCAAGTCCTGCATCAGGTCCATATCCTCATTCAGGTTTTGAAAAGCCTCATCGTTTTGTACGTAGGGCTTGATAATTTCTTTCAGCTTGGCTTCAATTTCGGTGCGGGTCATGCGGTATAGTGCTTAAAAATGATACAGGAGTTTACATCGCCAAAGCCAAAGCTCGACTTAGCAATAATAAGATTTTCGCGTTGCATGGCAGTACGGGGTATGCAACTATCATCAATAACAGAAAGTATATCCGGGTGTACCGTCTCACAATTGCGGTTGCCCTGTACAAAGCCATGATGCAATTGTAAAACCGCCGCCACCGACTCTACCGAGCCGGCGGCACTGAGGCAATGCCCGGTAAGGGATTTCAGGCTGTTGATTAAGGGAAAATCACTGCCACTGCGACCCAGGGCTATACTCCAGTTTTCCACTTCCAGGGGATCGCCCATGGTGGAAGTGAGGTGGCCGCACAGCAGGTCAACCTCGTTGCCGGAAATGCCAGCATTGGCCAGGGCGCCTTCAATGCATTTTTGCACCCCCAGCGGGTTGGGAGCAGTCATAGAGCCTTTACCACGCTGCCCTCCGGAATTACTGAAGCCCCCCAACACCTCGCCATAAATTCTGGCGCCACGCCCCAGTGCCGATTCCAAACTCTCGAGCACCATCGCCCCTGCCCCACAACCCGGTACAAAACCCGAGGCATCGGCCGCCATCGGTCGTGAGGCCTTTTCCGGCTCATGATTATGCCTATAGGTAAGTACCCGCATCGAGTCAAAACCACCCCATACGTAGGGGCCACCGGCATCGCAACTGCCGGCCAGCATCAGTTGCGCCTGACCATTGCGAATGCGTTCGGCCGCCATCAAGATCGATTCGGTGCCGGTAGAGCAAGCGGAGGCATTACTGCTCACCAGGTTTCCCAATCCCAATTTACCACCCAGCCAGGCACTGATGCCACTGGGCATGGTCTGCTCCACCGCCGTGGTACCCAGTTTGCGCACCTTACCGTCGTCTGTTTTATAGATAGACTCCCGCAACACGTCGATGCCAGTGAGACCAGCGCCAAAGAGGCAGCCCCACTCCCATCGCGGTTCAGTTTCGGAGTCAGCGGGAATATTTAAACCAGCATCCTGCCAGGCCTCCAGGCCCGCCAGGGCGCCATACAGAACCCCGGATGCGGTCAGTCGCTTTTGCTCGAGAGCAGTAAATTTTTCCTGCAGCAGGTCCTCAGAAATTTCAGGCTGCCCGCCCACGGTGCAGCGAAAGTTCAATTCTTCTAATGCGGAGAAATGGCGAATGCCCGAGCGACCTTCTTCAAGTACCCGTTGAAATGCCTTCAGGCCAATAGCATTAGGAGCCACGGCACCCAAACCAGTAATAACCACACGACTATTGTTGTTCTTCATTAAGCTTTGGTATACCCATAATTACCCGATTAAGCCACTTAAGGTTCCATAGCATACTCTCTCTCCTGACTCATTAAACATCTCCACCGCACATTTGAGCTTGCCCAATCGCCAGTATTTTTTGCGGGAAAACACCTTCACCTTCTCGCCAGGAAACACCGCCTTTTCAAAAACCACCTGTGATTCTGAGAAGGCAATCCCCAATCGTTCTGGTTTTAAAACTGAACTTTGCCCCTTCAGCTTTAATCTTTGAACTAAATATATCCCCAGGCACACCAAGCCAATCTGCGCCATGCATTCGGTTAGGATGACTCCCGGTGTCACCGGCTGCCC
Source organism: uncultured Owenweeksia sp. (assembly GCA_964619125.1). GTDB lineage: Bacteria > Bacteroidota > Bacteroidia > Flavobacteriales > Schleiferiaceae > Owenweeksia. The sequence continues at coordinate 17,205 of CAZUCA010000021.1, read as the reverse complement.
CACAAAATGTCCATGGTAAAAGTATTCGTCCTCGCGGAAGCGGTAATAACCCTCTACCCCCTCGTCATCCAGCTGGCTAAGCTCATCAACAAACAGGAAGGGCCGGCGATAGGGCAATTGATCAATTATGTATTGAAAATCTTTCATGTAATCGACTCTCCCCCATCAACCGGAATCAGGGCACCATTGATCCAGGCGGCTTCAGATTTTGTCAGCAGGTAAACCACATTGGCCACATCTTCCGGCCGGGTGAGGCGACCAAAGGGGTTGCGCTGAATCGATTGCTTTTTCAAATATTCGCTGCCGGGAATCATGCGCAATGAAGGGGTATCAGTTACGCCCGGTTGTAGCACATTGGAGCGCAGCCCGTGCTGGGCAAATTCAAGGGCCATATTGCGTGAAATAGCCTCGAGGGAAGCTTTGGCCGCCGCCACGGCAGCATAGTTCCGCCAGGCCTTGCGTCCGCCCTCACTGGTGAGGGCCAGACATAGCGCCTCATCGGTAAACAGCCCGCCATCCAGCAGGCCCCTGGCCCAACTGTAATAGCTTATCGCCATGGCCTGAGTGGTAAGCAAAAAATCATCTTCACGGAGATAGTCTGTTTGTTGGTGAAAAGCAGTTTGCAGCCCTACCGGCAGCATGTCCTCATTTTTGATAGCTGCCATAAGTTTAAGGTTGCCCCGCGCCACCGAATGGAGCAGAAGGGAAATTTTTATTCCGCGGGCCTTTAACTCCCTGAACACTTCTGTTCTTACTGTATCGCGTAAAGCATCACTATTAAAGGCCAGCAATTCGCTACCCAGTGTACGCAGATTTTCAAAAGCCAGCTCTAGCCTGTCCTGATCGGCCTTTCTGGCCCGGTAAAGCAGACAAAGGTTAAAGCCTTCTGCCGCCAGCTTTTTCGCTGAAGCCAGTCCCATGCCGCTGCTGCCGCCTAATATTAAAGCCCATTTTTTCATAGCTCTAACTTAGGACACCTGGGCGACCTTCTCAAATCCCGCTTGCACTTTAAGTCAATTCCGCCAAGGGCCCACGGTACTGGCGGGGAATAATCACCTCAAAGCAACTTCCCTCACCTGCTTTACTTTCAACACTAATCGTCCCGCCCAGGGTTTCAGTCTGAGCCTTGGAAAGATGAAGGCCCAGCCCCTGGCCTCCCACTTCGTAGTGAAAGCGCTTGTATAGACCGAAAATGGAATCACCATGGCGCTCCAGGTCAATACCCAGTCCATTGTCCTTTACCCGGATGTGCAGCATATCCCCTTCAATGGCCGCTTCCACAGCAATAGTCAGCTGACGCCCGGGGTTGCGATACTTAATAGCGTTGGCCACCAGATTAAACATAATACTATGTAGATAGCTCTTGATGGAAGTGATTTCATTGGCCTCCTCAGCAATGGAAACTTCCATTTCGGCACCCGATTCCTTAAACTGCAGCAGCAGATTGTTTTTCACCTTTTCAATAATCCCGCGCAGTTCTACTTTCTCCAGACTTTGATTGATCGATGACTGAGCCTGCAGCACATTGGTCAAATCGCGTAATACAGCGTCCATAGAATGGGCGGTTGCCTGAATGCCCTCCAACACCTCGTCTTTCTCACTTTCATTGAGCGACATATCGAGGAGATTACACAAACCCATAATACTTGCTACCGGTGCCCGCAGGTTGTGCGACACCACCGAATTGAATTGCATAAGCTGGTTAATGCGATTGCCCAGCTCCTTCACCAGTTGCTCGCGCTCCAATTGTGCATTCTTCATGCGGGTAATATCCACCCCATAACCAATTACATTCCGCAGTTCCCCATTCACATAAAAAGGAGAATAATGGCGCAGTACGTATTTACGGCTACCATCAGGCTGCGGGTGTTCATCGATCCATTCCTGCTCAATGCCTGTCTCCCTGGCTTTTAAAAAGGTTTCGCGCCGCTTATCAGCCATGGTGGAATCGAGTTGGCGCTTATTGATATAATCGTAGTCGTCCTTGCCTATGATCCACTTGCGCATAGACTCATTCCTGATCGACTTGGAATTGACGTAGGCATATTTGTGGTCCTGATCAAAAACCGCAATTTCCACCGGCACATTTTCAAGAATAGTTTCCAAAAACCTTCCTCTGGCATTGAGCTTATTCTCGGCCTCAATTTGTGACCAGGCAAAAGCAGCCCGCTTGATATAGCGGCTCATAGCATGCTTACAGGACTCTGGTAAAGGACTGTCACCAATAAAAGTAATCAGGCCGAAAATCTCGCAGCCATAGGCAATTGGCAATGCAGCAAACATCTTTACCTCGCTGAGATCATGGCGGCCACTGGTTTGAGCATGAATTTGGGCCACGGCCGGAAATTCCTGAAACAGCTTCTGAATCTTTGTCTCCTCCTCCAGTATCACTATATCGTTACCGTAGAGGATATTACACAAAATTGAATCGGGCTGAGCAGAAGGAACAATAGGTTCAATGGCCGGCATTTCAAAGCGACGACTTTGGACAGTAAGAGCACCGTCGCGGTGATTATAATCGTAGAACTGCAAATCAGTAACCTCCGGTATGGAGCTGAGACTTTCGATCAACAGCGCTAGAATTTTACGGGGATCGTTGGATTTCATGGCGGAATAATACATCCGCTCGGTACTGCTGACTTCTTTGAGGGCACAGCTCACTGTTTCTTCCTGCATTTTGCGCTCAGCAATATCCCGAACCGCTCCATGCACCTTCACTACCCTGCCCTGGTCATCATAAGCAGGCCAAATGTTATCTAACACCCAGGAATATTCACCACTGCGCTGGTCTTTGACCCGGTACTCACAATTGCCGGGAACACCTTGCCAGGCTTTTTCAAGGGTTGCGCCGTAGCCAACCCAATCCTCAGGGTGAATAGCCTCTCCCCATTGTTGGGGCATTAAGCAGGCCGAGCCTTCAGCACAGCCCAGCAGTTGCTTAAGGCGTGGGCTGACATATTCGGGATGAACAACCAGCGACTTTACTGATGAGCTATTGACCGTGTATACCAGGTCGCGGGTATGGCGGACAACTTCCTGCCATAGAGCCTTTTCTCTTTCAATTTCCTTTTGCCGCTGCAGGAGTTCTGCTCCCAGCTGGTTCAAGGCGATAACACTGGGGTGGGTACTGCCATTTCGTTCCGGAGCTCGGGCTTCAAAATTGCCTTTTAGATACTCTCCGATAAGTTCAGTCAATTGGTCGGCAGGGACCGATAAATTGAGGTTTTGCACAGGTCAGGGTTAGGTTTGGTGGCTGAATATTAAAAATATTTTGCATTGTTCAAAATCCAGCCCCAAAACTACCTGGCTTCAATCACACCCATCATAACACACTATAAATAAAGCTGTTAAAACCTATAACCTGATATTATACATTAGCAGCAGCCCTCGTAAACAGGCTCCTAAATTTTCCATTCCAATAAGATTCGCTGTGCCGAAAATCCAGGACCAAAACTCAACATTAACCCTCTGCCGCCTGGCTGAATATCCTGCTTTAAAAATTCCTCGAGTACATATAAGATTGTAGCACTACTCATATTGCCATAATCGGCCAGCACTTTTTTGGTCACTTCAATATCCTTATCGAAAGGTTGTAGCAGGCTCTCTACCATCTGCACGATTTTCTTCCCTCCCGGATGGAAAATAAAATGATCCACATCCTTAACAGACAATGTGTTCCGCCCCAAAAAGGGGTTGAGGATTGCATCAAAGTGTGCTTCAATTTTTGCGGGAACGGCAGGATCGAGAACCATAGTGAGCCCTTGATTTCTGAGATCAAATCCCATCATATGGGTTTCATCGTAAAAGTGATACATACCGGTATCAATAATCACCGGAAGTGTACGTGAATCGTCAGGACCAAGAATGGTACAGGCTACACCATCCCCAAAAATGGCGGCACTCACCATATTGGTCATCGAAAAATCGTTGTGTTGAAAGGTGCTCGTAGGCGATTCCATGGCAATTATAGCGGCCCTTTTACCGGGATTAGCCCTTAGAATATCATGAGCGTAAATTAAAGCCGATACCCCGGCGGCACAGCCCATTTCCGTTACCGGTAAACGCACAATGTCCTGGCGCATCCTCAGGCGGTTTATCAGGTAAGCATCTACCGAGGGAATCATAATACCGGTGCAGCTCACGGTAATAATATAGTCGATGTCGGCTGCCGCCAGCGCCGCCTTGTCCAGGGCTGCCTTCAATGCCTCTTCCGCCAGGTCGGTCATTCTCTCGGCATAGAGCTGGTTTTTGTCCTCAAAGGAGGTTTGGGTGAAGACCTCGGCCAGGTCCATAATGGAATAGCGGCGATCTACCTGGGCATACTTGAAGATCCGCAGTACTTTATCCCTGAAGCGCCGGGGCTGGTCGCTGAGCCAGCTCTCCACCGCTGTCAGAATTTCATCGGTACTACGGGTATAAGGTGGTAGGGCTTTGGCCGAAGCCAGGATTTTGCTGTGCATTCAACAGTTCTTACAGTGGTTAGCAGCGCTTTTATTCCACCAAAACCAAATAGCGGAAGGCCCAACGCCAATGGATTTGATAATTTGTAATGCCGGCCTGCGCCATAATTCGGTGCCAGTCTTTTTTAGTAAAGCTTTTCCTAACCGAAAGTTTACCATCGTGACGCCCGATGTATGAGAAACCCAGCATCCGCGACACCAGCCTAAAGGCGTGATAGGCCAGCTTGCTTCGCTGCAGGTCGTTGATCATAACAGCACTGCCATTTGACCTGCATGCCCTGAGAAAGCCCGTAATTTGCTCTTCCTCAAAGTGGTGCAGAAAGAGGTTGAACATCACGATATCGGCTTTAAGTTCTGAGAATTGGGGAGAAAGAATATTGAGCTGTTGGAAACTGATGTTCTTAAACGCGCTCGCATGATTTTCGGCATAGCGGATAGCTTCCCTGTTGGCGTCCACTCCGATCAGCTTCAGCTCAATGTCTTCTTGATACGCCCAACTGGCCAGCATGCGCAAGGTATCACCTCCACCACAGCCAGCATCTACGATGGTAACGGTACCCTCAGCCGAAGTTCGGTGAGAGATCAACTTCCCTATGCCTTCCTTTACAATCGCATTTCCCCCTAAAAGGGCATTCACCTTTTCCAGTTCCTTCAGGTTTTCGGTGAGGTCATTTCCCTGCAGGTCAAAATCATCCAGAATTTCGGGTTGGGAGCTGCGGACGGGAAAATTTAGCATAGGTAAAAGTTGATACAACGAATCTAATACTTCCTCAATAAAAAAGGACGGCAAGCTTCAGCCATAGATGTTAAGAATTTCCCCTGATTAATCTCTGTCAAGTGGTAGTATCAGTAGCTAATAAACTTCCTTCCCATGCGACAACTTCACCAGCTGCTTCAGCATCCCAGGGAAGCTGTGAGCAATCCTCACTCCGGTGCCTGTCAGCAAATTATTGCCAAACATCCCCTGAATAATTTTCCCAAAGCGGAGCCGCGCCCGAAAATGCTGCCTCCACTCCTGCCGGTACTGCTCTTCCATCTCGCGGCGACTGATTTTTCCCAGCAAAAACTGCTTCACCTTTGCCGAACAAATCTGAGCCGAATGGATCGCCATGGCCATCCCATTACCGCAAAGGGGATGGATCAATCCCGCAGCGTCGCCGCACATCAGCAGGTGATTTTCCACTACAGGCTTTTGCGCAAAACTCACCTGGCTGATTACCAATGGCCTTTCAAAAACCGGCTCTGCCACTTGCAAAAAATCCCGGAGAAATGGATTTTGAGAGAGATGCTTTTGCTCCATCTGCGCGATGCTGGTGTAGCGTTTAAAAACATCAGTAGTGGTGAGGTAGCAGAAATTTACCTGGTCGTTCTCCACCCGCGACAAGCCACAGTAGCCACCCTCAAAGTTGTGAAGTGCCACCAGATCATCAGGAAAAGAAGCGCGAAAATGCTGCTTGATTCCCACATAGCTGCTTTTCTCCGCAATGAAATTGCGCTTTAAGGCCTTATCTATGAGTGAGCGCTTGCCATGGGCACCAATAATTACCCTGGCGGTAAATTCCTCTCCGCTGCTGAGTTTTAGCTGAAACTGCTCATCGGCGAACTCCACGTCACTGACGGTGGAATCTGTCCTTACCTCTGCGCCGGCTTCCTTGGCTTTTTGGTAAAGAAAGTGGTCCAGAGCATAGCGACTGATGCCAAAACCGCCCATCTGCATCTCACACTCTGCCAATTTCCCCGAGGATGAGCTTAGCTGAAAACGGTGAAGATCCTTTGGCTTCAATGTTTCTGGGAAAGCACCAATACTCTCCAGATAAGGCTTTACCTCATTTGAAACATACTCACCGCACACCTTATGGCGGGGATAGTCTTTTTTCTCAATCAACAACACCCGGTGACCGGCGTTGGCCAGCTCAATAGCACTCACCAGCCCAGCCAGGCCGCCACCTATTATAATTAGCGGAAACTCACTTTGCACCCTAGAAATATTATTAGCTTATGAAAGCTCCTCCTAACGATAATTACCAATGCCCATTCAGGATTGATCATAGCTTGGATAGCTTTTGCATTTAGCATGCTTTTAAACCCGGGCTTTGGCAAATGTTTTCATACCCAGCGATCCTATTCCAGGCTGCTGAGGCAATTTTTCACAAAATCAGTCAGTTGTCTCATTTGCCCGGCCGCCCGGGATTTGCCTCCTAACGCCCCCAGGTATAACAAACCGATCAGCACCAGCCCCCCCGGTATCAGGTACAGCATTTGTGCCCCATGGCCAAGACTATACTGCGAATACCCCAACACCAGGCCCAACACCACTGCCAATCCACCGACGGTATAAAAAAACACAAACATGGTCCAGATGGCCGGTTCAGGGCCCATCAGCATCCTGACCAGTGTTTGTCCCTCGGCCGTTCTTTCAAAGCTTATATCCAGCGCGGGACTCCAAAAATGGCGATGTTTCCGCGGGAACGCTATCAACAGATGATGACCGGCCGAGCGGTATTGCAGACCCCAGTTGTTCAGGGAAGCATCTTTAAGACCTGCCTTCAGTTTCTCCTTCAATTCCCCGGGACTGAGGTCACTGAAAAATTTAAGGCGGGGACGGATGCCCGAATCACTTAAGCCCAGCTCATCCTTAGTAGGTAAACTTTTTGTCACTCTTATATATTGAGAAATCTAAGATCATATAATTTCACGCCATGGGCAAAAATGAGATTGAACGTAAATTCCTGCTTGAAACAGCGCAGCTCTCCTATATCAAGGAGCAGGCAACCGTAAGTAAAAGCATTAAACAAAGCTACCTGGCCATAGATAAGCAGCGAGAAGTACGGCTGCGACAGCTCGATGGCAACGAGATCTTCCTTACTGTTAAGAGTAGCGGCAAGCTATCGCGAGAAGAGATTGAAATAGAACTTACTGAAGAACAAAGCGAGGCAATGCTGGGGCTACTTGAAGATGAGCCGGTGGAAAAAACGCGTTACCAACTGCAGACTGGTGAGCAGCTCATTGAAGTGGATGAATATAGAGGAAAATTAAGGGGACTGCTGGTGGCTGAGGTCGAATTTGTCAGCGAAAGACAGGCCAATGAATTTATTCCGCCATCCTGGTTCGGAAAAGAAGTGACTGATGATAGCCGTTTTAAAAACAAAAACCTGATTGCCAAATGTTATGAAGATCTGCCACTTTGAATAGCAGCTATAGATTTGGCCGGAAAAAACGATAATTATTTACTCCCGTTCTACTTATCATGAGCATCCAACTCGGTTACGAAGAAGATTTTAACGAAGGTCTGAAAAGGCTTATTCTCGCCGAATGCCAGTTGGCGGTAGATACCCTGGACAATAGCCGCACCATCGAACAGAAGCACCAGGCCGTACACGCCATTCGCAAGTCATTTAAAAAAATCAGGGCGGCTATTCGGCTGGTGCGCGATCACATCGAGGGTTATAAGGAAAAGAATGACTTTTTCAGGGACCTGGGGCGGGAAGTTTCTGATGTGCGTGATGCCGCCTCTACCCTTGAAAGTGTCAATGCCCTTAAAAACCAGTATAGCAGCAAGCTCTATAACAATAGCTTCGACCGCCTCCTCAAAGATCTGCAGGCCTATCGCGATGAGCTCGCGCAGCAACACTTTAAAGTGGAGGATCGCCTTAGCAGCGTGCAGGACAAGCTCGGAGAGGTAATGAAGCAAATTCCGCACTGGCATATTGCCATCGAAGGTTTTGGCACCCTCAAGCCCAGCCTAAAGCGCGTATATAAGCGTGGTCGTAAGGGCTATTACCACGCCATGGAAACCGGACGGGTAGAAGATTACCACGAATGGCGCAAGCGCATTAAATACCTGCGCTACCAGCTCGACATTCTCAATCGCATCTGGCCGGCCCTGATGACCGCTTATGAGGAAGAAATGCACGCCCTTACCGACTTTACCGGCCATTTGCACGATCTCAGTGTGTTGAAAAAGATTATGGCTAAAATTGAAGCCGGCTTCGGCTCCACCGAAGAGGAATTGCTTTTCAAAGCTCTGCTTCACCAGCAAGAACAACTCATGCGCGACCACGCTCATCTAAAAGGCAATCGCTTTTACTTTCGCAGCCCCGGTCGCTTTTGCCATGCCCTGCAGGTATACTGGCAGGCACACGAAGAGGAGGCTAAGGCTCCATTGCTGCCTAAGCCCGAACAGCTTGAAATGTAAACGGCCGAGCTCTTTGACTGCCGCCTGAGAAAAAGCCAGTACATCCTCGTGTAAGCATTATAATATCATTACTTTTGCACGCTCAATTTTTCAGCAATGATCCAGGTAAATAATGTCTCCCTTCAATTCGGCAAACGTGTTCTTTTTGATGATGTTAACATCAAATTTCACGGTGAGCGCTGCTATGGTTTAATTGGCGCCAACGGGGCCGGTAAATCCACTTTTCTGAAAATTCTCGCCGGTGAAATAGCCGCCACCACCGGACATGTACACCTCGAACCGGGTAAGCGCATGGCGGTGCTGAAGCAGAATCACTCTGACTATGATGATTCTACCGTGTTGCACACGGTGATGATGGGACATAAGCAACTATGGGATCTGATCCAGGAGAAGGACGCTATTTATGCCAAGCCCGATTTCAGTGAGGCCGATGGTATCAAAGCCTCCGAGCTGGAAGAAAAATTTGCTGAAATGGACGGCTGGAATGCCGAATCAGATGCGGCGGCCCTGCTTAGTGGTCTTGGCATTGAAGAAGCCGATCACTACAAGCAGATGAGTGACCTGGAAGGTAAGCTTAAGGTACGGGTACTGCTGGCGCAGGCTCTCTTTGGTAACCCCGATGTGCTGATTCTCGATGAGCCCACCAACGATCTGGACCTGAAAACCATCGGCTGGCTGGAAGATTTCCTGCTCAACTTTAAAAACACGGTGATTGTGGTATCGCACGACCGCCACTTCCTCGATACCGTTTGTACCCATATTGCCGATATCGATTTCCAGAAAATTAAGCTCTTCACCGGTAACTATACCTTTTGGTACGAAAGTAGCCAGCTGGCCCTGCGCCAGCGTGCTGCTGCCAATAAGAAGGCCGAGGACAAGCGCAAGGAACTGCAGGAATTTATTCAGCGTTTTAGTGCCAACGCCTCTAAGAGTAAACAGGCTACCAGCCGTAAGAAGCTGCTCGATAAAATTAACGTTGACGATATTCAGGCCAGTAGCCGCCGCTATCCCGCCATTATTTTCAACCAGCAGCGCGAGGCGGGCGATCAGGTACTGGAAGTGGAAAACCTCAGTGCCCATGCCGAGGATGGCACCCTTTTATTTAAGGATCTCAGCTTCAAGGTAAACCGCGGTGATAAAATCACTTTCCTGAGTGATAACAGCCTCGCCATCAGCACGCTGTTTGAAATTCTCAATGGCAATCTCAAGCCTGACAGTGGCAGCTTTACCTACGGGCAAACTATTACCACTTCCTACCTGCCCGGGCATAACGATAGTTATTTCGATACCGATGACAGCCTGATTGACTGGCTGCGTCAGTATTCACAAAATAAAGACGAAGTGTATGTGCGCGGCTTCCTGGGAAAGATGCTCTTTACCGGAGAGGAATCAATGAAATCAGCGCGGGTGCTTTCCGGTGGTGAGAAAGTGCGTTGTATGCTTTCGCGCATGATGCTTAAAGAAGGAAACCTGCTGATGCTGGACGAGCCTACCAATCACCTCGATCTCGAATCTATCCAGGCGCTCAACAACTCCCTGAAGGATTTTAAGGGAACTATCCTCTTTACCTCTCATGACCACACTTTTACCCATACGGTGGCCAATCGCATTATTGAGATCAGTCCCAACGGCACCCTCGATAAGCTGATGGAGTACGACGAGTACATCGCCGACCCCAAAATTCAGGAACAACGCGAGGCGCTGCGTTCTGTGGGTGTGTAAGGATTACAATTTTAAGTTTAACGATGAGAGAGGCCTGTTTGCAAAAGCAGGCCTTTTTTTATGGAGAAGAGCTACCTTCCCTTTTTGAGCGTGAAAGCATGAAAGAAAAAATATATAATCACTGCCTGCAATTGGTTAACGAAAAACTGGCCGCGCTGGAACAGGCATATCGCGAAAGCCGGGAGGCGCTGGAGTCAGAAGCTAAGAACACCGCCGGCGATAAACACGAAACCGGGCGTGCTATGATTCAATTGGAACAGGAGAAAATGAGTCGCCAGTTGCAGGAAACCCAAAAGTTGAAGTCGATGCTGCAGCGGGTTCCCTACGACAAAGTCCATCAACGGGTTGAATCGGGTGCGCTAGTGGAATGCAGTGAGGGGCGCTTTTTTATTGCGGTGGGGCTGGGTCGCCTGGAAATAGACGATAAGGAAGTTTTTGTGGTCGCCCCCTTCTCACCGCTGGCCCAGGCGATGCTGGGCAAACAAAAAGGAGAAGCATTCGGGTTCTGGAATCAGTCGGTTGTAATTTCTACAATTTGCTAGTTTCCCAATGCCAGACATGAAAAAACCCACCGGGCGGCAGGTTTCATTAGCAAGGATCTTTTACAGGGTGATTATATCACCTCCTTTACCTTAATATTCTTACCGTTAAACTCTACGGAGTCACCGGCTGCTTTACCTTCCAAAGCCTGGTAGATGGGGCTGTCAGTAGAAACCCCGTTGTATTTCTCCCCATTCACTTCAAAGGTGCGCTGGGGCACTGCTACTACCAGGTTTAGCAGATCAGTTTTCACCACCGTGATAGGCCCCACTTTATCCTTATCCTGGTAGCTCTTATAGTCTTCCAGTTTATTGATTTGCTCTTTAAGGGTATCGAGGCTTTCATTTTCGGTGCGTACTTCCCGCAGCATTTCTTCGGTCTGGTTTTCAACGATTGAATTCTGATCGAGATCACCTTCATTTATACTTTGCAGGTGCTCTTCCTGGAAGTTGCTCATCTGCTCAAAGCGTTGCTTTTTTTGCTGCAGCAAGGCCTCAAAAACCTGGTGCTTCTCTTTCAATCTATCCTTTGTCATTTCTGCCATGTTTTAGGCCTTGCTAACCGATCTGTGGCAAGGATTGTTTCCCGCCGGCAAGCGAATTATCAGGGCATAAAAAAACCCCTGGCAGCAATGCTGCAGGGGTTTTGTGTAATTGGGGGTTTCAATTATTCTGTCATGCGGGCGGTAATGCCATAACTGTCCAGCCAGTGGCTACCTCTACGCATGGCATTGAGCCGGGCCGCAGCTAAAAATGAGGGCGAAAGCTCGCTTTCCGCTTCCTCTGTTTGTGTGGTTGATGAATTTGCTTTTGAAGTAACTGAAAGCATTTCAACAGTCTGTTTTGGTTATGCAGCATTGAACCAAAACAAAGCTCAAAAAGTTCGTAAGATTTTACTTACGGAACTTCTTTTTCCCTTTTTTCTTTTTGAAGTTTCCAGCTTTACCATGGCCGGCATTACCGACGCCATCGCGGTTTACACGTATTGCACGTCCTTCATACTGCTGGTCATTAAGCTTCTTAATTTTTCCAGCGGCAGCTTCCTGCACGTCGATGAAAGAATGTTTGTTTTCAAGCGTAATCCGACCAACATCTTCACCCTTAAGACCGGTGTTGTCGCACACATAGCGCAGCAGGGCTCCCTTATTGAGGTTATCCATGCGGCCAATGTTGATGAAGAAGCGTTGCATGCCCTCTTCATGCCCAAAGGCACCGCGCTCACGGCGTGGCCCCTTATCGCGACGACCACTGTCTCCACCGCGGCTGTCGCGCTGGTTCATGGGAGAATTGTCGTTGAGGTCATTAATGCTATGCTTTTTCGATACCCGCTCCAGTTCCTGGCTAACGAGCTTGGCCACCAATTCTTCTTTGCTGAATTCTGTTAAAAGGTCAAGCGCGGTAGCCAATACTTCCGGATCCATCTTATGGCTCACCTCCTGGGCAGCCATGTGTTCGGCCCAGTGGCTGATACGGTTTTGGGCAATAGCGTCCAATGCCGGAATCATGGCTTTGGTGAAGTTAATTTTCAGCTTGCCCTCCAGAAAGCGCAGGCGGCGCACATCGGCTTTGGTGATCAGGGCAATGGAAATACCCTTTTTCCCGGCCCGGGCGGTCCGGCCACTGCGGTGGGTATAATATTCAGGATCATCAGGCAGGGCGAAATGCACTACATGGGTAAGGTCATTCACATCTATGCCACGAGCAGCTACGTCAGTTGCTACCAGCAGGCGCAGGGTTTTTGAGCGAAAGCGCTTCATTACTGCTTCGCGCTGAGCCTGGGCCAAATCACCATGAAGTGGTTCTGCCGGGTAACCGCTCTCCACCAGTTCTTCGGCTACCCGCTGGGTATCCATCTTGGTACGACAAAACACCACCCCATACATTTCGGGATCAAAATCGAGCATCCGTCGCAGGGCTTCCACTTTATTGGATGCCTTAAGCACGCTGTACTGGTGGTCAATATTCTTATTTACCACCTGCTTCTGGTCCACCTTAATTTCAAGGGGACTGTGCATATAATCTTTTACGATGCGCTTTATTTCAGACGGCATGGTGGCTGAAAACAGCCAGGTATATTTCTCTTCCGGTGTTTCAGCCAGAATGGTATCGAGTTCATCGCGAAAACCCATGTTAAGCATCTCATCCGCTTCATCCAATACTACAAACTCAATATCAGCCAGGCGCACGGCGTTGCGCTTACTAAGGTCAATCAGTCGACCGGGAGTGGCTACTACAATGTGCACACCGCGTTTCAGCTCTCTGATCTGCTGCTGAATACCGGCACCACCATATACGCAGGCAATGCGCAGGCCTTCTATTTTAGTGGCAAAAGATTCCAGTTGCTGGGCAATTTGCTGGGCCAATTCTCGCGTAGGTGCCAACACCAGGGCCTGGGTGGCATGATGGTCGGGGTCAACCAACTCTACCAGGGGTAAACCGAAAGCGGCCGTTTTACCAGTCCCGGTTTGAGCCAGGCCAATGATGTCCTGGGGTTCACTTAAAAGTTGGGGAATAGTTTGCGCCTGAATATCGGTGGGATTTTCAAATCCCATTTCACCCAGGGCTTGTACAACCTGGGGAGATAATCCCAGGGCTTCAAAATTCTTCAATACTGCTCTTATTAAAATGGCGGCAAAGGTAGGCTTATTTTCAGCAACTTAGCTATTTCGCTAAATAAAGGAGCGTCTTGAGAGTTGATGACTACCAATCACCAAGTTAAAGTTCTCTCTCTACGCAACTATCTAGGCGGGGCCGCCGCATTTTAGTATTTTTAGTTTATGATCAGCGATCTTTTAGAAAGGGAATTTGCCAGTGCCAATGCCAGGCAGCTCAAAGCTTATTTTAAGCAGTTGCGCCAGCAGAAAGCGGCCAGTGCCGCTACTCAGCAGGGATCAGAAACGGAGATAAAAGCCGGTGGTCATAAACAATAGCGGGGTATATGCTGCTTTCTTAAGAGTGCTGTTTTAATTTTCAACCAACACATAATAATTAATGATTGGCGCGAAAATCGTGTTTTTCCTCTTGTGGGCTATTGTAATAATCGGTACCCTGCTCCCCCTCTTTCATAAAAAACACTGGATTTACAGAGCTTTTGAATTTCCGCGCGTACAAAAATTAGCGCTTGGAATAATGGCCCTCTGCATTGGAAGCTGGCTGGTAACTTACGAGTTCTACTACTACTGCTTCTTACTCCCGCTGGTAGTAGCCCTGCTTTACATCAGTTACCTCATTTTTCCCTTTACGCCCTTGGCGTCCAAAACCCTGGCCTCGGCCCGCGGGCAAAGGGGTAAACACATAAAGTTGCTGGTGGCCAATGTCTACCAATACAACCAGGACTACCATAAGTTAGGTCAGATGATCAGAAAGAGAAAACCCGATCTCTGCCTTTTTGTGGAAACTGACCGAAAGTGGACGGAGGAGCTCAGCAGTGTAACCAATGAATACCCTTTTAAGGTAGAAGTGCCTCTGGACAATACTTACGGAATGCTGTTTTACAGCCGCTTTGAAATTAGGGATGCGGAAGTGCGCTACCTGGTGGACCAGGAATATCCCAGCATACGCGCTTATCTTAAAATTGCCGAGGATTGGCCGGATGTACTGTTCTATGGTATCCACCCGCCACCGCCCTCTCCCACCGAAAACACCTACAGCACTGAACGCGACCGGGAGATCCTGATGGTAGCCCGCGAAATTGAAAATTATAAAGAGCCGGTAATTGTGGCCGGAGACCTCAATGACGTTGCCTGGAGTTATACCACCGAACGGTTTGTCACTATTTCAGGCACCAAGGACCCCCGCAAGGGTCGGGGCATATTTTCCACTTATAATGCCAACAACATATTTTTCCGCTGGCCTCTTGATCATATCTTTTGTTCTGATCATTTTCGCCTGCTAAAAATGGGGCGACCGGGCAAAATTGGCAGTGATCATTTTCCGGTAGCCCTGGAACTAGTGTATGTTGAGCCATCCGCGCATGAACATCAAGGTAGAACTTCTCAGGGAACACAGTAAAAATAACGCTGAGCGTATTGCCGCGCTGGTATGCCGGCAGCCGCAATATTTTACGGAACTCTTTCTCTGCCTGCAGTCTGATAATTACCGCCTAAGCCAGCGGGCAGCCTGGCCATTGGGAAAAATCGGTGAGCAACGTCCCGAGCTTTTTTTGCCTTATAGTGAAGCCATTTTACAGCTTTTAGAAAAGCCTCCCCACCCGGCTGTGGCCCGCAACCTTTACCGCATCCTGCAGGATTTATCCCTGCCCGAAGCCAGCCAAAGCACTTTGTTTGACCTTGCTATCAGGGATTTACAGGATCCCAGCAGCCCTATTGCCATTAAGGTATTTGCCATGTCGGTAGCCTCAAAAATTGCCATGCCCTATTCAGAGCTGAGAACGGAGTTAATACTGATAATTGAGGGGCAGTTACCACAGGCCAGTAAGGCCTACCTTTCCCGTTCACGCCGTTTGTTACCGAAGCTCAGGGTTGGCCGTTAGAGGTAGCCGATATAATAGATCAGGTAGAAAATCAGTAAGAGGTAGATTACCCAGAAAGGCTTGGTATTGTGGGGGTCTGAGCCAAACATAAGCTTGGTAATCCTGAAGAAAAATTCGCGGTGATCAGCTACCAGCCGGTAAGCCGACTCGGAAAGGCGGCGAAAAAAAACTGAGGAGCGATACCATTTAAAAAGAAAGCGATACTTATCACCGATGTAAAGAGAGCGATAGGCAGCACCCGCCCCGCTGTACACAGTGCCATCAGGCTCGAGTAGAAATACTGCCCGTTGAAATTCAGAGGCTTCTATGTCTTCAATGCGTGGGGAGGCGCTTTGCGAGGTTTCAAACTTCAATTTATCGCCTGTTATCTCCTCCCAGCGGGCCACCCACCAGGCACAGAAGCCGCAGTGACCATCCCATATCAATAAGGGCTTGTCTTTGGGTGCAAAGCGGGTTTTAGCTGACTTCAAGGCTTATACTTTGCCACAAATAAAAAAAGAAAAGCCCAGCTTTACGGCGGGGCTTGTTAAAATTATAGCGGAAACCTTGTTATAACTTCATTAATGCTTCTTTGATGGGCGTGTTACCCTCCACCATTTCCACCACTTTTTTATGGGTAGATGGCATATCAAGCGCTTCCACGATCGCGGTAGCCACATCATCGCGGCGGGTACGACGGCTGCCGTAATCATCGAGTTGCTGGGCTGCACTTACACTGGCATTGCCGGCCTCGTCGCTCAGCATACCCGGTCTGAAAATGGTATAATTAAGGCCCGACTGTACCAGGTGCTGATCAGCTTCTGATTTGGCCACAAAATAATGCTGCATATCAGCCGGCATTTGTTTGGCATCATTAGCCCCCAGCGCACTTACCATTATATAGCGTGAAACGTGATGTTTTATGGCCTCATCGATACTCTTGCGGGCACCTTGCAGGTCTACACTAATGGTCTTATCCTTGCTGGTATCACCGCCACTGCCGGCGGTAAAGATTACCGCATCGGGTTTATGAGCAAAGGCCTTGCTGATATCCCTTTCCAGGTCGGCCACTACCACTTCGGCACCAAGGGCCTGCAGTTCCACCTTCTGCTGCTCATCCCTTACCATGGCCACCGCCTTGTGTTTGCTGTTCTTAAGTTTTTTTACAATCCTGCGGCCAATTTTACCATTGGCTCCAATTACTAACACTCTCATAAATCTGTTCGGATTTTATAATGATAAAAAAACCACGCATGCTGCGTGGTTTTCAATAATTAGCAATAAACGTTTGGGTGGTTGCTCAATACCCTGGCTTCCGCATTTCCCATAGGTTCTGGCATCACCTTGTATGTGACTGCGATATCAGGACGGGGATAAAAGAGCAGAAAGCCCGGGGTATTTCTAGTCATCATCGTCATCACCGATTGTAACGTTGCCACTGGCTTCACCATCTACGTTACCTTCATCATCAACTTTTACGTCGATGCCCAGTTGATCGTCATCGTCTTCTTCCACTTCCACGGGGTCTGACTCTACCCGCTCCATGTCGCGGTCATCATCCTCCACTTCGATGGTTTCTGCTTCGTCTGCAGTGTTGTTGCAAGCGGTTAAACCAAATCCAAGAAATAAGGCTAATGTTAAATACCTCAAAATTTTCATGATTGCATTGATTTTAATGATTGCTTAAAAGACAGCGCTAGCCTGAAGAATGTTCACTTGGGCCAAAAAATAAAAGACCAGCCGGTTAAAGCTGGTCTCCTAATAAAAAGTGTAATGGGATTTTAAATAATCGACCGCTTTATAAGTGGTGATTTGTTT
>CAZUCA010000020.1:42538-50376 GCA_964619125.1 uncultured Owenweeksia sp. | reverse complement strand
GATCGTCAGTGCCAAAACTTCTCACCATGGCTTCCTTGTTATCATTGAGAATATTATCGACGGAGAAGCCAATCTGATATTGATTTTCCTTACCAAACTTCTTCATAAAATTAAAGTTCAGACTGTGAAAGGGCTCCGAATACACATCGGGGGTAAGGTTCAAACCCACAATTTCGAGCTTGGGTCCCTGCACATTGTAGTAAATGCCGGTTTCTATACCGTTGTCGCGACCGCTATAACTAAGGCCGGCATTAACAATGTAAGGTGCCTGGCCTTGCATATCGCGATACTCACCCAGTTCTTCCCCTTCTCTCAGGGTAGCTTCCTTGGCATCGTAGGTACCGCCGGCAGTACGGTCATACTTCACCCTTGAATCGATGATAGTAATGTTGGTATTAAACGCCCATGCCTTCATGTTTTCAGCCATAAAGCCAAAGTTGAGGCGGCTTTCCACCTCCAGCCCCATAACGGTGGCATCGCCTACGTTGCGTGGCTGATAACTGTCGGCATCTGACTGATAGGAAACCAGTTCGATGGGGTTGCTGAAGTTTTTGTAAAAACCACTCAAGGCAATGGTTTGATTGCCTTCAAAGAAATACTCATAGCGCAGGTCAAAATTGTTGATATCAGTTTCCACCAGGTCGATATTGCCAATAAAGGTCAGGCCTGAGATGGGATCAACAATTTGAGCTTCTGACTTTTCCTTGAAGGAAGGGCGGGCCACGGTGCGGAAGTACCCCAGGCGGAAGTTTGAATTTTCATTAGCCTGCAGAATCATACTGGCCGAAGGGAACCAACCCAGGGTACTCAGTACATTGGTGTTGTTGTAAACCCGGGCCTCGGGGCTTTCGGGGTTAACGTTGGCCGCCTGGTTCTGGCCGGTATAAAACTGATTGTACTGCTCCACCCGCAAACCAATAATCGTTTTGAATAAGGGCGACCATTTCATCTCTTCTGATCCGTACACTGCCGCAGTAGACTGGATAGAGTTGTAGGTATTACTGCGCTGGTAGTTTCCGAAATAAAAAGTTCCCGAACCGCGGCTGAAATCGTAGATGTAATCGTCGGTAAGCAATTCATCGGCCTCACCGCTGTAATTCAAACCGCTGGTGCCTGTCTGGCTTATCAACTCGTAGCCAAGGATGTTGTAATCGCGATTTTTAAAAGTGTAGGCCACTCCACCTTTAAACTTTGACTCACGGCCCAAAAACTCATGCTCCTGGGTATAATCGACCTTGGAAGCTACGTCAAGCTCAGCCAGGTTACGCCACAAACGTTTGGGAAAACCAACTTCACTGGCATTAATGGAATAGCTGGTATCATCATCGTTAAAATCCATCAGGTAGGCGGTACTGCGGATATCCTTATCCTGGATGCTCGAATAGGTGGGGGCTACCGACCACTCAAGGCTTTTTTCAGTCTCAGCAAACTGGTGCGAACCGCTGATAAGCAGGTTAGTCAAATTGCGCTGGCTGTACTCCAGGTTATCGCGCATAGAACTATTGCTGCTCTCAATAAAATTGTCGAGGTAAAAGATGCCGGCGCGGCTTTCGCCGTTCTGCAGGTGCAGCAGGTTCACCTTATACTTATTGAGGCCCGATTTCATGGCACCCCCAAGCATCACACTGCTGAAGACATTTTGCACTCCCAAATCACCAATCTGCAATTTATCATCCCTGAGTTCATAGACACTGGGGTCGGTGTTTTTACGATAGATATTCTGTTGCCTGCCTGCGTAAAAGTCGGTTGAGTTTTTATAGGCCAGCGCCACATTGTAGCCATAAGTTTTACTTCCTCCTTTTATCTGATCACCGGCCGACAAGCCGAGGCTATAATTCATAAAGCTGGTGCTCCGCATGGCGTCCAGTTGCTTGCCAAACTGACGGGTTTGCCCCACATTGCTGGGGGTAGGCGCAGGCACGGTACCGGAAGGGTTGGGATTATCGGGGCCCATTCCCAGGGGCTCATCGCGTGAACCGTCATCGAAACCAAGAAAGTCACCACTGTGGCTGTCACCTTTAAGATAGTTTGGGTTAAAGTGCATACCAGGGGTATAAGCCAGGCCAGCGGAAACTGACAAGCTTTTTTTATCGGGAAACTCCTTGGTCTCAATATTAACCAGGCCTCCCACAAAATCAGCTGGCAAATCAGCGGTGAATGACTTCAGCACCACGATATTATTCACCACATTGGTGGGAAAAATGTCCATTTGCAGGGAGTTGCGGTCAGGGTCGAGGCCGGGAACGTCCATACCATTCAGCTGCGTTTTGGTATAGCGGTCGCCAAGGCCGCGTACAAACACATATTTGCCTCCCTGCACCGATACACCCGGCACCCGGGTTACGGCCGCTGCCGCGTTACCATCGCCGATTTTACGGAAAGTCTGCGCACTGATGCCATCAAGCACATTTACCGACTTCTTTTTGACCGTAAGAAGGGCTGCCTCAGTATTGCGGGCCTGCTCAGAGGTAATAACCACCTCTGCCAGCTCATTGGTGCTGGGTGCCAGTTTTACTACGTCAACCACGCTAACTTCGTCGGCCTTTACCTCTATTCCGGTAATGGTAACAGTAGTATATCCGATGAAAGAAAATACCAGGTCATAGGTACCGGGTTCGGCCCGAAGTTCATAAGCGCCATCAAAATCGGTGGTAGTGCCATTGGTGGTACCTTTTATCACTACGTTGCCACTAAAGAGAGGCTCACCGATTTCATCAATAATTGTCCCTCTGATAGTCCCTTTCTGCGCCGTCGCCATTTGCGACATCATCAACATTGCTAAAGCAGAAACAATCGTTTGTAATGTTTTCATAGAAAACTGATAAATAAGTAATTGAAGTAAAAAGCCCGCCAACTATTTTGCGAAGTTGGCGAGCAGGTAGTTAAATTTTAATTGTCGTTTATGACAAGGTGGTATTGTTAGAACTGACCTTCCGATTTGGCCCAGGTCCAGGCAAACACACTGGCGTCAGCACCGGTAGTTCCGTTACCAGTTACCATCGAGGCAAAAGACAGATCGGTAAGAGCTCCACCAGTTGCAGACTTATCGGCAAAAATGTCAGCGGCAGTGATATTTCCTGTGCTCAGGTGATCAACATTGAACTCCCAGTTGCTGAAGGTGAGTTTGCCAGCCAGGTAGTTGGCTGAAGTAACATCGTCATCAAGCTCCACATCGCTGTCTTGAGAGAAGTTGGCCCAGTATACATTGCTAATGGTCCCCATGGCACCATCGCGGAAGTCGGCGTACTCGCCACCGTCAACACCGCCATCATTCCATCCCATCATAGTAGCATTCTGCAAGCTAAAGCCAGCTTTCAAAGTACCTTCAGGACCGTCAATTTCAAGGGCATGATCCGAAGCTGATCCGCCGATAAACATAACGTTAGAAATAGTACCGCTATAGGCCTGGTCCACGTCAAAGGCATCATCACCCTGTGCCCAAACCAATGCGTTGGTGACGTTAACAGTACCTCCGAAGAATTCGATACCATCGTCGAGGTTAGCTACAATCTCAATATTGCTTACGGTAGTAGCACTTCCCACTCCGCCGAGGGTAAGGCCGTTAATTTCGTTGCTCTCTCCGATCAGGGTACCACCATGACGGATAGACAGGTAGTTAAGGATACCAGAGTTGTCATTAGCAACTGAACCGCCGTAGAGACCACGAGTGTCGTTGGCAGGAATACCTTCAATCTGAGTTTCGGTATCGCCATCCTTAGCCGAAACAGGGGCATTACCCAGGATAATTACACCTCCCCAAAGACCGGTGAAAGACTCATCCAGGTTAGGGCTTACGGTTTCACCAGGCTGAATTTCATCCAATACTGAAGTAAAGATTATGGGCTCGGCTGCGGTTCCATTAGCATTGATCATACCACCACTGGCCACGATCAATACCGAAGCATTAGCTTCGCGACCACCTTCGGCCTTAATAATAGTACCGGGCTCAATGGTGAGGGTAGCACCTGACTCAACTACGATACGTCCTGAAAGCTGGTACACCTTGTCAGCCGTCCAGGTTACATCAGAAGTGATAGCGGCTTTAACAACGGTGTTATTGTTAGAGGGCTGCGAGGGTTTGGACATAGTTTCTTCCCCACATGAGCTCAGTACCATGGCAGCCATCAGGCTCAGTACTGCGATTGATTTCAATTTTTTCATCGGATTTGATTTGATTTTAAATTCGTTGCAAAAGAACCGGCAGCGTATTAAGTCACCGTTAACCGCGTTTAAACAAATAGTTTCGCTTGCTTATATTTGATTTTCAATGATTTATACAAAAATCATTCTCTAATCTTACCGCAGGGTTAATCAAATATTATCATGCTGCAAAAAGCATTAAGAATTTGTTAACTGCGGAGTCATTGATTCAATATCTTTACTTTTGAACCGCTTTTGAAAGCTTAGCAACCGACAGGAAAAAGGAATCAGCAAGCCTTGCACAACTTCCTGCAACACGCATAAACCATGAAAAACAGCAAGTACACCTTACTACTGGTCGATGATGAGCCCGATATTCTCGAGTTTGTGGGCTATAACCTCAAAAAGGAAGGTTATAATGTGGTTACGGCCAGCAATGGCGAGGAGGGCCTGAAGAAAGCCCGCAAAAATCAACCGCATCTTATTTTGCTGGATGTAATGATGCCGGGCATGGACGGTATTGAAACCTGCGACAAATTACGGCAGATGCCGGAGCTGGAAGACACCCTGATCGCCTTCCTCACTGCCCGTGGTGAAGACTATAGCCAGGTGGCCGGCTTCGACGCCGGTGCTGACGACTATATCACCAAGCCCATTAAGCCCAAGGTGCTGATCAGCCGCATTAAGGCACTCTTGCGGCGCTATGGCCAGTCGAGCAAGAAAAACCACTTGCAGGACTTTGGTGATCTTCAGATCGATCTCGACAAATATCAGGTCCACAACCAGGGAGAGAAGCTGGATCTACCCCGCAAGGAGTTTGAACTGCTGACCTTACTTTCGAGCCGTCCGGGCAAGGTTTTCCACCGCGAAGAAATCCTGGATAAAATCTGGGGCAATGAAGTGGTGGTAGGTGGCCGCACCATTGACGTACACATTCGTAAGCTGCGTGAAAAGATTGGCGAGAAATACATACGTACCGTCAAGGGAGTTGGTTATAAATTTGAGCAGTAAGCTCCGCCAATGAGGTTTGATAAACCCAATATTCTCGCTTTTTATATTTCACTGCTACTAGGTGGCTTACTATTACTGCTGCTACTATCGCTGCAACTTTTTACCACAGTAAGTCTGAAGTGGACCTATGCCCTGCTGTTGTCACTCATTATTGGGCTTTTGGCCTATTTCATCATCCGTTTTTCGGTAGAGCAGTTTGTCTACAACAAGGTGAAAATTATCTTTAAGAATATTCACAATCTTAAAGTAGGCAACGACCGCGACGAAGATGAAGTGGTGCGCACCACTGACCTGGATATGGTGACGCGGGAAGTGTCAGAATGGGCCGAGCAACGCCAGATAGAAATTAACGAGTTGATGGCACGCGAGAATTTCAGACGTGAATTTATCGGCAATATCTCCCATGAATTAAAGACACCCATATTTAATATTCAGGGCTACCTGCTGACGCTGCTCGACGGCGCCCTCGATGACCCCGGCATCAACCGCAAATACCTCAAACGCGCCAACAAATCGGTGGACCGGATGATCAATATTATTGAAGACCTGGAGGTGATCAGTAACCTGGAAGCGAAACGGGTACAGCTTGGGGTAAGCAACTTTGATATTGTGCTTTTGGTAAAGGAGGTCTTTGAGCTTCTTGAAAATAAGGCACGCGATAATGACATCACCCTGAAGCTTAAGAAGGACTACGACAAGCCGATTATGGTTAGGGCCGACCGCCCCAAAATAGAGCAGGTATTGGTTAACCTGGTACACAATGCCATTAAGTACGGTCGCGAAGGCGGCGCGGTTGAGGTGCGTTTTTACGATATGCACAAGCAGGTTCTCACTGAGGTAAGTGACAATGGGCTTGGTATACCGCAGGAAGATATTCCCCGTATTTTTGAACGCTTTTACCGGGTTGACAAAAGCCGTAGCCGCGAAGCCGGCGGTACCGGCCTGGGGCTGGCCATAGTTAAGCATATAATGGAAGCCCACAAACAAACCATCAATGCCCGCAGCAGCGAAAACGTGGGCTCAACTTTCAGCTTTACCCTCGAAAAGGCTAAATAACGCCCCCCAATCAGTATCAGGCTTAGGAAAATCTGCCAGGCCCCGGTAGGCTTCCGCCTCCAGTAAATTCTTTTCTAACTGCAGGTAATTTTGCTCGGCATATAAAAAACGGCCGGTGTGGGTGAGGTAGCGCGCCAGGTACACCTGCTCGGGCTGGCCTGGGGTAGGAATTAAAAGAGCCTTATTCCCGAGATACACATAGTCCATCACCGACGAATAGCCACTGCGGCTGATTACCATTTTACTGCTGCGGATAATGTCAGCCACGGTTTTACTGTCTGCCAGGTCAATCACCGCCCAATCCGCCGGATATTGGTGCACTGGCTTTTTCCCCGTCCCCCTGATTAAGGCTATACGGTAATTACCTGCTTTAAGCCCTTCTAGCAACTGTTCTTCCAGCAGACTGCGCTGGGGTTCAGGGCCACTGAGTACAATCGCGTAGTCAAAGTCATCAGTACGCGAAGGCAAATCCATTTTAGCGAAACGCGACAATGGCCCGATGTATTTCACCGGAATTCGAGGCTTCAGGTCGTGACTGATTTCACCACTAAGATTAGGAGCACTCCCCCGGTCAGGAACCCAGCATTCATCGTACTTATTGATAAAGTAGTGGTGCATCAGGCTGGCCCGCTTGCGCCCAAAGGGCAGCATCAGTTTCAATTGATGGGTGAGGTACACCGAAGGAACATCTTTATGCCAAAAGCCAAGACGGTTATCAGAGACAACACCCACGGGACGGTGCTTTTCAACCAGGCTCTTAAGGGCCCGGTACTCATGGCGCTGGGCCCGGGCAATGCGCGGCAGCTGCAAGGCAATTTTTCCAAGCAGATTTTTGCGTCCATAGGCAATTTTATAGGCGGGTAGCTCCTCACAGGGTAAATCGGGAAACAGGGCCTGCAGATAGCTCAGCGCCTGGCCATCAGAGGCAATAACAGGCTCAAAGCCATGCTCTATCAGCCTGCGAATAACCATTTCACAGCGAGTGGCATGCCCCAAGCCCCAGTTAAGTACGCCGATTATTACTTTTCCCTTTGATTCTTTCTGCATCCAAAGCCAAATTAGCCCGCAAAAATGGGCATACTCTGTATTTTTGCCGCTATGGCGCGAAAAAAATTAAAACGCTTTAAGGAAAACGAAGGCTTCAGGCATGTACTGGAACCTTCGCGGGAGGAAGTGGTAGCAGGCTTTCCCCAGCAGGGGAAATGGCATGAATTCTTTGGCAACTCCAACCCGATTGTACTGGAACTGGGCTGTGGCAAAGGTGAGTACACGGTGGCGATGGCCAAAAAGTTTCCCGACAAGAACTTTATCGGCATAGATGTAAAGGGAGCCCGGATCTGGTACGGGGCCAGCGAAATTGAGGAAAAGCAAATGGCCAATGCCGCTTTCTTGCGCACCCAGATTGAGTTGCTGGACCGCTGCTTTGCCGAAAATGAAGTAGACGAAATATGGATCACTTTCCCCGATCCTCAGATCAAGTACAAGCGCATGAAGCACCGTCTTACCAACCCGGCGTTTCTTGACATCTACCGTAAGGTACTCAAGGCAGACGGGGTGGTGCACTTAAAAACCGACAGTGAATTTCTGCACGGCTATACCCATGGTATCCTTCAATTGCTGGAATTGCCGGT
>CAZUCA010000020.1:0-42438 GCA_964619125.1 uncultured Owenweeksia sp. | reverse complement strand
CACCGGGTGCTCAACCGCAATGGTTTACTCACCGGAAAGGCCCATTTTGGCGGTTCAACCCTTATGGCTGATTTACTTATTAGTGAAGGTATAAAAGTGGAAAATGACCAGGTGGTTAATTTTAATAAGCACTTCTGGGACCCGCTGGATAATTTAAAACAGGAAGACTACTTAGCATGAGCCAGCTTTATATTGTTCCCACCCCCATAGGCAACCTGGAGGACATGACCTTCAGAGCCATTGAAGTGCTTAAAAATGCCGACCTGATCCTGGCCGAAGACACCCGTACCAGCGGCAAGCTGCTAAAGCACTACAGCATTGACACACCCCAGCGGAGCTACCATATGCACAATGAGCATCAAAACGTAGAGAAGCTGGTGGAAGAGATGCTGGCCGGCCGTACTTTGGCGCTCATCAGTGATGCCGGCACCCCTGCTATTTCTGACCCAGGCTTTTTATTGGTGCGAGAGGCGATCAAGGCCGAGCTGAAAGTGGAAACCCTGCCCGGCGCCACCGCCTTTGTTCCGGCGCTGGTCAACTCCGGTTTGCCGGCCCATAACTTCTGCTTCGAGGGCTTTCTTCCGCAAAAGAAAGGCCGTCAGACCAAGATCCTATCGCTGGATGAGGAAAAACGGACCATGGTGTTCTACGAATCCCCGCACCGGCTGGTAAAGACTTTGGAGGATCTCCAAAAATTCTGGCAGGAAGATCGCCTCGCCTCGGTTTCGCGCGAAATCAGCAAAAAGTTCGAGGAAACAAAGCGAGGTACACTCTCAGAACTGGCGGAGCACTTCAAAAAAAATTCCCCAAAAGGGGAATTTGTAATCTGTGTGGGCGGTAAGGATTAAACCGTCATGATGTCTTTTTCCTTAGCCTCCAGGTGGCGATCCACCTTACTGTTGTATTTATCAGTAAGTTCCTGAACCTGCTCTTCTGAGTCCTTAATAATATCTTCCGAGATACCGTCCAGTTTTTTAATCTCATCATTGGCATCCTTACGGGCACCACGAATGCTGATACGCGCCTCTTCGGCCTCTTTCTTGGCCCGTTTCACCAGGTCCTTACGGCGTTCTTCGGTGAGGGGCGGAATGTTGATCATAATCTGCTCCCCGTTGTTCTGCGGGTTCAATCCCAGGTCAGAATTCAGAATGGCCTTTTCAAGCTCAGGAATCATCGATTTTTCCCAGGGCTGCACTGACAGGGTGCGCGCATCAGGGGTATTGATATTGGATACCTGGCTGATAGGGGTCATGCTGCCGTAGTATTCCACCCTTATACCTTCAAGCATACTGGGGTTGGCACGGCCAGCGCGAATTTTTAACAGCTCCTTTTCCAGGTGCCTGATCGATTGTTGCATCTGCTCTTCGGCGGCCTCGAGAATGATCTCAATGTCTTCCATAACTTCAGTTGGATTGCGGTTTAGTTTTTTACCAGGGTTCCTACGGCTTCGCCGGTAACTACCTTATGCAGGTTACCCGGGGTGTTCATATCAAAAACCAAGATAGGTAATTTGTTTTCCTTGCTCAGGGTGAAGGCGGTCATGTCCATCACGTTGAGACCCTTTTCATAAACTTCCTTAAAAGTAAGGTTGTCGTACTTCACTGCATTTTTGTCCTTTTCAGGATCGGAGCTGTAAATACCATCCACACGGGTACCCTTAAGGATCACATCTGCGTCAACCTCGATGGCACGAAGCGTGGCGGCGGTATCAGTGGTGAAATAGGGATTACCGGTGCCACCGCCAAAGATTACCACACGACCTTTCTCAAGGTGGCGGGTAGCACGGCGGCGGATAAAGGGCTCGGCCACCTTATCCATTTCAATGGCACTCTGCAGGCGGGTCTTAACACCAATTTCTTCCAGCGCCGATTGCAGGGCCAGGCCGTTGATTACGGTAGCCAGCATACCCATATGGTCAGCCTGGGTGCGATCCATTCCCTCGCTGGCCCCTTTAAGGCCCCGGAAGATGTTGCCACCCCCGATTACAATGGCCACTTCCACTCCCAGCTGCTGTACAGTTTTTATCTCCTCGGCGTATTCCTTAAGGCGATCGCCGTTTATGCCGTATTGCTGATCACCCATCAGCGCTTCGCCGCTAAGCTTTAGCAATATTCTCTTGTACTTCATGGGGTAGAAATTTCAGGCAAATATAAAAGTATGCCTAGGAATAGGGGCAAAAAAAAAGCCTCGACATCTGCCGGGGCTTCTTCATTAACTAATCACTAGGTCTTATACACCCAGTCCTACTCTTTTAAAGCCTGTAATAGCCAGGTCCTTATTTTCAGACTGGAGATATTTTTCCACACTCAGCTTACCGTCGCGGATATAAGCCTGCTCGGTAAGGGTGTTCTCCTTGTAAAATTTATTGAGGCGACCCTGGGCAATTTTGTCCAGCATTTCCTCAGGCTTGCCTTCAGCACGGGCCTGCTCCTTACCCACTTCCAGTTCGCGATTGATGGTATCGGCATCCACCTCATCGCGGTTGAGGGCAACGGGGTTCATAGCCGCAGCCTGCATGGCCACATTCTTCCCGGCTTCGGGAGCTTCAGCCGTCAGGCCTACCAGGGTAGCGAGCTTGTTGCCAGCGTGGATGTAAGAAGCCACATAAGGAGCCTCGAGGGTTTCGAAACCACCGATTTCCAGTTTCTCTCCGATAACACCGGTTTGCTCGGTCAGCTTATCGCTGATCTTCATGCCATCAACTTCCTTATCGAGCAGCTCTTCTTTAGTAGCTACTTGGTTGTTTACGGCTACGTCAAGGATATTTTGAGTTAAGGCCACAAAGCTGTCATTCTTAGCTACAAAGTCGGTTTCGCAGTTAAGGCTTACAATAGCACCAAAACCATTGTCGCCAGTGGTACCAGCCAGTACGCAACCTTCTGTGGCGTCGCGGTCAGCACGCTTAGCGGCGATTTTTTGTCCTTTCTTACGCAGGATGTCTACTGCCTGTTCGAAGTCACCTTCAGCTTCCTGAAGTGCTTTCTTGCAGTCCATCATACCAGCGCCGGTTTGCTTTCTCAGTTTATTTACGTCAGCTGCAGTAATATTAGCCATGATTGAAAGTGTTATTTCTATTTGGTTTAAAAATGAAAGGGATAAAAATTAGCTTTTCATCCCTTCCCAGTATCAATTCGTCGTTATTTCTCGGTGAAGAGTTTAGGCCTCTTGTTTCTTAGCGGCTTTATCGATCTTCTTTTGTGAAGCCTTCTCTTTGTCAGCCTTTCTTTCGGAAAGACCTTCCTTGATAGCTTCAGTCACTCTTCTTACCAGGATCTCGATAGACTTGGTAGCATCATCGTTACCGGGGATGGCAAAGTCCACCTCGTGAGGGTTGGAGTTGGTATCCACGATGGCAAAAGTGGGGATACCGAGCTTTTGGGCCTCTTTTACGGCGATGTGCTCCTTGTTGATATCTACGATGAAAAGTGCAGCAGGAAGACGAGTCATATCCTCGATAGATCCCAGCTGGCGGTTCAGCTTTTCACGCTGACGGTCTACCTGCAGACGCTCTTTCTTGGAAAGGGTCATAAAGGTTCCGTCTTCTTTCATTTTATCGATGCTCTGCATCTTCTTTACCGCCTTACGGATGGTAACGAAGTTGGTAAGCATACCACCAGGCCAGCGCTCGGTGATATAAGGCATATTTACACCGCCGGCATTGTCAGCAATGATGTCTTTCGCCTGCTTCTTGGTAGCCACGTACATAATCTTGCGGCCAGAGGCAGCAATCTTACGCAGGGCTTCTGAAGCCTGCTCCAGTTTAGCCTGGGTTTTGTACAGGTCAATGATGTGAATACCATTGCGCTCCATAAAGATATATGGAGCCATATTGGGGTCCCATTTACGGGTAAGGTGGCCGAAGTGTACTCCGGCGTCCAGCATTTCTTTAATCTTGTCGTCTGCCATTTTTCTTGTTGTTTACTTTCTCTAATATCAACCGGAAGGTGGTCATCCCACAGCAAGCAGGGGAATTGTGCCCCCCCGGTTTGGATACTAAACGGATTATGGGTATTAACGCTTGCTAAACTGGAATTTCTTACGGGCTTTCTTCTGACCGAATTTCTTGCGTTCCACCATACGGGGATCACGGGTCATCAGTCCGTCGGCCTTCAGCTTAGGCTTGTTGTCAGGATTAACCTCTACCAGTGCACGGGCAATGCCGAGGCGAATAGCTTCCGCCTGACCGGTGATGCCACCACCTTCAACGTTCACCATTACGTCGTACTGGCCGTTAGTTTCGGTCAGTTCAAACGCCTGGGTGATTTTTGAATGCAGGGCAGGAGTATCGAAATAATCCTTGTAGTCTTTTTTGTTTACGGTAACCGCACCGCTACCTTCCTTCAGGAAAACGCGGGCTACAGAAGTCTTTCTTCTACCGATTGTGTGAGTTACTGCCATCGTTTTTATTTAATAGTATTCAGATCGATAGTTTTGGGTTTCTGAGCTTCCTGCTTGTGCTCGGCACCTTCATATACATGGAGGTTGCGGTAAAGCTGGCGACCCAGTTTGTTTTTAGGCAACATACCCTTAATGGCATTTTCCACCACTTTGATGGGCTGCTTGGCCAACAACTCGGCGGGAGTAGAAAAACGCTGACCACCGGGAAACTCGGTGTAACGCACATATTCCTTCTCTTCCACTTTGTTACCGGAAAGCACAACCTTAGCAGCATTGATAATAACCACGTTATCCCCACAGTCGGCGTGAGGAGTAAAGCTTGGTTTGTTTTTACCGCGAAGGATGTAAGCTACCTTTGAAGCCATTCTACCCAAAGTCTGGCCTTCAGCATCAACAAGAACCCAATTTTTATCGGCGGTTTCCTTGTTAGCTGATACAGTTTTATAGCTAATGGTATTCACAACTGATTTATTTTTAACCTGTTACAACCCTTTTCGAACCTGCTCGAAAAAGGGGCTGCAAACTTACAATTAAAATCCCTAATCCGCCAAACATATCAACGCCAAAATGTTGATAATCCAAGCTTGGCACGATTTCCGCAAGCTACTCTACCTGAGAGCAATTGGCAAGATCAAGCCAAAAATTTTTTATTTTTGCAACTTTCCAAAATTGAGGTATGAAGAAATTACTTATTATGCTCGCGCTTGCGGGCGCAACTCCTTTCTTATCAGCACAACAACAACCTCATTGTGGCAGCGATGAATTTGAAGCTGAATTGTTTAAAGAAGACCCGGCAGCCATGCTCAACGCCCAGGCAGCCCGGCAAAGCCTGCTAAATGCCGCTCAAACAAACGGCATTAAAAAAAATACCACCGCCACCGTATATAAAATACCGGTAGTGGTACACGTGATCTACAACAGTTACGAAGACAATATTAGCAAAGCCCAGATCCTGGACGCCCTTGCAGTACTGAACGAGGATTTCCGTCGCCTCAACGCCGACACCGGCTCCACCCGCCCCCTCTTTAAAGGAGTGGCCGCCGATATTGAAGTTGAGTTTGAACTGGCTAAGCTTGACCCCAACTTTAATTGCACCGACGGCATTACCCGCACCTACTCTCCCCTTTCGGTAAATGCCCGCAATAACGTAAAGCCGCTGGTTCACTGGGACAATGGCAAATACCTGAACATTTGGGTGGTAAACAGTATTCAGAGCAGTGGTGCCGGCACCACCCTGGGCTACGCTTACAAGCCCCGCTATAACCAGGATTATCGCACCGATGGCGTGGTAATTCGCCATGATATGATGGGCCGCATCGGTACTGCCACCGGCATTGGCCGCACCCTTACCCATGAGGTGGGACACTACCTGGGGCTTGATCACCCTTTTTATGACAACCCCCAGAATGCCAACGACGACGGCTGCATTACCGGTGACGGCATTGCCGACACCCCCCCCGTAAGCAGTGCCAGTTTTGGCTGTAATCTCAACCGGAACAGCTGTCATAACGACTCACCCGATCTGCCCGATATGATCGAGAATTATATGGACTACGCCGATGACGTATGTACCAACCTCTTTACGCAGGGTCAGAAAGCCGTGATGCGGGCCAGCCTGGAAACGGCCGGCTTGCGTAAAAACCTTGCGGCCAGCAGCAATCACGACAACACCGGCCTCACAAATCTCAGCAAATGTGCGCCCCTGGCTGACTTTACCAGCTCCGAGCAAACCCTTTGCCCCGGTACTACCGTACAGTTTACCGACCTTACTGCTGAAGGCCGGGCCGATACCTACAGCTGGTCTTTCCCTGGTGGTCAGCCCAGCAGCAGCAGCGCAGAAAACCCTACTGTAACTTATCCCTACCCAGGTGTGTACCCAGTTAGCCTTACGGCAAGCAACTCAGCCGGTACCGTAACTGAAACCAAAGCGAGCTTCATTGTGGTGAAAGATGCCTGGAATGTAAATGAAGCTCTTTGGCAGGAAAGCTTTGAAAGTGGCATGCTTGATGAAAATCAGGTGAACGTTGTAACCACTCATGACAATCGCGAATTTGAAGTAGTAAGTAATGCAGGTAGCCACGGGAGCCACTCCCTGAAACTTGAAAACAGCGCGGTGAACCTTGCCGGGGAAGTAGACGAATTTATCTCACCCCTTATCTATACCCGCTATGGTTATGGTATGAACCTTTATTTTGACTATGCCTTTGCCCGCAAGTCAAACAGCGACCAGGATCAACTAAGAGTGTACGCTTCGCGCGACTGTGGCCAAACCTGGGAGCTGCGTCGTTCACTGGGCGGCTCTATGCTGAGCACCATTAGCAGCCTGCAAAGCGCTCCCTTCACCCCTGCCGCAAACGAGTGGAAAACCATGAGCTTGTCATTTGACTTTTACCGCGATAAAGGACCCATCCTGATCAAGTTTGAGTTCTACAGCGGTGGCGGTAATAATATTTACCTGGACAACATCAGCTTCAGAAGCCTTAATATCGGCCTGGAAGAAGATCAGCTCAATGAAGCCCTTAGCGTGTACCCTAATCCCACTAATGGTGATTTTGTGGTTGACTTTGGCATGGAGCTCGATCAGGATATGGAAATTAGTATCCTCGACCTCTCTGGCCGCAATGTGGCTACGGTAGCTGCCAACAAGGGCAGCCGCGAATACGAGTTCAACACCGGCAAGTTTGCACCCGGGGTATACCTGATCCAGCTCACTGGTAGTGATCAGCAGCTCACCCGCAAACTGATTGTACAGTAAAACACTGATAGAGAAATTAAAAAAGCCTCCCGGCATAAGTTTGCCGGGAGGCTTTTTTGTTTAATGCGCTTCGAGCCAGTTGACGCCCTGGCCAAACTCCACCTCGAGCGGAACTTTAGTTTTGATGGCATTCTCCATAGACTCCTTAATAAGGGGCTTCACTTTTTCCACCTCCTCTTTGGGGGCATCAAACACCAGTTCATCATGTACCTGCAGGATCATTTTTGTATTAAAGTTTTCAGCCTTCAGCTTCTGGTGAATGTCGATCATGGCCAGCTTAATAATATCAGCGGCTGTGCCCTGAATAGGGGCGTTTACGGCATTGCGCTCGGCATGTCCCCGCACCACCGCATTACGCGAGTTAATATCCTTAAGATAGCGCTTACGTCCCAAAAGGGTACTTACATAGCCCTGCTTGCGCGCCAGCTCCTTTTGCGATTCTATATAATCGCGGATACCGGGGTAGGTCTGGAAGTATGACTTTATAATTTCACCGGCTTCCTTGCGACTCATAGAGGTTTGCTGGCTCAGACCAAAGGCACTTACGCCATATATAATCCCAAAATTGACAGTTTTAGCATTACTGCGCTGTTCACGACTCACCTCCTCAAGGGCTACGTCAAAAACCCGGGCCGCTGTGGCAGCGTGAATATCCTGGCCATTTATGAAGGCATCCATCATGGCCTTATCGCCACTGATTTCTGCAATAAGGCGCAGCTCTATCTGCGAGTAGTCAGCAGCCAGTATAAGGTGACTGTCATCGCGGGGTATAAAGGCCTTTCGCACTTCACGGCCCCGCTCGGTACGGATGGGAATATTCTGCAGGTTGGGATTATTGGAGCTAAGCCGTCCGGTTGCCGCCACCGCCTGGTTAAAGCTGGTGTGAATGCGATTGGTATGGGGATTTATCAAGGCCGGCAATGCATCTACATAGGTACTTTTGAGCTTTTGGAGCTGGCGGAAGTCAATTATCTTCTGGGCAATCTCGTGCTCATGTGCCAGGTTCTGCAAAATGTCTTCGGAAGTGGAATACTGCCCGCTCTTGGTTTTCTTGGGTTTGTCAAGCAGCTTCATCTTGCCGAAAAGGATTTCCCCCAGTTGTTTAGGGGAGGCAATATTAAAAGGCTCGCCAGCAAGGTCGATAATCTCCTGATCAAGGCGGGTAATGTCCTGCTCCAGCTCCTTACTCAGCTTTTTTAGGGCATCACAGTCGAGATTAATGCCTTCCAGCTCCATATCGCAAAGTACCGGCACCAGCGGCACTTCAATATTGCGGAAAACACTTTCGGTTTCCATCTCCTTAAGGCGGGGCTCAAAAATCTGCTTTAGGCGAAAAGTAACGTCGGCATCTTCACCGGCGTACTCCGACACCCGTCGGGGTTCAATATCGCGCATGCTCTTCTGATTCTTACCCTTTTTACCAATCAGGCTTTCGATACTCACCGGCTGATACTGCAAATAGGTTTCGGCCAGTACATCCATATTGTGACGCATATCGGGCTGAAGCAGGTAATGAGCGAGCATAGTATCGAAAAGGGGGCCCTTTACTTCCAGGCCATAATTTTTCAATACCGATATATCGTACTTGAGGTTGTGGCCCACCTTTTCGATGGCTTCATTTTCAAAAAAGGGACGAAACTGTGCCAGTATCTCCTCTTCCTGGCCCTCGGGGGTCAGTAAGTAATAGGCCTTGCCCGGATCATAGCTAAAAGCGATACCACACAATTCGGCCTCAACCGTGTCGAGCGAGGTAGTTTCGAGATCAAAACACACCGAGCTTTGTTTCTGTAAATTTTCAAGCAGTAGCTTGCGCTCAGGGGCATACTCCACCAGCTGGTAAAAATGATCTGAGTTCTCAATGTTTTTAAAGCTACCACCCGTTTCGGCGGTGTCACTCATCTCCTCTACCTGACTAAAGAGATCCACTTGGCCACCACTGGCCGCTGCCACCACCGGCTTTTGCAACTCATCGCCGGTAACCCTTTTGAGGAGGGTGCGGAATTCCAGCTCTGAGAAGAGCTCTTTTATCTTTTCCTCATCTGCTTTTTCCTTGATAAACACATCGGCCTCAAACTGAATGGGCACATCACAAATGATTTTGGCCAGATGCTTACTCAGGCGTCCCTGTTCTGCATGTTCACGGATGCGCTCCCCCAGTTTACCCTTTATTTCATCAGCATGCTCCAGCATATTTTCCATTGAACCGTACTGCGCCAGTAACTTCTGAGCGGTTTTTGGCCCCACGCCGGGAAAGCCGGGAATATTATCGGCCGAGTCACCCATCATGCCCAGGTAGTCAACCACCTGGTCCATCCGCTCAATGCCGAATTTTTTCTGTACCTCCTCAACACCCCAAATCTCAGGGGGATTTCCCATGCGCCCGGGGCGGTACATCTTCACCTTGTCCGTTACCAATTGGGCAAAGTCCTTATCGGGAGTCATCATAAACACCTCAAAACCTTCCTTCTCGGCCTGGCAGCTTAAAGTACCGATCACATCGTCGGCTTCAAAGCCATCTACCCCCAGGAAAGGAATCTTCATGGCCTCCAGTAACTTTTGGATATAGGGAAAGGCCACTTTTATACCATCCGGGGTTTCGTCTCTGGTGGCTTTATAAGGCTCATACTGCTCGTGCCTGAAAGTGGGTTTATCGGTATCGTAAACTACTGCAATATGACTGGGCTGTTGCTTTTCGAGCACTTCCAGCAAAGTGGTGGTAAATCCGAATACAGCCGAGGTGTCGAGCCCTTTGGAGGTTACCCGGGGGTTATTGATAAACGCGAAATAAGACCTGTAGATGAGCGCATAAGCATCCAGCAGGAAAAGTTTCTTGTTGTTTTCAGACATTTGGAAAATAATTTTGGCTAAAAGTATAACTAATAAGGGGCTTGGTCTAATTCCCAATACCGGTCGCTGACAGGAAAACCCATGACATTAAGTATTCTCTTTAGGCTCAGCATATTTCTGCTTATTCTCTTTTTAGTGGACTGGTACGCCTTCCAGGCCATCCGTACGGTTTTTCGCAGCGCCCTCTGGGTTCGAACCCTTTATTGGGCCTTTTCCATCAGCGTGTATCTTGCCCTGAGCTGGCTGGCTTATAGCTTTGATCGATCCGAAGGTCCGCATAATCAGTTCCAGTTTATCCTCGCCCTTACCATCTTATCGCTGGTACCTAAGCTCATTGTATTAATAATGATGTTGGGCGAAGATATTGTAAGGGTGATCAGCGGTAGCATAAGGAAACTAAGTGGTAGTGAGGAGCAGTTTTTACCGGACCGACGCAGGTTTGTAAGCCAGGCCGCCCTTATCCTGGCCGCCATTCCCTTTGCGGGCATCCTGCACGGGGTGTGGCGTGGCCGCTACAATTACCGGGTGTTACGCAAAACGCTGGTTTTCGAAGATTTACCAGCTGCATTTGACGGCCTCACCATCACCCAGATCAGCGATGTACACTCCGGCAGCTTCGACAATGCCGACAAAATCAACTACGCCATAGACCTGATCAATGAGCAGAAAAGCGACCTCCTCTTGTTTACCGGTGACCTGGTGAACAACAAGGCCGAGGAAATGGAACCCTGGATAGATAGCTTTGCCCGCCTGCAGGCGCCTATGGGCAAGTTTTCGGTACTGGGTAACCACGACTATGGCGACTATATCAACTGGCCTTCGATGGAGGCTAAGCGCCGGAATATGAAGCGCCTGTATGACATTCACAGTGAACTCGGCTTCCGATTGCTCAATAATGACAGCATCAGCCTCAAAAAAGAGGGCCAAAAAATTAACCTGGTGGGAGTGGAAAACTGGGGTGCCGGCGGTTTTGTAAAGCATGGCGACCTTGAAAAGGCCACTGAAAAAGTGGGCGAGCAAGAATTTAACATCCTGATGAGCCATGACCCCAGCCACTTTGATGCGGTGGTGAAGAGCTTCCCTACCAAAATGCACCTTACCCTTAGTGGTCATACCCACGGCATGCAATTCGGGATTGAAATACCCGGCTGGATAAAATGGAGCCCGGTAAAATATCGCTATCCTAAATGGGCGGGGCTGTATGAGGAGGCCGGGCGCAAACTCTACGTTAACCGGGGCTTTGGTTTTCTGGCCTTCCCGGGGCGGGTAGGAATATGGCCCGAGGTTACTGTATTTACCTTACGCAAAACCAGCTGAGTTCATTACTGGATACCAGCGCGCTGAAGTTGCTGATATTTTATACTTTTCGGCCGCAAATACACTACCAAAATCTTTTCCCTCTAATCATGAAAAACTCTGCTTCCAAACTCCTGATTCTACTAACTTTTTTAGTAGGCATGGCTTGTACTGAAGAAAAAAAGCCCAGCCTGCCAAAAACGGCAGGAGAGAAAATACAGGGCGACTGGACCGGGGTGAAGCATTCAATTTACTCTTACAATAGCGCTAGCGGCGATACCAGTTTTGCCCTTGATGAATTTCCCAATGACTTTTGGGCCCGTTTCAGTGCCGACGGAAGCTACCTGCTCGTGATGGAGAGAAACACCATAAACGACACCAGCAGGGGAAGCTATCAGTTGGAAGGCTCAATGCTTGGCCTTTACAGCGAGCAAATGGATAGCACTACTGCCCTGCTGCTAAAGCTGGATGAAAACAGTCTGATATTTGAGGTGGAAGAAATTGACAGCAATGACGTTTACGAAGCCTACTACGAATTTATGAGGTAATTCCTACCCTTATATTATGATGTCATATTTAGTTAGAAAGCTTTACATTAGGCGACTAAACTAAATCCTCAATTATTATGAAGCTTATTTTCAAAGCCCTGGCCTTAACCGCCCTCGTATCTCTTAGTGCCTGTAAAAAGGAAGATGACGACAAAAACCCCAGTGGTTCCGGTGATCTCAAAACTGAAATTGTGGGCAGTTGGGAAGTTACGGCCCTTGAGCAAAAAAATGGTGAAAGTAAAGTTAACGGCCAGGTGATGAACACTTTTAGCAGTGAAGGCTATGACTTTATTGGAGACATCGAGTTTATGGGTGACGGCTCCGTTGCCACCAACATTGGCTATACAGTCGACATGGTGGTTACAACAAACATTCCCGGCATGCCCCCTCAGACCCAAAACATCACGGAAACCATTCCCCAGACTTCCGGATCTGGTACCTACGAAGTGGTAAATAACAGCCAGATTAAAATGAGCGGTTTTGACGGTACCTCTGTTGTATATAACTATGAGGTGGTAAGCTTCAGCAACAACATTCTTGAGCTGAAAAGTGATATGAGCCTTACCCAGACGGAGCAAGGTGTAACAGTAGAGTCTTCATTTGACCACTACATGACACTGAAAAAAATGTAAGGCATCACCC
This sequence comes from uncultured Owenweeksia sp., assembly GCA_964619125.1. GTDB lineage: Bacteria > Bacteroidota > Bacteroidia > Flavobacteriales > Schleiferiaceae > Owenweeksia. Next base: position 29,952 of record CAZUCA010000020.1, on the reverse strand, counting down.
TTGGATAAAATTTGAAAAAGCCCGGTTTATAAACCGGGCTTTTTGTTTTCAGATAGTGAAGTCAGCTGGTATTATACGTTTTCCAACATATCTTTCACCATATCATCGAGGGAGTACTCTTCCTGCCAGCCCCAGTGTGCACGTGCCTCGGCATCATCGATGCTCTGTGGCCAGCCCTGGGCAATAGCGTCCCTGAAGTCTACCTCATAATCCAGTTCAAAAGCCGGGATGTGATCTCTGATTTTAGCCGCCAGGTCTTCCGGAGTAAAGCTAAAGGCGGAAAGATTGTAGCTGGTACGGATTTTTACCGCTGCAGCCGGAGCTTCCATAATACCAATGGTGGCCTTAATGGCATCAGGCATATACATCATGGGTAAGGCCGTTTCCGCCGCCAGATAGCAGGTATACCGTCCTTGCTTTTTAGCCTGATGGAAAATATCCACCGCGTAATCGGTGGTACCTCCGCCGGGCTCCGCTTTATAGGAAATAAGCCCGGGATAGCGGATGCTGCGCACATCCACGCCATACTTCTTATGGTAATAATCGCACCAAAGCTCACCGCTGAGCTTACTAATGCCGTATACGGTTCCCGGGTCCATCACGGTGTATTGGGGCGTATCCTCCTTGGGGGTGGTAGGTCCGAAAGCGGCGATTGAACTGGGCCAAAACAGCTTATTAATTTTCTTCTCGCGGGCCATCTCCAGCGTATGGAAAAGACTTTGCATATTCAGGTCCCAGCCTTTCATGGGTACTTTTTCGGCTGTGGCCGACAGCATTGCCACCAGGTGGTAAACCTGGGTAATCTGGTATTTGGACACTACTGCTTCCAATTGCTCACGATTCATGGCATCGAGTTGCTCAAAGGGCCCGCTTTGCTCACCATTTGGTTTCCTTAGGTCAGACGCTACCACATGATCATTACCATATTTTTCGCGCAGTGCCTCTACCAGCTCCGTACCAATTTGGCCTGAAGAACCCAGCACCAGAATATTTTCCTGCATATCCTTGATTTCAATTTTGCGGCAAAGATAAGGGGCTGTTGCGACTGTGCCTTATGGAATGGCAAATGCCATTTTTTTAGCGCTTATTAATCTCCAGCTACGCTTTCAGGCGGCTCTTTATGCTGCTTCAACTGATAATTGTCAGCTTCTCAAGCGTTTGATCTTTCGTAACTTTGCCGCCTCAAAAAACATTGCCATGGATCCCAACGCAGGAAAAAAAGGCCTGTATAATAAACTCGGACCGGAGGAATTAAAAAAGCGCCTGGAAGCAGAAAGCTTTAAGCGTCGTACTGTATCCTTCTATCGCTATGTGAATATCAGCGACCCCCAGCAGATGCGCGACACCCTTTTTAGTGAGTGGAGTGAGTTCAATTGCCTGGGACGCATTTATGTGGCCCATGAAGGTATCAATGCCCAGATGAACGTACCCGAGCACCATTGGGCCAGCTTCGTCCATAAACTTTATGCCCATCAGGAATTCGCCGACATGCCCTTTAAAATTGCCGTGGAAGATGACGGCAAGTCCTTTTTAAAACTGACCGTAAAAGTGCGCGAAAAAATTGTGGCCGACGGTTTGGATGAAGACAGCTGGGATGTAACCAATGTGGGTAAGCACCTCTCAGCAAAGGAGTGGAACGAGGCCATCGAAAGCGGTAAAGCCATTGTAGTGGATATACGCAACCATTACGAAAGCGAAATCGGTCACTTTGAGGGCGCCCTGCTCCCCGAAGCAGAAACCTTCAGGGATGAACTCCCGGAAGTATTGCAAATGCTGAAGGGCAAGGAAGATGAAAAGGTATTGCTCTACTGCACCGGTGGTATCCGCTGCGAGAAGACCAGTGCCTATCTCAAGCACCATGGATTTAAAGATGTAAACCAGTTGCACGGTGGTATAATTGACTATGCCCGCCAGATAAAAAGCGAGGAGCTGCCCAACAAATTCAAGGGTAAGAATTTTGTCTTTGACGAACGCCTGGGCGAAAGTATTTCGCAGGAGGTGATAGCTACTTGCCATCAGTGTGGTGAAACCTGCGACACCCATGTAAACTGTGCCAATAAAGACTGTAACCTGCTATTTATACAATGCCCTGCCTGTGCCGAAAAGATGGAGCACTGTTGTAGTACTGAATGTCAGCAGGTAATCCACCTCAGCGAAGAGGAGCAAAAAGCACTGCGCAAGCAGCGGGAGCAGAAAAAGCGCTTTCATGCGCACCGCAAGGCCAGCTTAAAAACTGACAAACCCTGATATTTTTCAGGAAATCAAAAAGCGGCTACCGAGCCGCTTTTTTTTAGCTCTTAATTATTGAGCATTATGGTAAAGTTAAAGGTGACCGAACTCAGATCGGCCCCGAACTGAAAAGAGCCGGAACTGGTGGAGATATCATTGCCATTTCCAAAGGGGTCAGGTACTGTTTGTGAAACAATATTATATCCCATATAGCCTACCGTCATTTCCAGGCTAATATTATCCGAAAGGAAATAGCTCACTCCCGGCCTTATTCCAAAGTCGTAATAATTAATATTTTGCTCAGAAGTTTCGCCGAAAAAATCCATATCCATTTTGCCAAAACCGAGGCTGGCCTTGAAGACACCAATTAAATAAAGAGGCTCATCGAGTTCAATATAGGCTCTGGCTTCCGGCGCTACTGAAAACACCGTTAAAGTACTGGGTGAAGAAATAGAATCGAAGGAGGTGACCGATTCACTGTTCTGAAAGCCCAGATTTAGGCCCACACCAAAGATTTCGGTCAGCATATAGCCACCGCCGGCCATGATGTAAAAATCTGTTTGATCAGTGCCTACGGCCGTTCCCCCAAAATCCATGGTGGCATCACCGCTGCCAAAATTGATCCCCCCGGTAAGGTAAATAGCTTCCTCATCTACCTGGCCAAAAAGATTGCAGCCCGAAACTAAGGCCAGAATTAATAATGACTTTTTCATGTTGGTTAAGGTTTGGTTTAAAATTAACTACTATTAAAGATAAGCCTTTAGACATTAATCTTTTCGTATAATAGTAGTTTTTATTGCCATGGATATTGAGTAGCCAGCAGCCACTAAAACTGCATTCTCAATTCGCGGCCAGGCAACGAATATGTTTAGGAGGGGTCTAACTAATTACCGCCTGAAAACTGAGCGCACAATTCCTTAAATATTAATTACGCCTTATGAAGAAACTACTATTCATACTGTCTGGCATTTTCACTTTTTTGAGCACCAATGCCCAGATTAACCTGGCCATAGACTCAATGGAAATCAACGACATAAAAGTTAAACTGCTGGCCGATGGTCAACTTTTGAATCTGGAAACCAAAGAAAACGGTCAGTACAAGTCCCTCATCTATTCTCAGAATTTATGGCTGGGAGGGCAGGCCTCTAACGGCAACCTGCATGTATCAGGTCAAACCTACCGGCAGGGAAGAGTAAACTTCCACCCTGGGCCGGTTTCAAATGATTCCGCTGTTTCCAGCAAGTACAATCAGGTTTATCATCTCAACATTGACACTTTAACCGCCTTTGTGCATGGCTTTACCAACGGCATTCCCGCTGCTATTGCCAACTGGCCAGCCCATGGCGATACCAGCCATGGCGAGTCCTATTATCTGGCCCCCTTTGTTGATGTTAACCAGGACGGGCAGTACAGGCCTGCCGATGGTGATTATCCAGAGATCAAGGGCGATGAAGCCCTCTTTGCCATTTTTAATGATATCAACGGTGACAGCAGCGGCAACCGCATGGGCGTTGAAATCCATGCCATGCTTTACGGCTTTAAAAACAGCGGCGCTCACGACAGTGTACTATACCTGGATTACCAGCTCTATAACCGCAGTGATAGTACCTACAGTCACAGCTATCTCTCATCCTTTATAGACTATGACCTGGGCAATGCCAGCGATGATCTGGTGGGAACAAACGTTTCGGCCCAATCTACCTTTGCCTATAACTCTGACAATGACGATGAAGGAAGCCAGGGCTTTAGCCGGCTGGCCAATTGCGGATTGCGAATATTTAAAGGACCTCCCGCCGACTATTTTGATGCCCTTGACAATAATATGGATGGTTGCATAGACGGCATTCGTGATGCTAATGGCAATTGTATAGCCGAAGACAGCATCCTGGGTATACGCGAGCATTACCTCGCATCGGGTTCAATGAATTTTCAACCTATCATCAGCGCCACCGGACTGCCAAATAATGACCTGGAGTATTATAATTGTATGCGTAGCATGTGGAAAGGTGGCAACAGTGTCATTATTGAAAATCCGGATGGTTTTGGCAGCAATGCCAATGGCGATGGTTACGTCGCCAGCAATATTGGTACCGCTGCCCTGTTTTGTCATACCGGTAACAGTTTTGACACCACCGGCGCCTTTCCACCCAGTCAGCCGCTGAACTGGTTTGCCTCGCCCCTGAGTCAAGGAGATGTGCGGGCCAGTAGCAATGCGGGACCTTTTACCCTGGAAGCCGGTCAGTCATTTGACATTAAAGCTGGAATCGTTTGGAGCATTAGCAGTACTAACCAAAGTGGCTACGATTTGATAAACGATCGCCTCAGTAACCTCCACAATCTCTACAATAATACCCCGGTGAGCCATGTAGGCCTGCCGTCACCTAAACCGCTTGATAATTACCAACTGTATTTTGCCCCAGGCCGTACCAGCTGGGTTGTGCAGAACAAGGGGGCCGAAAGCCAGTCATTTAAGGTATTTGGAATTAACGGACAACTCCTGCATTCCTTTAAGATGGAAGGGTTCAGCAATTATGATATAAGGTTCCCCGGAAGCAGAAACGGCATTTACCTACTGGTGAATACCGGCACCGGGCGCGCCCATAAAATTTCACTCTAGCCGGTATCCAAACATAGCTGACTGATTTTTGTCATAAATCATGAGGAAAGAGAATCCCTACCTTTGATGCAGCAAAAAAATTAGTCAGCTATGCCATTTTACCACAAACTGGGAAAGATCCCACATAAGCGGCATACCACCTTCAAAAAGCCGGATGGCGGCTATTATTACGAGCAGCTATTCGGCACGGAAGGATTTTCGGGTATGTCTTCACTTTTATACCATGTGCACCGCCCCACTCAGGTGCGCGATATCCTGAAATCAAAAGACGTACAGCCCAAAGCGGCCGTCGATAAGAATATTACCAGCCGCATGCTCGATGGCTGGAAGGTGAAACCTATTGAGGACTACCTGGACGCCCGGGTGCCAGTGCTATTCAATGCCGATGTCCACATCAGCCTGGCGGCGCCAACAAAGTCCATGACGGATTATTTCTATAAAAACGCCGATGCTGACGAAGTAATCTTTGTACACCGCGGTAGTGGCACCCTTAAAACGATGCTGGGCAATATCAGCTTCGGCTATGGCGATTACCTGGTAATTCCCCGCGGAATGATCTACCAGTTTGAATTTGACAGCGAGGAAAACCGTCTCTTTATCGTCGACTCCTTTGACCCCGTTTATACCCCAAAACGCTACCGCAATTACTTTGGGCAGTTATTGGAGCATTCACCTTTTTGCGAGCGCGATTTCAGGGCACCTTCTGAACTGGAAGTGCATGATGAAACCGGTGAATTCCACATCAAAATCAAAAAACAAGGCACCCTGCACGAGCTGGTGTACCGCACTCACCCCTTTGACGTGGTGGGCTGGGACGGTTATAACTTCCCCTATGCCTTTAACATAAAAGACTTTGAACCTATTACCGGGCGCGTGCACCTGCCGCCCCCCATCCATCAAACTTTTGAGGCCAGCCAATTTGTAATCTGCAGTTTCTGCCCGCGCCTGTATGACTATCACCCCGAGGCAGTACCTGCACCTTACAACCACAGTAATATTGACAGTGACGAGGTGCTCTACTACGTGGATGGTGACTTTATGAGTCGTAACCACGTAGATAAGGGCTTTATCAGTCTTCACCCCGCCGGCATTCCCCACGGTCCCCACCCCGGTGCCATGGAGCGCTCATTGGGCAAAAAAGAAACTGAAGAGCTGGCAGTAATGGTTGATACCTTCCGCCCGCTGCAGCTCACCCAGGCCGCGCTTGATATGAACGACGAAAGTTACTGGAAGAGCTGGATAGAAGAGTAACCCTCCGGCTTAAGAATATCTCACAAGCCCTGCCTTTAACGGCGGGGCTCCTTTTTTAAGCAGGAAGCCTCCCCCTAGCTACACCACAAAAAAAAAGGCGCACCAACGGTACGCCTTTCTCTACTTCAAAAAAATTATTGCCCTAGTCGTTTTTCACTGGGTTGATCATCTGACCCCGGTATTCGCCCTTTTCGAGCTTGGCGGTGATCTTTTTAAAGGCTTCGAGGGTCTCATCGATATCCTGCTGGGTATGCACCGCAGTAGGAATAAGACGCAGCAGGATCATACCTTTAGGAATAACCGGGTACACTACAATCGAGCAGAAGATACCGTGGTTCTCGCGCAGATCGTGCACCAGTCCGGTAGCTTCTTCAACCGAGCCCTTCATATATACCGGCGTTACGCAGGTGTTGGTAATGCCAATGTCAAAGCCGGCATCAGTAAGGCCCTTTTGCAGTGCCTTTGAATTTTCCCACAGCTTATCCTTAAGCTCAGGCATGGTCCGCAGCATTTCGAGGCGCTTGAGATTGCCTTTTACCAATGGCATAGGCAGGCTCTTGGCAAAGATCTGCGAGCGCATATTGTACTTGAGGAACTTGATGATCTTGGGGTCGCCGGCGAGGAAGGCACCAATACTAGCCATTGACTTGGCGAAAGTGGCAAAATAAACATCCACTGCCTCGGTTACTCCCTGCTCTTCAGCAGCACCGGCGCCGGTCTTACCCAGAGTACCAAATCCGTGAGCATCGTCCACCATCAGGCGGAAGTTGTATTTTTCTTTCAGGGCGGCAATTTCCCTCAGTTTACCCTGGTCACCGCGCATACCAAATACGCCTTCGGTAATCACCAGAATACCACCACCAGTGGCAGCTGCCATTTTGCTGGCGCGCTGAAGGTTTTTCTCCAGGCTAGCAATGTCGTTGTGATCATATACGAAGCGCTTACCTAAGTGCATGCGCACACCATCTACAATACAGGCATGGCACTCGCTATCGTACACTACAATATCATTACGGTCGAGGATGGCATCGATGGCAGACATAATGCCCTGGTAACCGAAGTTTACCAAAACTCCTTCTTCCTTACCAACAAACTCTGCTAACTCGCGCTCCAGCTGACCGTGCAGATCAGTATTTCCAGACATCATTCGCGAACCCATGGGATAGGCCAGGCCATACTCAGCGGCGGCTTCAGCATCTACTTTACGCACCTCAGGGTGTTCGGCCAGCCCGAGATAGTTATTGATGCTCCAGCAAATTACGTCCTTACCATTAAACTTCATCCGGTTGGCCAGTTTCCCCTCCAGTTTGGGGAAAATATAATAGCCTTCGGCATCATCCGCATAGCGACCCAAAGGGCCCATATTGGATTGTATCTTGCTAAAAAGGTCATTTACCTGGGGTTCCTCTACCGAACCTTCCAACACGGTATGACCGTTCGGAATTCGCTTATCTATCGACATAAATCCTGTTCTAGGTTGTGATGCTTAAAATCTGTGCAAACTAACTAAATATTTCCGGAAGACTTTTTAAGGAGGTTGAGCTTGTCTTCCGGCGCCTCCATAAAGCCATTTTCAACCATCCACTGGTCGTTGTACAGCTTTGAGAGGTAGCCCATGCCGTGGTCGGGGAACACCAATACCACGCAGTCATCAGCCTTAAACTGATCACGCAGCTGATAGAGTCCCTCGAGCACTGCGCCACCTGAAGGTCCAATGAGGATTGATTCACTGCGGGCCAGTTCACGGGCGCGCAACAAACTAGGACCATCGGCAACTTTTTGAAACTGATCGATGATATCAAAAAGCACTGTGGTGGGGATAATATTTTTACCTACTCCCTCCAGGTTATAGGGAGCAATTTCATCTTCGTCAAACACCTTGTCAGTGTGGTACTTGGTAAGTACCGAACCGTGGGCATCAATTCCGAAAACCTTCATAGCCGGGTTTTGCTCTTTCAGGAATTTGGCGGTGCCGCTGATAGTGCCCCCCGAGCCCACTGCCGCCAGGTAATGGGTAACTTTTCCTTCAGTTTGCTCCCAAATTTCGGGGCCAGTCATGCTGTAATGGGCCTCAATATTGGAATCGTTATAGTACTGATTAACGTATATTGAGTTTGGGATCTGCTTGTGCAGGGAGGCCGCACGGCTGTAATAAGAGTCTTTGTCATCGGCCTTCGCCTCCTTAGGACAAACGATTACTTCAGCACCGTATGCCTCCAGCACCGCTTTTTTCTCAAAAGAAATTTTGGTGGTGGTACACAAAATGCAACGATAGCCCCGCATGGCCGCAATCATCGCCAAACTACGCCCGGTATTTCCCGAAGTGGATTCAATAATTGTTCCCCCGGGCTTCAACTTTCCTTCTTCTTCTGCCTTATTTACCACATAAAGAGCAACGCGGTCCTTTGCCGAATGGCCAGGATTAGCAGCCTCTATCTTGGCGTAAACATTGGTGTTTAAGTCCTTAGAGGCTTTTTGGAGCTTGATCAGCGGCGTATTTCCTATCGTTTCGATGATATTGCTCTGAGCGGCCTTTAACTTCATAAAAGTGGTGTTTCCTGACGGTTGTTTTCGGCGGTAAAAATAGCCCTATTATCGGGATGGGGAAATTATTGCCTATAATTTCATCATTCGCCTGGGTCCTGGATTGATCAAAGGTCAGGACATTCTTACTCACCTTAAGCCCTAAAAACCAGTCAGCTCCTTTCTCAAAGCCGTTATTCACCCTTTCGGTGCATCAACATTTCTTTACCTTTGTGCCAAAGCACTTCAAATATATGGAAACGACATACGACACCACCTCTTTAAAACTCAAGAAAGAGTACCCTAACGCAGAGGATTTTCTGCCCATTAACGGTACCGATTATGTAGAGTTGTACGTAGGAAATGCCAAGCAGGCCGCCCATTTTTACAAAACTGCCTTCGGCTTCCAGTCGGTAGCCTATAGCGGGCTCGAAACCGGTCAGAAAGACCGCGTGTCATACGTGATTCAGCAGGATAAAATCCGCCTGATCCTAACTTCCCCCATGCAGGAAGGAGGTCCCATCAACGAGCATCTCAGCAAGCATGGCGATGGCGTAAAGAACGTAGCCCTGTGGGTGGACGACGCCACCAGAAGCTTTGAGGAAACCACTAAACGTGGTGCAGAAGTAGCCTTTGAGCCTTACACTATTGAAGATGAGAATGGCAAGGTGACCCTGGCCGGCATCAAAACTTACGGCGAAACCGTACACGTATTTGTAGAGCGTAAGGAATATGACGGCCCATTTATGCCAGGCTACCGCAAGTGGGAGTCGCACTACAACCCCAAACCTGCCGGATTGAAGTACATCGACCATATGGTCGGTAACGTCGGTTGGGGTGAAATGAATAAGTGGGTTGATTTTTATGCCCGCGTTATGGGATTTGCCCAGCTGGTGTCTTTCGACGATAAGGATATCAGTACCGAGTACACCGCCTTAATGAGTAAGGTAATGACCAATGGCAATGGCCGCATCAAGTTCCCGATAAACGAGCCCGCCAAAGGGAAGAAGAAGAGCCAGATTGAAGAGTATATTGATTTTTACAACGGCGCCGGTGTACAGCATATCGCTGTGGCCACCGACAATATCCTCGAAACTGTGGATCAGCTCAAAGCCCAGGGGGTGGAATTTTTGTACGTGCCTGACAACTACTACGACGATCTGATTGAGCGCGTAGGTGAAATAGAGGAGAGTGTGGAAGAACTGCGTCCCCGTGGTATTTTGGTTGACCGCGATGACGAAGGTTATTTGCTGCAGTTGTTTACCAAGCCGGTAGCAGACCGCCCTACCCTTTTCTTCGAGATTATTCAGCGCAAAGGTGCCCGCAGCTTTGGCAAGGGTAACTTCAAGGCCCTATTTGAAGCGATAGAGCGCGAACAGGAAAACCGCGGTACTCTGTAAGATTCCCGCATTATACCTGACTACTGAAAGCCCGCTGTCTCAGGATTGCGGGCTTTTTTCTTTTGCTCCCAGCTTCTTTTTATCCACATAAATGTAAAAGGCCAGCCCCAGTAGCCCCACCACACTACCGATTATCAGCCCGGTTTGCATATCATCAGTGCTGCGGCCGAAATAGGCAATAAGGATTGACAGGGGCGTAATCCCCAGCAAGGTGGCAGCTATAAAGCGCCAGTAATTCATCTTTACCAGGCCGGCTACAAAACTTACGGCGTCATTACTAAGGAATGGGGATATCCGGAACACTGCCACCGTCCAGAAGCCATAGTTCTCCAGAAAGTCGCTCATTTTTTCCCGCGATTTGCGACCAATCAACTTATCGAGCGTAACTGTACTAAGTGAGCGGCCCAGGAAATACGCCACCGTAGAAGCAATAAATATCCCGGCGATGCAAAGCAAGGCACCCTTCACCGGCCCATACATCAGTACACTTAGGGTCATCACCATAACAGAGGGCACCACAAAGAGGAACATCTGGAAAAGGAAGGCCCCCAGCAATATCAGGTAGCCATAATGGCGATATTTTTCCAGAAAGTCCTTTATCGTGCTGAGATCACCGGTTTTAAAGGCAGTATAAGCTTCACCCAGCCAATCCCGGAAGCTGGGGTCAAAAAAGTAAAAGGCAATTATTAGCAGAAAAAGCAAAATGGTTAAGACCGCCGGCAACGATAATTTCATGATATATAGAATCAGCAAAATTGAACTAATGTTTGCCCGCAGAAGTTTTATTTTTATAAAGGCAGGCTTTAGGGCCAATTGCCTGTAATGCAACCATGTCTTATACCTACCGCCTTTTATTTGTTTCCCTCTTCTTGCTACCTGTATTTCTCAGTGGCCAAAGCTATCGCATCAGCGGCCGCATATACGATGGCGAAAACGGGCAGCCCCTGCCCTTTGTCAATATTTCGGTTCAGGCCCTCACCACCGGCACCACCAGCGATATTGACGGCCGCTTCAGCCTTTTGCTTCCGCCTGGAAAGCACCGACTCAACCTGAGCTACATGGGCTATGAGCGCCAGGAGTTGTGGGTAAACCCAAACAGTGCTAAGCTGGAAATTCGAATGCAGGAGCGCAGCACCGCCCTGGGTGAGGTAGAAATATTTCCGGGTGAAAACCCGGCACATCGCATTATAAAAAATGCGGTTGCCGCCCGTTCCAAAAACAGTCCCGACAAACTCAGCTCCTTTAGCTATAAAAGCTACAGCAAAATGGTGGTAACGGTTAATACCGATAGCCTCAGGCAGGAAATCGACACCATATATGCGCCGGATACCGACAGTATTGTCCGTATCGACTCCAGTGGTTATCGCATCCGGAAATTTACCGAGGGCCAGCATTTGTTTTTTCTGGAGAACCTGATAGAACGAAACTTTATCCGCGACAAGCGCGATAATCAAACCGTACTCGCCTCCCGCACTTCGGGTTTTAAAAACCCCCTTTTCGCCCTGGCCAGCACCCAAATGCAATCCTTTTCCTTTTACAGCGACTACATCAGCATACTGCAGGCCGACTTCCTCAATCCCATTACCCCGGGCAGCACCCGGCGCTATTTCTTTTTACTGGAAGACACCACCTACAATTCCCCTGGCGACACCGTATATATTATCAGCTTCAGGCCACAGCCCAACTATGGCTTTAAGCCCCTTGAGGGCGTAGTTTACATTAACAGCAGCGACTGGGCCATTCAGAATGTTATTGCCGGCCCCTATGATAGTGAGGGCATTCACATCAGGATAGAACAGCAGTATAAAAACCGTGGTGGACATTGGTTTCCCAATCAGCTGCATGCTGATCTGAGAATACCCGGAGTTGTGGTCAACAACCTGCCGCTGGAAGCGCGCTTCCGCAGTTACCTCAAGGACATTGTAATTGAAGGCGAGCTGCGCAAAAAGGATATCAGCCGGGCCCTGGTGAGCATTGATGAACTGGCGACTGAAAATGCAGAACCGCTTTTGATGGACTACCGCACTGACAGCCTCGACCTCCGCGAACAGCGCACTTATGAATTTATGGACTCCCTTAGCAAGGCGGAGAAACTGGAGCAGCAGCTCAACTATATGACCGTCATTTTTCAGGGCAAATTACCATTTGGCTACCTGGATCTTGACCTGAACCGTACCCTGCGGGTAAACCGGGAAGAAAAATTGCGCCTGGGCCTGGGGGTTCACAGCAGTAAAAAGTTCAGCCGTTGGTTTACTATCGGAGGTTACTTTGGCTATGGCTTTGGTGACCAACAAATGAAATACGGCTGGGACAGCCGGGTGGAGCTAAACAAAGCCAATAACCTGGCCCTGCTGGGAGGCTATCTTTATGATATTTTTGAAAGTGGCCAGCCCAACTTCACTCTGAGACCCACCCAGGGCCTCTTTGATCAGAATTACCGCCAATACTTTATTGATCGCTACGATGAGGTCAGCCGTTATTTCGCTGGCGTTACCTACAATCCCAGCCATAGTTTTCAGCTCGAAATATTGACCCGCCGTGAAAACCGCCTGATGCGGGGCGACTATTACTTTGCTTATGAGAATGAGGGCGAAACCAGCTGGCAAAATGGCTTTAACTACTTCGAGCTACAGGGGGCTTTCCGCTATGCACCTAGAGAGGAATATGTAGAAGGTAGTTTTGGCAGCATTCGTCTGAAGCGCTCCTACCCCGTTATTTATGGGCAATATACCAGGGGCCTGCCGGGGGTATGGGCTTCTGATTTCAGCTATCACAAAGCCGACCTGCTGGTGGAATACCTCCATAAAACCCTCTTTTTGGGAACCCTGGAACTACAACTACAAGCGGGAGCGGTATCAGAGCCACTGCCCTACTCCAAACTCTACACCGGCACGGCCAACCAGCGCAATGAGGAAAACTACTTTAAGCGCAATGCCGTGATAGCCGGTCGCTTTGGTTTTGAGACTATGGGGTTTAATGAGTTTCTCAGCAGCCGCTACCTCCAGCTCATGTACCGCCAGGATTTAGAGTCCCTGCTCTTTCGCCGTGGTAACTTCAGCCCCCATATCGAGCTGGTAGCACGGGCACTTTGGGGCGGCCTTGATCAACCTGATCGCCATCGAGAGATGGCCTTCCAAGTGCCCGAAAAAGGATTTTATGAAGGCGGTATTGAATTCAACCGCCTCAGCAATATTGCGTTCATGGGTCTGGGACTTGGCACTTACTATCGCTTCGGGCCCTATCAACGCCCTCATTTCAGTGAAAATTTTGCGGTAAAGCTCACCGCAAAGTTCAGCTTTTGAGTGCCCTGAATGCGATTAAAACGGTTTGACTTAAAAGCCGTTATTTTGCGGCGCGTATAAATCAGGGCTTCAGAGGAATTCTATGTTTACTTTTATTGCGAGACTAATACTGCGAAACCGCCTTACGATGCTGAGCATCATCCTGGTTTCCACTGCCTTTATGGTTTACCAGGGAACCAAGGTGCAGGTGAGCTTTAAATTTTCCCGTCTCCTGCCACTTAGTGATACTACCCAGGTAGAATACGATCAATTCAGGTCTACTTTTAACCAGGCCGGCAATCAGGTGGTGATTGCCGCCGAGGATATAAATGTATTTGAAGCCGAAAATTACCAGCAGTGGAAAGCACTGGAAGAGGCCCTCGATACTATAACCGGGGTAACCAACACCCTCAGCCCCATCAGCGCTTATAACCTAAGGCGCAATGACAGCCTCAAAAAACTGGAGCCGGTCGCCTTCGACGATTACTTTTCGGCGGCCAGCGCCGACAGCCTCGGCAAGCTTTATCACTCCCTGCCTTTTTATAAGGATCTGTTGTACAGCCGCGACCAGCACTCTCCCTTGCTGCTGGTACAAATTGACAAGAACCAGCTTTACAATGAGAATATTGTTCGCATAATAGAAAGCCTGAAAGCTACCGTGGCCAGCTTTTCAGAAAGCTCTGGCTATAAGGTGCACGTAAGTGGCCTTCCCTATCTGCGGATGGCCAATACCAAGAAAATTTCCAAAGAGATAGGCCTCTCGGTAGTCTTTGCCCTGCTGGTAACGGTGGTTTTGATGTTTCTCTTTCTCCGCAGCTTCAAAGCCACCATGTACAGCATGTTGGTGGTACTGCTGGGGGTGGCCTGGTCATTCGGCCTGATCGGCAGTTTTGGCTATAAACTAAGCATGCTCAGTGCATTGATCCCATCGTTGATCATTGTAATAGGTGTGCCCAATTGTATTTTCCTGATCAATAAATACCACGCTGAGTACAAGTATCACAAAAATAAAATTCTGGCGGTGCAGCGCGTTATCCGTAAGATTGGTGCCGCTACCCTGATGACCAATACCACCACTGCCCTGGGTTTTGCCGCCTTTATCCTTACCGACAGTGAAGTGCTAAAGGAGTTTGGCGTAATTGCCAGTCTCAATATCATGATGGTGTTTGTGATCAGCATTATCATCATCCCCATCTTTTACAGCTTTTCCAGGACTCCGAAGAAACGCCACTACGTACATCTCGACAAAAACTGGCTGCAAGGCTTCATTGCTTTCCTAACCCACACGGTACAAAGCCAGCGAGCACTGGTTTACACTATTACCGCCGTACTATCGGCTATTGCCCTTTTTGGTACCACCAAACTGATTACCACCGGCAACCTGTCCGAAGAGTATATGGAAAGTGATCCCTTACTGATCGACCTGCGTTTCCTGGAACAGGAGTTTGGCGGGGTGGTACCGCTCGAAATCGTGATTGACAGCAAACGCCCCAATGGGGTGCAGAAGCTCTCGTTCATCAGCAAGCTCGATCGCCTGCAACAGGAACTGGCCGACCTGCCACACCTCTCGCGTTCACTTTCAGTGGCCGACGGGGTTAAGTTCGCCAAGCAAGCCTATTACCGAGGAGAGCCGGATTTTTACGAGCTTCCCACCCGGCAGGAACAGAGTTTTATCATGAGCTACATACCCCGTGAAACAGGGGGGCTTAACCTGCTGCAGGCCATGGTTGACAGCAGTGGCCAAAAGGCAAGGGTAAGCCTGCAGGTAAAAGACCTGGCCACCGATGACAGCCGCGCCCTCCAGGACAGTATTCGTCAAAAAGTGGACGCCATATTCAATCCCGAACGCTATGACTCCTATATTACCGGTGCTTCGGTAGTCTTCCTCAAGGGTACCAAATACCTGATAAAAAACCTGGTGATAAGCCTGGCCATCGCCATTGCTGTAATTGCCGTGATCATGAGCCTGCTCTTCCGCTCCATTGCCATGGTGATGGTTTCATTGGTTACCAACATTTTCCCGCTGTTGATGACCGCCGGCATTATGGGTTACTTCGGCATCCCCCTTAAACCCAGTACTATCCTGGTGTTCTCTATTGCCTTTGGCATTTCGGTTGACGACACCATTCACTTCCTGGCCAAATACCGGCAGGAGCTGAGGGTTAATGGCTGGAACATCGCCGATGCCGTACTGGTGTCTATCCGTGAAACCGGGGTGAGTATGTTCTATACCTCCATTGTGCTCTTCTTTGGCTTTATCACTTTTACCAGTTCCAGCTTTGGCGGCATTGTGTCACTGGGTATCCTGGTATCCATTACCCTGATCATCGCCATGCTCAGTAACCTCATTCTGCTGCCCACCTTTTTGATGACTTTGGCCAAATGGGCTGCGAACAAAGACTTTGATCATCCCGTCATTACCCTTTATGACAACAGTGAATTAGAAGAGGAGGAAGACACTCCCGAAGAAGGAGACGACACCCCCGAAACCGAGAAAACCTATAAACCATGAAAGGAATTATCCTGGCCGGTGGATCCGGCACCAGGCTCCATCCCCTGACCCTCGCCGTAAGTAAACAACTGATGCCGGTTTATGACAAACCGATGATCTATTATCCGCTCAGTACCCTGATGCAGGCGGGTATTAGGGACATCCTTATTATCAGTACACCCCATGACATGCCCCTTTTCAGGAAGCTGCTTGGCGATGGTAAGCGCATCGGCTGCAACTTCAGCTATACGGTGCAAGAGGAACCCAACGGACTGGCCCAGGCCTTTGTGCTGGGGGCTGACTTTATTGGTGACGACAGTGTAGCGCTGGTATTGGGTGACAACATTTTTTACGGCACCGAAATGGGCAGCCTCCTCCAGGAAAGCCGCAACCCGCAGGGAGGAATTGTTTTTGCGTACCAGGTAAATGACCCCGAACGCTACGGGGTAGTGCAATTTGACAAAAACCTGAAGGCAATAAGTATTGAAGAGAAACCCTCTAAGCCCAAGTCGCGCTATGCGGTACCGGGTCTTTACTTTTATGATAACCAGGTGGTGGAAATTGCCAAAAACCTTGAGCCATCAGCCCGGGGAGAATATGAAATTACCGATGTAAACCGCGAGTACCTGCGCCGCGAGGAGTTAAAAGTGGGTATTCTCGACCGCGGTACGGCCTGGCTCGATACCGGCACCTTTCCCAGCCTGATGCAGGCCGGACAGTTTGTGCAGGTTATTGAAGAGCGCCAGGGCTTAAAGGTGGGCTGCATTGAAGAAGTGGCCTATCAACAAGGATTTATTGATGATGACCAGCTGCGCAACATTGCCGAACCCCTCCGCAAGAGCGGTTACGGTGAATATTTGTTGCGCCTGCTCGAAGAGTAATTTTGATGGACAAAATCAACCATTACCTCCGGCAAATTGAAAACACCATTGCCCGGCAGGATTTCGACCTGGAGCCAGCCGAGCTTTATGAGCCAATGGCCTACATTTTGGGTTTGGGCGGAAAACGCCTGCGCCCCGCCCTTTGCCTGGCGGCCTGCGAAATGGTTGGCGGTGCCCTGGAGGATGCCATGCTTCCCTCCCTCGGTATAGAGGTGTTTCACAACTTCACCCTCCTTCATGACGACATCATGGATGAGGCCAGTCTACGCCGCGGTAAGCCCACGGTGCATAAAAAGTGGAATAATAATATTGCCATCCTCTCGGGTGATGCCATGCTGGTGAAATCTTATCAATACATCAGCACGGTAAAGCCGGAAGTGCTTTCGCCGGTGCTGCAGGTTTTTTCCCAAACCGCCCTGGAGGTGTGTGAAGGCCAGCAGTATGACCTCAATTACGAAAGCAGCCAGGAGGTTAGCGAGGATGATTATCTGGAAATGATCCGCCTTAAAACCTCAGTGTTACTGGGTGGCGCGATGAAAATTGGCGCGCTTATTGGCGGAGCCAGCCACGAAACCGCTAACCACCTCTACGAATTCGGGGTCAATATCGGGGTGGCTTTCCAGATTCAGGATGACCTGCTCGATGCCTTTGGCGACCCGGAGAAATTCGGGAAAATACCAGGTGGTGATATCCTGAACGACAAGAAGACCATTTTGTACCTGCACACCCTCAACGAGGCTGATGAGGCTCAAAGAGAGCTACTGACGAAGCAATACTCTTCCGACGATGACAAGGTGCAGCAAATTCGTCAGCTAATGCAGGATACGGGTGCTCGCAGCTATGCAGAAGAAAAGATGGATGCCTATTACCGAGCCGCCCTTGACCATCTCCAAAAAGTTGAAGGAGAGGCGGGGATCAAGCTCGAACTAGCACAGTTTGCTGAATGGCTGATCAAAAGGGAGAAATAGCCTGGCGGGAACTGTTGCTCCCCGATACTTCACATGCGCTGCTACGGCTCAAGTTGCAGCGACAACTCGAAAAAGACTTTGAAATAGAGCTCGACGGTAATAACTGGGCAGAACAGATCATGGCTGCCCTATACAACTTGGCGCAAGCAGCCAATCTTTCCCATGTACTTTACCGCATCGATTTGGCCGAAGGGGAATATGAAAAATCCATGCAGGCGACGGACCCCTGGCAGGCCCTTACCTTAGCAGTTTTAAAGCGCGAAGCCACCAAGGTCATCCTGCGCAGCCAACTGTCAGGGGGTTGACAAAAATCCACTGATCAACTTTTTCGGGTTCACCTTAGTTTTAAGAAGCATGAACCTTACTGAAACCATCGCCGCCAGCCTGCGCGAAAAATGGCATAGTTTCCTCGAGCACCTTCCCGGCATTCTTACCGGCCTGATTGTAATCGTACTGGCCTTTATTATTGCCCGCTGGTTATCCGCCATCTTTCGCCGCCGGGTAATGAAGCGCATGGCCGACCCTTTACTAAGTGGCTTTATTTCCCGCATCCTTCGCTTTGCGCTTACGCTGCTGGGCATCTTATTGGCTTTCCATATAATGGGTCTTACCGCCATAGCCGGGGGGCTGTTGGCCGGAGCGGGCGTGGGAGCCCTGATCATCGGCCTGGCATTTCAGGATATCGGTGCTAATTTTCTGGCGGGGATCATTCTCGCCTTTAACCGCCCTTTTAATGTGGGTGATACCATTGAGGTAGGCTCAGCCAAGGGCAAGGTAAAGGCCCTGAACCTGCGCAATACCCACATCAAAACCTTCGATGGCAAGGACGTGTACATCCCCAATAACAATGTGATTAAGGAGGAAGTGATCAACTACACCCGCGACGGTCTGCTACGTCTCGATTTTGTCATCGGAATTGACTACGACGTACATGTGGCCGAAGCCCAGCAAGTGATTTACAACACCATTTTAAACCAGGAACGAGTGCTGAAGGAAGGTAGTTATAAACCCCTGGTGCAAATTGAGGAGTTCGCCACCAGCACAGTGAACATCCGCAGTTACTTCTGGCTCGAAACCTTTGACTACAAACGCAGTCCCGCTGAAATTAAAAGTGAGGTTATGCTGAAAGTTCTGCAGGCCATGATTGACAATAACATTGCCTTGCCGGCCGATATTGTGGAACTGAAACACTATAAGGGACAGGGCTTCCCAATCCGCCTGGTAGACGCCAACGGTTAAAAGAAAAAGCCAATCACCGGAAACCAGGCACTGCTGTAGGGCGAGGTAAAATCATGCAGCAGATTGTAACGCAGGCCCACCACGGCAAACCCCTTTTGCCCAATGGAGCTTCGCAGACCAGCCTCTAGAAAAAGCACCGAAGTCCAGCGGTTTTCTTTATTAGGGGGGGCACCACCCTGGTAGGTATAGTAATCGTGATTGAGATACTCAAACTGGCTTCCCAGGTAAATACTCTCAGCCAGGGCATAATTGACAAAGAGCTTAGGGCCATATATCTCGTTACCGTAGTCATCAACATTGCGCAGACTATTCGTAAAAGGATCATAAACCTGGTTCCAACGAAAATACTGGTAAATAAAACCGGGGCCGGCCACCAGTTTATCACTGAATCGATAGCCAACGGTAGGGGCCACGTAAACGGCGGTGTAACTGCCAAAGCTCAGGCTCAGGTCTCCACCAAACACCATCTTATCCCAGATATTATCGGGCTTTACTTCCTTTCCTGAAGATTTTACTACCTGCTCCGCCGGGGCTTTTGCAGGAACTTCGGTACTACTTGTATCGGCTGGGGCGCTTTTCCTTTTTTCTTCAAACCGGTCATTTACCTGGGCCGAAAGCGTGCCCATGGTCAATAACGCCAGTATCAGAGTGGTAATGAGGTCCTTCATATTTAGCATAACGCAAGTTGTTAAACAAAGGTATTAAAGTGAGGTTTGCAAATGGAGACTTAAAGAAGAATGATATAGCTGCTACGCTCTCTTTAGAAAGTATTAATTTTGCGTGCAAATTCATTTGGCTGATTTAAAAATCATGGATAGATTTTCCTTCCTGGGAGGAGTACACACAACATTTGTTGACGACTTATACCAAAAATACTTAAAGCACCCCGACAGCGTAGAGCCAAGCTGGCGTGCTTTTTTTCAAGGTTACGATTTTGCGTTAGAAGAATATGCCGATGACCCCGAGGCCAACGGGAAAGCTGCCGCACTGGCCCTTAGCCACGATGAAATTGTAGAAGAGATAACCAAGGAGTTCCAGGTGCTGGAGCTTATCGAAGACTACCGCATTCGGGGGCACCTCTTCACCGAAACCAACCCGGTACGAGCCCGTCGGAAGTATTCACCCACCCTCGACCTGGCCAACTACGGCCTGAGCGAAAAAGATCTTAACTCCCCTTTTCAGGCCGCCCGCGAAATTGGTTTTGAAAAATCCCAATCGCTGCAAACCATTATCGATACCCTGCAGGAGATTTACTGCAAGAGCATCGGGGTGGAATTTATGTACATCCGTGATCCCGAAAAAATCAGCTGGATCAAGCAGCGACTCGGCAAAAACAACAATCAACCCCAGTACAGCGACGAGCAGAAAAAACAAATCCTGAGCAAGCTCAATGAGGCGGTAGCCTTCGAGAACTTCCTCAACACCAAATTTGTCGGTCAAAAGCGCTTCTCCATCGAAGGGGCGGAGTCACTCATTCCGGCCATGGATATCGGCATTAAAAAAGCCGCCCGCCTGGGAGTGAAGGAGTTTGTAGTAGGAATGGCCCACCGTGGCCGCCTCAACGTATTGTCAAACATTTTCGGCAAAACTCAACGCGACATTTTCAGCGAATTTGAAGGCAAGGAGTTTGACGAAGATGAATTTGACGGTGATGTAAAATACCACCTGGGCTACTCCAGCACCAAAGAGCTGGAAGATGGTACCACCATAAAACTCAACCTGTCGCCCAACCCCTCTCACCTGGAGGCGGTAGACGCTGTGGTGGAGGGTATTGCCAGGGCCAAAATCAATAACGACTACGAAAAGAATGAGGGTTGTGTAATGCCCGTTCTCATTCACGGCGACGCCGCTATTGCCGCCCAGGGCATTGTGTACGAGGTGGCACAGATGGAACGCCTTGAGGGCTATCGTACCGGGGGCACCGTGCACATTGTAATCAATAACCAGGTGGGCTTTACCACCAACTACCTCGACGCCCGTTCAAGTACTTACTGCACGGATGTGGCTAAGGTTATTCTGGCACCGGTACTGCACGTAAACGGCGACGACGTAGAGGCGGTGATCCACGCTATGGAGTTTGCCATGGAATATCGTCAACGCTACCACCGCGATATTTTTATTGACCTGCTATGCTACCGCAAATACGGCCACAACGAAGGTGATGAGCCCCGTTTTACCCAGCCGCTCCTCTACAAGGAGATAAGCAAGCATCCCAACCCGAAGAAAATCTATAGCGACAAGCTCAAGAAAGAAGGTGTAATTGACGACAGCTTTGTGGACGCCCTGGAGAAGGATTTCCGCCAAATGCTGGAAATGAAGTTTGACGAATCCAAAAAGCTGGAGAAGAACAAGATTACCCGCTTTATGGACGACGAGTGGAAAGAATACACGGTGGCCGGTCCCCAGGACTTCGAAGAGTCCATCGACACCTCCTTTGACAAAGAAGAGTTGCGCGAAATTGCCAGAACCATCACCACCCTGCCGGAAGACAAAAAGTTCTTCAACAAGGTAAAACGCCTGATGAAGCAGCGCTGGGAAATGGTGGATGAAAAAAACAGCCTGGACTGGGGCATGGCCGAATTGCTGGCTTACGGCTCGCTGATCAAGGAAGGTTTCAATGTGCGCATCAGTGGTGAGGATAGTGAGCGCGGTACCTTTTCGCATCGCCACGCCGTAATTAAGGTGGAAGATTCTGAAGAGGAGTACACCCTGCTCAATAATATTGACGACCGCGAAGGCCGCTTTGCCATTTACAACTCCCTGCTCTCTGAGTACGGGGTAATGGGTTTCGATTATGGCTATGCTATGGCTTCACCGGAAACCCTGGTAGTTTGGGAAGCGCAATTTGGCGACTTCTTTAACGGTGCCCAGATTCTGGTAGACCAGTTTATCACCGCTGCCGAAGACAAATGGAAGGTACAGAACGGTCTGGTATTGTATCTACCCCATGGATATGAAGGCCAGGGAGCAGAGCACTCCAGTGCCCGCCTCGAACGCTGGTTACAGCAATGTGCCCAGTACAATATTCAGGTGGCCAATTGTACTACCCCGGCCAACTTCTATCACCTGATCCGTCGTCAGATGAATCGCAATTTCCGTAAGCCGTTGGCGCTGATGACCCCTAAGAGCCTTCTGCGCCACCCCAAGGTGGTGTCTACCATGGAGGAGCTTTCCGAAGGCCGTTTCCAGGAGCTTTTGGATGACCCTCGTGTTGAGGATAAGAAGAAGGTGAAAACCCTGGTATTCCTGAGCGGTAAGCTCTATTACGATATTGACAAGGAGTTAGACGGCAAAGCCGCCAAAGACAAGGCCATTATCAGGCTGGAGCAGCTCTACCCGCTGGCCGAAGGGCAAATTAAAAAGCTGGTGGAAAGCTACCCCAATGCCGAAAAGATTGTTTGGGCCCAGGAAGAGCCCCGCAACATGGGGGCCGCCTACTTTGTGAAGATGAACTTCCCGGTAACCATCGATGAGATCATCTCCCCTGCCAGCAGTGCCAGTACCGCCCCCGGGTCGGCCCAGGCTTTTGCCAGCCGCCAGAAAAAATTGATTGAAAACATTTTAAACGCCTAAATCATACAGTTAAAATGAGCGTAGAAGTTAAAGTTCCCTCTCCCGGTGAATCCGTTTCCGAAGTTGAAATAGCCGGTTGGTTAGTTTCAGACGGGGACTACGTAGAGAAGGACCAGGAAATTGTTGAACTCGATTCAGACAAGGCTACCCTGGCTTTACCGGCTGAAGAAGCTGGTGTAATTTCCATCAAGGTGGAAGAAGGTGAAGCAGTGGAAGTGGGCCAGGTAATCGGCACCATCGACACCGATGCTTCGGCTCCCGACGGTGATGGCGGCGGCTCTTCTGACAAGAAGGAAGAGAAAAAAGAAGAGAAAAAAGAGAGCGACGACAAGGAGGAAAAAGCGGAGAAGAAATCCGACGATAAGGAGGCTAAGCCCCAGTCTCCACAGCGCGAAGAAAATAAGACCTATGCCAGCGGCACTCCATCACCGGCTGCCCATAAGATTATCACCGAAAAAAACCTCGACCCTGCCCAAATTAAAGGCAGTGGTCGCGACGGTCGCATTACCAAGGAAGATGCCCTCAATGCTACCGCAGCCATGGGTTCGGGGTCGGGAGCCCAGCGCCACAGCGAAAGCAAGCGCATGAGCTCACTACGCCGTAAACTGGCCAAGCGCCTGGTGTCAGTAAAGAATGAAACCGCTATGCTCACCACTTTCAACGAAGTGGATATGAAGCCCATTTTTGACCTGCGTGCCAAGTACAAGGAAGAGTTTAAGGAGCGTCATGGGGTGGGCCTCGGCTTTATGTCATTCTTCACCAAGGCAGTGGTTCGTGCCCTGCAGCAGTTCCCACAGGTAAACTCCATGATCGATGGCGACAACCTTGTGTCCTTTGACTACCAGGATATCAGCATTGCCGTTAGTGGACCCAAGGGACTGATGGTACCGGTACTGCGCAACGCCGAAAACCTCAGCTTTGCCGGCGTGGAGAAGGAAATCAAGCGCCTCGCCACCCGCGTGCGCGATGGTGAAATCACCGTTGATGAAATGACCGGCGGCACCTTTACCATTACCAATGGCGGTGTGTTCGGATCGATGCTGTCTACCCCAATTATCAACCCTCCCCAAAGCGCTATTCTCGGTATGCACAATATCGTGGAGCGTCCGGTGGCCATTGACGGAAAAATTGACGTTCGTCCCATTATGTACGTAGCCCTGAGCTATGACCACCGCGTAATTGACGGCCGTGAGTCAGTAGGCTTTTTGGTAGCCGTGAAAGAAGCCCTCGAAAACCCTGAGGAACTCCTGATGGATGGCGAAAACGCCGTGAAGCGTGCCCTGGAATTATAAGACCAGATTACACTCAAGATAACTGTAGAAGCCCCGACACATGTCGGGGCTTTTTCGTTTTAACGATGAAAGTTGTAAGCCTGCCCGGCTAAAGCCAGTCACACGGGCCTGATTGCCGGTAGGCAGGGCAGACAAGGTTTTAAGGTTGAAAACTGAAGGATGAGGAAAGGGCATTTCTCCCGGTAGGCCAAGCTGCGTAACAAACTCTGCCAACCTCCTTTTCCCTCCGGGAAAATCTGCGCGATAACCCACCCGGACTGCTTTGAATGCCTTTGACCTTCTTGGTGTGGCTTAGCGAAATAGCCTTAACCGTCCTGTTGATTAGACCATACTCCCTACTAAATACTCAAGGCGCTCTACTTGCTACTCTCTACTATCCCCTACCTTCGCAGCATGATTGACACCCACAGCCATATATACCTCCAGCGCTTCCACGACGATTTTGAAGAAATGCTTCAGCGCGCCGAAGAAGCCGGAGTAAAGGAAATCTACCTTCCCAACATCGATAAAGACAGCATCGACGACCTCAAACGGGTGGCCGATAACCACCCCCACTGCAAACCGATGATGGGCCTGCACCCCTCGCATGTGAAAGAGGACTACCAGGAGCAGCTGGCCTTGGTTTTTAAGGAACTGGAGGATCCCAACCGCAAATACTACGCGGTGGGTGAGATTGGTATTGACCTTTACTGGGACAAAACCCACCTGGAAGAGCAAAAGAAGGCCTTTGCCATCCAAATTGAGAAGGCCAAGGCAATGGGACTACCCATTGTAATCCACTGCCGTGAGGCCTTTGACGAAATTTTTGAGGTACTGGAGGCCTATGCCGATGAAAAGCTCTTTGGCATCTTCCACTGCTTTACCGGCAACCTCGAGCAGGCCCGCCGGGCCATTAGTCTTAACCTAAAGCTGGGCATTGGCGGTATTGTTACTTTCAAAAACGGGGGACTGGACAAAGTAGTGGAGCAATTGGAACTGGAGCACCTGGTGCTGGAAACCGATGCGCCTTACCTGGCGCCCATGCCCTACCGGGGGAAACGCAACGAGCCATCCTACACGAAGTACGTAGCAGAGAAAATTGCCGAACTGAAAAATACCAGCCTGGCAGAGGTGGACCGCATCACTACCCAAAACGCCCGTAAAGTATTCCCTGCCTAGGCAGAGGGCATTTTCTACATTTGCGCCATGGCAAAATCCTCACGCATCCTTATGCTTTACACCGGTGGCACCATCGGTATGATTAGCGATCCCGATCACGGCATGCTGGTTCCCTTCGATTTCCACTACCTGCTGGAGAAGATCCCCGATATCGCTCAACTCGACTGTGTGATCGACACCGACAGCCTCGACCGTCCTATCGACAGCAGCAACATTAAGCCCGATCATTGGCTGCGGCTGGCCAGACGCATTGCTGATGGTTATGAGGAGTATGACGGTTTTGTGATTCTGCACGGCTCTGACACCATGGCCTATACCGCCTCCGCGCTTAGCTTCCTGTTGCAGAATTTATCCAAACCGGTAGTGTTGACCGGTTCACAGCTGCCCATTGGCGTGGCACGTAGCGATGCGCGTGAAAACCTGCTTACGGCCCTTGAAATTGCTATGGCCCGCCGCGCTGATGGCCAGGCCATGGTACCGGAAGTTTGTGTATACTTTGAGTATTTACTTTTCAGAGGAAACCGCTGCCATAAGATTTCCACCGAAGACTTTGAGGCCTTTTCTTCCCTCAACTACCCCAAGCTGGCCGAAGCGGGGGTAAATATTAAGTACAATACCAATTATATAAATCCCCCCGCTACGGATAGCCTCAGGCTTTATGAGCACTTCGAGCAGCAAATAGGTGTCCTTACAGTCTTTCCCGGCATGACCGAGAGCTACGTAAACAGTGTGCTGAGTATTCCTGACCTAAAGGCAATCATAATCCGCAGTTTTGGCTCGGGCAATGCACCTATGGACTACTGGTTTCTGCAAGCCCTGAAGGAAGCCATTGCCAGAGGACTTACAGTAATCAACATTTCCCAGTGTGCCGGCGGCGGCATTGCTTTAGGCAAGTACGAGGCCAGTAAGGCCATGCTGGAAATGGGCGTGATTTCGGGCGGTGATATGACTTTTGAAGCCGGGCTCACCAAGCTTATGTTTTTACTGGGCCAGGAGCTGGATGAAGAAGAGTTCCGCACACTTTATCAATCTAACCTGCGCGGGGAATTGTCGGAAGAATGATTTTGTTATTTTTGCAGCCCTGAATTACTGGAGAGGTGGCCGAGTGGTCGAAGGCGCACGCCTGGAAAGTGTGTATACCCCACAAGGGTATCGAGGGTTCGAATCCCTCTCTCTCCGCAGAAAAAGCAGCCCACAGGGCTGCTTTTTTAGTTTCTAGAGTTATTTGTTTAATTAGGAGAGGGGTGAGAACCCGAGGGTTCGACCTGAGCCCCGCTGGCTAGTGGGGCGAAAGCAGGAGCACACCGCTTGACAATAACATGCGGTGCGACTTAATCCCTCTCTCTCCGCCAAAGCATATGATCCCAAGCTGCTCAGCATGGGATTTTTTGTTTCTGGCCAGCCAAGCTTGCTTGAGGCTGGCTGGAAACAAAAAATAGCACCGAACGCAGTGAGGGGGATCATTTGCTTTGACGCCTCCACCCCAAGGGATCACCGTAGCGCCAGCGGAGGTGAATCCACTGGGGTAGATTGGTTAACTAGATGAATAGTTGACTCGCCCATCCAAGCTTGCTTGAAAGGGGTTTGAAAGAAAAAAGACCCAGACTGCAAAGCAGGCTGAGGGGGATCATTTGCTTTGATGCCTCCACCCCAAGGGATCACCGTAGCGGCAACGGAGATAAATCCGTTCATAAGTCCGAAACTTCAAAACCTAAATTTTAGTGGTTTTTTGTAAACAGTGAGGTAAAAGAGATATTGAAATCTCAAGTGGAGAATTGTCATTATTAACTACGCGGCCAGATTACGGCCGTACGCTCCAGCACCAGCGTGCCCAATTGGGCGTCGCCGTAGTAAGTGGCGGCTACCCATACTTCCATACCCGGGCTGAGCCAGCCTATAGCTTCCATTTCCTTCACCATACATTGAATGGACTGACCCTGGCCTGCACTTAGGGTAAAATAGGGTTGGCCACTATCGGCGCGGCCTAATTCCCCCACTCTTCCCTGCAGGTAAACGACATCCCCCCGGAGCGATTCAGGGTTGAAACCGGAACTCTCCATCTCCTGCAGAAAGAAGGCTGCCTCCCGCAGTTGATTGCGTTTAATGCTATGGAGTTCGTCTATCGAAAATTGTTTGTTTAACACCCGCCGATCTTCCTGGCTCGATCCCAAGAGGAAAAACCCGAAGATTAAAATCAGCGAGGATATGGCTGCAGTTCTCATGATTCAATTAAAGTTTGCTTACTAGTTGGCCGAGTAGAGCCGTTTCGGGCTAAGCCTGCCTTTTTTGATTGAATGTGAAGACCCCTAAAAAAGTAACCTATAAGAATATTCCTACAACCTTCGTTTTGGCCAAAACGTTCATACCAAAGCCAGTATGCTTCCGACCCAAAACGCTGGCACCCCTTTGACAGCAAGCCTTTAAGCCCTGGTGCCCCCATAGGGCAGCATTTGTTAATACAGGGGCTCAGACCCTAGCTATTACATTAAGTTACTTAATGGATAATGGAGTCCAGGCAGCGACAAGATTCGGCTGTCCAGAGATTGTAGCGCCAGCTGCTATCCACCGCGCAAGCGCGCAAAGGGCCTCCGGGAGGATAATAATTAGAAAAAACAGCCCACTCATAGCTACTGCATAGTTCCTCAAACTGCTCCTGCCTCTCATAGGCTGTAGAGGTGATTCTCAGTTCGGGTCTCTGGCCCGCGTTGTGAAGGTAATAGGGCAAAAAACTCTGGGCATACATATCGTGCAGCAAGATACTCCGGGGAGATTGCTCCAGGATGTCACCAGCCAATTTCTGAAATATGACCGCACCTGCCTCCAGTCCCAAGATCTTTTTCACTGAGTGTATATTCAAACCTGTGATTGCCAGGAGCAGAAGTATTACCATACCCCGGTAGGCCCTGCGGAAACTCATATTTATTCGCAACAATGACAGCACCACTAACATCAGCCATATCATAAAGGGGCTGACGTAAATCCATACGCGGGGAAAAGGGATTACGCCGTGAAGCCAGGGCAGTAAAAGCATCAAAATCATCATGGTAAGCGCGGTTCGGATCAAGGGTGCCTTTCCCCAGTTGAACACCAAACTAAGGAGCCCGGCAGTCACTAATACAAAAAAGAAGACCCCGTATTTCAGGAAGTAGCTACCCACCTCCCCGAAGTGCCACCACCATTGGTCAAAATGTATGGCTCTGCTTTCCACATATGAATTGGCGGTGATGGCCTGCAAGCCCTCGTTCACGATGATAGGCCGGTATAGAAATCCGGCTATAACCAGGCCGGCCAGCAGGCCCAGACCCAGTTTAATCAGCAGCCGCCAGCCCACTTCACCCGCCAGGGCACTCCAGCCCAGCGCCAGCGCCAGGCTAAGGCCAAAGTAGAGGTAAGAGGGCACTGCATAAATGCCCAGACCGGTACAGAGTGCCAATAGCAGTACTTTTTGCCAGCCCGCCCTTATACCATTACCATCAAAGATGAGGGCCACCGAAGCGAGGGCGAAAAACAACACCATAGAATATCCGCGCGCCATATAGCCGTAATAAATCACCGGCTCCATGGCTCCGAATGCCAGCAAGCCCATCAATGCCAGGCCTGAGGGGAAATAGCGTTTGCTAATCAGGGCAAATAGCCACAGGCTACCCATGCCAAGAATTACAGCCGGCAGGCGTAAAAGGACGGTTTGCCAGGCACCCGGATGATAAAACAGGGTGGTGAGAATACTATATAGAACATGGTTATTGGGAGCCGGATAGTGACTACGCGCATAATCAAAACCGGCCAGGGTGAAATAATTATAGGTGGTGGCTTCGTCTACACTAACCGGCATACTGATCATCAGCCAAACGCGCAACGCCGTATAAATAAGAATAATCAGGCCCGCCCAGGACCAGAAGCGCCTTTGCAGCAGGGCCGCTTGAGTAAAGTTGTCAGGCATGAAAAACAGATTTGACTGCGGAAAGATACTAAACCGGCGGTGAGCCCGCCCGGCCATATCGGCCCGTTTTAGCTTGGCTCCTACTGAGCTAAAACCCGGCAATCCCGGCTATCCGATGCATATCCCCACAACTGCCCCTTCCGAAAGTAGCTCAGGCTCCATATGCAGCCTCAGTAAGGCTAACAGCAAATAAATGAGGATGCTACGCTATGCAAGCGCCATTGACAGTTGCTATACCCACGCGGAGAATTCAGCGTTGTCACTGCATTTATCGTGCTGAAACCTTTAGCTTTGCCGAGAGTTTTATATTTTCACGCAAAATTTTCTTAAACAAACCAAGAGCAATGAAAAAAGCACTTTCCCTTTTGGCTATCGTAATGTTTGTAGCCTTTGGAACGGTAAACCTGGTAGCTCAGAATGACACTACCCCCGCAGCAGACACTACTGCAATGGCAACTGATTCAGCTGCCGCCACTGAGGTAGTTGAGGAACAGAACACGCCCGAAACCCGCGAGACTTTAGACGAAGCTGATGAGGACTTAGTGGCTGATGAAGACCAGAGCTTTCACCAGATCATAAAAGAAAAGTTCATCGAAGGTGGACCAGAGTTTATGGGTATTGTACTGATCGTACTGATCCTCGGTCTGGCTATCTGTATTGAGCGTATCATTTACCTCAACATGGCTACCCCCAACACCAAAAAACTCCTGAGCCAAATTGAAACTGCTCTTGAAACCGGCGGTGTGGAAAAAGCAAAAGAAGTTTGCCGCAACACCCGTGGCCCGGTAGCCAGCATCTTCTACCAAGGTCTTGACCGCATGAACGAGGGTATTGACGTGGTAGAAAAATCTATCATCTCTTATGGCTCGGTACAAATGGGTCTGCTTGAGAAAAACGTAAGCTGGATTTCACTCTTTATCGCATTGGCTCCAATGCTTGGGTTTATGGGTACTGTAATCGGTATGATCGACGCCTTTGACGCTATCGAAGCGGCCGGTGACATTTCTCCTTCACTGGTAGCCGGTGGTATTAAGGTGGCCCTTCTTACTACTGTATTCGGTCTTATCGTAGCTATTATCCTGCAGATTTTCTACTACTATATCATTGCC
>CAZUCA010000019.1:0-50777 GCA_964619125.1 uncultured Owenweeksia sp. | reverse complement strand
TGCCAACCCGTGATGTGCGCCGGCTCAGTCCGTTACAAAAGCTGCGCTCCTGGCTTAAAATCAGGGAACGCCTGGCTTTACTCGGCATAGGTAAAGGCTTTCACATGCATATGTACCCGGTGCCGGAGAAAGAAATTATAGCGGCTGTAAAGAACCAGGGAGGAGAAGTAGTAAGGAGTTTCTACAGCAATCATACCGATCCTGATTTTAATGGCAATCTGCGTATTCTCAAGGAGGAGGAAGCCGCCTCGGGCTATATCAGTCAGCTGTTTGTGGTGCGCAAGCACGGCTAGCCGGCAATATTATCAGCAAGCCATAAAAGAAACTAAAAAACAAGGTACCAGCCTGTCTTTCCAACATCGATTCAGTAAGGAAGCTTAAGGCGGTAAAGAGCAGGAAGAGCAGGCTGATAAATTGTGGAGGCCCCATCTGCCGGAAGGCAAGGATAAAAATGCCCAGTACTATTAGTAAACCCAAAATGCCATGGCCGGCAAAGGCTTGCAGGTAGGCATTGTGGAAGTTGTATTTTTTGCGTGCCAGGGTGTAATAACTGGTATAACTTTCCCAGAAGCGCGCTTCCTCGTGCTTTAACTTTTCGTAAAGCAGGTCGTTGGCCGCACCGGTGCCACTACCCAGCCAAAAATTTTCGGCAACAACCTTTAGCCCGTGCTTCCAGATGTATACCCGGTGATTGGTTTGGTAGGGACTGTCGGAATCAGAAAATGCCCGCACTTCGCGGTAGGCTTCAATAATCCGCTTTTGGCTGGTGGGGATCAGCATGGCCAGCAGGGCAAGGCCGGCAATAAAGCTCAGTTGTAAGCCGAGCATGCGGCCCATCGGTAATTTGCGCCGGTAATGGTAAAATAACAAAATGCTCACCCCTAGCAACAAAAGGAGTAGCTGAAGCCGCGCTGCGCATACCATCAGGCTGATGGTCAAAACGGCGATCGCGAAAACACCCAGCGGCAGCTGCCACCTGCGGGCTTTGGCAGGTTGCAAAAGGAAGTGGAGCAGGATGAAAATGGCAAAGACCAGGTATAGAGCGTAGTAGTGCACGGAGATAAAGGAATAAACTACAAAGTCATTGTGGAACAACATCTGCCCTTCCCACAGATAAAATGAGAGGGCCCGCAGCTGTAAATAAACCGCGCTGAGGGTCATTGCGATGGCATAGGCTTTTAAAAGGGCATTCACTTGTTTGCCTGATAGCGGGGAAGCTAAACTACCCAGAGAGAGTGGGAACAGTAACAGGCTGATTTTAACACCTACCTCTTGCCAGCCTTCACTGCTGTTGCTGGTGTAAATCATGCCTGCCAGCGTTATCACAAAAAAGGCCAGCATGGCAAGGGCGGCTCGGTTACGGCCTATTTGCCGCCATTTTTGCCCGAAGTCAAAGCTGAAAAACCAACCGGCCATAACCCCTATAATACCCAGGGTAGGAGGGAGCCATAGCTGCTGAAAGGCTAAGCTGATAGCGAAATACAGCGCGCTGTAAAAAACTATTTGCTGACTGAGCTTAGGCGATAACAGTGGCTTCACGAATATGACGGCGGTTGGGTATTAGCAACGTTAAAGAGGCTCCTAAATTATAAGAACCGGCCCCGGCCTTAAAAAAGTCCGTTGAGCTCGGCGTCGATGCGGTTGATAATTACACCGAGATCTTCCGGGTCGGTGGCAAAATTGTTATTGTCAACGTCAATGATCAGCAATTTGCCCTTGTCGTAATTACTGATCCAGGCCTCGTAGCGCTCGTTGAGGCGGTTGAGGTAGTCAATGCGGATATTGTTTTCATAGTCGCGGCCACGTTTCTGGATTTGGTCTACCAGGGTGGGGATGCTGGCGCGGAGGTAAATCAGGAGGTCGGGTGGTTGAATGAAAGACTCCATCAAGCCAAAGAGGGCGAGGTAATTTTCGTAATCGCGGCTGGGCATCAGGCCCATTGCGTGCAGGTTGGGGGCAAAGATGTGGGCATCCTCGTAAATAGTGCGATCCTGAATGACCGCCTTGCCGCTTTCGCGGATTTCCTTTACCTGGCGGAAGCGCGAGTTAAGAAAAAAGATCTGCAGGTTGAAGGACCAGCGCTGCATTTCGCGGTAAAAGTCATCGAGGTAAGGATTGTCATCCACCTGTTCGAACTGGGGCTCCCAGCTAAAGTGTTTTGCCAGTAGGTTGGTAAGGGTGGTTTTACCTGAGCCAATATTACCGGAAACTGCAATATGCATAAGTCGTTCAATTTGAAATTACTGTGCCCCGGCCGGGTTTTGCTTTAGGACACTTTTTAAAAGGCGGGGCAAAGCTAAGATTTTAAGCTTTTTTGGCGCAGTTCACCGGGCTCAAAAGCGCAATTAATCTGCCGGACTGAATATTTGCAGGAGGCTGCCGTCATAGAGGTAAAGTTTGTCACCGGCAAATTGCAACTGCCGCCAATTCCGGTCCTCCATGAGCACAGGCTCCAGCTGGCCATCGTTGAGGTTGTAGATAAGCACCCTGCCCGCCCTCAGGCCATATAAGCGGTTGCCGGCAACGTCAAAACTATCCAGATTTTTCAGGGGGAGCAGATTTTTAAAGGATCCCAGGGCGTCAAATACCATTATGCCGGCGCCGGGTACATTCAGGTAAAGGTGGTCAACCGTACTTATCAATTGGCTGGGGGTGTTTTCCTTAGCCAGCAGTTGAGTAATGTTGAGGCTGCGGTTGGAAGCTGTTGCCGAGTTGATATTGAGGCGGTACAGCAGGTCAGTAGACTGGTTGTAGAGCCAGATATTTTCCTGATCGGCCAAGGCTAACAGCTGGACATCATAAAAACCAAACTCACTTAAATTGAGGAGCTGCTTTTCATTCAGGCGATTGTCGGTTATCACCACCTGATTGGCATCGCGGTAAAAAAGCAATGGCCGGATAGGGTTGAAGACATCAGCTATTGCTAATTCTCCCAAAATTGGTTTACTGAATGCGCATAACTCCAGCCCCTGCCGGTCGTATTTCTTAAACTCATTGCCGCTGATGGTGTAAATATTGCCAAATTGGTCGGCGGTGACATAGTCTACCCCCGGCAGCTTCAGACTGGCCTCCAGTTCAAATTCGGCCTGTCCCCACAGTTTCAGACTGAACAATACCAGCAGGCAGAGAATTCTCATCCCGCTTTTTGCATTTGATTGAGCTGCAGCAAATCGTCGATATGACGGCGGTCATTACTCAGGCGGGGCACTTTGTGCTGACCTCCCAGTTTGCCTTTGGCCTTGAGCCAGTTGTAAAAAAGATCTTTCTCAGCAATATTCAGTAGCGGGAAGTGCAGTGCCATATCCTTATGCCGCTTCGCCTCGTAATCACTGTTCAGCTCCTTGAGCTTGGCGTCCAGCACCTCCATAAAAGTATCGGGATTGCCGGGCATGGTGCTGAATTCAATCAGCCACTCGTGGGCACCACTGCCCTTATCTTCCATATAAACCGGGGCAGCGGTATAATCGTCTATGGCGGCGCCGGTAGCTTCACAGGCTGCTTCCAGGGCTGTTTCGGCGTTTTCAATAATAAGTTCTTCCCCAAAGGCATTGATAAAATGCTTGGTACGACCGCTCACCTGCACGCGGTATGGCGAAAGGGAGCTAAAGCGCACGGTGTCGCCGATTATATAGCGCCAAAGCCCGGCATTGCTGCTGATAACCACAGCGTAGTTTTTTCCCAGTTCCACCTCGTGGAGGGGGATGGCCCGGGAGTTTTCACCGTCGAATTCATCCATGGGGATGAACTCATAAAAAATCCCGTAGTCGAGCATCAGCAATAGCTCCTGACGGTCACTGAGGTCCTGAATGCCAAAGAAGCCCTCCGAAGCGTTGTAGGTTTCCAGAAAAGTGAAGTTTTTATCTGGCAGTATTTCCTCAAACTGCTTGCGATAGGGGCCAAAGTTTACCCCGCCATGCATATAGAGTTCGAGGTTGGGCCACACTTCCAGCAAATTGCTCTTACCGGTCTTTTTAAGAATGGCTCGTGACAGTACCAGCATCCAACTGGGCACACCAGCCAGGGAAGTGACATCCTCGCGAATGGTGGTGTTGGCTATGGCTTCAATTTTTTCTTCCCACTCCTCCATCAGGCTGATGCGGTTGTTGGGAGTACTGCGCATCTCCACCCAAAAGGGCAGGTTTTCGATGATGATGGCGCTCACATCTCCGTAAAAGGAGTTGTTGTCAACATTATTGATATAGGTGCTGCCGCCCAGGCGGAGTGACATGCCTGAGAAGACGGTGGTTTCGGGATTGTTGTTACAATAGATACTCAGGAGGTCCTTACCGCCCTTGAAGTGACAGTCTTCAATGGCTTCCTGGCTCACTGGTATGAACTTGCTTTTGGCGTTGGTGGTGCCACTCGACTTTGCAAACCACTTTATTTCGGTGGGCCAGCTGATGTTCTGCTCACCGGCGCGCAGTCGCTTTACTTCCGGTTCAAAGGATTCGTAGAAATGCAGGGGTATGCGTTCGCGGAACGCTTCGTAGGTTTCGATGTCTTCAAAGCCATACCTTTTGCCCCATTCCGTATTTTTGGCGGTATCAAGCAGGTTAAATAATACTTCCCGCTGAGTTTCATGAGGATACTTCATGAAAAGTTCGATCTGGTGAAATCTCTTTTTCATCCGCCAGCTTATAAAAGAATTTATCAGATCGATCTTCATTAGTTACTTTATAATTTTTCCAAAAATACAATTTACGCCAAATGCAGTTTACCACTACCCTTCATAAAATGCCGGCCTTTATGGCAGAAGAAGTAAAATACCTCTTGCCTGCCGACCAGGACTTTATCCGCATGAACGATCTGCTGGGGAGGGAATTAGCCCTGCACTTTCTCAATCAGCGCTTTTGTGAGAGCTGCGGGGGACAGTTTAAGTCACTCTACCGCATGGGCTTTTGCCGGGAGTGTTTCTTTAACAGCCCCCTGGCGGGTGAAAGTATTATCCGACCCGAACTGAGCCGCGCTCATGAGGGAGTTGAAGATCGCGATCTCAACTACGAAAAGAGCTATCAGCTGCAGCCTCACGTAGTATACCTTGCGATCAGCGGCGGCTTGAAGGTGGGGGTAACCCGCAAAAACAACCGCCTTACCCGCTGGATTGATCAGGGGGCCAGCCAGGCCATGGTATTTGCCGAAACCAGTAACCGCTATGAAGCGGGGATGATTGAAGTCGCCCTAAAGGAACATTTGGCCGACAAAACCAACTGGCAGCGAATGCTCAAAAATGAAGATCCTGAACTGGATCTTTTGGCGGAGAAGCAAAATGTGGCGGGCAAGTTGGCCGAAAAATGGCGTGCCTTTGTGACTGAGGATGAGAATATTACTAAACTACAGTTTCCGGTGCGTGAATACCCGTTGAAAGTAAAGGGGATCAACCTCGAGAAAATCAGTGAGGTGAAAGCTGTATTAAAGGGAATACGGGGTCAGTACCTGCTGTTTGAAGGGGGTGGTGCCCTTAACGTGAGGGCTCATAGTGGCTATCGCGTTCAAATTTCGTTTTAACGCCCGCCGCCCAGTTGGCCCTGAGAATGATGAGCGTCCCCACCAGTGCGGGCAGCGCTACATTAAATATCCAGGTAAAAAAGGCGGCGTTAATAAGCAGTGACTCTGCTGCCAGATGGTTGGGGAAAACCAGCAGGGCAAGCGCTCCTTTAACCAGGAAGTCAGCAATGGCAATGGTGGGCAGCAGGGCACTGGCGGTAAAGAAAAGCAGTACTGAAAACATTAGCTCTGCCGTGACAGGCTGATCGCCCCACATCCATAGCAAGAGGGCAAATTGCCAGCTATAGGTTAAAAACTTAAGGCTGGAGAGGAGCAGAAGGCGGAGCTTTTCGCCCGCCCGGGGCCGGCCTTCAATCAGGTAGTTTTCCAGGCGCCTGCGACGAATTTTTTTGTCGGCCAGCCAATTTTGCATCCGGTCGATTTTGAAGTAGAAGAGGAGCAGCAGGCTTAGGAGCATCACCAACAGGGTCAGGCTCAGCCAAGAGGCAAGTTGGCCGTTGATGTGAAGTAGTCCCAAGGCCGCCCCTCCACCCAATAGTAGTTTGGTAGCCAGGCGTGGCAGGTGAGACCAAAAGGTGAGAAAAACGGTTTTCTGGCGTTGGGTTTTTTCGCTCAGCATAAGGTAGCGGCCGGCCAGTTCACCACTGTTTACCGGAGTGATAAAGGCGAGGGCATAGCAGATGAAATTTGTCTTGAAGGCTCGCTTTAAATTAATGCGGCCTATAAGGGCATGAGCATTCTGCCAGATCATGGCATCAAGCAGCAGGTTTAGCGCCCAGAGGATAAAGAACAGTGGCAGGGCCCAGCTCCAAGCACGCCAATGGTGACTGAATATGCCCTCATAATCCTGCAGGCTTACCCGCTTACTGAGCAGGTAAAGGGCCAGGAGGATAAACAGCAGTTTGCCAAAGAGTTCAAGGGCCTTACGCCAGCTGTATTTAGGAAGTGTCAAAAGTCCAGTTCCTGGTTTGGTTTGAGATTAAAGTAACTGCGAAAGCCATACACCACGGCATATATTACCAAGGTATCGGCAGCGGCAAAGATGACTTTGAAAAGCCAGCCGTCGGCAATGAGCACTCCCATTTCTCCGGCGCTGAGCTGCCCTACAAATATCACCGACACCACCAGGATGGTATCCAGCAACTGACTGAGAATAGTGGAAAAGTTGTTCCTTAACCAGAGATGTTTGCCATTGGTCTTTTGCTTCCAGTAGTGGAATATCCTGATATCGATAAACTGGGCTACCAGGTAGGCCAGCATTGAGGCACCGATCACCCGCCAGGAGTTTCTAAACACCTCGTCAAACTGGTTGTCGCTTACCGGGCTAGCGGCTATGGCCGGGAAGCTGTGCCCGAGCAACAAGATAAACAGGGTAAGTACTGAGCTGAAAAAGCCCACCGCAACTACCGCATTGGTGCGGCGACGGCCATACATCTCTGACAGGATATCAGTGATCAGAAAGGTAAGGGGGTAGGGTAATACCCCGGCAGAGATTACAAAGGTTTTAAACCCCAGGTCAACCGTGATAAATTTATTGGCCACCAGGTTACAGGTTATCAGGGCAGCAATGAACAAGCCGGCTAGCAGTAGAAAAATGAAGCCGGCTTGCTCTTTATTCTTTATGTTTTCCAAGGTGGAATTTTATTCAATTATCAGGTCGTATTCCATCCGGGCCTGCAGTCCTTGCATTTTAGTAGCCTTTTCAAGCAGACGGAAGTAGCGGGCATTACTGCCAAGGTGGCTTTCCAGCAAGCGTGCTTCGTAGTTGCCGGTAAGTTCTTTAATCAGCACTTTGAGCGGGTCCTCGAGCTTGGGATATTCCACCACGCGGTACTCATCATCAAGGCCGGCTTTGGCGGCGGCAATGGCAATGGCGTCTTCTACGCCCCCCAGCACGTCTACCAGACCAAGCTCCAGGGCCTCGCTACCGCTGTACACTCTGCCACCTCCCAGTTCACGCACCTGTTCAACCGGCATTTTCCGGCCCTCGGCCACCCTTTCGGTGAAGGTGCTGTAAATTTCATCAATCTGGCGAATCAGCATGCGTTTCTCGGCCGGGGTTATGCGGTCGTCAAAAGTACCAAGGTCAGCAAATTCATTGGTCTTTACTGTTTCGATGTTGATGCCAAGTTTGTCATTCAGCAATTCCTCGCCGGTGAAAAACAAACCAAATGCGCCAATACTACCGGTGATGGTGGTGGGCTGGGCTACGATGGTATCGCTATGACAGGCTATGTAATAACCGCCGCTGGCGGCCAGGTCACCAAAAGAGGCGATAACCGGTTTCTGCTGGCGCGCCAGTTCTACTTCACGCCAAATTACCTCGCTGGCCAGGGCACTTCCGCCGGGGCTGTTTACCCGCAATACAATAGCTTTTACCTTATCGTTGGTACGAGCATCGCGAATGGCCCGGGCAATCCTTTCCGAGCCGATGCTGTATTCACCGGCATCACCACCCTGAATATCCCCCTGGGCAATGACCAGGGCTACCCGGTCGGCACTATAGCCCCCCTCACCCAGTTTTACCGTGCTGGCATATTTGTTTATGGAGACGAAATTGAGGTCGTCGCGCTCGTCCACCCCGGCATGATTCATCATTATGGCCATCACTTCATCTTCGTAAGCCACCCGGTCAATGAGTTTGTTTTCAGCGGCATTTTTAGGAGAGCTTAGCGCCATGCTATCCGCTAAGGCGTTTAGCTGACTTAAGTCAATGTTGCGCTGATTGGAAATTTCTTTAAGATAATGCCCCCAAACCGAGCTTAGCAGTTCGCTGAGTTGCATGCGGTTTTCTTCTGACATGTCATTGCGCAGGAAGGGTTCAACGGCACTTTTGTACTTATTGTCGGTAGCTCGCAACACCACTGGTTCAATGCCCAGTTTGGCCAGCGCCTCCTTAAAGTACGTTACCTGGGTACTCAGACCTGACCATTCAAAAAAGCCTTCGGGGTTTACAAAGAGCGAGTCGCTTGCGGAAGCCAGCAGGTAGCCCTTTTGGGTCATTATTTCACTGTATGAATACACAAATTTGCCACTCTTTTTAAACTCGGCCAGGGCCTGCCTGATTTCGGCGATACTGCCATGACCGCACATGGGAATGCCGCCATGCAGGTACACTCCTATTATGTCTTCATCATCGGCGGCATTGTCTAATGCCTTTAGAATGTTATTAAGACCCAGGGGTTCGGCCGGAACCAGGGAAATCGGGTTGACACCGGCAAAGGGATTGTCCTGGGCGCGTTCCTTAATTACGTTGTTAAGGTCGATGCGCAGTATGGAGTTGTCAGCAATTTTAACCTCCTTGTCGGCCAAGGAGGCGAAAGACAGAATGATTATAAAGCCGACAAATATCAGGATGATGCCACCCAGGATAGTGGCCAATAACATTTTGAGGAATGTCTTCATGTTTATGCTAAGCTATTTATAGTTTTGAGCTTTCTATTCGCAATATTAATCAAAGTACATCACAGTTTCTTTTGGTGCAAGCGCGGCAATATGAAGTGGCCCTGCTATTGGGCGGAAATGAGGGAGATCCGGCAGCGATGTTCGCGAAGGTAAAGGATATGCTGGCCCGTCGCTATGAGCTAAAGGCTGCCTCCAGATGCTACGCCTCCGAGGCCTGGGGTATGGCAGAGGATACCCCGCAGTTCCTGAATCAGGTGCTTTTACTGCGCACAGCGGTGGCCCCGGCCAGGCTATTGGCAACATTACTGACTATCGAAAAGCAATTTGGTCGGGAAAGAACTGCTGGCGCCAGCGGTTACCAAAACCGTCCCCTCGATATTGACATCCTGTTTTACGGTGAAGAAATTGTGAATACTTCTTCCTTGCAAATACCCCACCCGAGGATGGCAGAACGTAAATTTGCCCTCCTGCCTCTGGCAGAGGTAGCACCCGCCTGGCGTCATCCCCTGCTGGGTAAAACCACACTACAATTGCTCAAAGAAACCTCCGATTCACTTAAAGTATGGCCGGTATAAACAGGTATGTTGCGATAGAAGGAAATATTGGCGCCGGGAAAACCACGCTCTCCAAAATGCTGGCTGAGCGTCTCAATGCGCGCCTGGTGTTGGAAGAATTTGCCGACAATCCCTTTCTGGCAGCTTTTTATGAAAACCGTGAACGCTACGCCTTTAGTCTGGAGATGTCTTTCCTGGCTGATCGCTATCATCAATTGAGTTCACTCACTACCAATGATCTTTTTCAAAGCCTCACCATTGCCGATTACTCCATTTACAAGAGCCTGATTTTTGCCCAAAACAACCTTTCCGGAAAGGAGCTCAGCCTCTATCGCAATTTCTTTGAGATTACCGCCAGCGGCCTGCAACAGCCAGATGTAATCCTTTATTTACATCGGAGTATGGGGAAATTGCAGGATCACATAAAAAAAAGAGGGCGCTCATATGAGCAGAAGATTGAGGACTCCTATCTCGATGACATCCAGGCTAATTACATACGCTTCTTCAAGCAGCGCGAGGACATTAGAGTGCTGGTTCTGCAAGCCGATCACTATGACTTTTTGCACAAGCCCGAAGACCTTGCCTACGTGGAAGGCCTGCTCAATAAGGACTATAAGCCGGGTCTGAATTTCCTGGGTTGAACAAACAACATTTGTAATTTGTAGTTGTGAAAGCTTGCTAATAGGCTGGGATTTATATTTTTGTTGTATAAGAAGATCAGAAACTTCTTACACTTGGAAAACCTGAAACTTTAGTAACAACCTAAAAAACGCTTTATGAAGAAGTACAGTTTACTTTTCTCTCTTTTATTTGGAGCCTTCGGTGCTGGCGCACAGGATGGCGGCCAAACTGAAAAAATCGGGGATGCCCATGCCTCGAATTTTCGTCGCTGGTCCCTGGGACTTAACGTAGGATCAAACATAACCTATGGCGACTTCTCTACTTACAAGACACGTACAGATAATGATTTCGACTTCAGCCTTGGGCTGGGAGGAAATCTTACCTATTATACCAGCAGTGTTTTTGGTATTCGCGGACAAGTTGGCTATGGCAACCTGGCCGGACAGCTGAATGACGATACCGAGTATTTTGAGAGCAACGATTACTGGGATTACAGCGCCAGTATGGTAGTAAACTTGAGTGCACTGGCCCTCAAGGCCAAACAGAAAGATCGCAACTGGTCACTGTTGGTGGCCGCTGGTCTTGGTATCTCCAATCAAAAACCCATTGCTTTTCTCGATACCGATGGCGACCCAACTACGGCCGCAGTAGAATTGCCACACTGGTATAATGAGGATGATAATCCTGTACTCAACGAAGTGTATGTGCCATTGGAGGTAATCCTTAAGTGGGGTATCACTAATGCCCTCGACATTGATTTTGGCATCAATACCAAATACTATATGTCTGATAAAATTGATGGCTGGGTAGCTGGTGGCTCCAACGATGTGGTGGTATATCCCCATATCGGTGTTGCCTACAACTTTGGACCTGACGACAAGAAGTCAGTAATTTATACCAACCCGCTTGACAATATGTATTTCGACATTGCCGAGGTTAAGGAGAACTTCGACATGCTGACCACTGATGATGACAAGGACGGAGTGAACAACCTCTTCGATAAGGATAACAGCACTCCGGAAGGAGTAGCGGTAGACGGAAGCGGTAGAGCCCTTGACGTTGACGGCGACGGTATTCCCGATCATATGGATGCCGATCCATTCTCTACTAAAGATGCCCGCGTTGATGCCGAAGGTCGCGAAATTGACTCTGATGGCGATGGTGTGCCTGATGGCCGTGACAAAGAAAACAACACCCCTGCCGGAACCGTAGTGAACTGGCAAGGACAGGAAATCAAAACCGGCGGTGTAAGTAGCGCTTACATGCCTTCAGTATATTTTGGATTCAACAGCGCCAACATCAGCGATGCCAATCACTACCGCATGGCCTCAATTGCCCGCGTGTTGAAATCGACCGACGAGGAAGTAACCCTGGTGGGTTATGCTGATCAGCGTGGTTCTGAAGAGTACAATAAGAACCTGGCTATGCGTCGTGCTGAAACCGTGAAAAAACAACTGGTACAAGTGTATGGCATTGACGAGGGCCGTATTAAAGTGAGCTCTAATGGTGAAACTGATCCCCTCGCCAACGGCCGTTACGACGTGAACCGTCGTGTGGACGTAATGATCGACTAAGAATTACAGTACCCAGTACAAGAATTAGTTAGCAAAGCCCCGTCGTACGACGGGGCTTTTATTTTACAAAAGGCTGAGCGGCCTGCCACAATACCACCCCGGCACTCACAGAGATATTTAGTGAATGCTTGGTGCCGAACTGGGGGATTTCGATGGCCGCGTCACAAAGCGCCAGGGCCTCATCGCTTACCCCACTTACTTCGTTGCCAAATACCAGGGCCACTCTCTGTTGCGCCGAAAATTTAAACTCCTGTAAGGGGATGGCGCCCTCCACCTGTTCTATCGCTACAATTTGATAGCCTTGTGCCTTAAGTTGTTCCAGTGACGAGCTGGTTTCTTCAAAGTATTGCCAGTTTACCGACTCGGTAGCCCCGAGGGCCGTTTTGCGCATCTCGCGGCTGGGCGGCTGCGGGCACACCCCACAAAGGTGAATGGCTTCCACCAGAAAGGCATCGGCGCTGCGAAATACCGAGCCCACATTGAGGATGCTGCGTACATTGTCCAGCACCACTACAATAGGGTGTTTTTGTTCCTGCTTAAATTCGTCAGTAGTAAGCCGGTTAAGCTCACTCATGCGCAACTTTCTCATGGGCGATCTATATCTTAGCGAGCTCGCAAAAATAGGATGAATTTTGGCCAAGAAGAGTTCCGAGACGCCCTTAATGAGGCAATACAATCAGATCAAATCCCGTCACCCCGATGCACTGCTGCTCTTTAGGGTGGGCGACTTCTATGAAACCTTTGGCGAAGATGCCGTAACCGCCAGTAAAATTCTGGGCATCGTGCTGACCAAGCGTGCCAATGGTGCCGCCTCCCATATCGAGCTGGCGGGCTTTCCCCACCACTCCCTCGAAACCTATTTGCCCAAGCTGGTGCGCGCCGGACAGCGGGTGGCCATCTGCGATCAGCTGGAAGATCCTAAGCTCACCAAGAAGATCGTTAAACGGGGGGTAACCGAGCTGGTAACCCCCGGAGTGACCACCAACGACCAGGTGTTGCAAGCTGGTAGTAATAATTTCCTCTGTGCCATTTATTTTGAAGGGGAGCGTCTGGGTGTGAGCTTCTGTGATATTTCCACCGGTGAATTCCTGGTAGCGGAAGGAAATTTCGAGTATATCGATAAGCTGATGCAGAGCTTGTCTCCCAGCGAAATTCTCTTTCAGAAGTCAAAGCACAAACAGTTTTATGAGCGCTTTGGCAACCGCCATTATTCCTTTCCCCTCGATGATTGGATCTTTAAGTCCGATTTTGCCGAGGAAAACCTTACTACTCATTTCAATACCAAAAACCTCAAGGGCTTCGGCATCGATAAGATGCCGCTGGCGGTAATCGCCGGCGGGGCCATTTTCCATTACCTCAAGGAAACCCGTCACGATGAGCTATCCCATATCACCGCCATTAGTCGCATAGAACGCGAGGAGTTTGTATGGATGGACCGCTTTACCATCCGCAACCTCGAGCTCTTTCACAGTAACTCACCGGATGGGGTCTCGTTGCTGGAGGTGATAGATCACACCCAATCGCCCATGGGTAGCCGGTTGCTTAAGCGCTGGCTGGCCATGCCCCTGAAATCCATAACTGCCATTAATGAGCGCCAGGCTATAGTAGAAGCCTTTTTGAAAGACGATGCCCTTGCCGATGAGGTGGCGCAGCTGCTCAACGAAATCCATGACCTGGAGCGGCTGGTGAGCAAGCTCAGTACCCGCAAAATTCAACCGAAGGAGTTCATCCAGCTTAAGCGCGGCCTGCTCAGTGCCAACCAGATTCGCGGCCACTGCTCTGGCAACGAAGCCTTATGCCTGATCGCTGACCAGCTGCACGAGTGTAAAAAGCTTATCGAATTGATTGAGGAGGGCATTATGTCCGATCCCCCGGCCCTGGTGAATAAGGGCAATGTGATTGCGGCGGGGGTATCAAGTGAGCTTGATGAGTTGCGGGAAATACAGAGCAGTGGCAAGGACAAACTGATTGCTATTCAGCAGCGCGAGGCGGAAGCTACCGGTATTACTAACCTGAAAGTAGCTTTCAATAATGTGTTTGGCTACTATATCGAGGTGCGCAACACCCATAAGGATAAGGTGCCCAAGGAATGGGTGCGCAAGCAAACACTGGTGAGTGCAGAGCGCTATATTACCGAGGAGCTGAAAGAGTACGAGCATAAGATTCTGGGGGCGGAAGACAAGATCCTGGCCCTTGAGCAGAAGCTTTATCTGGAGCTGATTGAAAAGGCATTGGAGTGGCTGCCGCAAATTCAGCAGAATGCCCAACTTTTGGCGCGTATCGATTGCCTGCTTGGTTTTGCCCTGCTGGCGAAAAAGCAGAATTACAACCGTCCCGAGTTAAGCGATACCGAAAGTCTCTCTATCAGTGAAGGCCGCCACCCGGTTATTGAGCAGCAACTGCCCGCCGGCGATGAATATGTGAGCAATGACCTGGAGCTCGATAGGGAGGAGGCGCAAATCCTGATGATTACCGGCCCCAATATGTCGGGTAAGTCGGCGCTTCTGCGGCAAACGGCCCTGATTTCCCTGCTGGCGCAGATGGGAAGCTACGTGCCAGCCGCTGCGGCCAGCCTGGGTATTATCGATAAGATTTTTGTAAGGGTAGGAGCCTCGGACAATATCAGCCAGGGGGAATCAACCTTTATGGTGGAGATGAGCGAAACCGCTTCCATTCTCAATAACCTTTCTGATCGCAGCCTGGTCATCCTCGATGAGATTGGCCGCGGTACCAGTACCTATGATGGTATTAGCATTGCCTGGAGCATCGCTGAATTTCTGCATGAGCACCCTACCCGCCCTAAAACCCTCTTTGCCACCCACTACCACGAGTTGAATGAAATGGAGGTGGCCTTTGAGCGCATCCGCAATTTCAACGTCAGTGTGAAGGAAGTAGGGAAGAACATCATTTTTATGCGTAAACTCAAGGAGGGCGGTAGTGAACACAGCTTTGGCATCCACGTGGCGCGCCTGGCCGGCATGCCTAATTTGGTGGTGGGCCGCGCTGAATCGGTGTTAAAGGAGCTGGAAAAGAGCCGTGAAAGCAAGAAAGACAAGGCCAGTAAGCCTTCGGGCGAGATGCAAATGAGCTTTTTTAAGCTCGATGACCCCATTCTTGAGAACATTCGTGAAGAGATTAATAACCTCGACATCAACACCTTAACCCCAGTGGAGGCCCTGATGAAGTTGAATGCCATCAAAAAAAAGCTGGGAAATTGAAAAAAGGGTTTGGTTCGAATTGAATTTCTTCTTTAAATTTGCCACCCGTTTGAGAGATAGTTCAAGCGGAAAGTTCCTAAAAAGTTGAGCCGGTGAACCGGTAAGACATATGCGAGAGTAGCTCAGCTGG
Organism: uncultured Owenweeksia sp.; assembly: GCA_964619125.1. Lineage (GTDB taxonomy): Bacteria > Bacteroidota > Bacteroidia > Flavobacteriales > Schleiferiaceae > Owenweeksia. The sequence goes on along the minus strand of CAZUCA010000019.1, from coordinate 35,770 downwards.
TAGAGCACGACCTTGCCAAGGTCGGGGTCGCGGGTTCGAATCCCGTCTCCCGCTCCAAAGTAAAACCCCTCCTCGCGAGGGGTTTTTGGTTTAAAGTTGAAGGGTCAAAGTTTAAGGTTAACCTTCATCAAGAGCATTGTGCCGCCCTGGCCCCGTAAAACGGGGCAAGTGGAATTGGTCACATTGGAGTGACGGCCTATGAGGGGTGAATAAAAGAAAACGTTAGTGCCGCCCTGGTGGTGGAATTGGTAGACACGAGGGACTTAAAATCCCTTGGCCATTGCGGCCGTGCGGGTTCAAGTCCCGCCTGGGGCACTTCTCTTAAAAGCCGATCCGGGAGGATCGGCTTTTTCTTTATTGGATGGTTCATTCAGGCGGGTTTCGTCTGACGAGAGCCACATGCGGCGGTTAGGCTCGACTACCGTAGGTCATTCGGCCGAAGGTGGAATCCTATTTTTTATTTTTATAAGGTGTACACGGTTTATGCCATATCCAGTATTGAATCCAACTATATCTACGTCGGGTTAACCTCGAATCTGGAGGTCCGATTAAGTCGTCATAATAAAGGTTATGAAAGAACGACTACGCCCTACGCCCCTTTTAAGTTAATTTTTACGGAAGCATGTGGTGATAGAATCTTGGCGAGAGCTAGGGAAAAGTACTGGAAATCTGGAACCGGCAAAGAGCAGCTTCGACAATTTCGGGATAGATTAATAAAATGACATAGGCCTTTGCGGGGCCTGCCTGCCTGCCGGTTCCCCACCCGAACGGCTGAAGCCATTCAGTCGGGCGGGAAGTCCCGCCTGAGGCACTTCTTTTAAAAGCCGGTCCGGGAGGATCGGCTTTTTCTTTTTTAAACCGGGTTTATTGGCGGAACTTCCAGCCTGCTTTGTCCGACTTGTAGTCATCGACTACAGGCGGGTATTGTCTGCCTTCGCCCAGTAAGGTGGAGGACAGCTCCTAAGCCGATCCTAAATGGACCGCTTTTTTTGGCCATCTGGTTTAGACGGAAGTCCTGTCTGCTGGGATTGGCGTAGGGTGCAGCTTGTAAACAGGAACAAGAGATAAATCGATTTCAAGAGGACTGCCAGGTTCTTTTTAGAGGGGTAAATAGGGTATCAAACTTTCGGTCCCAAAATACCAGCCTTGAGTTGTCGGCGACAAAAAAGCTGCACCTTTTCAATTACCGGCTCACTTTCTGCCCCCAGGTAAAGGAGGTGGCCCCAACGATTGTGGAAGCAATGGAGTTGAGCATTGCGGATGCCCTGCAAAGCGCCTGAGGGGTGCTGGGCATTAACTACCGCATCGTAATGGCTATATAAGATTAGCGTGGGGGCATCAATCAGGGCTGGCAGCCCGGGGTCAGGGTCCTGGCGGAGGTCCTGGAGAAAGCCTGCGCCAGATCCTTGCTTAAAGAGCATCTGCCGCAGTTCGGCAATTTCAGACTCAAAAATCTCCGGCCGCTGATAGCTTGACAGTTCCTTAAACATGGTTTTGGCTGCGGTGCGGGGTGCCAGGCGGTAAAACCAGCGAAAAGCCCGCCAGCTCCACTTTTGGCGGCGTGGGCTAAAGAGCTTCAAGGCCCGTTGATAGGTCTTGTCTGTGGGCTGTAGCCAGGGTTCCATCACCGCGGAGATTAGGATCAGACCGCGGCATTTTTCCGAAAAGAGAGCCGCGAAGGCAATGGCGGCAGGACCTCCGGCTGAAACGCCCACGACCAGACATTGCGCAATAGCCAGTTCCTCCAGCAGCAGGGCAAAAAGGGCAGCGGTGGTTTCGGGGCTGGTTTCAGGCAGAAGTGGAGTTTTACCATAGCCGGGCCGGCTGGGGGTAATTAAGCGGTAGCGCCTAAGGTCGAAGCCCTTATGCCATAGGTCTTCCCTGCAATTACCATGACCACCGTGAAAAAAGAGCACCGGAAAACCGTGGCCGTAGCTGCTGAACTCAAGGGGGCGGCCAGAGAGTTTTATACGCTGTTGCATGATTTATTTTTGGCCAAATTTGATTCGACTCTGCCTATGCATCAAGCCAACAGATAGTGAAAAGGGATACGGGGTAAATGAAACGGGCGCTTAGCTACCCAGCCATTCCTTGAATTCGGGGGTTTTATTGCTGCTAACCACCACATCATCTCCAATCGCCGGCTTCAGGTTTAAGATTACCCGTCCTTTGAAATAGGGCTTTACCTCTTTGATGGCATCAATGTGAACCAGCATTTGACGGTTGGCCCGAAAGAAATTTGTGGGATCAACTTGGTCTTCCAGTTCCTGAAGGGTTTGATCGGTTAAAAAGCGCTCACCCTTAAAGCTCATTACGAATACCACCCCTTCCTCGGCATAAAAATAGGCGATCTCACTGGTAGGAATCGTACGCAAATTCTGGCCCTTCTTAACCATAAATCGCCGGCGGTACACTTTTCCACCAGGGCTTTGGGGTCCGCCGGCAAGTAATTTTTTGAGATTTTCCAGCTGCTGCCCACCCTCTTGCTGCTGTTGCAACCCTTCATATTTCTTAAGTGCACGCGCCACATTTTCTTTTTTCATCGGCTTCAGCAGGTAGTCGATACTGTTTACCTGAAAGGCCTCAATGGCGTATTGATTGTAGGCAGTGGTAAAGATTACCGGGCATTTCACCTCAACCTGTTTAAATATTTCAAAACTATTGCCATCACTGAGATGAATGTCACAAAATATCAGGTCGGGCTCGCTGTGGAGCTGTAGCCACCGAACCGCTTCTTCCACGCAGCTAAGCCTGGCCATAACTTCCAGGCCCGGACGCAGGTCTGTGACCATATTAGCCAGCGCTTCGGCTGTTAATCGCTCGTCTTCAATGATTACAATTTTCATAATGTTTCTTTTATCAGGGGAAGCCTTACCTCAAAACTCTCCTCCTTGCTTTTTACTTGCATTTCCTCCTCGGTTAAATAGCGGTAGCGCAGCCGGATATTTCTCAAGCCAATCCCGGTTGATTCCACTTCTTCCAGCCGGGGGCGACAGTTATTACGCACCCTGATTTGATTAGCCGTAGTGGCTATTTCAATATTGAGTGGCTTATTGGCGGCAAAACCGTTGTGCTTTACCGCATTTTCGACCAGCATCTGCAAGGCACCGGGTGGTAAACTGTAAGCAAGCATTTCAGGAGCCACATCTATGACAATATTAAGATCTTCCCCGAAACGGGTTTTTAAGAGCGCCGTATAAGATTCTACCAGTTCAAGCTCTTCTGACAGGCTGACCAGTGTTTTGTCGCCCTTGTCAAGGATTGCCCGGTACACGTCTGAAAGCTGAGTTGCAAATTCGGCCGCCTGATCCTGATTTACATAAATCAGGGAATGTAGTACATTGAGGCTGTTAAATAAAAAATGGGGGTTGACCTGATTTTTCAGTGACTCCAGCTGGGCCCTGAAGTTTTCCTTTTGCAGTCGCTCTGCCCGCAGGTGTTCTTCCTGTAACCTTTTACGGCTGCGCTCCCTTTCCACAAAATAATAGAAGAAGAGTGAGATAATGGTGGTCACCACAAAAGAAGTACGTGCCCGGCCCGGGGGAAAGGCACCAAAAATGAGGTAGAGAGGGATGAAGTTGGTAAGCAGGTTTATCAATATGGTGGTGATTATTACCACCACAGTCTCAAAGGGGGCCCTCAGTAAAACGGGTAGCTGCCTGATGCGGGGGCTCTGCATGTAACGGCTGATAATACCATGACTCCAGAAGAGCACCAGCAGGAAAATAAAGGCCAGGCCTATTTCCGTCAGCATTTCCCGCACAAAAAAGATGCGGCCGGTATTGAGGTATACAAAGGTGAAATAGGTGACCAGGGTGACGATGGCGGCCATGGCTACTTTACGCATAATAGGTCGTTTGGCGGCCAGAATGCTGTGGGAGTAAAAAGTTTTTTTTACTGGCTTTTGTCTCATAAAGGAAACGGTAAGTTTTAAACCGCTTTGGTGATGGGGGCAAGTTAGATACTTTGCTATTGCTGGCCTGCTGATTCACATTTCGCTAAGCCCGATCCACTTGATTCGCTTCCCATTTCATTTTAAAGGGCTTTCTCAAGCCTGTATAAGCCTGCACTTTAGCACATGAAAACAGGCCCATTTTGGGATCAAACATAAAAATTGAAGACGATGCAACCAATCGCTAAACTATCTTTCAGCCTGGTGATGTTTTTATGTGTTTTAAGCACGCGAGCTCAGCGGGTAAAAGGCACTGTACAGGATGCGGCAGGAACTTCCCTACCTTTTGTTAACGTAGTATTACATGCTGCCTCCGACTCAGCCATCGCTGGCGGAGCGGTAAGTGATACGAAGGGGGGCTTTAGTATCAGCTTTCCCGGCGCGGGTAATTATTTTCTCAAGGCCAGTGCCATGGGTTACCTGGCAGCCACCACCCCGGTTTTTAAACTCAATAGGGAGGGGCGCGATCGCAATTTTAAGCTTATCCTGACAGAAAACCGGGCAATTCTGGGTGAGGCTACCGTGGAGGCTCTGCAAGCCCGGGTAGTTGCCCGGCACGATCGCCTGGTGATGAAAGTAGGTGGTACCGCTATGGCTGCAGGCAGTAATGGTTACGAGTTGCTGAAACATGCCCCGGGGGTATGGAGTGACCAGAATGGCGAACTACAGATTAATGGCAAGTCTGGTGTAAAGGTGCTGATTGACGGCCGTGAAACTTATCTCAGCGGCGATCAGCTGCAAAGTAAGTTGCGCAATATTTCGGCGCAGGAGATCGAGGATATCGAAATTATTCACAACCCTTCTTCTAAATACGAGGCAGAGGGTACCGCCGGGATTATCAATATCGTGCTGAAAAAAAATAAAGCGGGTGGCCTCACTGCCAGCCTTTACAGCGATTATCGCTTTAGCCGCTTTCACTTCATAAACAGCGGTACCAATATTTCGTATCGCAAAAAATCATTTAGTGCCTTTGCCAACCTTAGCGTGGGCCGTGATGGACGCTGGCGCGATATGGAATGGTACCGCGAATACAACCAACCAGCTAATAAGGCTATCTATAGCCAGAAAGGCACCGAAACCCGGCATGAATGGCAACCGGCATTGCGGACCGGCTTTGACTGGGAGCTGGGCTCCAGCCAAAGTGTCGGTTTTGTGGCCAGCCTGAGCCAGGAAAGGGCAACTCAGGATTGGAATACCACGGGTCAACTGGTGGATACCAACCACGCTACTGATGTTGATATCGAATCGCTCAATCATCTTGAGGAATCTTCATTCGATCAGAATTATAATTTTCATTACCGCATTAAGCTGGATACCAATGGGACAAAATTGACTGCCAATTTCGACTACGTTCGCCTGAGTAATCGTCTTGAGAATCGTTTTACTAACCGCTACCACTTCTTTAACGAGGGTGTTAATGAGGAAGAGATACTAACCAACAGCAATCCTTACCGTTATAATATTGCTGCCGCCCGCCTGGATTTTACCAAGGCGATGCCTGCTGTGGGGCTTACCGCTGAAGCCGGGCTCAAGTTCAGTGAAGTCCTTTCTGAAAACAGTATCAGCTTTTTTGAATGGCAGGATGGACAAAAGGAAATGCGGCCAGACATGAGTAACGAGTTCAGTTTTACCGAGCACATCTACGCCGGTTACCTCAATCTCGATTATAAGTTGTCAGAAAATCTTCGCATTCAGGCTGGGCTGCGGCAGGAATATACGGCCAGTAGCGGCTATTCAAGTACTCTGGAACAGAGCAACCAGCGTAATTATCTCAATTTCTTTCCCAGCTTGTTTGTCCAGCAAAAGTGGTGTGCCGATTATCAGATGGCTTTCAGTTACACCCGTCGTATAACCCGGCCTCGCTATGGTTATCTCAACCCTTATGTGTTCTATGTGGACCCATACACTTCGGTTAGGGGTAATCCTTATCTGCGGCCGCAGTATACCCACGCCGTTCAGCTTAATCAAACCTTCAGGAATTATAACCTTATACTGGGCTATGACTATACCAGCGATTTTCTGAGTGAAGTTCCCAGTATAGAGGTGGAGTCAAAGAGTACTGTCATCAATCACGGTAATATTGACCAGTTCAGGAATTTTAGTGCCAGTTTGGTAGTACCGCTGCAGCTCGGTAAAAAGGTCAGTATTAACAATATGCTTACCGCCGCCTACCAGAATTACCAAACCGTGATAGGGAACGATTTTTACGACAACTCCCAGCTCTTTATTATGGGGCGCAGTAGCGCTACCATTAAACTGCCCGGCCAGGTGATTTTGGAGACTACTTTGTTCGCCAACGGGCCGGTTGCGCACGGCATTTATCGCCTCGAGGGACGGGCTTGGGTAAACGCAGGCCTAAAACGCAGTTTCCTGAACGATCAACTCGATCTGAGTGTGAATGTGAAGGATGTCTTCAGAAGTCACGCGGTCAATGGTTCAGTAGGCCTTAAGGATAATAAAGCCCTGATCGACCAGTACCAGGGCCTGCAGAGCCTGAACATTAGTCTGCGTTATCATTTCCGTAAGGGAGACGACTATAAAGGACAGCAACATAAGCTGGAAGAGCTAAATCGGGCCGGTGGCTGATACGCTGTTGGTTGTCTGTTGTGTTGATGACTCCGGCTAGGGCCGGGGTTTTTCGTATTGCAGACCGGCCGGCTTGGCACCTCATTAAAGGTAGGGCCTTAGGTGGGCTAAGATTTTTTCTACACTACCACTACCTGCCTCAATATATGCCCTGGCCAGCGCTGATCGTTGCTGCAGAAGTTCAGCTTGCTGCAACATTGGCTCCAGTTGTGCCTGCATGTCTTCCACCTTGGAAATTTCAAAGGCAAAACCGGCTTCAATCATGGCTCGGGGTTCAATGAAATTCTGGTGATTGGGGCCAAAGAATACCGGCAGTCCATAGGCCACTGCTTCCAACGAATTGTGAATGCCCTTGCCAAAGGCCCCGCCGATATAGGCCACATCTCCATAGCGGTAAAGGCGGCTCAACTTCCCGATATTGTCAATTATACAAACGCGCTTTTCGCTGCTGCCGGTTGTAGCCCGGCTATACCTGAACGCAACTTCCTTTCCGAAGAGTTTCTCCACCCGCTCGATATTGGCAGAGCTAATGTCGTGTGGGGCGATGATTATTTTAAGGCTGGGATTCAGGCTTAGGATCTCTTTCAGAATTTTCTCACCGGGCTCCCAGGTACTGCCACCAATTAATACCGTGGCATTGTGGCTAAACTCCTCCAATACCGGATCAACGAATGGTGCCTGGCTGTTTTCCAGTACCCGCTCAAAGCGGCTGTCGCCCACTACTGTGCTGCTAATGGCGTGTTCGGCCAGCAGATCTTTGGAGGCCTGGTTTTGCACCAGAATTTCATCCACCTCCTGCAGGATAGGCAGAAAGTAATCTCTGTGTAGACTTTTGAAATAAAACTGGTCGGGCCGGAAAATAGCCGGGGCAATAATCAGGGGAATCTTCCGCTGTTGGATTTCCTTAAAGCAATTGGGCCAGATCTCATATTTTATGAAAAAAGCCAGTTCAGGCTTTACGATGTCGAGAAACTGCCTGGCATTAGCAGGGGTGTCGAGAGGCAGGTAGTGAAGGTAGTCGGCGACCTCTTTATGAGTAAAGTGGTTCATCCCCGAGGGGCTGAAAAAAGTGAGCAGTAGCTTGTGGTCGGGCTTAATTTCACGCAGCCTTCGCATTATTGGCAGGCCCTGTTCAGCCTCCCCCAATGAAGCGGCATGAAACCAAATGATTTTTTCCACACCACTGAGTTCAGCTTGCAGACGTTCAAAGAGATCAACTCTCCCCCTATGCCACTCGCTCGCCTTTTTATTGAAAAGTGAAGCTAAGCGAATGCCCTTGCCATATGACCGGATTGCCAGGTTGTAAAAAAGCTGGTACATCAGTCGTAATAGTATTCATCACGCCCGGCGCCACTGCCATAAATGGGCAGGATCCAACTCAGGCGCAGGCCGTAAAGCAAACTTGGTTCCCTGCCACTGGTTTTTTCGCCGCTGGCATAGTTGTAGCCGCGCACATTTTCAGCCCAAATTTCCGACACTTCGAAGCTCAGCCGCAGGTTGATTGTTTTTTTGGGGGACAGGTATTGATAGCCTATACTTTGGCGCAAAATCACCCCCATCGAAAGCTGATCATAGCCTTTTTCATACTCATCCTGAATTTGCGGCACATTCTGATTTCCCGAGGAGATATTATACCAATAGGCGAGGTAGCCCCCGCTTATTTGCAGGTCTACGCCAGAGTTGGGGTTAACAGCTAAAATCGGGGTGGTTTTACCCAGGTTAGCCATCGCGCTTACTCCCCGCAGGTCAATAGCCACCCGCGCGTAGGTGCCGGTGGGGTTAAAAACTTCCCCGCCTTCTGTGAGCATCGGGGCAATCACTGCATCTTCGTCCCGCACTGAATTGCTATAGAGGTACTGTCCCCCTAAACCAAAGTGCCAGTTACCGCTGGTTTTATATTCCACCTTTAGCCCCACGTCGAGTCCTCTCTTTATACGGTCACCGAGCTCCCCACCGCTGCCGTAGAAGCCTAACGTTGGCATAATCAGCCAGGCATCGAGTGCCTCCTTGCTTACATTTTGTCCCCGGGTGTTTAACGCTAGTGTGCAGAAGAATATTAGGGTCAGAATCTTAGTTTTCATCGGTAAAGGGACATTTTTCCTCGGCAAATTTAAGGTTTAAGAAACATCCCTATTTCTATCTTTGCTCAGCATAAGAAAATTTAGATGAAGAAGATTCAGATGGTCGATTTGCTCGGCCAGTACGAAAAGATACAGGACGGAGTGGATCAGGCAGTTTTAAATGTGATTCGCTCTTCGGCATATATAAACGGACCGGAGGTTCAACAATTTCAAAAAGAGCTTGAGGATTATTTAGGCGTAAAACATGTCATCCCCTGTGCCAATGGTACTGATGCCCTGCAAATAGCTCTGATGGGGCTCGGGCTGCAACCGGGCGATGAGGTGATTACCGCTACGTTTACTTATGTGGCCACCGCTGAAGTAATTGCCTTACTGGGGCTTACCCCGGTGTTGGTAGATGTGGATGCCAATACTTTTAATATCGATGTGGAGGAATTGCGCAAGGCCATTACGCCAAAAACCAAGGCAATTGTTCCGGTGCATCTCTTTGGGCAGTGTGCTAATATGGAGGCTGTGATGGCGGTTGCTAAAGAACACAAGCTGGCAGTGGTAGAGGATACCGCTCAGGCCATTGGTTCCGAGTACCGCTTTGCTGATGGTTCCCAAGCCAAAGCCGGTACTATGGGTGATGTAGGTTGTACCTCCTTTTTTCCCAGTAAAAATCTCGGCTGTTTCGGCGATGGTGGCGCCATGTTTACCAATGATGATGAACTTGCCGCCAAACTGCGAAAAATTGCCAATCATGGGCAGGAGCGTCGCTATTATCATGATGAGGTGGGGGTAAATTCACGCCTCGATAGTATCCAGGCCGCCATTTTAAGATGCAAATTGCCCTATCTCGATCAATATAATGATTCACGGCGGTCGGCGGCTGATTTTTATGATAGGGCCTTTGCCGATAACCCCCGCATTCAAACCCCGCTGCGTGATCCCAAATCTACCCATGTCTTTCACCAGTATACCCTGCAACTCAATGGAGTAGACCGGGATGCCCTGCAGCAATACCTGGCCGGTCGTGATATACCGGCTATGATCTATTACCCGGTTGCCCTCCACATGCAGAAAGCTTACCGCGACGATCGCTATCCGGAAGGAAATTTTCCGATCACCGAACAATTAGTGGGTCGGGTGATTTCCTTACCTATGCATTCTGAACTTAGTCAGGAGCAACTCGAATTTATTACCCAATCAGTTTTAGAATTTATTAATCAATAAATCATACTATGAAAATCGTTGTTGTGGGAACCGGCTATGTCGGTCTCGTTACCGGAACCTGCCTCGCTGAAGTTGGCGTTGACGTGACCTGCGTAGATGTGGACAAGCAAAAAATAGAAAACCTTAAAAATGGGATTCTGCCGATATATGAGCCCGGGCTCGATAAGCTGGTGCACCGCAATACTGAAAAAGGAAGACTAAGTTTTAGCACCAGTCTGCCTGAAGCCATTAAAGATGCTGAAGTAGCTTTTATAGCAGTAGGCACCCCTCCGGGTGAAGATGGCAGTGCTGATTTGAAATATGTGCTGGCCGTGGCCCGTGAGATCGGGGAGAATATGAATGACTATGGGGTGGTGATCACCAAAAGTACGGTACCGGTGGGTACTGCTGCCAAGGTGCGCAACGAAATTCAAATGGCCCTTGACAAGCGTAGTCTCAACATCGATTTCGATGTAGCTTCCAATCCGGAATTTTTGAAGGAAGGAGCGGCAGTGAACGACTTTATGAAACCTGATCGTATCGTGGTGGGAGTTGAAAGCAACAAGGCGCGCGAAATTCTGGAGCGCTTGTATCATCCTTTCACTCTCAATGGTCACCCGGTAATCTTTATGGATATCCCCTCAGCGGAGATGACCAAATATGCGGCTAACGCCATGCTGGCTACCAAGATCAGCTTCATGAACGACATCGCCAACCTTTGTGAGATTATGGGGGCCGACGTAAACCTGGTGCGTAAGGGCATCGGCTCTGATCCGCGTATTGGCAATAAATTTATTTACCCCGGTATCGGCTACGGTGGTAGTTGTTTTCCCAAAGACGTGAAAGCGCTGGTACGAACTGCCCGTGAAAATGGCTTTGAAATGCGTATTCTGCAGTCGGTTGAAGATGTAAATGAGGATCAGAAAACGGTGCTCTTCAACAAAGTGAAAAAGCGTTATGGCAACCTTGCGGGCATGCACTTTGCCATGTGGGGCCTCAGCTTTAAGCCCAACACCGATGATATGCGCGAAGCACCCTCACTGGTAATCATAAATAAACTTCTGGAAGCAGGCGCTACCGTATCGGCTTATGATCCGGTGGCGATGGAAGAGGCCAGGCATGACCTGGGCGATAGTATCACCTACGCCAAGGATGAATATGACGCCCTCAAAGGGGCCGATGCCTTGTTGATAGTTACCGAGTGGCCTGAATTCCGCATTCCTGATTACAAAGAGGTGAAGGAAGCCTTGAAGGAGCCTGTTATCTTTGATGGTCGCAATATCTTCGAGCGTGAAACCATGAAAAAACACAATTTTGAATACCACTGCATCGGGGTGAAATCTGGTGAAGAGAAGACCGTATCTGCATGAAAAGAGTGTTAATAACCGGGGCAGCCGGTTTCTTAGGATCCCACCTTTGTGACCGATTCATAAAGGAGGGATTTTATGTAATTGGGATGGATAATCTCATTACTGGTGACTTGCGCAACATCGAGCACCTGTTTCACCTGAAGGAATTTGAGTTTTACGATCACGACGTCTCCAAGTTCATTCACGTACCCGGGGAACTCGATTATATTCTTCATTTTGCTTCCCCAGCCAGTCCTATTGATTATTTGAAGATCCCGATCCAGACTCTGAAAGTAGGGTCATTGGGAACTCATAACTGCCTGGGACTGGCTATGGCCAAAGGGGCCCGCATTCTGGTGGCTTCCACTTCAGAGGTATATGGCGATCCTACCGTACACCCACAAACGGAGGACTACTGGGGTAATGTAAACCCGGTAGGACCGCGCGGCGTGTATGATGAAGCCAAGCGCTTCCAGGAAGCCATGACTATGGCCTATCATACCTATCACGGCCTCGAAACCCGCATAGTGCGCATTTTTAATACCTACGGACCACGGATGCGCCTTAATGACGGTCGGGTATTGCCGGCCTTCATCGGCCAGGCTTTAAGGGGAGAAGACCTTACCGTGTTTGGTGACGGTTCACAAACCCGCTCCTTCTGTTACGTCGATGATCTGGTGGAGGGAATTTATCGCTTGCTGATGAGTGACTATCCTTACCCGGTAAATGTGGGTAACCCTGATGAAATTACCATTCGCGATTTTGCCGATGAAATCATTAAACTGACCGGAACAAATCAAAAGGTGGTGCAGAAACCCCTGCCTAAGGATGACCCTACCCAGCGTCAGCCTGATATTAGTAAGGCCCGTGAAATTTTAGGCTGGGAGCCCAAGGTGAACCGGGCCGAGGGCCTCAAAATCACTTATGAATATTTCAAATCCCTGCCCGAGGAAGATCTCTATAAGAAGGAACACAAGGATTTTCAGGAGTACATCCGGAAACCCAAAAAGGTCTGAAAAATTATGGCTAAGATATTGGTAACCGGTGGGTTGGGCTTTATTGGCTCACACACGGTGGTTGAATTGATGGCAGCAGGGCATGAGCCACTGATCATTGATAACCTGAGCAATACCTCCCGTGAGGTGCTGGGGCGCATCGCCTCAATTACCGGCCGTGAGCCTCAATTTTTTGAAGTCGAGCTTCGTGATCGGGAGGCAGTAAAATCTTTTTTCAGGGAGCACCGCGATATTGACGGCGTCATTCATTTTGCCGCCTTTAAAGCAGTGGGCGAATCAGTGGAAAAGCCGCTTGATTATTACGAAAACAATCTTTCATCCTTGGTATACCTCCTGCAGTCCATGCAGGAGCAAGGGGTGAGGAATTTTATATTCAGCAGTTCCTGCACCGTATATGGAGAAGCTGAAGAGCTGCCCATTACCGAAAACAGTCCGGTGGTGCCGGCCATGTCTCCTTATGGAAACACCAAGCAGGTAGGCGAGGAGATACTAAGGGATGCAGTGCGGGCCCACGATTTTGAGGTAATTTCACTGCGCTACTTTAATCCTATTGGCGCCCATCCCACCGCCAGGATTGGAGAACTGCCCCTGGGAGTTCCTTTAAACCTGGTGCCCTACATTACCCAAACAGCGGCCGGCTTGCGCGATCAGCTGGCGGTGTTTGGCAATGATTACCCCACCCGGGATGGTACCAATGTGCGTGATTATATTCACGTAGTGGATGTGGCCCAGGCTCACGTAGTGGCGGTGGAGCGCTTGGTTGAAGCAAAGAATGCAGAGCCTTACGAGGTTTTCAACCTGGGTACGGGTACTGGTAGTACGGTATTGGAAGTGATCCATTCCTTTGAAAAAGTATCAGGCGAAAAACTCAACTATAAAATAGTTGACCGTCGCCCGGGTGATGTGGTGGCAGCCTACGCTGATACTACTAAAGCCAATGAAGTGCTGGGCTGGAAGGCTCGGAAAAATCTTGATGATGCCATGGCTGACGCCTGGCGTTGGGAAAAAAATATCAGAGGTTTATCCTGATCGTCAATAATCTTAATTAAATCCCTAACTGGGTTAATTTTGTCTTAAAAGACGCTGTTAACCCATTTTATTCACCGGCTTCTAAAGCAGCTTTTAGTTTCTTTGTGGCCAAATTCACAATTTATGTCAGCAGCGAAGAAAATTCTCATTACCGGCGGCGCCGGTTTTATTGGTTCACACGTGGTACGCCTCTTTGTAAATAAGTACCCCGACTACCAGATTTTCAATCTCGACGCCCTTACTTATGCAGGTAATCTGGAGAACCTGCAGGATATTGAAGAGAAGGAAAATTATCATTTTCTCAAAGCTGACATTGTAAATGCGGAGGAAATCAATGAGCTCTTTAAGGAGCATCGCTTCGACAGTGTTATCCACCTGGCTGCTGAAAGCCATGTGGACCGCTCAATCACTGATCCACTGGCATTTGTAAAAACCAATATCATTGGTACGGTAAACCTGCTCAATGCCTTCCGCGATTGCTGGAAGGGTAACTGGGAGGGCAAGCTGTTCTATCACATCAGTACCGATGAGGTGTATGGCACCCTGGGTGATACCGGCCTTTTTGAGGAAACCACCGCTTATGATCCCAACTCTCCCTATTCAGCTTCCAAGGCCGGTTCCGACCACTTTGTAAGAGCTTACGGAGAGACCTACGGTTTGCCGCACGTGGTTACCAATTGCTCCAATAATTATGGTCCCAATCAATTTCCCGAGAAGTTGATCCCTCTTTTCATTCACAATATCAAAAACAATAAATCACTGCCAGTATATGGCGATGGCAAGTACACCCGCGACTGGCTGTATGTAATTGATCATGCCCGTGCAATCGACATGGTATTCCATCAGGGCAAAGAAGGCGAGACCTACAATATTGGAGGCTTTAATGAATGGCAGAATATCGACTTAATCAAGGTTTTGATAAAGCAGATGGATGAGAAGCTAGGGCGTGCTGCCGGGGAGTCCGAAAAGCTTATTACTTACGTTACCGACCGTCCCGGTCACGACCGTCGCTATGCTATAGACGCCAACAAGATAAAGAATGAACTTGGCTGGGAGCCTTCAGTCACTTTTGAGGAAGGCTTGTCGGAAACTATCGATTGGTACCTGGCCAACGATGAGTGGTTAAACAGTGTTACCTCCGGTGACTATCAGAAATATTACAGCGAAATGTATAGCGAAAGGTAGTCACAGGAATGACTGTCGGCTAAGCTTGGTTAAAATGCAAGTTTGCGGCTGAAACCTTATCTTCGGGATCAACCTTAACCTTCCCATTATGAGGCTGCTGTATGTTTTTTTCATCCTGCTGAGTATTAGCTTTAAGCTGGTGGGGCAAAGCGTGATATACGTTGACAGTGCTGCCACTGGCCTTGGCAACGGCAGTTCCTGGACTGATGCCTATCCGCATTTACAACCCGCTCTTGAAAATGCCCAAAAGGGCGACACCATTTGGGTGGCAAGAGGAACTTATTACCCTAGCCGGGATAAGCAGGATTCGATACCAGCTAATCAAAGTCTGGCCACTTTTAGCATGCGTAACGGGGTTAAGGTATACGGAGGCTTCGCCGGCACTGAGACTTCACTTATTCAGCGCAATTGGCGAGCCAATCCTACCGTGCTTCATGGACGGGATACCTCCAACGGCAATTTCGCTTATTCGGCCTCGGTAGTGAACTTCATTTTCTGTGACTCCACTACCCGCCTCGATGGCTTTGAAATCACCAGTGGTTATGTAAGTGGCTATGATCCTCATCTGGCGGGGGGAGGCATCACTATTTACTATGGCAACCCTGTTTTACTCAACCTCGATGTACACCATAATGCCACTTCTGGTAGTCAGTTGTCTTCTGGCGGCTTGCGAATTTTCAGGGCCGATCCGGTTTTAATTAATTGCTTGGTAAGGAACAACCAGGCCACCGGAGGCCATGGCGGCGGCTTTTATATCAATGGTAGTACCAGTAACCCCCTTTTTATTAATTGTATCATTGCCGATAATTGGGCTGAGCATGGCGGGGGAGGAATGTTTGTGAAGGATTTCGCCACGCCCACTTTTATCAATTGCAGCTTTGACGGCAATACTAGCAATATCGGCAATGGCCCCCAATTTCGCTTTATGTTTTCAGGTGTTGTAAGCCGCTTTTATAATTGTGTGGTAAATGGAGTTAGTGAGCTCTATAACGGTGCGCAGGCCTACCACTACCACTCATTGGTTGTAGGCAGTGGTGGCAGCCAGAACTGGGATAGTAATTTTGGCATTGACATGGGCGCTAATATTGATACCCTCGCTTTTTTCAAAGCCGGTCAAGATTCCCTTCAGCCCGATTATTGCTCACCACTGATGGATATGGGCGATAGCAATTACTTGCCACCGGATACTTATGATCTTGATTATGATGGTGACACCCTGGAAGTGCTGCCCTTTGACTTTGAAAGGAAACCGAGGCAAACAGGCCTGGCCCCTGATATGGGCGCGATAGAATTTGGTGGTTTGCCTGATTATAGGCAGCTTTATCTCTGTGGCAATGACAGTTTGATCGTTGCAGACTCTGCTCTTTTTCTACCCGGCCTGTATCAGTGGAGTATACCCGACTCAGGGGGCTGCGATTCTTTAATCAGGGTTTCCGTGGCCCCGGTAGTGCAGTTCAACCGGATCGTCAATGCCGATAGCAGTTTCCTGGTTGCGGCAGATACTGCGGAAAGCTACCAGTGGTTTGAATGTAATACCGGTCAGATTTTCCCGGGCGATACCAATCAACAGTTCTACCCCCCGGGCACCGGCACCTATGCCGTAGTCCTTACTAAAAATGGCTGTACCGATACTTCCTTTTGCAGTACCTTCAATTACGTAAGCTTGTCCAATGCATCCAGTCCCATAACCCTTCAAATTTATCCTAATCCGGCCAGCAACCGTTGTCGCGTGCTGACCACCGGTAAAGGAGGGACGGCTCGGGTTCAAATTATCGATCCAAAGGGCAGACAGGTACACAAACAAGAACTTGGCGCCTCAGAAGCCTCGTTTATTGATCTTAGTAAGCTGCCAGAGGGAATTTATTTGATGCAAGTAATTAAGGGAGGGCTTGTAAGCAGCAGGCGCTTGGTAATTCAACGATAGTTACTAACGTATGAGACGGGGGAGCCACTTATCCAAAAATCTAAGCATGACACCTTCAAACCTAAGCCTGCTTATCTTATTTTTTCTTTATCAGCTAAATGTTTTCTCCCAGTCAAGGCCCCTGGGGGAGTACAGTCTTAAAACCGGTCTGTGGTGTGGTGTGGTTGAAGCTGATTTTGACGGGGGATTGCTGATGGCCTTAAGGCTCGGCTGGCAAAAGACCCTCGACGATAAACAGCGCTGGCGCCGCAGCTACGATTGGGTTACGGGTATCGGTACAACGGCCTTTACTCAGTTTGATGAGGGAGGCGGACCGCGCCCATCGACAGTAGTACTCAATTCCCTTGGGGTTCATTGGCAATACGATTATCTCAGATGGGGCGGCTTCAATCTGGTGGGCGAAGGTGGCGGTGGGCTGGATATTATCTATCGCCTGAGAGGAGAACCTCCCCTGGAACTTTATCCTCATCTAAAACTTGGTACCGGCTTTCGTGTGGGCTCACTGCAGAGAAGGCTCGTGTTTGAGTTCCTGCTATCCACTCAAATGGGCAGTTTTGATTACCATCTCAATAATGCGATTTTTTACCTGGGTTATCAGTTAGGGCTTGATTATCGCTTTAGGCATGGGAAATAAAAGGTTTTTAGCAGGTCTAGGACAGCACCTCACCGAAGGCCGTATCTTGAGAGGCTAGCACAAAAAGCGTAGTGGGCAGGCCGCCGGTCTTTTGCTGCAGGCTGGTGTAATAGGCTTCAAAGTCGATTTTATCACCCGGTTCCGCCATTCCCAGAAACACCAGGTCTGCCCCTTCAGAGCTTTGTTGCAACACTTCGTAAAATGATCTTTCGCCTTCGCAAATTACTTGCTGTTGTACATCTATTCGCATCTGGCTAATAATACCAGCCAGATTTTCCCTGGCACCCTCAGCCGCCTTTTCGGTACTGGTAAGCATCTTCAGGTTGACCGTAGCATTGCGCCAGTTCATGCTCTTTTGCAATAAATAAGACAGTACAATCATCAGGCCGCCGTTGGCTTTAAGGCCACCCCACCAAATGTCAATGCGGCGCTTTTCTGCCGCGATCAGCTTATTATTTTCGCGTACTACCACCACATTGCGTTGGGCGCGGTAAAAGTGCTTAATCATATTGCAGTAAGTAGGGGCGTTACCCGGAGTTTCAGTGGCTCCCAGCAGAACGGTATTGGGGACCATCGGTCCCAGACCATAGGTGTTGACCAGTCGCTTTGCTCCTTCAAAGGGATCCGCCGCATAAAATACTCTAACCAGGCTGCTGATTCCTCGCTGTAACAAGTATTCATGAATATTTTGCTCCATTGCATTTTTTCGCTCTACCGGTACATCAGTGGTAAGTGCCGTGCACACCGTCATCAGGGCGCGGTTTTGAGTAAGGTCATTGGCGAGGGCAATCAGGTGCCAGCGATGGGTGGGGGCACCCGAGAGAACCAGGATATGAGGGCGCCAGTTTTTGGGATCGCTTTCCCTTTTAAGGCGTAGCAGGCCGGCGCGTACCATAGCCATCCACATACCTTGTCTTACATCACCCCAGGCTGTGCTGAGTTCGCGACGTTCAAGCCAGATGAAAACGAGGATAATAAAGATCGCGGCGGCGGCCGTGGCGAGGGCATTGATAAGCAGCATTACCCATACACACCCCACTGCACCTAAAAGCGAAAGGAACCAGTGTACCTTAAAGACGGGTCGGAAGCTGGGACTGCCTAAAAAGCGCTCAAGACCGGCCGATATATTTAACACCCCATAAGTAGTAAGGAAAAACATGGTAAGAATCGGGGCCACCAGGTTGAGATTGCCAAAATATACCGCTAACAGGGCCAAAGCCAGGGTGACGATGGTGCCCCGGCGGGGACTGTCATCTTTGCCACTCCCCTTGGCTAACCACTTCATTCGGCGTGGGATAACGCCATCACGGGCGAGGGCTTGCAACACGCGCGGAGCCCCCAGAATACTGCCAATCGCACTGGATAGGGTAGCCCCCCAAACCCCTAATAAGATCGCATCACCCCAAAAGGAGATACGCCGCATTATCAGGGGGTCTTCAATCAGGGTGAGGGCATCAACCCGGCTGGCGAGAATAATGGGCAAAGCCATATATATTAAATAGCCCACACCGATGGCGGCGAAGGTGCCCCGTGGTATCGAACGGGCGGCGTTCTTTAAATCACCACTCATATTGACTCCCGCCATAATGCCGGTTACCGCCGGGAAAAATACCGCAAACACCTCCCAGAAAGGTTCGCTGTAACGGTCAGCAGCACCAAACATTTCGATAGTGGTTTCTTCCAGTGGTTTACCAAAAATTAGCGAGAGCAGCGAAATTGCAATTGCCGCCATAATGAAAAACTGACTTCTTATGGCGATCCTGGCTGATAATAATGCCAACATGCCGACCACTGCCGTAACGATCAGGCCTACTACTTTCTCGTTGAATTGTGGAAATACATTTACGAAACTCTCCGCGAAACCAATGGTATACAGGGCTACCGATAAGGCCTGGGCAATGAAGAGCGGGATACCGACCGCACCACCCGTTTCAATTCCCAGCGAACGGCTGATCATATAATAGGCCCCACCGATTTTTACTTTTTGATCGGTAGCTATGGAGGCGATGGAAAGGGCAGTTAAAAAGGTGATCAGAGTAGAAAGGGTGACAATGGCCAGGGTGCCGATAAGGCCTACATTGCCCACCACCCAGCCAAAGCGCAGATACATGATTACCCCCAGAATGGTAAGTATAGAAGGGGTGAAAACACCAGCAAAAGTGCCAAACCCATTAGGGTTTTCGAGTAGTTCTGATTTGGGGCTTGCTTTGCTCTTATGGTTTGATGCCATTGCTCAAAGTAAAGACTTTGACTTTAAATCTGCCGGCTACTCTACTGTGAGCAGTGAGGAGAACTCACTTTTTACCAGGCCAGGCGCGAAATTATTTGCTGCATGGAGCAAAGATGATGATCGTCGTGCTCAGCAGTGAAAAAGGCCAGGTCCACCGGCCTCATTTTTTCTTTTAAGCGGGGATGGATAGCGCTAAACTCTTGGGTTTCATCATCAAGCTGGCGCAATATCAGGATCAGTTCCTGCCGTTTGGAGCTAAAGTTTTCCAGTAAAATGTCTAAGGGCTGACGGTTGTGATTCGCCGCTTCTGTGGCGGCGTTGGTCATATCGGCGGCTCTTAGGGTTTCCTTTCTTTCCCTGAAGTCCTGTACCCGCCCAATATGCAGCTCTTCAAGGTCGCCCAGATGGCCGACTTCCTCTTTAAAGCTCCACTTGTCGTTGAATCGTTTTTCGGCATCGCCTTCCCCAATTTGGTTTACATAATGGGCCAAACGCAGGGGGGCGCCCTCCAGTCTGTTGATAATATTGGGGAGCCAGCCAGGAGGAATGTTAAACTGAAACTTGCGCTCAACCCAGGGCAGTCGTTCCATATAGGGAGTTTTATTGCTTTATGAAGTTAGCAATTTGGGCTGAAAGCAGAGATTGGTGCTCCCGTCTCCCCTGGCTATAATTTGCGGCAAACCATCAGGCCATCCCTAATCGGCATCAATACATTTTCCACCCTGGGGTCTGCCTGTATCGTTTCATTAAAGTTCTGTAAGGCTTTGGTCTCAAGGTCTTTTTCTTTGGCTTTCTCCACCACCTTACCACTCCAAAGCACATTGTCGGCAATGATAAGCCCGCCGGCATTTACCCGCTCAATTACCAGGTCGTAATAATTAAGGTAGTTTTCCTTGTCGGCATCGATAAATACCATATCCCAGTTTCGGTCAAGGGTGGGGATAATATCAAGGGCATTGCCTACATGGGTGCTAATAAGCTTCTCCATGCCAGCCGCTTTAATATAGCGGCTGTACATTGGCTCAAGTTCCTCATTGAGATCAATGGTGTGGAGTTGCCCGCCTTCGCTAAGGCCCTCGGCCAGGCAAATCGCACTATAGCCTGTATAAGTACCTATTTCAAGAATATAGCGTGCTTGCAGCATCTTACTGAACATAGCCAGTACCCGGCCCTGTAAATGGCCGCTCAGCATACGGGGCTGCAGTACTTTCATGCGCGTTTCACGGCTTAAGTCGGCCAGTATTTTTGGTTCATCACTGCTGTGCTGGTGGCAGTACTGGTCAATCGCTTCTGGCAGAAATTCCATAAGATTCGGGTGTTAGTTAATGGCCTTAGGCTGATAAATAAGCGTACTCAACAGTGCTTCATCAAATACCTCGCGGGCCACTTCCTGCAGCTCGGTGGCGGTAATTTCCTGGTATTTGCGTCTTATCTCCTCAAAGGTATCGATCCGGCCGAAATTAAGTAAGGCCCTACCCAGTCCCAACATCATCGAGGAATTGCTTTCCTGAGCCATGGCAATCTGACCCAGTATTTGCCGCTTGGCCTTTGATAACTGCATACTACCGAGCGGTATTTCGCGCAGGCGTTTTAACTCCTTATGAATTAGCTTTAAAGTCCGGCCAATAGTTTCAGGGTCAGTGCCGGCGTAAATGCCAAACACACCAGTGTCGGAATAAGGGTTGTAAAAGCTTTCAATGTTATAGGTGAAGCCGTATTTCTCGCGGATGTTAAGATTGAGCCGCGAATTCATTCCGGGCCCACCGAGAATGTTATTTAGTAAAATGAGGGCGCGGCTCTTATCGTCGTCGGCCGCGTATGCACGTGTGCCGATTAAAGCGTGAGTCTGAAAGTTGGAGCGCTCAAGGTTTTTCTTTAACGGCTGATACGCTGCTGGTGGTTGCCGGTTTTCAGGGGTGTAGTTGAGTTCAAGGCTCTCTGTTATTTTTTCCAGTTGAGCCTTCAGTTTGCTGCTGCTAATGTTGCCTACTGAGCTAAATACCATGCGATTGTAGCCATAGTGACTGTGGATAAAACGCAGTACATCGGCGCGGGTGAAACCTTTAACTTTTTCGGGCGTGCCTAAAATATTCATGCCCAGCGCATGCTGAGGGTAAAGAATGGCCTCAAAGTCGTCAAAAATCAACTCGGAGGGCAGGTCTTTGTAGCTGTTAATCTCATCGATAATGACTTCTTTTTCCTTTGCCAGTTCCCTTTCCGGAAAAATTGAATTGAAGGCGATGTCAAATATCAGATCGATGGCGCGTTTGTAATCGGCGGTGAGGAAGGAGGTGTAAATAACCGTATTTTCCTTATCGGTATAGGCATTGAGTTCGCCACCGGCATCTTCCATCCGGCTCAGGATGTGAAAGGCCTTGCGCTTTTTGGTGCCCTTAAAAAGTACGTGTTCTATAAAGTGCGCCAGCCCTTCCTCGCTGGGCTCTTCATCGCGGCTGCCGGCGCGCACCATCAGCCCACAGTGGGCCACCGGTCTGTCAACCTGCCGGTGTACTACCTGGATGCCATTGCTCAATTCAAATACCTCAAATTCCATCTCGCTCATAAGGGGCGCCAAAGGTACGCCTTAAGCAACGCCAAAAAAAAAGCCTTTCCTGCTTGTGGAAAGACTTTTCTCCAATTGCATTAGTGAGATCAGATTTTTAAAAAGCGCAGTTCCTGCGTCAATCCGGGCAGCTGAAATTTTAAGATGTATTTTCCTGCCGGCAGAGCGGAAACATCCACCTGATAATTATTATCAACCGCGCTGCTCAACTCAATTTCAGCTAGCAATTTGCCGGCCAGGTCATAAATTCCGGCTTGCAGGTAGTCGGCCTGCGGAAGCTCAAAATGCAACACCTCCTTTACTGGATTGGGATAGATTACCGGGCCGCTCAAACTGTTCTCTGTCAGTCCGATTGAAGCAGCGGTAACTTGTCCCTTCATACCTGAGCTAATGTGGTTTTCGCAGATGTAATAGTAGGTTTGCACATTGCTGGCCACAAAGGAACCAGTGCCCGAGGGAAAGTTGAAGCCTCCTGACAGTGGGGTGCTGCCATTGGCGTTCCAGGTGCTTTGTGAAACCTGGGTGGTAGGATGGGTAGGGCCTACACTAAACTTAATGGTATCACCAAGGCTAACGGTAATATTGGCAGGGCTATAATTGAGGCCTGAAGCGGTAATGGTGTGTGAAGTTTGCGCCAGCAGACTGCTGCACACAAGTAATGATAAAATCAGGGGTAAACATTTTTTCATGGTGTGAGGATTATGATTTTAAGCAAGTTACATATAAAATAGAGCAAAAAAAAAGGCCACCCCCATGGGTGGCCTGCTTTATTATTTGTACGCTAAGCGATCTAATCTTTGAGGTACTTATCCAGCCAACTGAAAAACTGATCATGCCAGATCAGGCCGTTCTGGGGACTAAGGATCCAGTGTCCTTCATTGGGGAAGTACAGGAAGCGCGCATCCAGTCCCTTTAATTTGGCGGCCTGGAAAGCGGCCATGCCCTGAGCCTCAGGAACCCGGAAGTCCTTGCCACCGTGAATTACGAGGATAGGCGTATCCCAGTTCTGAACGTAGTCTTTCGGGTCAAATTTCTCATAGGTATCTTTATTTTCCGGAAGCCAGAAGGGCCCGCCCAGATCCTGATTGGCAAAGAAGAGTTCCTCAGTGGTCAGGTACCAGTTTTCAAGATCAAAGAGGCCACAGTGGGAAATGAAAGTGCTGAAGCGGCCATCGTGGTTTCCGGCCAGGTAATACACCGAATAGCCACCGTAGCTGGCCCCGATGCAGCCCAGGTTCTCCTTGTCAACATAGCTTTCCTTCGCCACATCATCAATGGCGGCCAGGTAATCCTTCATCGCTTGTCCACCCCAGTCACCGCTGATCTGTTCATTCCACTCACGGCCGAAGCCTGGTAGGCCACGGCGATTTGGGGCTACTACTATGTATCCATGGGCTGCCATAAGCTGGAAATTCCAGCGGAAGCTGTAGAACTGAGAAACCTGTGCCTGTGGTCCGCCCTGGCAATACAGCAGGGTGGGGTATTTTTTGGCGGGGTCAAAATTAGGAGGATAGGCTACCCAGGTCAGCATTTCCTTACCGTCACTGGTTTTTACCATGCGCTTCTCCACTTTGCCCAGGTCCAGGCCGGCGTATAACTCATCATTAACATGGGTTAGCGGGCTGGAGTTATTTTTGTCCAGGTCGTATCGGTACACTTCGGTGGCGTGATTCATGTCCTGACGGTCAAATACCAGGGTGGATTTACCGGCAATTTCGAAGTGATTGTGATTGTGATCTCCACTGGTTACCTGCTCCAGGCTGACCTTAGCGCCGGCTTTGATGCCCTTCGGTAGTTCTATTCTGAATATCTGGTTGGTACCCATGGTGGGCACGCCGGCATACAAGGTCCTTTCATCCATCCAGCCGAAGGAGAGGAAGGTATGGCTGTCATAGGCATCGGCCGATACCAGTACGCGCAGTTGCTCACCGCTTTTCAGATCGCGCACTACGATATCATTTACATCACTTTCGTAGCCTTCTGTTTTCATACTCATCCAGGCCACTTTACTGCCATCAGGTGAAAACTTGGGCTCCTTGTCATAACCTTTCATGCCCTCGGTTAAGATGTTGGTTTTACCGGTGGTCAGGTCGACCATATAAAGATCACTGTTGGTGCTTTTGGCCCATTCGGCACCGGCTTTTTTCTTGGCTTCGTAAACCAGGGTCTTGCCATCAGGGCTGAGGGTGAATGACTCACTGCCGCCAAAGGGGTTTAGGGGTGAATCAAAACGTTCGCCCTTCATCAGGTCTTTATACTCACTAACCGTTGACAGGTCTTTGTCAACATAGGCAATACCCACGTGCTCGTATTTGTCATCACTCCAGTTATCCCAGTGGCGATACATCAGGTCATCAATAATGCGCGCTTCCGCTTTGGGCAAATCAGGATACATCTCGGCGGTGGTTTTGTCCAATTTTACTGCCTTGGAAAATACCAGTGCCAGGCGGCCATCCTTGAGGCTATAGGCTTTGACATTGTTAATGCCGTCCTCAATTTCAGTCACCTGCTTACGGTCAGAGCCGTCGGCATTCATTATGTAATACTGGCCCTTGTGACTAAAGCCTATTTTCTTGCCCTCCATCAGGTACTGGGCCCCGTATTCGGCGCCTTCCATGTCAGTTAGTTGGACTGCATTGCCACCGGCTACCGGCATGCTATACAGGTCACGATTTCCTTTATTTTCGCTGATGTCGTATTCGGTGACGCCGTAAATGAAGTTTTTGCCATCTGGTGACACGGTCTCAAGACTGACCCTTCCCAGTTCCCATAGTTTTTCGGGATTCATCACTTCCCCTTGGGCATAAGTACCCAGGGTGGCGGCGCTCATGGCGATTGCAAATATTTTTTTCATGAATGTGGTTTTTGGTAAAAGCGGGCTGAAGTTACACAAATCTAGCTGTAGTGATCAAAAAACAGCAATAGGAGCGGGGAAGGAAAACATAAAAAAGGGCGGCCCGCCCGGACCGCCCTTCAGAAGAGTGTTCAAATGTATTCAGCTTAGTGGATCACCACTTTCAGCTGCTTTGATTTTACATTGCCCTCGTTTTCCACTTCAGCCTTGAGGATGTAATGTCCTGACTGCAGATCAGAAAGATTTACTGACAGCTGATCGCCAGCAGTGAGCTGGATGTCAGTGATCTTACGCATAAGCTTTCCGGCCAGGTCGTAAACTTCGTAGCTCAGGGTACCTTCACTATTGTCAAGGCTCAGGCTAAAGTGTCCGTTGCTGGGGTTAGGGAAAGCCTCCATTTGCAGGGTTTCTTCCTTGCTTTGAACCAAAGCCTGAGGGGCAACGGTGTTTTTCTTCACCACATTGCTGTTTTTCAGCTTAATGATAATAGGGGTAGCTGACAGGCTCAGGTGCATCTTACCGTTACTGTAACCCGGGTTTGAGATGTGGCTGGGCATCATGTTGCTACCGTCCAGTACAAAAGTGCTGTCGGCTTCGAAGGGATAGCTGATGCTAACATTTTCACTGCGGAGATCGTCAGCATCGATAGGCAGCCAGGCCACCAGGTAGGCAGGATTGCCCTGGGCATCACCATACTGGTAAACCCAGCCATCGCGATCCTCTTTTACGGCATCCTGGAAGTAGTAATCACCAATGGTATGACGCAGTCCGTGCCAGGTTTTAAAGCTGCGCTTGATAGGGGTGTTGTTGTTACCTCCGGTAAGGCCAGAGCGTGAGAACAAACCATTATCGGCAGGAGTGTCGCCATAAAAGAACCAGGTTGCCTGGTCAACTCCCATACGATCGAGGTATAACAAGCCACGAACGGCATAGTCGGCCTGGGCTTTAGCGCTTACGCACTCACCGTGGTTGCAGTTCAGGCCATAACCGTCACTATCCCATCCCCATTCCGATACGATAAGTTTCTTGCCAGGCATGTTCTTATCCCTGAACTTCACAGCGTTAACCACAGCACGCATCCCTGACATTGGGTTTTCAGGATAGGTGGCTACCCGCTTCTGAAGCTCGGGGTCGTACATAAAGCTGTAGGTGTGAATGTTGAGGCCATCCACCAGCTGGGCCGAGGCAGCGTCCATGTGGATGCCCGCATAGTGCTTGGTGGCTTCCTTTGAATGCGCCTGCAGGGCACAGGTAAAGGTGGGGAGGGCCGGATCGGCATCCTTTACACCGCGAGCCATATGATAAAGAACCTTGCGGTAGAATTCAGCCGGGTAGGCCCAGGGCTCGTTACCGATTTCAAAAAGCTTTACCAAACCGTTGCCATAGGTGGGGCCGAAGTGACGGGCAAAGGTGTAGCCGTAATTATAGGAGGCTTGTTCTACACTATCCCATTTATGCTCAGGAAATTTCCAGCGCATAAACTGCAGGGTAACGTTTACGTCAAGCCCGGCGTCTGCCCAGGCCTGGTATTCGCGGTCCCAGTCGAGCCACCACATAGCGAGGCTCATATCATGGTAGCCGGGAGTTTCATCGGGATCATCCACATCCCACCACATATTTTGGTAGTTACGGGCGTGGCTGGCTACCTTACTGAAAAGGTGCTGGCCTACCGTAGTGTCAATCAGGTCGGAGTACTGGCCGTTGCCCCAACCCCAGATACCGTTGATTCCCATAATGTCGCTAAGGGTACGCTGATTGGGAGTGGCGGGCTGGAGGGTACCGTAAACACCTTCCTTATCGTAAACTTTCATTTCACTCAGTGCGGCCGCTTTAAAGTCCTGCTTAATGATATAAGCTCTGGCCATTACATAGCGGGCCTGGGTAGGCTGAGGTAAAGTGTGTACCACTTCCTGATAAACATTGGGAACGAAGCTCAATTGGTAATCCCAATTCACTGAATCAAGGCTGGTGTAATACCGTACGCTGTCTACGTCGCTGGGGCCGTTATAAGACATGGAAATGTAGCCCACTGACTTGGCTGAGGCCAGGTCCACTACGATATCTTCGCTCAGGGTTTGCCCTACTGCTGAAAGTTCATTGGCTTTAAAGTCGCCTTCGGTGCGGATGATAATTTTCTGAATCAGGTCTTCGATTACCCCATCCTTGGTCTTGTAGTTGTCAGCCTTGCTATATTCAATGGCCTTTTTCCAGCTGTTAGACATGTTCACCGCAATTATCTCAATGCCTTGCTCGGTATTGTCTGTGATGCCTGAAAAGCTGATTTTACTTAGGTAAACGGGCTTGCTGAATTCCATTTCCAGATAAACCTTTTTACTGGTGCTGATAGTGGCAGTGCTGGAAACATCGCCATCAGTAATTGCGGCTAAAGAACCGAGTCCACTGGGGCTGGTATTGGTGAATTTAGCACCCAGCAGTACATTGTGGCGAGGGTTATTCACATAGGCTCGGGGCAGCGGTGCCACCGGTTCCCAGGAGGTTTTAAAATCCTCATCAATGATATTTTCCTTGGGGTGAGAGGCGTCCTCAGAACTGGCAGATACTCTGCTGATCAGGTGGTGATTATTGCTTAGGCCTGCATGAGGGTCAAATCCACCAGCAGGAACAGTGGTGGCCGAATCACTACCGAAGATGGCACTTTCTGAAATAGTAGCTGAAGCCCAGTGGGCTTTTTTAACATAGTTGCGGTAACGGATATAACGACCCTGAACCGGAGTAGTGAGGCTAAGGGTACTCATATCATAACCGCTAATGTCAGCCTGGCCGATGCGACTCCAGTTGAGGCTGTCATTGCTCACTGCTACCACCACTGAGTCAAGGTTTTTGTGTGGCAAAAGCCTGGTGCACACCGAGTCAATGGTGGCTTGTTTCTCCAGGTCTACTACCAGGTCTTCACAGAGGTACTGACCGAGGGCAGCAACTTCGAAAAGATCAAAATCACTGGTGGCGTAAATTTTTATGTCACTTACCTGGCCACCGATGATAATTTCCTCCAGCGAATAGCTTTGGCTTGGTGACAGGGGACCTTTAACCTGCTTATTGCCGTTGGCATCGGTAATGTTGAACAGCAGATCGTCACTACCGGCAAATTTTACGCTGAGGCGGTCGATGTATTGTGCCTGCTTGAAGCTGATCTGCACATAACAATCGGGACCGGCTTTATGAATCTTAGCGGAAGTGCGGAGGTCACCGTCAAAAACTTCCTGAAAGTTGGTGCTGCTCGAAGTAGCGCTAAAGCTGCCGGTGCTGGCAAGCAAGTTTTGGCGCGAATTAGAGATGTAGTTGCTCGGTAGAGCGGCATTCGATTGCCAGGCGCTGCTAAAATCACCGTCAAAGGCATCGGCTGCATTAAAGTTGTTGCGTGTACTTGAAGCGTGTACGTTTTGTGATTGATAACTGAGAGAGTTGTTGAGTGGCAATCCTCCGGGAGATTGCTGTGCGTGCATAGCAGTGGTCAGGGCCAACAAGCCGACTACTGCGGTGCGAAGTTTAGTCATAGCGTTAATTTTTATTCAATTAGAGAGTTCGAAGGAGGCGGCGAAAATAGAACTTAATAATTGAAATGCAAGAGAAATTACGCTGTAACTACTTGAAAATCAAAATGATGTAAGAATATTCTGAGAGCTTGTAGGAGGCTTTTGTAGAAAAATTAAAAATGAAAAGCCCCTCAAAATGAGGGGCTTAATTTTTACTTAAACTCAAAAAGTTCGTCCTTGCTATTGAAGTACTGGTACTCCAAAAATTTGAAAGAATCCCTGGGAATGACCTTCAGGTTCTTTTTGTACTTCTTGCTCCATTTGCGCCTGAGGCTGTTGAACCAGCCCTTGGTAAGATAGGCGGCAATAAATGGGTGGGTGTGCAGGAAAATGTTTTTGTCTTTATCCTGGCCACTGATCAATTCGAGGCGGTGCTCAATCTGATCAATAATAAGAATGGGGGCTTCAATTTCGCCGTTGCCATCCGGGTTTTCTTCCCGGGTTTGAATGTTCATTTCGGGACGAACACGCTGACGGGTGATCTCCACCAGCCCAAAGCGGCTTACGGGCAGGATCTTATGTTTAGCCCGGTCATTCTTCATCACGTTTTTGAGATGCTCGAAGAGTTTCTTGCGGTTATCGGACTTGTGCATATCAATGAAGTCCACCACAATTATACCGCCCATATCGCGTAGCTGGAGCTGACGAGCAATTTCCTCAGCTGCCGCCAGGTTTACTGCCAGGGCGTTGGCTTCCTGGTTTTCATTGCTATTGGTGCGGTTACCCGAGTTCACGTCTACCACATGCATGGCTTCAGTATGCTCAATAATAAGGTAGGCACCTTTGCCCATGGATACCGACCGACCAAAGCTGGCTTTGATCTGGCGTTCAATACCGGTGTGTTCAAACACCGGTGTACGGCCTTCATGAAGCTTTACGATCTCTTCCTTGCCGGGCTCAATATTCCTCAAGAAGCCTCTCATTTCTTCATATACCCCTTTATCATCGGTGGTAATGCTGTTAAATGAGTCGTTGAGAATATCGCGAATAAGCGCCGATACCCGGTTCAGTTCGCGCAGGGCCCGGGCAGGAGCCTTTACGCGTTGCATCTGCCGGTGCATGGTTTTCCATTTATTGACCAGATCCTGCAGATCCGAGTCGAGTTCCGCTACCGAGCAGTCCTCTGCAGCAGTGCGTACAATCACGCCAAAGCCTTTAGGTTTGATACTCTTGATCAACCTCCGGAGGCGATCCTTTTCTTCCTTGTCGCGCAGTTTGGAACTTACGCTTATACGGTCTGAAAACGGTACAAGAACAATGAATCTTCCGGCCAGGGAAAGCTCGGAAGTAATACGTGGTCCTTTGGTAGAAATAGGTTCTTTCGCTATTTGTACCAAGATGTTGTAACCGGGTTTTAGAACCTGGTTTATACTGCCATTTTTATCGATGTCCGGCTCCGATTCAAAATCGGCCAGCGACCAGCGCTGTTTTCCGGTCAGGGTTTTTTTGGTAAACTTATTCAACGAACGGATTTGTGGTCCCAAATCGTGATAGTGGAGAAAGGCATCTTTCTCATAGCCCACGTCTACAAATGCAGCGTTGAGGCCGGGTACCACTTTTTTGACTTTGCCCAGGTAGATATCTCCCACGGCAAAATCATCGGTGTTGTCGTAATGAAGTTCGGTAAGCTTACCGTCCCTTAGTAGCGCCACAGCTACTTCATCGGCAGTACGTGAATTAATTACTAATTCTGTACTCACCTTGTAAATGTTTTAGATCAGCAGTAAATTGAATTGAGCGGCACTGGTATCTTAAAGTGTGAACCAGCACCAAAAGCACCCTGTTGCGGTGCTTTTGGTGTAGCAATTCAATAAACTGCCCGAAAGGGGTTATTTCTTCTTGTGACGGTTTTTTCTCAAACGCTTTTTGCGTTTGTGGGTAGCCATCTTGTGTCTTTTTCTCTTTTTACCACTTGGCATAGTGTGATTCTTTAAAATGTTATTTACTCAATTCGGGTAACTCGGCTTTAAAACCAGCAGCACTTTGCTCGTCTACCAGTTCCAGGGCCTTGTCAAAACTTTGTTGGGCTTTAGCAGTGTCGCCGTTTCGCAGATAAGCCTCTGCCAGCAGGCGGTGTACAATCCCATTTTCGGGCTGTTGCTCCAATACTGTCGTAAACCTCTCAATAGCCTTATCAAACTGGGCGGTTTGCATCGAAAAATTCCCCAGAGTTAAATTGGCTTTAACATTGCCGGGGTAGTTTTCAGCCACATCTCTGATTTTCAATATGGCCTGCATCGGTGGTAATTCGCCACTTTGCATCAAGCGCAAAGCTTCGTCCACCTGTTGCTCAGGGCTAAGGTTGTCCTCAGTTTGTTCCTCTGTTTCCTCAGTGCTTGCCGTAGCAGCAGAATCAGATGCAGAAGGACTGACGGGTGAGAAGTACAAGAACGCGAGTAGAGCTATTCCTGACAAAATGAGTATGACAAGTCCTTTTTTCAAAAGCGAATTACTTAACCTTCACCTTTTTTTTGACAGCGTCAACAAAGGTTTTGGCCGGCTTGAATGAAGGAATGTTGTGAGCAGGGATAATGATGGTGGTGTTCTTCGAAATGTTTCTTCCGGTTTTTTCAGCTCTTTCTTTGATAATGAAGCTTCCAAATCCTCTCAGGTATACATTTTCACCTGTTTCGAGAGAGTTTCTTACCTCCTTCATGAAAGACTCAACCGTGGCCTGCACGTCAGCTCTTTCCATCCCAGTCTTGTCAGAAATCCTGGTAACGAGATCCGCTTTAGTCATTTGTTTATGATAATTAAGTTATTAATCTCTTAATTTTGAGGGCTGCAAATATAAAATGAAAAATCCTCTTCCGGAAAGAGAATTATTCAAAATTTCAATACCTAAGTGCTTCAAATACAATAATTTTGCCGAAAACTCCCTTTCAAGCCTCCCTCAGAACGTGGTATCAGCGGCATAAACGAGCCCTTCCGTGGCGCCAATCTGAAGACCCTTATCACATCTGGCTCGCCGAAATTATTTTGCAACAAACCCGGGTTGCCCAGGGCTTACCCTATTATCAAAAATTTGTGCGTCAGTTTCCTACCGTAGATGATCTTGCCCGAGCCTCCGAAGGAGAAGTGATGAAATTATGGGAAGGATTGGGCTATTACAGTCGCGCCCGTAATTTGCACGCAGCCGCTAAAACTGTAGCGGAGGATATGGGTGGGAAATTTCCGCATAGCTATGATGAATTGCTCGCCCTGAAAGGAGTGGGTGACTATACCGCCTCAGCGATCTCATCCTTTGTGGCCAATGAGCCCCGGGCGGTGCTCGATGGTAATGTGTACCGGGTACTGGCCCGATACTTTGGGGTAGACACCCCGATCAACACCAGCGGAGGCCGGAAGCTTTTTGAGCAATTGGCGGTAGACAATCTTGACCGTAAAGATCCGGCCACCTACAACCAGGCCATTATGGAATTTGGCGCACTGCAATGTGTACCGCGTAAGCCGTCCTGTGAGAAATGTCCTCTGCAGGAATCCTGCATGGCCTGGGCCGAGGGGCGGGTGGGCGAGTTGCCGGTAAAGCAGCGCAGGCATTACAACCGTCAACGTTTTTTCTACTATTTACTCTGCACCCAAAGTGACAAAGTGCTGGTAGAGCAGCGCCGCGGGAAAGATATTTGGCGTAAACTGTATCAGTTGCCGCTGTTGGAGTATCATGAGCCACAGCCCATTACTAAGGTAATGGCGGAGGCGGAGCTCAGTTTGGGCTTAGCCGCACCTTTAAAAGCGGTAGCAGAGGAACTGCCGCCCCATAAATTAAGCCACCAGACCATTCATATTACCATTTTGCGTTTTGATGCCGATGCCGGCTTTAAAGTTGAGAGCGGGGAAGGAATCTGGCAAACTGGGGCCGAATTGGAAACATTAGCATTCCCCCGGCCGTTGCGGCAATATTTGGATCGAAATCAGCTAACTTTGCCCTTTAGCTGAATATTGATACATTTAATCCAATTGAACAAATAAACTATGGCCGGTTCCTTAAACAAAGTAATGCTTATCGGAAACCTGGGAAAGGATCCTGAAATAAAGACCTTTGAAGGTGGCAATATGCTGGCCCGCTTTCCCCTGGCTACTTCTGAGAGCTATACCAACCGTCAAACCAACGAAAAAGTAACCTCCACCGAGTGGCATACCATTGTGTGTCGCCGGGGCCTGGCCGAGGTAGCTGAGAAATATTTGAAAAAGGGTGATAAAGTTTTTGTTGAGGGCCGCATTCGCACCCGTAACTGGGAGGATGCATCCGGCGAAAAGAAATATGCCACCGAAATTCAAGCTGATAACATGACTATGCTGGGTAGTCCCCGCGATGCAGCTCCGGCCCAGGGTCAGAGCGCTGGCTATGGGGCAGCTCAGAACAACCCCAGCCCGGCCCAGCCCAATGACCTGGGAGGTGAAGAGGAGGACGATCTGCCCTTCTGAAGTATTAACCAAAGCGTAGCGAATTGGACCCTGAACCCCAGAGTTTAGTCTTACTTTCCGAAATATTTCAACCCTTTGAGCCGGCCTTGCTGCTGCCCCTTTCCATCCTGCTGCTGTTGCTGGTAGGTTCGGCCCTGGTGAGCGGCTCTGAAGTGGCCTTTTTTTCGCTCAAAACCCAGGATCTGGAAGGCATCAGGTCGCAACACAAGCAGACCTATGAAAACCTGAGCAACCTGCTCGATCACCCTAAGACTTTATTGGCTACCATACTGATTAGCAATAACTTCATAAATGTTGGTATTGTTATTCTTTCCGCCTTTATAAGTGATCGGCTGTTTAATTTTGGTACCAACCCTACCCTGGGGCTGGTTATCGAAATTGGCGTGATCACCGCCTTGATATTGCTCTTCGGTGAAATCCTGCCTAAGGTATATGCCAACCGCAATCCCATGAGTTTCTCTACTTTGATGAGTAAACCTATGCTGGCACTGCGCAGTATCTGTCGGCCCTTTAGCCGGGTGTTGGTAAATAGTACCGGCTTTATTGAAAAACGCTTGCGCAATACTTCCGAAAACCTGTCGGTTGACGATCTTACCCAGGCGCTGGAGCTGACTAATAGTGAAGGTACCAGTCAGGAGGAACAAAAAATCCTGGAAGGCATTGTGAAATTTGGCAGTACCAATGTGCGCCAGATCATGAAACCACGCATGGACGTGGTAAGCGTTGATATGAGCTGGGATTACAACAAAGTTCTTAGCATGATAGTGGAGAGCGGCTATAGTCGTATTCCCGCCTATGAGGATAATTTTGACCAGGTAAAAGGGGTGCTTTACATCAAGGATCTGCTGCCGCATATCGATCAGCACGACAATTTTGACTGGACCGCCCTGTTGCGGGAACCCTTCTTTGTGCCCGAAAACAAAAAAATTGACGACCTGCTGAAGGAGTTTCAGGAGAAGAAAATTCACCTGGCCATAGTGGTGGACGAATTTGGCGGTACCTCAGGTATTATTACCCTCGAAGATGTGATCGAGGAAATTGTGGGCGAGATCAGTGATGAGTTTGACGATGATGAATTAGTGTATTCCAAGCTCGACGAGAAAACCTATGTTTTTGAGGGTAAGACTCACCTGACCGACTTTACCAAGGTGCTGGATGTAGAAGAGGAGGAATTTCAGGAGGCCAGTGGCGATGCCGATACCCTGGCCGGCTTTCTGCTGGAGATGTCTGGAAAGTTTCCGGAGAAGCACGAGGAAATAGAATTCAAGGGCTTTGTATTTAAGGTGGAAAGCAAGGATGGCCGCCGTATCAAACGCATAAAAGTTACTTTGCCCGAAAATGTAAACGAGGAGAATGCTGAAGAATAGTGTTGTACTGCTGCTTTTGCTGGCACTGGTGAGTTGTAATGGCGATGAAAATTATACCCCCAAACCACGGGGCTTTTTCAGGATCGGATTGCCCGAAAGGAAATATACCCAGCTCAACATTGATTGTCCCTACTCTTTTCAGTACAATGAAAATGCCCGCTGGCGCCAGAAGAAAAACTGCTGGGGCGACCTATATTATCCCGATCTTAAGGCTACCCTGCAGCTAACTTACAAAGCGGTAACCCCAGAAAACCGGCAGACATTACTCAACGATGGCCGTGAACTGGCTTATAAACACACGGTGATGGCTGATGGTATTGAGGAGAAATTATATACCGACTCCGTGCGGGATGTAAATGGCCTGCTCTATCTTATAGAAGGAGAGGCAGCCTCTAACCTGCAGTTTTTTATGACTGACAGCACCGATCACTTTCTGCGCGGTGTACTGTATTTTTATGCTGAACCCAACCCGGATTCACTGCAGCCGGTTAACAATTTTATGGTCGGAGAGGTTACCCATCTGATCGAAACCCTGAAATGGCAGAACTCGTCACTATAGCCGAATTTGACAATGTGAACCAGGCCTATCTGCTAAAGGCGCGCCTGGAGTCAGAAGGCATCCGCGTGTACCTGCTCAACGAGAATATCCAAAGTATACTGCCGGCCTTTGCCTTTGGGGGGGTAAAAGTGCAGGTAAACCTGCGCGACTCCTTCCGCGCTATGGACGTGATCTACGAAGACTGACTTTTCTCCTTCACCCTTATCAATTGGATCCTATCGGCCAGGATCAACCTCACCAGGGCATACATCTGGAAGGCAAAGAGCAAGGTAGCCAGCAGCAGGTGGGAGGGTTGCGCAAAGCTGGGCATGCCGGCGTAATTGAGGATGACCCCCAGTAGAATTTCCAGTACTATCAGCGCCATAATGGCATTCATTTCGCGGAAGCCCATTTGGTGACGACGATTTTGCCACCACAGCCAGCCATTAACTGCCACCAGTACTATAGAAAAGCTGCGATGTAGGTAAAAGGCCCAGTCAAGTTCAGCGATCCACAGCGCCCGGCTAATGCCTGCTTTGTTTAGATAATCCACCTGCTCCCGTACCTGGGTGCCGATAATAATCTGCAAAACGCTAAGGAGCATTGCAACTAAAAGAAGGTTGCGGTAGCCCCGGTAGTGTTTTATGCTGCGGAAGTCAGTGTTGATGCCCAGTAGCACCAGTAAAATAGCCACTACGCCCAGGGCCCCCATCATATGGATGGTAATGCTGCCGGGGATAAGGTTGCCATCCACCACCAGTTTTCCCAGCCAGGCTTCAAAGCCCAGGAGAAACAGCCCCATGGCGGCTAATACAAAATAGCGCCAGTTTTGGCGCACCAGCAGGCCACCCAGGATAAAGAGCAGGATCATTGGCACCCCAGAAGCGGCACCAAACAAGCGGTTGATATATTCGGTCCAGGTGTGCGAGGGATTGAACTCGGCATAGTCATGCTTAGTGTAATTATCCCAGTTCACCGGGTCATAGCTTCTACCGGTGGTGAAATCGCCGTTGGCCACCTTCAGGCTTTCGTCTACAATTATGATTTGCCCCTGTTTAAAGTCCCGGCCCGGTTGCCACTCAAGTTGCGATCGCTCGGTAGGCGGGATGAGGTAGCCAAAGCACTTGGGCCAGTCGGGGCAGCCCATACCGGAGCCGGTCATGCGTACTACGCTGCCGGCGATGATTACCAGGTATACCAGTACGAGCTCAATGCGGGTGAGTCTTCGGATCAGCTTTTTCATCGCCGCAAAAGTAAGGAGTGGATTAATGTAGAACGATTCTAATTTT